>CAZACJ010000016.1:49129-77116 GCA_964483385.1 uncultured Pirellula sp. | reverse complement strand
TCATCCAAAACCTACTTGATAACGCGATCAAATACACCGAAACAAATGGTCACATCCGTGTCTCGCTGCGCAAGGATATCTCTTCCAACCAAGCAGTCCTTTGCGTTGCAGACACCGGTATCGGTATCTCAGATGAGGATCAAAAGAAACTTGGCCAACGATTTTTTCGCTGCAACTCAGGACGCGACCCAGCAAACACTCCTCGCGGATCCGGCCTAGGACTGAGCATCGTCCTGAATATCATCGAGTCCATGCAAGGGAACTTTGAAGTCAAAAGCCAACTCGGTAAGGGAACAAAGATCCATGTCTCACTTCCCTTATACTCAAGCGACCAAAACGAAGATGACCATGACGATCAAGATACCTCGGGAAGTTCAGACTATTCCTCCGGAATCTCTTCACCAGGTTTACGAAGCGGCAACAGTGTAATCAACATTGCCGAAAGCGTGCTCGTCAACGCAAGAAACAGTAGCCCCAAAGTATAAGACTTCAGATTTGCCTGCATGAACCCCATGACGTAGGTGCCAAGAAAACCGCCCAAATTCCCGATGGAATTGATCAAGCCCACGCTTCCTGCCGCAGCAGTCGAAGTGAGGAATAAACTAGGCAAAGACCAAAACGCAGGCATGTATGACTTCATCCCCGCCGCCGCAATCGTGAAACAGATCATGGTCCCCACTAACCACCCTTGCGACATCGTCACCAATACCAAAAACACCGCGCCAATCACAACGGGCACCACGCTATGCCATCGCCGTTCCTGTCGTTTGTCCGATGACCAACCAACAAACAATTGGCCTGGGATCACCAACAACGAGGGAATCATCACAAGCAAAGTAATACGAGAAGGCTGCAACTCAGGATACCACTCCTTGATCACACTCGGCAGAAACATTTCGATACCGTAGTTCGCTGTGACAATCCCAAAATATGCAAAAGCCAGTAGCAACACCTTCGGACTCGATAAGGCTTGCGTCAAAGTCATGTGCCCTGCAGCTCGGTGGGCTTCTTTATCTTTCAACAACTCCCCCTCCAACGCTTCCTTCTCTTCATCAGTAAGCCACACCGCTTGCTTCGGGCGATCGGTCAACCCAAATAGAACGTACAGTCCAAAAACAACCGCAGGGATTCCCCAGATGATGTAAATCCACTGCCAACCCTTCATCCCCCACAACTCTGGATTGGTGATCGATTGCCCCGTTTGCGGATCGACAACAGTTTGTCCAATATCAATAAACAACGACGATACCGCAGATCCAATGATGTTTGCGATCGGAGTTGCGATCAAAAAATAAGCGATCGCTTTTGCACGCTCTTTTTGGGGAAACCAATGGCTCAAATAAACAATCACCCCAGGAAAGAAACCAGCTTCTGCCATCCCGAGCAGAAATCGAACTGTATAAAAATGCATGGGGGTCTTCACGAATGCCGTCAACGCAGCCATGAACCCCCACGTCACCATAATCCGGCAAATCCACTTCCTAGCACTCCAACGCTCCACGATGAGTGAGCCAGGAATCTCAAGCAGAAAGTAACCTAAAAAGAAAATCCCGCTTCCAAAACCAAATACTGACGAATCGAAGGAAGGCAAATCCTTCGCCATCGTCAACATTGCAATCGCAACATTATTGCGATCGATGTACGCGATGATGTAACAGATAAAAAGGATCGGTAACAAACGCCAGTAAGCCTTACCGACCGCAGACTGCAGTGCTATGTTCGTCCCAACATCACCGTTACCCCCACTGCTCGAACCGGAAACCGACGTAGAATAACGATCCTTCGAACGAGCATCGTCGAAGTTGGAGAATTGATTACTCATCAGGCACACATCTAGAGGAGAGAATTTCGGAAAGGAAAGTAGTTGAATCCCAGGACCACTAGGTCAACGGACTATTTCTTCGGATCAAGGTTCGAATTGAGCTCTTCAGCGGTGACCTTGGAAGGAACACCTTGCTGGGGAACCTCCGCCTTGGCAAGCCACAAACAAGCATTCAAGATTAGCTTGCGAAACGAATCGTTACCCCAATTGTCGTGAAAATGCCCGCCGGTAAACCCAAAACCACGTCCACCATCCGGACGCTCAATCGACCATAACATCGCTTCCGCTCGCCCCTTGTTCGCTTGAATGTGAGGATAGGGCCCAGGTGGGTAAACGTATGGACCATTGCGAACAGCATCTGAAGGCCCCGCAACCAAAATAGGAACAAATTGACCCTGCGGCGTCGCCGCAGCTTCCGCACCCGGCAAGTCATTCACGAAGCGCATATTGAAATACCACTCGTCCCTGACGCTGAACGGCTCTACACCCCGTGTAATCGGATGCTTGGGCAAGTCATTGAACTCAGGTGACCAGATCGGATTGCAAGAAAACATGTGCTCGTAATGCCCACCTATCCACTTCTTAAACTCCTTGCCCGCTTGGTCAGGAACAATCTCCACCGCGTAATGCATACAACCTATCCCTACACCCTTCGAGGCTAAACGATCGATCATCTGCAAACGTCGTCCCGATTCCTGAACCGCTTCATGCCCCCCACCACCGTCCATGTAAAACACAATAGCGTCGGCCTTCTCCAACATCGACTCGTCTTTTGGCCAACCATTGAGCACAAAATCTACCTCGACGTTCAAACCGCTTTCTCGAAGACATCGCGCCAGAATCTGCACACCAGCATTGAACTCATGCATCCGAGGTGGGTGCGAAGGCCGTCCCGCCACCAGCACAATCCGCTTGCGCGCTGTTTCCTCCTGCCCATAGGACTCCCAAGTCATCCCGGCGACGATGCCCATCACCGCGAAACACACTAACACACCACGTAAAACTCGAATAAACATTAGTCTTATCTGCAATATCGAGGAATCAACTGATCACTGATCGCCATGCTAGCACTTCTAGCTCTCAAGCACCGGAAGGCTGGGGAAAAAATTTACCATTTTCTTCCCTAAGGGGGGCGAGCAGTGACCGAACGTGTCACACCCATAACCCACATTGTACACATCCTCAACGGCAACACTGCGTCGGGGAGCTTGGTCCGCAAAACTACAATCGACTTCGTTGAAAATCGGAAATTTTTACAAATCCTTGCACCGAAACTCTCGCCCCGGACTCCAACGTCCAGAGCAATGTGTTTCGAACAACGAACCGTCGCAGACCACTGCTCCCACCCATCGAGCCGCTGAGCCCCCTGCAGCGATGCGTGTAAGATTCCCGCTCATACGCATCACGAAAACCGCCGGGGGAAACTTGAGTGAATCCCAAAAAATGTCGACAAATTTCAGCCGTAATTCCGCCGTTGGTATCAGACTTGCAAAGTCTGCTAGTTATGGACTTGTTGCTGAAATGCTGTCGCATGCAAAGGGAAAGTGAATCTCGAATTCACGACCACCTTTGTGGGGTTTCAGTACTTTGTGACCCGTTTTATGCACCGTTTGCCCCGAGTGACTGAACATCTCTCTGGGCCATCAAGGAGGAATCTGAAATGCTAGTTTTAAGTCGTCTCGTCGGTGAAAAAATTGTCGTTGGCGAAAACATCACCATCGTCGTCAGCCGGATCCTGCCCGGGCGTGTCGTTCTCGGTGTACGAGCCCCCCGAAATGTTGTCGTCATGCGTGAAGAACTCCTCGACCCGAATTCCCCACACCCTCGCTTTAAAAACCAACAAAACGATGCACTCAACGCCACTGCGGAAATCACTTCCGTCAGCGCTGAGCCTTGCAATCAAGAAGTCTATACCGAAGAACTCGTCATCGAATTCGATGACGAAAGCCCATCCCAAAATCAACCAACACCCGCCGTATCAACAAAGAAATCCAACAGCAGTCCAAAACCCAAAAAGCCTAAGATTGTCAAGGAACCACAAGTCGCAACCCCCGAGCGGGTTATGGCTCGCCAATCACTTCGCGATTTCGCAAAAGCACTTCTCAAGGCCGACCCCAACGCAAAAGCAAAGCCGACCGATTCCACCTATGAAACTAGTCAACGACCGTCGAGCGAACGTGGACGAATTGAGCTTCAACAAGAACCACTGCTGCCTCAAGAGGATGTGAACACATCTACCTTTGGGAACTCGCAGAAGGTCTCTGAGCCCATGGAGCGCTGCGCATAAGCATTGCCCCTAGCCGGCGCGGCGCCAAAGCCTCTTAATCGATCTCTCCACTCCCTTAAGCCATCGTTTCCTCGGCATTCGGCCTGCCCTGCCAATGCCGGGAACATGCACAGTGCGCGGAGTCCTACGAACTTCCTCCTCCAAAATACGGAAAGTCCTTTCCGCAACATCAGCCCAAGTCACTCCGCAACCGCGATTCCCTTGGGCCTTCTGACACAACTCCACATGATGGTCACACAAATAGTCCCAGGCTTGAGCAATCTCCAACGGACTCTCCGGATCAACCCAAAGTATCGCCTCCGACCGATCACCAAAATGCTCTCGTAAAACCGGCAAATCCGATGCGATAATCGGTAATCCACGCTCGATCGCCTCATGGATCGGTAAACCCATACCCTCGGCTCGCGTCGGCATAATCAATCCCATAGCACCATCCATCAATTCATCCGCTTTCGTATCTTCCACGTACCCCATCGCCTGATAATCGACACCACTTTGCAAACCGCGATCTGAAATCGTCTTGTTCAATCGGTTCAAATATGGGTTCGGTGTAACCCCAGGCCTGCCTATCGAATCGGTACCGTAACCACATAAAACCAACGAAGTATCCCTGCGCTGCCGCTTGCTCATCGCAATCATCAACGCTAAATGATTTTTATGCTCGGAAACGTTCGCTGGATAAATCAAGTAACCAGGATCCGTTCGGCGCTGAACCTCCGCGCGAATCCCGCTCACTTCCGCCCCATCCCTGCCAGTAAATGGCAACACTCTCAAATTCGGATCAGTTGCAATATGTGGCAACACCGCAACCTTGTTCATCCCTCCACCACCGACAATTTCCAAAAACCTCTGCTTGGTGTAATGTGAGGTCACGATCACCTTCGAATACTTCGACACCGTCTCCTTAACCGCTTGCTCCATCGTCCTTAAAAACGTGTCCGTAGAGTGAGCCCCGTAAGCGTCCAGCAAAATCGTATCCTGATACACACAAACCGTAGGCGTAGAAATCCGAGGTATCGTCACACCGTGCGGCCAAACCATGTAAACAACATCTTCATTCCCAAGCACCGATTCGATCGGAGCACCAGTTTCTACCAATACCTGCTTGACCTTTGCCGGAAATTGATCCGATGCAATCCATTGCCGATAATCCTTGTGGATCGCAGCCGTGATAGTCGTCACTCCAGGATGCCGACCCAAGGCTTCAAGCAATTGAACCAACAACAAGTATCCACCTCCCAACACATAGGTGGGATGCCACAGCAGAATATTCATTTGCGTTTTCCTATCGCATGCGGAAGAAAATTCTTCTTCCATTCCTCTGTACAATATTCCGACTCGAAAGGTTCCAAAATTTTTCGCTGAGCATCCCGAACGGCTTCGCGAAACTTCGTATCACCTCGCTGAAGCCTCGCGATTTTCTCACGCGCTTCCTCATAAGTCCTACACATGCCCGGTTGATCAGAACCACCACACTTCTCTAACAATCCACCCGACATAAAAATCAATGGCATTCCCGCCACCACCGCTTCCAACGGATGATAGTGCAGATGCCGCTCTTCCTGAGAATGGTAGAACATACACGAACAAGTGTTCATCAACTCGTCGTACCGCGCGCGGTCGATGTAACCTAGGATATTCGGATCCTTGGTAATCGGCTCCGTCACTGGACCACCCAAGTCCTGACGCCCACCGATCCAGTAGGGAAATTGCCCTAACTCCTCGACGAACTTCTGATAAATCCGTTTGTAGTAATCAATCTGGTCAATATTGGGGCAAACAAAGAAAACCCTTTCGTCACCCCCACGCCAACTTCCTGATTTCCTCGTGATCGACTCAGGCAATGCCAACGGCATGTACAACGATCGTTGCTTCAAAAATGCTTTCTCGTTCTCAATGATCTCTCGATAAGCCGCAGCAAGGTAAATACGATCACGCGCAATAAACATCTCTCGCATGATCTTGTTCTTGCTATGTACCCCCGCTAATCGAACCAAACGTCGATTCAATCCCAACAACCGCTTCTGAACGCGATGCCACCACGGTGAATAGCCCTCGCGCAAGGTTCCCTCTGGAACCGTATCCGTCGCCGCTTCGTAATCAATCGTCCCTGCATGCCCAAACGCTCGCATGAAAATCTGTCCACGAAACGACTGCAACATCGAATACAACCCAGGAAAGATGTAAGCGCAGATGCAGTTATCAAAATGGCGATTCAAAATCCCCGCAGTCTTCTCCGAAATTGGATCTTCATAGAAATTCAAAGTGTTCAAATGCGCTAAATCCTCCGACGGAATACTAAGCGTGCTGTCGTATTTCGTCGTTATCGATGCCGTTCGACTGTTCGGTCCGCTCGGCAATTGCTTCGGCACATACACTTCAAACCCAAGCTCCAAAAGCATCGGAACCTCCCACTCCATCAACGTGGTATGGTTCAAGATCCATAGGATTCGGGGCTTGGACTGCAAATTCATGAACGGCTGTTTACTAAGGCTGAACTCTCAATTTGTACTGAGCCCGGCGGAAAGGCTCTCGCGGCCGACAAGTCTCTGCCCGCACGCTTCCAGAACCCGTTCTAGCAAAACTGACGCAACCAACTCAAGATGGATTGCCCGAAGCCCCTAAAACTCCTATCTTGCACCCCGTTTTTACCCATACCCGCAGGGTATCCCCCCCTTCGCCACAGATTGCAATTCCAAGATCTTCTTTCTTAAATACTCGGATTGCTCAAGTGGCAGTGCCAGAGATTTTTCTCTTTTGGAATTGATAGCTATATCCGGTTGGGCACAGATGGATTGGCTAGAATCTATCGCTATGGATATCAAACGCCGGCGATTAAGATTGTAATAACGCCATCAACACACACTCGACGAGATAGCTAATTGACCATCGCCATTTTTGAATACCTTTGTTCCAGTGGGTTGTTTCAATCGAATGCAGACGACCCAATGGCCAATGGCCTACTCGACGAAGGTGCGGCGATGCTCCTATCGTTGTGCAATGACTTTGTCGCTTCGGGACACCAAGTACGCTCCGCGATCGATCCGTCGATAGCGGCCGATCTTCGAGCGAGAAATGTCCTTGCTTCACTCGACGGCGCTGAGTTTTTCCCTGCTGAACTTCAACTGCCAACGAAAGTGGGTAAAGCCCCGGCGGAAACACTCTCATCGATTGCGAGGCATTGGACAGATATTTCGAAGGGATGCGATGCTGTCATCGTTATCGCACCTGAAATCGAAAATATCCTGCATCAAGTCGTTCAACTCATGCGGCAATCCGACTGCCCCATCGTAGCACCCGACTCTCTTTTTCTCGATGTTGCGAATGATAAATGGAAGACAGCGAACCACCTGAGACATTCCACTTTGCCATGCGTCCCAACTTGGCTGGCCAACCAGTGGCTCGAACAGTTTCACCTCCATTCACTAAACACCGAATTCTCCAGTCACTTCCCCATGGAAGGCTGGGTTCTGAAAAGAAGATTTGGTGCCGGAGGCACGGAGATGCAGCGGTTTACCAATGCGGACCGACTCGCAGAAAAACTGGAATCCTACCCTCATGAATCACTCTTCGAGAAATTAAAGAATCATCCAGACTATCTGAGTCAGTGGATCATCCAACCCTGGATCCTCGGCACCCCATGCAGCTTGGCGATGATCGCCAGTCCTAAGCACCCATTGCAAGTTCTCGGTGCGATGCTGCAGCACTTCTCCCCCGACGGTGCCTACTGCGGAGGTGAAGGGCCACTGAACATCCCCGATTCAAAACTCTCCGCATTCGCTCACAAACTCCTGCAGTCTATTCCTGGAATCCCCAATGGTTGGATCGGTGTCGATTTCATCCAATCAAATAGAAACGACTGGATTCCTCTGGAAATAAACGCTCGACTTACCTCCAGCTACCTGGGCTACCGGCAACTTTTTGGACCGGATCTAGCCCCCGCCATCACCGGCCACCCTTTGCCGAAAACCTTCCATACAAATACTACTCGTCTTCGCTTCTCGGTAAGCGATTTCCGTGGATAATAAAGTCAACTGATTGGCTTCAGTTCCCTCCCTTCACAATACCCTTCCTATCGATGTGACTCGCACCCGAGGACTTTCTCGATGACGGCTTGTTATTCCCTTCGCAGTTCACACGCTTTCCTTCGTTGGACGCACAATTTTGTTCTATGCATTCCGACCCTGCTCGCCGTACTGATCCCAACCCCTTTCAATCTATCGATTGCTCAGACAATTGATTTCCGTACGCAGATTCAACCGATTCTTTCCGAACATTGCTCCCAATGCCATGGTGTCGATGAAGAAACCCGCGAAGGTGGTTTGCGATTAGACCTCAGAGATGCGGCAATAACAGGTGGGGATTCCGGGCAACCTGCAATCGTCGCGGGCAACGCGTCCCAAAGCGCCATGATACATCGAGTACTCTCGTCCGATCCCGATGTCCTGATGCCTCCACCAAGCCTCCAAAAGCCTCTTTCGAAGCAACAGATCGAATTGCTCTCCCAGTGGATTGACCAAGGTGCCCCTTTCGCAAAACATTGGGCTTTCGAACCACCCACTCGCCCCAGCACCGAAGGAACTCAATCCATCGATGAGCTGGTCTCTAGTACCTTAGCAAGCAAGAACTGGCCGACCGCAGGACCTGCAAAGTCGTGGGAACTCTGCCGACGTATTTATCTCGACCTCATCGGTATCCCACCATCCCCCGAACAACTTGCTCAATTCGAAATCGATGGCGTCGAAGCAACCGTCGATCGCCTCCTTGCCGATACACGTTTCGCAGAAAAGTGGGCTCGCCCATGGCTCGACGTTGCTCGGTACTCGGATACCAATGGCTACGAAAAAGACCTGCAACGCGATCAATGGGCTTGGAGAGACTGGGTAATCGACGCTCTGCAAAACGACATGCCCTACGATCAGTTTATCCTTGAACAAATTGCCGGTGATCTCCTGCCCAATGCCACCCAAGAACAAATCATTGCCACGGGGTTTCTCCGCAATAGCATGATCAACGAAGAAGGTGCCATTATCCCCGAACAATTCCGTATGGTTGAAATGTTTGACCGAATGGACTGTATCGGAAAAGCCGTCTTGGGAATATCGATCCAATGCGCTCAATGCCATACGCATAAATTCGATCCCATCACCCATGATGAGTACTACGGAATGTTCGCATTCCTGAACAACACTTACGAGTCGCGATCATGGGTATACGCTCCTGAACAACTCCAAACCATTCGTGAGATCCGCGATGAAATTCAAAAATCGATCGAATCCTACAAAGCCGTAAACCCCGAGTGGACCACAGCGATCCAAAGCTGGAAGAATCAAGTCCTCAGTACTCGCCCCACCTGGAAACCCCTGCGAGCGGAACTCCTTGAAACCGTCAGCGGACTAAACCACCCAGTGCAAGAAGACGACGATTCTATTCTTATGCTCGGTCATACAAGCAATGACGTATTTATGACCGCCCCCGCAACGCTCGAAAAAATCACTGCGATTCAATTCGAACTGCTCACGCACGGCGAACTCCCCTTCCGCGGCCCTGGACGAAATGGCGTCGGACTTTGGGACCTTCGTGAAGTTGAACTCTTTGTTCAAAAACCAGGTAGCACAGACTGGGAAAAGAAGAAATTCTCTACTGCGACCGCCGATTACAGCGATCCAGATCAGAAGTCAGCAGATGGAAAAAATGCATCTGGACCAGTCTCCTATTTAATCGATGGAAAAGACGAAACAACCTGGAAGGCTGACCGCGGCCTGGGACGCAGAAACCAATCCTCCGTCGCCGTCCTTGTGCTCGAAACTCCTCTAGAAAACCTTGCCGACCACAAACTCAAAATCGTTTGGCGACAAGGAGACATGGTCGGATGCTGCCGAATCAGCATCACCGACTCCCCGAACCCCACCGCCCCAACTGTTCCTCATGACGCGGTTCTAGCAATGCTCGATCCTGATCAATCCGCCCCCAATCAAAACTTGCTTCTCGCTTGGCTCGCAACGCGTGAGGATGCAAAAGACCAAATCGCGGCAATTGAAAATCAATGGAAGCGATTCCCAAATGCTAAAACCAGTGTCCTGCATCTAACCGAACGTGACACCAAGAAATCTCGAACGACCTATACGCTCGTACGAGGAAACTGGGATCAACCCGATCGTCCCACCGGGCCAAAACTTATCTCGAGCTTTCATCCCGAAGAACCAACGGAAGCACCCGCAAGGCTTCGCCTTGCTCGATGGCTAGTGGATAAAAGAAATCCTCTCACCGCACGAGTTGCGGTGAACCGAGTATGGCAAGAAATATTCGGCGAAGGTCTAGTCGAGACCGCCGAAGACTTCGGCACGCGAGCCCCTGTACCCGAATACCAGAACATCCTCGATCTGCTCGCCGTCGAATTGATGCAATCCCAATGGAGTATCAAGAAACTGATCCGCACTATCGTTCTGAGCAAGTCCTATCAACGTACATCCAACGCTACGCCATCTATGTTGGAAGTCGATCCAAAGAATCGCTGGCTCACCCGCGGCCCACGCTTCCGATGCGATGCTGAAATGGTCCGCGATGTGGCTCTTAGTGTCTCAGGACTTCTTCATCAAAAAGTAGGCGGTCCAAGCGTCATTCCACCAGTCCCACAAAACGTGCTCGATTACAACTACACCTACCCAGGATACTGGAAACCGGCAGAAGGTCCCGAACGCTATCGGCGAGCGATCTACATGTTTCGAAAGAGATCAATGCCAGACCCCGTTCTCAGTACCCTCGATGCCCCTAATGCGGACGCGGCATGTGCAAGACGCATTCGCTCCAATACCCCCCTGGCCGCCCTCACCGGATTGAACGAACCGATCTTCGTAGAAGCAGCACGCGGATTTGCCCTGAGAATCCTTAGAGAATCACCAATATCAACCGCAAATAACCCATCAATCGATAGCTTGGAAGACGATCGGATCGATCGAGCATTCCTCTTGGCGATGTCTCGCTCCGCAACGCCTCAAGAAAAATCCGCATTAAAGGAGTTCCTCGCGGCTCAAAGAAATCGCCTGGCACAAGGATGGGTTAATCCGCGTGAAATTCTCACCGGTGATCCCGGAAAGCTCGCCGATCTCCCCCAAGGTGTAACGCCTCAAGATGCAGCGGCTTGGACTCTAGCTGCCCGTGTTGTTCTCAACCTCGACGAGACAATCAACAAGCAATAACTCAGCACCTGGAAGTTGCAATGAATCAAAAGTAGATCGAACGAACGAACTCGCTCGATCTGCCGTATTCTGCGCTACACAGGTCTAACGCGATTCCCCTTCCACCCAATCTCCTAAACCAACCCGATAAACCCCATCGCTGTTCGCTTGCCCCCTCGCCATGATCGGTGTGTTGTAAACGGTCTGAATGTTTCCCATCGCATCGACTGCGATCAATCCCCCCGAATCCACTGGCAAGGTCTTCTCTATCGCAAACTTTGACGCAGTCTCTAAACTCTCACCTAAATACTCCATGCGTGAAGAGACGGCTGACGCGATATGATTGCGAATGAACAACTCTCCAACACCCGTGCAACTAACCGCACAAGTCTTGTTATTGGCATAAGTCCCCGCCCCGATGATCGGCGTGTCTCCAATTCGCCCATATTTCTTCCCCAACAATCCTCCCGTACTCGTAGCCGCCGCGAGGTTCCCTTCTTTGTCCATCACAACGCACCCCACGGTCCCGAGGTAAAACAAACGATCTTCGCCACGATCGTGGTCGTGCCGCGACGTTGATTGTTTCTTCGCCTCCTGCTTCTTCTTCCACTCACGCCAACTCTCCATCTGCTCCTGCGTCTTGAAGTACTCTCCTGTTTCTGTTGCCAGTCCAAGTTGCACGCCAAACGCATCCGCTTCGTCACCAACTAGAAACACGTGAGGCGTCTTGTCTCTTACCGCTCTTGCTAAAGAAATTGGATTCCTGGACTTCCTCACATTGGCAACGGCACCACAGGAAAGATCCTGTCCGTCCATCAGACTCGCATCGAGTGAATACTCACCGATTTCGTTGAGCACAGCGCCACGTCCTGCATTGAAATTAGGATCATCCTCCAATACCCGAACCACTGCCTCGGCCACATCCAACGCACTTTTGGATGCCTCTAACATCGCCTTCCCCTGACTCAAAGCCCGTTGCAAACCCTCAATGCGCACTTTACGCTGCGCTGGAGTCCAACGATCAAGATCGCCACCAGCCCCTCCATGAATCGCGATACTCCAGCGATCTTTTAATGGTGCGGAGACAGAAACTTGCTTTGTGTTCGGCTGATTGGCCATAGATCCCGTTAATTTTCTAGATGGTGATTGGAACTGGTTAGCAGTCAACAAATCAGCTCGACTCGCCGAAACATCGCCATGAACATTCTGCTCATTGAATGGGATTTGCCCCATACTTGTACCACCCAAGCTAAAGGGAAGAACAAAGACGATATAGTGCAATAGCCGATTTGCAATCTTCATGTTCCATACTCTTCGATTTACTGATTCTTATTGATCGGACTTCTTCGCTTGCTCAATCGCTTGTTGACGAGCTATCTCAAACTCATCTCCAGGCTTCCAAGTCTGCATGGATGGTGAATCGGCAGCAACTAACCCAACTTCCGTAAGTAATTGAATGTCCTCGACAGCCCCTGCAAGATCCCACGAAGGGTCATACTCATCCGAACGTTGATGATAGTGCTTGTCGGTCCACTTTTGTAGCTGAGCTTTGCCCCATCCCTCAGGCTGGTTTCGAACCGCATGCCCACTGTGTAAGTAAACCGCTGGAACCCCGACCTTCGCAAGCGAAAACTGATCGGATCGATAGTAAAACCCTTTGCTTGGCTCAAGATCACCGACCACCACCCGACCTTGCTTGCTCGCCGCACTTTGAACAAGCTGATCCAAAGAGCTTTTTCCCAAACCAATTACCTGTACGTCTTGGGTCTGCCCTAAAAAATTGATCCCGTCGATGTTGATCAACGCGGATAGCTTGCCATTCGGGATTGGAGGATGCTCCGCAAGATATTTCGACCCCAATAACCCTTGCTCCTCCGCTCCAACCGCAGCAAACAATATCGATCGCTTCGGCTGATACCCGGAAGTTGCAATCGCCCGAAGTATCGTCAACAAAGCTGCCGTCCCAGATGCGTTGTCAATCGCTCCATTGTATATATTATCTCCTCGCTCATCGCGATCCGCCGCCATCCCAATGTGATCATGGTGTGCCATGAATACCACATATTCCTGCGCAAGTTTTGGATCGGATCCAGGTAACACGCCCAAGATATTCGCCGTCACACGCTCCCGCGCCGAGCATTCAATCCGCGTGGATAGCCTTAGACCTAACGGTACAGGCTTGAAGTCCCTCTGATTGGCTTCCTTGCGCAACGCATCAAGTTGCAGACCCGCTGACTGAAACAACCTCCGAGTCGCCGACTCGCTCATCCACCCCTTCATCTCCAATCGCGGGCCCGCAGAATCTTTCAGTTCGAACTCTTCTCCTGTCCAAGACGTCTGAATCACCGTGAATGGATAGCCTGCAGAAGCATCCGTATGAATGATGATCGCTCCAGCCGCTCCTTGCCTCGCCGCACTCTCGTACTTGTAATCCCACCGCCCATAGTACAGTCGACGCGATCCACCAAACAAATCCGGATCATCCTCCGGATCATTGTTCATCATGACTAATATCTTGCCTCGAAGATCCATCCCTTTGTAATCATCCCAGTTGTACTCCGGAGCCTGTATGCCATATCCGACAAAAACTAATTCCGCGTCCTTCAACTCAACCGTCGGTTCCGGCTTGCCAGCTACCGCAATGTAGTCATCAAAGTACTTAAACTCGGCCTGCGACCCATCCCCACCGCGAACCATCCACGTCTTCTCCGGCGTACTGGTCAGCCCAAGCATCGGAAATACTTGACGGTAAGATCCAACTGCCGGTACCACCTCTAAACCATTGGCTTGAAACTCCGTCTCTAAATACAACTGCGTAATTGCATCCCCTTGGCTGGCCGGCCCCCGCCCCTCAAGAAGATCGTCCGAAAGAAATCGAATATGACCTCGCAACGTCGATTCCAGAATCTTCGACTGCACATCGGAAACACTCTGCCCCATCACCTCGCTCGCCAAATCCGAAAAGCTCGCCGCGAACGCCAGTATTCCAATCCAAAAGCATCGCAAATAGTGCGCACGAAAACAAAGCACTCGTTTACTCATGAAATGCGAATCGCTATCCCTTGAACCAGGAATTGCGGGATCTCTCTGCACGATGCGAATATTTGCCATAGGTTCATCCTCGAAGACGTCAAAACCAAGATTTCCCTGAGACTATGCCAGTCTACGAAGGGATGCAAGACTCCTACAGAGAATTAGAGGGCAACAACACCTCGCTCCAATTCCCCTGAGCCGGATACAATGGTCTCAAAGATCTAATTTCCCTCTCGCAAATCAGCAAAACTTTCTTCGTCCTTACCCACAAGCAACCCTCTTTCGCTCTTCACGACACTCAAGCCCTCCAGCGTAGGCTCTATGGCAACCAACACCAAAAAAATTGAGGTAGAAGTTCATGGTATGACCTGCGCAGCATGCGTCGGAAGGGTGGAAAGAACGCTGAAATCCCTCCCCAACGTCCTTGATGCCACCGTCAATCTCGCAACCGAACGCGCCCATGTCGTCATCCCATCGAATGACTCAGCCCTCCCCGGGAAAGTAATTCAAGCCATTGAGCAAGTCGGCTACCAAGCAAAATTGATTTCCCAAATATCTCCCGACCCGAATCTCGTAAATAGCGAACCTCACTCCACGTCACCCACTCCGAGCACCGAAACAAACGAACTGAAAAAACTTCGCCGTGATTGGCTGATCTCACTCGTATTCGCACTTCCGATTTTCCTGCTTTCCATGGGCCCAATGCTCTATCCCCCTTGGATGCAGTCCATGATGCAAGTCATGAGTATGGAGCGATGGAATCTGCTCCTATGGGCTCTCGCAACCCCGGTTCAATTCGGCCCAGGTTGGCGTTTTTATCGAAACGCATACTACAGTCTAAAGTCATGGTCCCCCGACATGAACCTGCTCGTCGCGCTCGGAACCTCCGCTGCCTACTTCTTCAGCTCCCTGATCACTTTCTTCCCGAACGCACTCGGCAACCACTCCCTTCATGTCACCTTTGAATCCTCTGCCGTCGTCATCTGCTTAGTACTCCTAGGAAAGCTCCTCGAATCCCGTTCAAAACAAACTACCAAAGATGCCATCACATCCCTAGCCCGCTTGCAACCTACAACCGCGTTTCGACTCAATTCTCCAGTCAGCGCAACGACAACCAAACCGCCCCCTATGGAAGCCGTCCCCATAGAAGAAGTCCCCGTTAACGAATTGAAAATCGGAGACCTAGTTGAAATTCGCGAAGGTCAATCGGTCCCTATCGATGGAGTCATACAATCCGGACATAGCTATCTCGATGAAAGCATGGTTACCGGCGAACCCATTCCAAAAGAAAAAGGTATCGGTGATCCGCTTATCGGAGGAACTCTCAACGGCAATGGTCGACTGATAATCCAGGTATCCGCCATCGGCGCAGAAACATTTTTAGCCCGTATCACTTCACTTGTCGCACAAGCACAATCAGATAAACCACCCATTCAATCAACCCTCGATCAAATCATCCGATATTTTGCACCGACCGTCGTAGCTCTCGCGGTGCTGACAGCCATCGGTTGGCTGTTGTTTAGTAAAGAGAATCAACTCAGCAATGCATTGATCCACTCCGTTGCTGTACTCGTCGTGGCATGCCCTTGCGCGTTGGGACTGGCAACTCCAATGAGTATGATGGTCGGCTCCGGTAGAGGAGCCGAACTCGGTATCCTCTTTCGCTCCCAAGAAACGATTCAGAAACTCGCTAGCATCCGTACCCTCGTCTTGGACAAGACAGGAACCCTCACCGCTGGAAAACCAAACTTTCAAGGTGCTTGGATTCTCCCAGATACTCCTGACGCAATCACCGAACAGAATCTACTCGAACTCGCAGCCCTAGCAGCACGTAGTTCCAGCCATCCCATTGCTCTCGCAATCCGAGAAGGAGCGAAATCTCTCAAACCTAAAGGGCTGGTCATGGAGAGCCAAGCTGTCCCGGGTCGCGGTGTACAAGTTCGTTTAAGCGACCTGCGGCGACTCTATTTCGGTTCCTACTCCTGGATGCAGCAACTTGGACTTACGTCGACCTCCTCCGATGCTCTCGAAAAAGAACTGGCAACGAAGGGATTTAGCCTAAGTTGGCTCGCAGTAAATAATTCACTCGTCGGCGCTCTCGGTGTACTCGATCCGATCAAAGAAGAAAGCGTCGGTTGCATCGAATCCCTCAAAGAACTCGGCATCCACTGCGAACTCCTTTCCGGTGATCACCCGCAAGCTGTCTCAAATGTCGCCAAAGTGCTGAAGATCGATTCCTGGCAAGGAGCACAGATGCCACAAGACAAGGCCAAACGAGTCGATGCACTCCGAGCTAAAGGGTCCTCCGTCGCGTTCGTCGGAGACGGCATCAATGACGCGCCGGCCCTCGCTGCTGCCGACGTTGGAATTGCTATGGGTAGCGGTACCGAAATCGCGATGAACACTGCCGATGTTGTCCTTGCGAATAGCTACACCCAAAAAATTCCAGAAGCTATAGCTCTCGCAAGAGCCGTTATGCGAAACATCTACCAAAATCTCTTCTGGGCATTCGCGTACAACTTAATCCTGCTTCCTCTCGCCGCCGGATGGCTGTCCCCTTGGACAACATGGACGTTTACCCCCATGATGGCCGCGCTCGCTATGAGCTTTTCAAGCATCTTGGTTGTGGGAAACGCCCTAAGGTTGCGGCGATTTAAACTCTAAGTCGATGCAGTAACGCCTTAGAGATATCGGTCCAACATGCGGTCAAATGCTTTTTCAAGCATCTCGTCCGTGTCGTACTTGCCCGATGCAATCGCTTCTCGCATCTGAGCTACTTTCTCCGCTCGGAATCCACCTGCGGCGCTCGATTGCGACACTTCGAGTGCCTCTGCTGACAACTCCAGCTGATCAACTGGCTCTTGAATCGATCCAGCAGAAGCCGCGTTCTGCGACTCCGCCGCTGAGGCTGCCTTCGCTGTCGATCGTACCGCGTCGACTCCAGACACTGAAAACTGATTCGAAATGTGCATCTTCAAGATCTCCCGTGAAATACTTCGTGAATTGGACTGCTAACAATCGCTCGCAGGTGCTTCAGTCATGCTGAAGTCTTCCCGTAAATTCTTCGCAGTCCATGTCGCAGAGAAAGATCCATACAGGCCAAGCCTTTCGGGTCGGGGCGACTTTGCAAAGAGACGACGCTTTTTGCGAGCGTCTCGGTGCATCGGCCACTTCTCTCCAACAATCCAACGAATTTGGTCTCCTACCGTTTATACCGATGATGCGGGTCATAAGGCTGCTTGCTCTTTTTGGCACTCAACCCCTAACGTCGCAACGAACGTCCCTCAATTGCAAGCAGCGTACCAAAAACAATTTCTTGGTCACAAAACTACTGACAACATAGGCAAGTCCCGGAATTCGACTCCGATCCTGTCTGTGATCCTTATACCGAAAACCCCACGATCGATGCAAGCTCTCTAAGTTAACAATCTTCAATCCCAAAACAGAACGTACCACAATTCGAAAGTGTCATTTCGAACCAAGCTTTCTCAAAAGGAAACGCTAGCAATGAATCCTCCAAGTGCGATCATCCATTTCCCATTCAATAACAGAGAGCTTTTTACAACGAACCTTACAATCGAATTCAAAAAAATCGAAAATCCTACAAATCGATGTTGACCTTTTGAACCTGTTTTTCGTACCTTCTGCTTCGACGTTGGAAGCTGTGGCGACGGATCGCCCACTTCAACAGCCCGCTCTTTGATAATTCGATCGAACTAGGTCAGCAGTTCTCTGCTTCACTTCCTTCCTAGGACGTTTTCAGAAGTTGGCACATGGATGCGCCCCCTTCTGATGACGAGATTCTCAATCGCATGTCGAACCCGGTTCGACTCCGGAGAATTCGGTGGTCGCAGAGCTACTTGGACTCGCGAGACGAACGGATTTGTACTCGCGGTCCTTCGCTGCCCCAGTGCAATGAGTCATCGCAATCCTTTGGCTCCCGGAACAGTAGCTCGTAGTCCTCCGTCCCCCCTGGGACTCGTTCACATCCGGGAGCCTTTTTTTTTGCAAAGCCGCCAGACGCTCACAACTGGCCGCAATGGTCCTTCTGACCTAGTCGCATTCGCTCCCCGTACCTGCCTATACCAGAAATCGATTTCCATACCGGGCGAACACCAACGGCGTCAACAATTCAGCTTATAGTATATGGGTCGTGGCCCAACGCACTCCCATTCCACCTGAATCTACATCTCATGAACGGCTCCCAAACCGAATCGCCCCCCCTTCGCAACTCCATCATCGTCGTTCTACTTCTTCATCTTTGTTGCTCGCTCCCCCTGAAAATTAGCTGCGGCCAACAAATCGCCAAAATCCCTCCTCCCACCAAAGTCGAACTATTTGCGCCCGGCCAAGCTGGCATTGCCCTCTACCGCATACCAGGGATCGTTCGTACGGAGAATGGAACATTGCTGGCGTATTGCGAAGCCCGACGAAACAACGGTGCAGACTGGGGAGAGATCGAAATACACTTGCGACGCTCCCTAGATGATGGGATGACTTGGGAACCCGCTATCCAAATTGCACACCACGGCCCAAGAATCGAAGGGAACCCCAAAGCTAAAGATCCAAACGCAGGTGCTCACGAACAAACCGTTAACAACCCTGTGGCCATCGTCGACCGAACGACCGGTGCAATCGAGTTCCTCTACTGCATAAACTACGCCCACTGCTTCTCCATGCGCAGCCTCGACGACGGAGAAACTTGGTCAACACCCGTGGATATCACCAAAACGTTTGAACCCTTCAGAAAGTACTACGACTGGAAAGTCGTCGCTACTGGTCCGGGACACGGAATCCAACTTCGTAACGGGCGACTCATCGTTCCAATATGGCTAGCTTATGGTAAACCGGGAGACCATGCCCCATCAGCAAGCGCTACGATCTATTCCGATGACCACGGTAAAACATGGATAGCGGGAGATCTCGCAGTACCAAACTCCCAACCCTTCGGAAATCCAAATGAATCGATCGCAGCGGAACTCTCCACCGGCGAAGTACTGATGATCAGCCGTAACGTTTCAATTCCAAATCGCAAAATCGTAACGCGAAGTCCCGACGGTGCTACAAGCTGGAGCACTCCCTCCTTCCACAACGATCTCTACGAACCGATCTGCATGGCAAGCTTGATCGCACTTCAAAACTCACCAGGTACTCTTGTCTTCTCTCACCCCTATCGAGTTGAAAAAGATAACGAAGGTCGAGAAAAACCAAATACTCGCGGCAAACGAGAGAATCTCACCGTTCGACTCAGCCTCGATGACGGAAAAACTTGGCCCAATGCACGGGTGCTCGATGCCGGCAAAGCCGCATATTCCGACCTCATCGAATTGCCAAATCAGAAAATTGGCTGCTTTTATGAGGGTGATCGGTCTCTCTGGTTCGCTACCTTTCATCGGTCTTGGATCGCTTCCCACGACGACCCAACGCTTAACGCTCCAAGATGATACTCAGCCAAGAGATTCCCGAGTCATACCACTAATCATGCTTTACGCTCTCGTAAGAAAAACCAACTCATGCGCCGAAAAGAAGCCTGGGAGTTACTCGATGCAAGTTACTCCGAATCCCTCGGAAAAATCGTCCTAAAGACGATCGCTGGCTTGTTTGAACGCTCCAATCGCGATCAACTCAAGCGATTGATGGACACGCTTCAACTGCGCCGCTATTCACGTGGCTCGGTCTTGTGCTCCGAAGGAGAAACCGCCAAAGAACTCTATGTCTTGTGCAGCGGAAGCTGCGGCGTGTACACCCAAGAAGCCGACGGACAACTACGTCTGCTCGAAGCCGTCGACCAAGTAGGTGCTCTACTCGGTGAACAAGTCTTTCGACAAGACCGCCGTTTTCGTAACGCCACCATCCTGACGTTCGAAGAATGTCATATCGGTGCTCTCTCCGGTGAACAGTTTCGCGAACTCCTCAACAAAGACCCATCCGCCAACCAAACTCTCGGTATCCTCGCCTCCCAATACGCAAGAAACAAACTAGTCGCACTCGCAGAAGAAATCGACGAAGCTCGACTTCTTCAAGCCAACGACCCGTCCAAGGTTCGGCAACATCCCGCAGGCACTCCCCTCTACTCAATCGGGGAACCAGCCTCCTCTGCTTATTTCCTCCTCTCCGGCAGCGTTAGCATCTTTCGCGCAGGCTCTACCTACTCCCATGAAACAATCAGAGCTGGGTTTATCCTCGGTGCAAATGATGTCATGGCATGCACCCCAAGATCCGAAACTGCTGTCAGCGCTAGCGATATCGAAGTCCTCGAAATCGATGCAAGTCAGCTAAATGGGTATGCAGAACGAAAAGGACTCGCTGGGACTATTCTAACCGTTCTCGAATCCGCACACGAACTACCCGAATTCGGTACCGTCTATCGTAGCATCGCTCAAGTCGACGGCGATCCTTGTTTGATCAGCGATTACCGGCTGCTCAACGGCTCGAGAGTGCGCGTGCGAATGTTCCCCAAAAAATCCCAAATCGAAGTAGCTAACCAATCTGCCATCAACCAAGCGAACACCCTTGTCTCCTCCGATGGCAATACCGTTCTGCTCATCTCCGCAAACGAAGAACTCGTCGGTCTGCGCAGCCCCTCCGATTGGAACGGACTGGGAAATGCCATGGGACTAATCCTCAGAAATGGAAAACTCAACGAACTCCAAAAAAGAGCCTTCAGCTCCACCGGGCAAATCCTCGTCGAAGCCCCCAGCTTGCGCACCTCTTCAAGTGCAGAAGTCATCTGCGCTTGCACCAACGCGACTTGCTCGTCTCTATCACAAGCTGCGAAACGCGCTCAAACCATAGATGACCTAACCAAACTTACCGGTGCAGGCGGCGTCTGCGGCGGTTGCAAAAGTCGACTGTCGATGTTCTTCGGAAAACAAGATGTATACCTATGCAGACTTAAGAAAGCCCCCTTGGCTAAAGGCTCTTTTCAAGCAATCTTAGAACTTCTCGACCAAACTCATCTCCCTCAAGCAAAAGTTGGGCAGTTTATTCGTATCGAAGCTCTCATCGATGGTACTTGGGTCGGACGCCCCTACACATTGACCAACTGCCAAGAACATGAATACGAAATCGGCGTAAAAATCGAAGAAGGTGGATTCTTCTCCAACTGGCTCGTCGATGCACCCGATGGCACCCTCCTGCGCGTCTTCTCCCCCGAAGGAGACATATGCCCCAGTCCAGCAAGCAACCTTCCACTTGTCTATGTTGTCGCTGGTATTGGGGTCACCCCTGCGATCGCTGCAACCAGACGCTTGGTCGATCTGCGATCCATGGAGATCCTCTATTGCTATCGCACCGAATCCTCAGCTGCATACCTTCAAGAATTACGCGATCTTGCAAAAAACCAAAAAATACAACTCGAGGAATTCTGCTCAGAACAATCCAAACGAATCACCCCAGAAGTGCTCCGGGCAAGAATCTCCAAAATCGGGCCTTGCGAAGTCATCGTCTGCGGACCAGGAGACTTCAATCAATCCTGCGGCAACGCTCTACAAGGACTCGATCAAGTTCGAGTCCTCTACGATAGCTTCTTACATGCACAACGTGGACACGGAAGCGGCAATACACCTGGAGCCTGGCGCCGTAAAAATTTCACCCCCAAATGCCCACTGGAGAACCAAGTCCTCGTTTCAACGAAACTCGAGCCGCTCGAACAAGCCATCGCATTCATCAAAGAATTTCACACCGAGTATCCTCAATTCGGAAATCTCAACGAAAGAATCGAAACCGTCACACAGCAATTTCATGAAGATGGCCTCTGGCATAAAACCTCCGAAGAACTCGGCTTCGCCGCAAAACTCGCTTGGCGAAACGCCGCTCGATGCGTCGGACGACTCTACTGGAAAGGACTCCACCTGCGAGATTGCCGTAACTTAAACAACCTCGATGAAATAGCCCAAGCCCTCTTCGAACACCTCCGATTCGCTTGGAACGGCGGCGATCTACGTCCTGCTATCTCCGTCTTTTCACCGGGATCCCGAAACCGCCCGAGCCCCCGCATCTGGAACCCACAACTGCTGCGCTACGCGGGCATCCGCCTGCGATCCGGAAAACAAATAGGAGACCCCGCGCAAAACGCCCTCACCCAAAAAATCATGGAACTTGGCTGGGAACCCCAAGGAACCCAATTTGACCTGCTACCGATCGTACTGCAATATCCTGACTCTCCCCCAAAACTCTACGAACTTCCAGATGACTGCCGACGCGAAGTCCCCATCACCCACCCACAACATCCTTGGCTCGCTCGGCGCGGACTCAAGTGGTACGCCATTCCCGCCGTCAGCGATATGGCCCTCGATGCAGGTGGCATGCTCTACCGATTTGCTCCCTTCAACGGTTGGTACCTCGACTGCGAAATCGCCGCAAGAAACCTAACCGACGCCAACCGATATAACCTCCTCCCAGAAATCGCCGAAGCAATGGGACTCGATATCTCGAACGACCGAAACCTATGGCGCGATAAAGCAATGCTCATGCTCCACGAAGCCGTCCTGCACTCCTTCGATCAAACTAGCGTCAAAATGGCTGATCACCACAACGTCTGCCATGAATTCATCGAGTTCTGCAGAAACGAACAAAACGCAGGACGCGAACCATACGGTAAATGGATGTGGCTCGTCCCACCATTCTCTTCCTCCGCTACCGCCCTCTACCAAGAACCGTTCCGTGACGTCGCAATCAAACCCGCTTATCGCTATCAAAAAGCCTCCTGGGAACCCATTTCCCAACAATAACGCAACCACCACTGCGAAAGCCCCCGCTCCCCCCATTCCCTGAAATTCTGCTATTTACCCAGATTGTCTCCCTGTGCTATCGTACCTATTCAACCGGCCCGGGATCGCATCCGCTCTCCCTCGCCGAATTCGTTGCTGATTGGCAAGAAGGATTCTTGGCAAGAAGGATTCACGGAGGAGTCTAAGCCATGCATTTGGTTCGTCTGGATATCGACAAGAAAAACGCTGCTTCGCAATACCATGTCGGCCCCTTGGGAGCTGGACTCAATGCGATCTATTCACCCCTCGTGGCTAACAGCACTCTGCTGACCCGATTCACAAAAAGCCTCCTTTTCCGCGGTCAAACCCTCGGGGAATTCGATGATTCCGAATTCGCTTCCATCGATGGGTCCTTGACCTGGGTTGATGCTTCCGGTCACCTCAGGATGCTCGATTGCGCAGCAGGAAAACCACTCCTTGCTCAACTCTCCTCAACACTGCAGCCTGCGCTTTCCCCACACAACAACTCGGGAACAAACTCCCTCCCAGCCAACGCTGCACAAGCCTACACATTCCAAAACGATGACGAACGCATTCGCGGCATCGGGAATATGTTCTGGGAAGGCCAAGGTGATGACCATCGCTGGGATGAACTCCGTGCGGATCTCCTTTCTATGATCTTCTGCTCACCACTCGGTTCCACCTCCCCCGAGAAACTCTGGTGGTCCGCTAGCAAACTCGGTGTCCATTGCACCGCACGTCGCGAACTCGATGAAGGCTACAAACAACTCAAGGAAGAAGAAGCAGCGCTGCTCTTGCGTTTGCGTGAATCAGATCCCGTAGATCACGATCGGACTTGGTGGCTCTGCGAACGCGATCGACTCCGCACCGATCTACAACATATCCTCGTCAACAACCAACTTCTCAATACACCTGCTACCAACCAAACACCTGCCACTCTCGAGCGAGAAACGCCTGAGCCATCACCTCAATCCAACGCCCGAAATAACCCTTGGGATTACTCTCAACTCAGCGAACAACTCGCACACGCCGAACTGATGATCGAGCGATGGAACCAAAGAGCCCAAGCTCACCAACGCTTGGCGCAAGTCCAATCCTTGCTACAAACTCGATCCCCCTACCGCAGAACCTCCAGCGGCTCCCTCATCCCCACCGCAGAACGCTTCCTCAATGAACTTACCTCCGGTGCAGTTAGACAACTACCAGCTTGGGCAATGGAAGCCTCCTACCTGCAAGCCGAGTCGATCAACGCCGGATTACGCTTCGATTCCATCGATTCGCAATTACCCCCAGCACACACACGTCAACGACGACTCGTCGACTTGGCAATCCGACTCGCAATCGCACAGTCCGCACGCTCTCGTGTCGGTCGCATACCGTTCATATTAGAACACTCCATCGATGGATTCCGTGGCGAACCCCTCGAACAAATCTTGCACGTCCTGGCAAACTTCTCTCGCGATGGTTGGCAAATTTTGCTCATCACAGCTGATGAACATATCGCTCGCCGCATCGCAGGTCATGGCGGTAGCGTTGCGCGTGTCCACGAAAACTTGCGCTACGCTAAACCGCACTACGTTATCGACTCCGATACCGACCTGGGACTCCACCCAGTACTCGACCAAGCCCCCTTGATGGGCAATCCAACTGGAGCTTACAACTCACTCGGCTTCGGTGCTTTTCATGACTACCGCGATATCAACCGACATCTCGAAGGTCTCGCCGTAGAACACGAAACCGAATCGTTCAGCTATGCCGGACCCTTCGATCCATGGCAAACTTCAACTCGACCAGCCGCACCTCGCAGCACCGAACCGGTCGTCGTACAACGCAACGGTAGAACGTACTACCTAGCCGAAGAAAGCTCTATCGATGCTGTCCCAGGCATAGGAACCGAAACCATCCAAAGACTCCGCTCCGTTGGAGCTCACCGCGTCGGGGACTTGTTCGCAATGCCCCTGAATCGAATCGTCAGTGTAACCGGGCTTCGGCCAAAATGGATCCAAAACACTCTCAGCGTTGCTGAACTGATGTGCAAAGTTCCACAAATGCGACCCTTCGATGCCCGCGTCTTGGTCGCTTGCGGCGTCACAAGCTCCAAAGACCTTGCCACTCAAGAACCCCTCATCCTAGCCAAACGTGTCCACCGCTTCCTTACCACCGAAGCCGGACGCATGCTCCGAAAAACCGCTTCTCGAGGCGAACTCGTACGTTTGCGACAATGGATCCATACCGTCTACCAACAACATGGTATCAACTCACTCGCAGACGGCGAAGCTCTCGATTTCAACTGGGATAAACTGAATCGAAAAAACAATCGACCCACCGTCGTTCGCATGGCTCAAACCGATCCAGAATCCGACGAAGATCCCGATGTGCGAGAAGACGCTGGACAAAGCGTCTCAGAATTTACTATCCACCCAGGTCGCCCCGACTCCGTGTGGAAGTTCTACCTCGATCTCAACAGCCCCGTCGTCGATGCACCCACCATCGGCCCGAAAATGGCTGAAAAACTAAATGCGATCGAAGTCAAAACAATCGGTGACCTGCTCGGTGCCGCTCCCGCTGAAGTCGCTCAAGCCCTCGGGGAAAAAGCTGTCACCGAATCAGTCGTCGAAAACTGGCAAAACCAATCGATGCTCGTATGCCGTATCCCAAACCTGCGAGGACAAGACGCACAATTGCTCGTCGCCGCCGGTTTCCGTACCGCTGAAGCAGTTGCAGAAGCCAAAGCAGAACTCCTCTACGACGCGATCATCCGCATCGCTAGCACAAAACAAGGATTACGCTTCCTTCGCGGTGGAAATCCACCCGACCGCGATCGAGTTAAGTCCTGGATCGAATGGTCTAAACACAGCAGAGCCGTAAAAGCCGCTTAACGCGATTCGCAAATTCGATCAAATTTCTCGGTCACTGACCCTGAGGTGATGCTTCCTCCGGAATCATCGCCTCAGGCTTGACCAAATGAAAAAAATGACCATGGTCGGCCGTGACAATCACTAATGATTCGTCCCAAGCATCCTTCTTTTCGATCCAATCAAAGATCGATGCAATCGCCGCCTCTCCACTGTACACCGCACCCACCGCACTATCGATGTTGTTGCCGTGATTTGCCCAATCGACATCACCCGATTCAACCATTAACCAAAAACGGTCGCTGCGCTTCTCCAACACCGCTATCGCCGACTCCGTCAACTCCTTGAGCGTCGGATTCTCCGTGATGTCCTCCGGCTTATACACCTCCGGTCCCTTGACCGTCTCCACAGGATTGAAATCCCCATTCGCGGTTTGAAAAGGCAAATGCCCATTGACCGTACCAAAAAATCCAAGCAAACGATGCTTCCCCTCTACTGCTTGCTGTGTCCCCTCCAATAAAACTTCACTCCCACGCCTACCAGGCGTTCGCTCCACGACCACATATTTGCCTGCCGCTCCCGCCTTGCGCAAATCCACAGCGTCGCGATCCACATCCGCCATGTAACGATTCCCAGGAATGAAGTTCTCTCCCTGCCCCGTGTTCTTGTCGGTCTTCTCTCCCCAACCCGCACCTAACACCACATCCAATCCCGGATAAGGATTCGATTTGTGACTGATCGATGGCAATCCCAACATATCGCGAGTCAAATCCTGATAATCATCTCGACTGACATTCACCGCGTAAGCCGCAGCAGGGGTCGCATGGCAAATCGGAACACTCGTCACCGTCCCTACCGAAAATCCCTTCTCTCGCTGCAACCAATGAGCAATCGTCTCAACATGTCGACGATCCGGATATATGTTGATCGCTCCATTGAGAATCTTCACCCCAGCGGTCATCGAACAGGCCGATGAAGAGGAATCGGTAACCACATGCTCCGATGTCTTGTTGCGCCCAATCGGATACTCCGGATCTGACTCGGTCTCCCAAGGAGTACTGCCTCCAAACCGCCAGTCATATCCGCCAAACTTCGTCGATGCCTTCTTATCTATCTGCGCATCGACGTCCGTTGGAACCTCCTCACCAAGCGAAGATGTAACAAAATAACCAAAATCCGTCGGACACTTCTGATAGTCCTGAAACAATAAACCCTTTCCACGCCCCTCCTTGTACGAAATGCGACGATTGCGATAAATCGCTGCAGCCCAAGTCGTCTGCCAATCCATCCCGTCAAACACTACCAAAAAGACGTACTTCTTTTTGCCACTCTCAATCGCGGCACGCTGCAATCGATACACGTCCGTCTGGTCAGCGTACTGAGCCTCGGGATTCAAAGTGTTCTCAGGCAACTTTCCATAAAGCTCCTCAAGTCGCTTGGCATTCCGATAAACACTGTTCGCACCAGTGTAACCCTGCAACGTCTCTCCAAACACGTACACCGGTATCAATCGATTCGAGTGATTGGTCCAACTACTGTAACTCTGAGGACGTGTTCCCCAATACCCCCAGTAAGCTGTCCGCGATTTAATCGCCACGTATTGCTTCGCGGCCAAAGAATCTAACCCAGAAGGAACCACCACATCCTCAGGCCGCGGAGGCGGCTCCTCGACCTTCTTTTCCTCCTTCTCCTGCCCATAACCACTGACAGCAAACGAGGAACTAACAAGGAATGTCAAAAAAAACTGCCTTGCAAACTTCTTGTATTTCAATCGCATCATGTCGCCAGGAATGGAGTACTAGATTACGAAACAAGCTCCCTGAGCCTGCCCTCGGCCGATCAGTGTCGCGAGAATGATGCAGCAAATCAAGCGGTTGATTTGTCACAATTCACCAGAAGTTCATATTCTCCGCCACTGAACAATCCACCCTCTGATCGACTCACCCAACCATCAAACATTCGATCAGACATACGAAAATCCCAAATCCCCCCTTAGTATCAAGGCACCGCTAGTATCAAGGCACCGCTAGTATCGAGGCACCGCTGAGTCAATCTGCTGACTCCAAGCATCAATTCCCCC
>CAZACJ010000016.1:33294-49029 GCA_964483385.1 uncultured Pirellula sp. | reverse complement strand
GCTAGTATCGAGGCACCGCTGAGTCAATCTGCTGACTCCAAGCATCAATTCCCCCAGCCATACTCAACGCCGTCGGGAACCCATTTTGCCTGAGCCAATTCGTCACCCGAAGCGAACGCCCACCATGATGACAAAACACCACTACCCGCCGACCTTGCATCGACTCTGTCACCTCCTGCGACGGAGGCCACTTGCTCATAGGAACCAACGTTGCTCCCGCAATGCTCGCTGTCTGATACTCAACCGGCTCGCGACAATCCAGAAAAAACACCGGCGTGCCGTTATCGTCCTTCTGGCTATCTAACCACTGCTTTGCCAACTCTACATCAATCTCTATCACAACTTCTTCCCCATTGAACAGCAACAACAGCGAAACGAAACGAAACGAAACGAAATCGGGCCAGAGCTTTGCCCCGGCCCGATATAACATACATAATCGCAGTCAAATGACGACTACTCTACCGAAGAAGCGTCCCAAGTATCTCCGGCATCCTTCGAGCCCATCGCCCCCCAAGTTCCATAAGGACTCGGTTCGTTGGCCCTCGCACCGTCATTCCCTTCAGGTCCCAGCCGACCTGCATCCCCAGCATCCACCGAGTTCGGAATGAACCGCACGTTGTTGTCCGCAAACACGACGTGGGCTCCCGCACCGTGATAACTCGATGCCGAAGAAATTCCCCAGTCCCACAATCCAATGTTGCAAGATGGCGAATTGGGTGGCAAAATCGTTTGGATCGATGCGTGGTTGTAGTCACCATCATGCCAACGCATCCCTTGAGAGTGCCACAAATCCCCCGTGTTAACCATCGATGGATTGTACCGATCCCCCTGCTGAACTCGCTTGCAACCCGATGGTGGCTGAACATTAGCCTGCCCCGCTGCTTGCCATCGAGCACCCTGAATCCGCAACTTGCCCTGACCAGTCGCCAAATTAAGCGATGGAGTCGTTCCAAATTCGCCCAACAAAATTGTAAACGCAGCCCCGTCGGTTATCTCAGATATCCGACGCGCATAACGGCCTTGGAACGCACCGCGGTTCGCCGCAGGGTGCCAAGCATTGTTTGCGCTGACAATCGTGTCACCATAACATCCCGCATAATTCACTCGACCCGATCCATCATAATCCCAATTCGCATCCACGTTCATCTTGCCCGGATCCGATGGACAACGCAATGATGCAATCTGAGTCCGCCAAGGTGTAAAGTTACCTTGCATGTCCCAAGTCGAGCGGAAGAATGGACGCTGATCCTGAATCTGCGTGTATAGCTGATTCTGCTCCATCATCGGAAGTACCGACACGAACAACGAATATCGGTTGATCGGAAAACGACCCACGTTCATGTCCGCATCATGCACACTCCAAGGATTGTAGGAACATGGTCCAGTCGCTCCCGCCGGCAATCGCTTATAAGCCGACTCATAATTCAATACCGCCAATCCCAATTGACGTATGTTGTTCGAACACGACATCCGCCGTGCAGCCTCCCGCGCAGCTTGAACTGCCGGCAACAACAGCCCAACGAGAATGCCGATGATCGCAATCACCACCAACAATTCTACAAGAGTAAAACCGCGTCTTTGTCGAAATGACATGAGACGAATCTCCATGAATAAGAAGTTAAAAAATAACGAATCCAGAAACTTTACCTCTCGGGAAAGAGCAGTCAATTATTTTGAAGGATCCGTTAGCAAAAGTACACTACGGAGGTGTTTTTCCCCTACGACCCAAACAATCAGACGCCCATCCGCCTTACGCGCACCCCTATTAGATCACCAAAACCACCAAAAAGTTACTGCAACTTCAGTGTTCTTGCGGCAGAATCAGAGAAAATTATCCCGCCCCCACCCCTCTCAATCACTAGATTGGGGCACCCTTCCAGCGCGCAAATGCCTCGATGGCAAAGAACTCCGGTAACCCTAACTTGTTGTAACTGTCCGCCGTCCCTCGATTCCGATCCTCCGCCCGCTGCCAGAACTCTCGCGGATCACTCCCAGGAAACAAAGCCTTATCCTTCTGACTCTCATGCATAAAGATCGCATTCCGCTTCAACGCTAAATCGCTCGGACTCAGTGGCACCGCAATCTCAATCTCATGAAGCGGATATTCCTGCCAAGCCCCGCGATAAAGCAGTACCTCCGGCAACTCCCTACCCTCATCCTTCCACTGAAACAACACCGCAAAAATCGCTTCCGCACATACGCGGTGCGTTCCGTGCGGATCCGCTAAATCACCCGCTACGTAAATCTGATCCGGCTTGACCCGCTGAAGTAACTCATCGATGATCGCGATGTCATCCGGCCCCACTGGCTTCTTCGCAATCGTCCCCGTTCGGTAAAACGGCAAATCAAGAAAATGCAAGTTCGACTCCGGACAACCAATCTCCAATGCTCCCGCCCTCGCTTCGTTCTTGCGAATCAACCCCTTAATCTGAAGAATCGAATCGGTATCGGGCTGCCCCGGCTGCTTGCTCTCCAAATCCGCCCTGACCCGCTGCGCCATCTCCGCTGACTTCTGCGAATCAATCCCGAATATTTTGTTGTATTCGCTGACCAAATCCGCAACCATCCTCGCATCGTGATCAAACACAGCAATATTGCCGGATGTCATGTAAGCAATATGCGTATCATGCCCATCCTGTATCAATCGGATCAACGTCCCACCCATACTGATGACATCATCATCCGGATGAGGACTAAAACACAATACTCGCTTAGCTGTCTGGCCCGCCGGATGAGGATTGATCGTTCGCATCATCCATTGAAACACCGACTGCGAAATCGACTCCGCCGACCCTCGAACACTCAATAAGTCATGCAAATCATGATTGCGGTAATCTTCGTCCGTTAGCTTCAATAACGACTTTCCCGTCTGCTGACATAACCATAACGCTGCTCGCTTGGTCATCGGATCATCCCAACCCACGTGCTGCAATAACCAGGGAGTTGCTATCCCCTTCATGTGAGCAGCCGCCGGCGCATCGAGCAACACGCGTACGTCGCTGTGCTCCTGAATCAAAGAAGCCGGGATCCGCTCGGAAACCGAACCCTCTAGCGTCTCGGCAATAATCTTCGCTTTATGCTCTCCGACCGCTAATAACAATACTCGCCGAGATGCAAGTATCGCATGCAACCCAACCGTTAACGCTTCCGTCGGAACATTCGACTCCCCAAAGAAATCACTCGCCACACTGCGACGAGTACTTGGATCAAGCGTGCAGCGGCGCGTTCGACTACGCCGCGAAGAAAACGGCTCGTTAAATCCTATATGCCCGTTCGTCCCTATCCCCAACAATACCAAATCAAATCCACCCAATCGCTGAATCATCTCATCGAAACGCAAACAATGCGTCTCGACCTGGTCCTCCGAAACATTTCCATCCAAACAATGAATCTGCTTGGTCGGTATATTCACGTGCCGCAATAAATGCTCCTGCAACCAAGACGTATGCGACTGCGGACTACTCGCCGGTAAACCGTAGTACTCATCCAATAAAAATAACTCTACCCCAGAGAAGTCCAACGACTCCTCCCGATGCAACCGAATCAACTCCCGAAACGTCGTCAATGGTGTCGACCCCGCCGGCAATCCTATCACCGTCCGCTGCCCTAAAGCCGTCCGCTCACGAATCAAACCCGCAACAATATGCGCTGCATAATGAGACAACTCCTGAATCGTATCAAAACAAAACGCCGGTACGTTCGTCCCAGAAACAGGGTGAGCTTTACTTGACCGAATCGGTTGGTCCATCTTTCTTCACTACTTCAGAATATCTTGGGCAAAAGAATTCGCAAAAATCGACTCCCCACGTTTTACAATAAACCTCTCCCCAAGTTAATCCCTGCTTGACCTTTACCCTCTACACATCCATACGATTTCTATGCTCCTGCCACAAATCCAACGCATCGCACAACTCCTAACCGCCCACCAACATCGCTTAGCACTCGCCGAAAGCTGCACCGGCGGAAGACTAGCCGCAGAACTTACCTCCATCCCCGGAGCCTCTCAATTCTTCTGCGGATCACTCGTCGTCTACCGCGATCACTCAAAAATCAAATGGCTCAACATCCCCCCAAACCTCCTCGATGACCCATCCATCACGTCCGTCAGCCCAGAAGTCACCCTAGCCCTCGCACAGCAAACCCTACAAAAAACCCCAGAAGCCACCCTCGCTCTGGCAATCACCGGTCACCTCGGTCCCATCGCCCCACCGAAAAAACTCGGTTGCCTATACACAACAATCCTCTGGCGCAGCCCTCTCCCGAATCTCCCACAAGTCACCTCCATATCCCATCATTTACCACCCGCAAACCTCATCGACTCCGACCCAAATTCTCCAGTCCTCTACCGCCTCGCTATGCAAACCTCCGCCACCCAAGTCGCCCTAGAATTCCTCCTCAACTCAATCGAACAACATCTATGCACCTCTCCGAAACCCTAACCCCACTCCTCCCTTTCGCAACTCTTCAGAAATCATTGTAGGTAAGAGCAGCGAATATCGGCTCAATTCATGCACATTGCTTTATTCGTTTGCCACAAAAGTCTTCCAATTTCGAGTACGCGTGCTGCTGCACTGAGCACGAGTTTGAATTCCCTTCAATAGTCCAATCGCAATACGTTTCTCCCACCAGATGTCCTGAACATTCCCTTTTTCAACTTGGTAATCCTCAACTCTTTACCCCATGATACAATCCATCCAATACACCCACACCACACTCCGTACACGCATCGAATTTTCTTCTACACTTCCACAACGTCTTTCTTTTCTCCTCCTGAACCTCTTCCTATCCAAACATCTTTGAAATCATGACAACAAAATCAATCGATCGATCCCGAACCAAATCCGCTATCCGTTCCCTCAAAGTTCTACTCGCCGCTTCATCTCTCCTTCTCTCCGATCTACTCTCTTTTCACGCCATCGCCAAGGAACCTAATCCAGCTAATACCAATGCATCAGAAGCTCCCCAGACCGAACATGTCCCCTACGGTCGATTCCCAATGACTCAATACCTGAGCTTCCTCAAAAATTGGGACGACGCGAAACACCCAACACTCTTCGCTCTGGTCCGCAACCCAAAAGAATACGACCTACTCTTCGGTGCCGCGCCCGTCATCGGTGCTCGAAAAGAATTCGCACCCCCCAAAGATTTCTACGAACGCAATCAACTCATCATCATCGGTCGCGTTATCCCAGCTTCCAACGAACCCGATAAAGTCCTGATCGCCGAGCGCCTTACCTCAGAAGGAAAACAACTCACCGTTCATTACAAATTCCAACCTCCATCCCAACCCGCTTCCTTTCAACAGAAAAACTGGCTGGCAATCTTTCTGGCTAAAAACGAATTCGATTCGATCACCTTCGTCGAAAACAAAAAAGAAATCGGTGCACTGAAACTCAACGAAGGACAATGGGCAATCCCAACTCCCGAGCCCGAACAGCAATAACAATCGGTAGCTCCCCATCACGCGCACCGCGCCCGCGACTCTTCTCAAATCCTACTCGCTCACTCTTCTGTTTACCCAAGACTCCTAAGATGCCTTCCAATCCCAACCCAAACAACAATTCATCACCCGATAGCTTGTCCAAAGGAAAAGTCAGCGTATTCGAACCGCGACTTCCAAACCCCAACAACCAAGACGACACTCAACAATCGCAAAGTGCTTCCCTCTCCAAATGGAAACCACTGAGCATCGCTGCCCCCCTTGTTCTGCTCCCCTTAATGGTCTTCATGCGATTCGTTCCGGACCTAGTCCCTAACGGTCCCTCCGCAATCTGGATGGCAAGCGCCTTCGGCCCACTACTCATCGGACTATTGGTCATCCTCTGGTGGCTTTGCTTCAGCCGAGCACGATGGTTTGAACGATTGATCGGCATCGCCGGGTTGATCGGTATACTATTGCTCGAACAAGTCATCTGCCACCCATCGATGCAAGGCCCCCTGCTGATGGTGATGACTATCCCCATGGCAATCGCTGGCTTCGCCCTCGGTGCCGTCCTGATGCGCAATACGCTCTCCCTGAATCGCACAAGAGTCGCGCTCGGCTTCGCACTCGCCGCAGCTCTCGTCTCCGCCTTCCTGCGCACCGACGGTGTTTGGGGTAACTTCGCCTTCAGCCTCGCTCCACGCTGGAAACCTACCGCCGAAGACCTCGCACTCAAAGACATTCGACAAGCCGAAAAAATCACTACAAAAGTCGACGAAGATGCGGTGCCCCTTATCGCCGCACTGAAAACCCCCAATTGGCCTACCTTCCGTGGCCCAGAGGGAACCAGTCGCCAAACCGGCACCCAATTCTCCGACAACTGGGAAGCAACTCCACCAATAGAAATCTGGCGTTCCCGTATCGGTCCGGCTTGGAGCTCCTTCGTCGTTGCAGCCAACCGAATCTTCACCCAAGAACAACGCGGTGAGAGCGAAGCCGTAACTTGCTACAACGCCGACAACGGTCAGCCCATCTGGAGCTTCGAAACACCCTCTCGTTTCTTCGAATCTCTCGGTGGACTTGGCCCACGAGCCACCCCCACCCTCGCCGATGGCTCCATCTACGCACTTGGCGCCGAAGGTATCCTCGTTCGATTGAACGCGCTCGACGGAAAACTGATCTGGAAAGCTGATCTGAAACAAGCCTCCGATCGTAAAGCACCACCGATGTGGGGATTCTCCGCCTCTCCCTGCGTCGAAAACGGTACCGTCATCCTGCACGCCGGCGGTAAAGACAATAAAGGTGTCATCGCTTTTAACATCGATGACGGCTCCGTCGCTTGGTCCGCCCCCGCAGGTGAAATGTCCTACAGCTCCGTTCAAAAAATTACACTCCTCGATCAACCCTACCTCTGCCTCCTGTCCGACCTTGGTGTTCATCTCTGGGACCTCAACGGAAAACCAGTACTGAACTATGAATTCCCTCACCAAGGCTACCGAGCACTTCAAGCCCAAGTCATCGATGGCAATAAACTACTAATACCAGCAGGCATGGGTACTGGTACGCGACTCGTTGAATTCTCTCAAGAACCAGTCAGCAACGTATCGAGTAACAACGAATCAACCGAACCATCCCCCAACCTTTCCACCGCCAAGCTTTCCGCGAAAGAACTTTGGACCTCCAAAGATATGAAACCCGACTACAACGATCTACTCGTTCACAAAGGTCATATCTATGGCTTCGATAACGCAATCTTCGCTTGTATCGGTCTCGATGATGGCAAACGAAGATGGAAAGGTGGACGCTACGAAAAAGGTCAAGCCTTCCTGCTTGCCGACTCCGATCTGATCCTCGTCGTCAGCGAATCAGGCGATTTGGTACTCCTTAGAGCCACTCCCGAAAAACACGAAGAGATCGCGAAAATCCCCGCTCTCAAAGATAAAACTTGGAATCACCCTGTTGTGATCGGAGACAAACTCTACCTTCGCAATGCCGAAGAAGCCGTTTGCTATAAACTACCCACTAGCCCGAACCAACCGGCTAACCAGTGATTCGGATTGCTCCCCGCTGAGAACCCAAGCGAGAATCAAGGGGAACGGTACAAAGCCACGAAATTGGCCAACAGAATAATGACTCCCCCGACAACCAACCCAAAGGATAACTGCTCGTTCGGATGCGCTATCCCAGACAACGTGGACAAAATGCCCGGTAAAAACAAAGCCCAAAGCGAAGCGAAGACCGGCTCCAAACTGTAAATCACCGCCGCTTGGGAAGCCGTCACGTACGGCTGATATTTGTTCATCCATCCAAACGCTAACAAAGAACAAAACACCGCTAACATCCCCAGCGAAGACAGAAATATCGGTCGCTTGGATAACTCTGTCCAATCCTGCAACTCCATCCCATCGACACCGATACTCCGCTGCAATGGCGTACCCAACAGCAATCCAATCGTGATCCAACCCAACAGAGCCGCAGTCAAAAACATACTCGGTGTTACCGCAACGGAATCAATCTTCTTTCCGTAATGATCCAAGAACAAAACTTGGAATGCAAAAAACATAGAACCCAAAGTCGTCAAGCTATCCCCCAACGTCCATCGCTCAGCTGCATCCGCAGCAAATGCAAATCCCGTCGGCGTCCAAACAATTAACCCCGTTAACACAATCACCCCAATTACCGCCAATACAATCCCAAGCACCATCCAACGGTTCGGGTACTTGCGAAACACCAACGCTCCAAACACCGGAGTGAAAACCGCTGTCAAACTCGTTAAGAAGCCACTTCGCGAAGCCGGAATACTCGCCAAACCAATCACCTGCAATACAAGACCACAATAAAACATCACCCCAATGTAAAATCCAGCCTTCCACTCATTAATCGTCGCACGACGCACCAATCCACTCCATAGGACCAATACCAATATCAAAGCTACAGTAAAACGCGTTGCAATCATCCAAGCCGAAACAAGCACCCGAAATGCCGTAGACTCCTTGCCAGGTGCAATCGCAAAATGCATGTCGCTCATTTCATTGAGCACCTTGACCACCGGAAACGAAAACCCCCACAATCCATTGACCAATACTAACGCAACTATCGGTACCCACGGAAATGACCGCGAAGCCTTCAAACCAGCATCCGTCGCGCCACCCTCTTGATGATTCTGCATCGACTAATACACTCCGCTCGATTCTCTCAATTCCCACGCGCCGAGGCCATCGCAACACAACGCTGCATTGTCTGCATACTCGTCCTTAAAATCGTATCCACACCAGGTGAATAGTCGAACACCTCCACACTAACCCAACCGCTATAACCCACATCATGCAATGCTTGGAAGATAGGGGCTTGATCAACCTCTCCCATACCAGGCCCCAGCTTATTCGGATCGTTTGCATGGAAATGAATCAAAAGATCAGCATTGTCTCGAATGATCGTCTCGATCGGTGCCCCTTCCGAACTCATAGCTTTGACGTCCAAATGCAACTGCACGGCACTGCTTCCTATCGCTTCGATCATCGCTCGAGCATCGCAGGCATGATTCAAAAAATTCCCTTCCTGTGGTCCCAACGGCTCAATCGCTAGTCGAACCTTTGCACCCTCCAGATCCGGCACAATCTGCCGCAAAACATCTACCGCGTTCGCCGCCGCCTGGGCATGGGTCATCGGAGCTACAAAATTTCGCTGCGCCGGCGAACCTAACACCATCACCCCGCCACCCAAATCGGAACACAAACCGATCAAACGACGCAAGTAATCCGCTGTCTTAGAACGTATCCCGGCGTCCTGAGTCGTTAAATGAAACCCCGAAGTCTTCGCCAATAACCAATGCAGCCCGATTACCTCCATCCCCATATCTTCCACCATCGACCGATACTCTTTCCTAGCTTGGTAGGATATATCCCCGGCGTAGGTCCCGAGCGTAAATGGAGCAACCTCCACCCCCGTGTACCCCAGCTCTTTGGCTAGTTTTAGCCCCTCTCGCTGCGAATCCCCCTCAAACGTCTCGTTGCAGATCGCAAATTTCATGTCGAACTCCCCCCTGGGAAACGTGCAATACTCTTATTTTAACGTCCGGCAAACTGTACCATAGTTCCTGTCGCAGCATAGTTCCAAATAACCCGTGATGCGAACTGCAATCTAGCACCAGCTCTGTTTTGCAATTCCCTCCGACTTCAAATCCCAAATCCGTTAAGGACAACTACGATGCCGCTATACGAATACCGATGTCAAGAGTGCAAGAAGGAATCGGAGATCCTCGTGCAAAGCCTCAACGCAAAACCAGACTGCCCGAAATGCGGCTCGAAGAAACTCGAAAAACTCCTTAGCGTAATCGGCTCCCCTGTCGTCAATGGAACATCACGCTCGCACACAGCGAGCGCTGCTGACCAAGAAACCTGCGGCAGATCCCAATGCGCACGCGGCTGCATGTTCGGAAACTGATATATGAACCGATCCAATCCACTGCACCGTTGCTCCAGAACTACCCTCCTTTGGCTTGCAATGCTGCTACTACCTCTTCTAGGTTGCCGTGGATGCAACTCGGACCCACAAAACACGAACCAAGATCCAAACGCAAAAAACAAAAACCAAAAGCAACGTCTAGTCGCCGACGAACTTCGCACCATCCCCTTCTCCTCTGAAATCACAGGCAACGCAGTCAAACCAGGACACTGGTACCAAACTCGCCACAAACTAAAAGCCAATTTCGGCGACGAATCTCTCGTCGCTTCTATGTTTGATATCGATAAACAAGAACTTCCGATGCCACCGTGGGCCCAAGGCATCCCACTCCAATTCGAACGCAATGTCTCGCTTGCAAAAGGACAAGAAAAAACCGTCGAACTGAAAGTTCTTCAGCCCGATGAGTTTCGACAAATCGATCCCTCAGGAAATACAAGCACCAACGTATCGCTCTTCACACGCTACGCATTACGTGGTCTCGGATCCCCAATCCTCGAAGAGTCGTTTTTGCTCAAAGCAATGCCGGAATACCAATACGACATGCTCATTCTCAGCCGTGAAGTATCACCCTACACCTTCTGGCGAGGTCTCGATTGCATCGTCTGGCCACTGTACGAACCCGATGAAAAATTCCGCGTCACACCTCACCGAATCATCGATATTCCAGAATCCGAACTACCTAACAGTATCCCAAACCAACTCACAACCATGACCAGCATCTCACACATCGTCCTCAACGATGCAATGCTGGGCAACCTAACCACCGAACAACAATCAGCCATACTCGACTGGCTCTACTTCGGCGGCACCCTCATCCTCAACGGCCCAGATGCTATCGGGAGCATCGAAAACTCCTTTCTTCGCCCATACGCCCCCTTGCAACAAACCTCCACTTCCCTACTTAGCGAATCTATGCTCGATACGCTCAACAACTCCTGGAGCCTGCGATTCTCCAAAGGAGAGCGAATCCCCTTCGCAAACGAAACGCTTCGCGAAAAAGCCCTCCAAATCCCCATTCTTAACGGCTCTCTCGCTACCGCCGACGACCAAAAATCCCCACTCCCAGCACAATGGGTCGAACAACTCGAAGGACTCGTCGCAGAACGATTCTTCGGCCAAGGCCGAGTGGTGATGACCACCTTCCCAATGACCAACCCAATGTTCGTCAATTGGCCCTCCTACAGCGCCCTGATTCATAACGGGATCTTCCGAAAACCACCAAGAATCCCATCGCTAGGGATCGAACCCCTCGTCGAATACGACGGCGATCTCAAAGGAACCGAAATGAGCCCCATCCACAATACCCGACTACGCATCTGGGCTCGCGATCTCGATGCAACCACCATGCGCAACGAAGCGTTCATCCGCTCCAATAAAATCGTCGAAGAACTTCAACACCCCGACCATCGCAAAAAAATCGGATTCGGAGCTTGGAATGCCTCCTCACACCTACTGCTCAGCATCACCGACGCTCTCCGCGAAAGCTCCGGAATCACCGTGCCTATGCTAAGTACCGTCCTGAAATGGCTCGCCGCTTACCTCATCGTCCTCGTCCCAATCAATTGGCTCCTCTTCCGATTGATCGGAAAACTCGAATACGCTTGGCTCGCCGCCCCACTGATCGCACTCGCCGGCGTCTTTGTCGTCGCCCGTGGCGTCCGACTCGACGTCGGCTTCACCCGCAGCCAAAACACTATCCAATTCCTCGAACTGCATAATCACTATCCAAGAGGTGTTCTCTCCTCCTACCACGCCCTATACACCTCCCTGACAACCAACTACCAAGCCGTTTTTTCAGACAATACCGACAATGCACTCAACGCGGTGAATTCCAGCGGCGTCCTCTGCCCAATGCCCGCACACACCATCGGTCGAACCGCTAACCGCACTCGAATGCTTGAATACAAAGTCGCCGACGAAAAAGGAAATGGTTTCCACTCCTTCCCCGTACTCTCCAATACCACCGGAATGCTGCAGTCCGAAGAAATGGTCGAACTCTCCGGCTCAATATCAATCACCCCAACCTCCAACCCGCAATCGTCCGATCCTGCGAACTCCCCCCTTCAATGGAACGTCACCAACAACTCTCCTCTCAACCTACGTCACGTCGCTGTACTCGGCATCGACTCCCAAGACCAACTCCAACTCGGTTGGGTCGCAGCGATACCTCCTAACTCCAACCTCTCCATCTCTCCAACCCCTCAACCAAACTCCCAACGTACATCTGAGCAATGGCTAGACATCGATGACCCAGCCATCGCTTACCTGCTCCAAGACATCTGCAAACACTACCCTCTAGGTCGCAACGAGTGGATAGCCCTAGGATGGATACAAGAAAATCCTTCCCGCCTGCAAATCACCCCCGCAAGCTTGCAAGCCCAATCAAAAGCCATCGTCCTATTACACCTAACCACCGCATCCCCAGCACCCATCAACCACGACGTGCGACTCTACGCCCCGACACCAGAATTCAACTCGACATTCGATGAGCAACCCTAACCCGCTACCGCGTGGTCGACTCGCCCCATCCCCCACCGGCGCACAACACCTCGGTAACGCCCGCACCTTCCTCGTCGCTTGGCTTTACCTCCGCTCGCAAAACGGTCACGTCACCCTGCGTATCGAAGATCTCGATACCCCACGCACCAAATCCTGGGCTAGCCAACAAGCCATCGATGACCTTACCTGGCTTGGACTCGATTGGGACGATGTCGCCCCACTGCAATCCAACCGAAACAACCGCTACGAAGAACTCTTGCGAATACTCCAAGCCTCCGAACTGGTCTACCCCTGCACCTGCTCACGAACCCAAATCGAAGCCTCCGCCTCTGCACCGCACGAATCCGATCAACCCTCACCAATCACGCCCGATGCCTCAATCTACCCAGGCACCTGCTCGCAGAAACAAGCCAAGGACGCAGCCGCACTGCAAGCCGCCAGCGTGAAATTTGCCTGGCGATTCCGTATGCCTACCTCCCCCATCCCCTGGATAGATGCCCTCGCAGGACCACAAATCCTCCCTCCAAACGTACAACTCGGTGACTTCGTAGTCGCAAGAAACTATGGACCAACCGCCTACCAACTCGCTGTCGTCGCCGATGACCACGACCAAAAAATCAACCAAGTCACCCGAGGAAACGACCTGATCCTCAGCACCTACCGACAACTCGCAATCTACCAAGCCCTCCAATGGCAACCACCATCAAACTGGATCCACGTCCCTCTCGTCGTCGGTCCCGACGGTAAACGACTCGCCAAACGTCACGGCGATACCCGACTTTCCCATTGGAGGTCCCATAATACCCCCCCCGAATTCCTTGTCGGCCACCTCGCCCACTCCCTGAACCTCACCGAATCCCCACTGCCTATCTCCTCCAAAGACCTCCTCCAACTCACCCAGTCCTCCACCTCCTGGCTCCACCAAATTCCTACCCGCCCGTGGAACCCTCCTCCTCAACTCTCAATCTAAATCTCTTATACTACCCGCGCCTGGGTAAGCCACCGAGATTCTATTTTGAGTAATTGTCTTGGAATGACGTAATGACTCTGCTATAGTTCTGGCAGGTTGCGACTTTGTGACCCCTTAGCTGCAGGTTTCGGGTGCTTGGTTTTCCAGTCTCGTCTCCGCCGCTAAGCCCTCCGGTGTTTCACGTCAGTCCTTAAACTCCTGACTTTTCTTCTCCTTTGTGCGGCGACCTCTGCCGCGCGGGGACCGGCGTGAAACACTTGTTTTTCTTTTTACTACATCATTTTCGCCCCCAAACCATATCATCCCTCACAACATGCTTGGAGCCGAATGCACCATGAATGCAGTTCCTTCCGATCCGAATAACAACACAACTGCCCCACAAACACAAAGCCCCTCACGCCGTGGCTTCCTCAAGTCTTCGGTTGTCGCTGGCACCGTTGCAGCAACCCTGCCAATCGCCCGATCCGCACACGCTCAAGGTAGCGATGTTATCCGCGTCGGCTTGATCGGTTGCGGCGGACGCGGAACAGGTGCCGCCGGCCAAGCCCTCGATACCAATAGCGACTCGAACAAAGTCAAACTCACCGCCGTCGCCGACCCGTTCAAGTTCCGCGCAGAAAATGCCCTAAAGGAACTAAAAAACAAACACAAAGATAACGTCGACGCCAAAGCTTTCATCGGTGTCGATGGCTACAAAGAAGTCCTTGCTTCCGACGTCGACCTGGTCATCTTAACCAGCCCTCCAGGCTTCCGTCCGCTTCACTTCGAAGCTGCCGTCAAAGCCGGCAAACACGTCTTCATGGAAAAACCTGTAGCAACCGATGCCCCAGGCGTTCGACGTGTCCTCGAAGCCAACAAAATCGCCAAAGAAAAGAAACTTGCCGTCGCCGTTGGATTGCAACGCCACCACCAATCCGATTACAAGTCGACCATCAAGATGCTCCACGAAGGAGCTATCGGCGATATCATCCTGACCCGCGCTTACTGGAATGGTGACGGCGTTTGGACCCGAAATCGTCAACCAAACCAAACCGAACTCGAATACCAACTGAACAATTGGTATTACTTCAACTGGCTCTCCGGTGACCACATCTGCGAACAACACATCCACAACCTTGATGTGATCAACTGGCTCATGAACGGCCCTCCCGTCGAAGCCCAAGGCCAAGGCGGTCGCCAAGTCCGCACCGGCGAAGAAAGCGGCCAGATCTTCGATCACCACTTCGTTGAATTCACCTACGAAAATGGTACCAAACTATTGAGCCAATGCCGTCACATCCCAGGCTGCTGGAACTCTGTGAGCGAATTCGCTCACGGTACAAACGGATGGTGCGATATCAGCGGCGGCAAGATCTACAACAAGAAGAACGAAGTCGTATGGAAGTCCCCCAACGGCGAAAACGGCTGGGCCCAAGAGCACGTCGATCTCTTCGCACAAATCCGAAAAGGTGAAATCCCCAACGAAGGTGACTACGGTGCAACGAGCACCATGACCTCCATCATGGGCCGTATGGCAACCTATACAGGAAAACTCCTGAAATGGGACCAATGCCTCAATAGCAACGTCGGACTCGCAAACTTCGATGCCATCGACTCATTCGATGACGAAGCCCCAATCAAGCCAGACGAGAAAGGCCGATACTGGATTCCAGTGCCAGGCCAAGACACCGACCTCGTTGTTTAATGAGAATTCGGTATAACTAACACGTTGTTGCGTTCAAATACCATTGAACCTCTCAGCCCGTGTGGCAGCCTCTCTCTCGCCGATAGGGGCGAACTGCCACGCGGGCTGATTTTTTCAACACCCCGAAACTCCCGCTCCCTCAATTCCTGTCGCGTGCAGCAATGACTTCAAAACCTACCCCAGACTCCACTCATCCTAACCCACACGTCATCCGCCGCGCACACTACGACGACCTCGAACCAATACAACAACTTCTCCAACCCTTCGTCGAACAACGCAAACTACTCCGGCGAATGCAGTCCGAACTGATCCTACTGATGGCAAACGGATTCGTCGCCGAAGTCTTTGAACAAGGCAAATCCAAAATCGTCGGCTTCGCCGCCGTCGAAATCTACTCCCGAAAACTCGGCGAAATCCAATGCCTCGCCGTCGATAACGGCTACCAAGGACGCGGAATCGGAAGCGATCTCGTCAAAGCCTGCGTCGATCGCGCCCGCGAAAAAGGAATCCTCGAAGTCATGGCCATCAGCGCCTCCGATGAATTCCTCCGAAAACTCGGCTTCGATTACTCACTGCCAGAACAAAAACGCGCCCTGTTCTTCCAACTCCACTCCCGCGACGATATCTTTCGCGATACCCTCGAAAACGACGAAGACGACTAACTGGTTATCGCAGGCACTGCTTCGATATCACTGC
>CAZACJ010000016.1:21239-33194 GCA_964483385.1 uncultured Pirellula sp. | reverse complement strand
CCATGACGGATCGCATACTGCACCAACTCCGCCGTCGTCTGCAACTTTAACTGCGTCATTATCCGAGCTTTGTGATTCTCCGCCGTTCTCGCCGATATCCCTAAATTACTCGCCACCTCCTTGGCCGATTTCCCCTCCGCAAACAACTGCAATACCTCTCGCTGCCGCGTCGTTAAAGTACGCAAGTCTTCAATCTGGCCAACCGCCTCCTCTTGAGATTCCAAGCCACTAGCTATCTCGCTGGAAACATACTTATCACCCGCCATCACAGTTGACAACGCCTTTAGCAACTCTTCGCTCGCCGAATGCTTCAGCACATACCCCAATGCTCCCTGCTGCAACGCCTTCGCCGCATAAGTGACGTCTTTATGCATCGTCAGAAAAACAAACTTGCTACGACACCCCTGGCGTTGCAACAACGCCATCGCATCAAGCCCATTGAGTAAAGGCATCGTTATATCCGCAACCACCACATCCGGTTGCAACCGATTCGCCTCCTCGACCAGCGTGCGACCATTCTCCACAATCCCAACCAACTCATACGTAGGCTCAAGAATGCCACGCAATCCCTCCGCCACAATTCGATGATCGTCCGCTATCAATACACGACTGCGATTCACTTGTTACCTCGTCTCGTTTCTTATGAGTATTCTTTGCTGTCTGCCTTGTCAACCTTGATCAACATCGGCCTCGGTGTCACACTCTCCATGGAACGAACCAGCGAATGCTCGGGAACCGGTATGATCACCGCAATCTCCACCCCATTCCCAGGCGATGCCTCAATCTTTATCGTCCCCCCAACAAGCCGAACACGCTCTCGCATGCTCGCTAACCCCAACCCCTTACGCAGCTCCTCTGCTCCAGGATCAAAACCGACTCCGTTGTCCCTGATCTCCAAATAAACAAACTCGCTGTCTGCCGTTAACTGAACGAAAATCCTTTCACTCGCCGAGTACTTCACCGCATTCCATAACGACTCCTGCGCAATTCGATAAAGACACAGCGACACCTCCTTTGGAATCGCTTCAAAACTCGTAGGTCCAACGTACTCTATAGGAATCCCCGACCTCTCACTCAACTCCTTGCACTCCGTCCGCAACGCATCCGGCAACCCAAAGTCATCCAATACCGACGGATGCATACGGTGACTTAGGCGATGCAAGTCATCACATATACCTATCAAATGCTTCTTGAGCTTGCCCAACGATCCCCGCCAATCCTGTAACTCACTAATCGCACTGCCTTGCATGCGATTTTCCAACGTCCCAGTCTCAATGGTCGCTGCCGCCAGCCTCTGCGAAACATCGTCATGCAACTCCCTGGCCAAGTAACGTCGCTCGTCCTCAACAGCTGTCAGAATCCGACCCGCCAACGACCGCGATTCATTCTCCGCACGTATCCTCCGCAATCGATTTACCAATAAACTTACGATAATCGCCGATTGCAACAGCAACGCAGTTAAACCCGCCGCAAGGTACTTACCATACTGACTCCATACCGTCGGCTTGCGATTGATCACCTCCGATCCCTTAGGCAACTGCGATTCCTTAATTCCATATCGCTCCATCACCTGCGCATCAAACACACTTCGCGTCTGAAGATCAAAAACCTCCGGTATACTATCGGCCGACTCACCGCGTAATATCCTCGCTACCATCCGCCCCGCAATAACACCCTGCTCAATAGGCGAAGCCAACGCACCACCCAAAATTCCTTGCCCAAGTAACGTATCCGAACAACTAAATATCGGCACACTCGAAGCATCAACAACCGACTCCAAATACTCCTCCGTCGTATAACGATTCCCCTTGCGATCCGCTTCAAAACTCAACATCATCACCGCCGTCCCCTTCTCCAACCCCGCGAGATATCGTCTCGCATGCTCCACCGGCGCCCCCTGCAAATCGACTAAATCAACCCCTTCGAAATGCTCTTGATGATAACTCATCGTCACCCGCCGCATCCAATCGTCCATGCTGGAGATGCCCGACAATAAAACGATCCTCTTCAAGTCCGGGATCACTCGTCGTGTCGCCTCAAGAGACTCACCCAAATTCAAAGGAATCCCAACCCCGGTAACCTTGGAATGCGCTGATTGTGTTTTCGCAAAACCCGTCGGAACCGCACAAAAAACTATCGGACAATCCGGAAAAAACGTCTCGCGATTCGCTATCAAGAAAATAAACGCCGGAAAATACACCGGCATAATCACGTCCGGTTGGGACTTGCCATACCGAGCCTGCAGTAGATTCGACCAAGCGTTTATAAACTCCCTATCCGATTGAAGCACCGGATCAACATACTCCACCTCAAAATCAACCGGTCCGTCGTACCCACCCCTGACCGCCTCCACAATCCCAGAATGCCACTGCGTGTTAATCGGCGAAAACTGCCGATGCGTATAAAGAATCAATACCCTCTTGCGTATCGCGACCTGCTCCTCAACTCCACCCGAAGGCATCGCCTCAACAACACTGACTTCGCCCTGCGCTTGCACCCCAAGAACCATACTCAAGATCGCCAAAACACACCAACCGACAATGCCGCGCCAGTTGCCAATGCCGCACCAACATCCTCTCCCAATGATGCGTTTCAATTGCTGGATCTCTTGCGACATACGGAATCGACTTGCCTTAATATTCGCACGGAATTCCTACCGAATAAACGCCACCCGCAATCTCCAATTCTAGCCCACCTCCATGGATTCGCAGACACCCGTAATCTTACTCAGCAACTCTCTCCCCCTTTAACCCTAAAGAAACACAAGGGAAAAGAAACCTCCGCAAAAAGCCCGGTGCTTGCTTTTCCACTCCGCAACCATGAAAATAAACAATTCTTTATCTGCGGCAACATCCTTTACAAGCAACCTCTCCAGCTTATGCCTTCCCCATCCACTCGGCCCCCCCTGAGTTCTGATCCCCTCTACCCACCACCAGCATTCCTCCATAGCTTGCTCTTCAGCCACCTACTCGCAATTGCCACCCTCTCTTGCTTGCCACTATCGCTCGGATGCTCCCAAAAACCACCCACCACACCCTCCGAAAATAACGCATCTAAACCTGTCGACTCAGCACCCAAGGGCACCAACCCACCCGCTTCCATTGACTTCGAATCAGAACTCAAACGCATCACTCAATTACTCGATGAACCAGCCCGCGATCAAAATACAGATGCATCCAAAGTAGATGCATCTAAAGTAGAGGCAACTAAAGTAGAGGACGCTTGGAAAGCACTCAAACCACTGACTCTCATTCGCCCAGATGACCCCGATCTGATCTTCTTAACCGCCCGCACACTAGCCGCGAAAAAGGACTTTAATGCAGCCCTGAAAACCATCGCACGCATGCCAGAAGAAAGCCCACAAGCTGCCCCGGCCGCAGGCCAAGCCGCCGAGTGGATGGTCGCCCTTGGGAAACTGCCTGAAGCCGAAGCAGCCCTCGTGAAACTGCTCAAGCAATATCCAAACGCCGTTCCCGCATTGCGACTCCTCGGAAAAATCTACAACGCCCAAGGCCGACGCTGGGAAGCCACTCGCATCCTTGAACGACTCGTGCGCCTCGGAGACTTTACCAAACTAGAACTCCTCGCCATCGTCGATCCACGCGATTATTTCAACGATGAACCTACCCAAAAAACCTTCGCGGAAACCTACCCTGATCACCCATACGTCTCCTTCGCTACCATCCGAACAAAACTGATCCGAAATGGATATGCAACCCATCTCGATGCCCTTCGCTCCATGGCTAAAAGATATCCTGATCTCGTCGAACCCTGGGTCTGGACTGCCACCTGCTTCCTCGAAACCGATCGCTTATCCGAATTAAAGGATTGGCTATCCTCCCCACCAACCGGCGCTGAAAAACACCCCGAATACTGGTACGCCACCGGAGGACTACTCATTCGTACCGGACAAATCGAACCCGCCGCTCGCGCATTCGTGCAGTCAATCCAACTAGACCGCCGACACGTTCCCGCCTATCAAGCTCTCGCAGATGCCCTGATCGAATTGAAACAAATCGAACTTGGTCAAACCGTTCGTCAATTCGGAAATGACCTCGTTGCAATCAACGACTACGCCCAACAAATCTCCTACAACTATGGCGACGGAAATCTCTACGAAACCATCGCCAAAATTTACGATCGACTCGGCGATGAAGTCGCCTCATTTGGCTGGAGAGCCACCGCCGTCGCTCTCGGACACCAAACGATGTCTCAAGCCCTTCGTGATCAACAAGCAAAAATCAAAAAAGGCCCCCTGCAATCACCCTCCGTCCTCGAAAATATCCCATGGAACTCTTGGTCCCTACCCTCAAACTTGTCGATCCCAGACACTGCTCTCGCCTCCAACCCAGCAGATCCCAACGAGACTCCAAATGAAAACTACTCCCCTATCCTCATGGATGACGTAGCACAAACATTAGGAATCTACGCGAAATACGATAACGGCGCAAAACCAAACCGCAGCTGGTTCACTATCGAAGGCGTAGGAGGTAGTGCCAACGCTCTCGACTACAACCTCGACGGCTGGCCCGATCTGTACTTCTCCCAAGCCGGCGGATCACCAATCGAACCAAACCCCTCCTATCAACCTAAATCGCTCTTCCGCTCTCTCCAAGGAAAACACTTCGACCAAGTCGCACTGCAAGCCAAAGTTGCCGATATAGGCTACGGACAAGGAATCGGTGTTAGCGATCTCGACCAAGACGGCTTCCCAGACCTTCTCGTCGCTAACCTAGGAGGTTGCTCGATCTATAGAAACCAAGGTGACGGAACCTTCGAAGCTATCCCGATCCAACAACAAGACAAACAATCCGTCTGGAACAGCTCAATCCACGCCGCTGACCTCAACGGCGATTCTCTCCCCGACCTCCTCGTCGCCTCCTACCTCTACGGCACCGAAGCCATCACCCGAAAATGCGACTACGGAAACTCTTCCCGCGTCTCCTGCAATCCCAAAATGTTCCCCCCCGGCAAAAACCGTATCCTCTACAACCAAAGCGACGGAACTTGGCGTCCCGCCGATGACGCTCTTCTCGAATCCATTCAAACCGGGTACACACTCGGTACTCTCGTTACTAATCTCGACCAACGCAACGGTAACGACGTCTTCTTCGCAAATGATGTCTCACCAAATAACCTCCTGCTCTCCCAACCCAAAGAACCTGACCAACCCTACTCATTCACCGAATGCGCTGCATCCGCCGGAGTCGCCGTCGACCCAATCGGACGCGCTCAAGCTTGCATGGGTATCTCATGCGGTGATCAAAATCGAGACGGACTACTCGATATCATTGTCACGAATTTCTACAACGAAGTCTCAACTCTCTACCTGCAAACCCTACCCGGAGTCTTCGTCGACGGAACTCGCCGATCCAAACTCGGCGTTTTCACCATCGATCAACTCAGCTTCGGTAGCCAATTCTGTGACCTCGACAACGATGGATGGCTCGATTTCATCGCCGTCAACGGACATATCGATGACCTTCGCACCGAAAATGTACCTCTGCAAATGCCAACTCAAATCCTGCGAAACGTCAAAGGAGAATTTCAATGGCTCAGAAACCCAGCTCCCGGCAAATACTTCCAAGGCAAATGGGTCGGACGCGGCTTGCAACTAATCGACTATAACGTCGACGGAAAACCCGACCTTGTCGCTACTCACCTAGACCGTCCCGCTGCTCTCCTCGAAAACAAAACCCAAAACAATAATCACTTCCTCCAATTCGAACTCGTCGGTACAAAATCCGAACGCGATGCCATAGGCACCATCCTACATATCCAATGCGATCAAGAATCCTGGACCACTTCCCTCTGCGATGGCGAAGGCTACTTCGGTTCCAACCAACGCCTAATCCACGTCGGTATCGGAAGTCAATCCATAATCCAATCCGTGAAATGCACCTGGCCAAACGGTAACGTCGAAACAATCGAAAACCTTCATCCCAATCGCCGCTACCGATGGATCGAAGGTCTAGGCATCCACGAAATACCACTGCAATCAACAGTAAACCAATAAAAACAGAAAACTCAAAATCTTGAGCAACAATTGCATTTACCCAGCTCACTCAAATCTGCTCCCATTGGCCCCGTACAAGATTAGCCACAGCAGACCCAGCAGACCCAGCGCTCTGCCCCCACAGGAAATTCAATTTCCGTGGGAGCAGTCTCAAATGGCTGTAAAAGCTTCTACTACCCTACTTCTTCTTCGCGGCTTTCTTAGCCACCTTCTTCGTTGCAACCTTCTTCGTTGCCTTTTTTGCAACCGGTGCCGCCGCAGCCTTCTTCACGGCCTTCTTCACAGCCTTCTTGGTTGATCCACCCTTGCCAGCAGCGCTTTTTACCGCCCCACTCTTCGACTTGCTACCACCAAAAATCGCTGCCCAACCAGCCGCATACTTCTCGTTCGTTCCTACGCGCGTAATCGTCATCATCACTCCTCGTATTCGTGGTTCTTCGTAGTTATCAATCTATAGATCCATGGTAGCCGATCACAGTGAACCCGAGGAGTTGAATGCAAGAAGTATTTCTCCCGAATCCAATAACCCTCAGCGCCCTGCGCTCTCATTAGCCATGTGTTCTATTAGCTAATAATTTATCGTAAGGTCAAGCCTTACTTGGCTTCCGCTTCGTTCTTTACCGAATCCGCTTTGTCTGCCCCTGAGCTGTCTCCCCCAACAGGCTCACTCGCCAACCTCGCAATCTCCTGAATGATGCTCGGCAAAAACACGATCCCCGAATAATGATCCGCTGGCAACTCAACATGATGCTCCTGCGGTAACTTCGCACCCTGCACGTACAACTTGGAATTCGCCGGTGGAACTACCGTGTCCTTCGACCCGGAGTAGACCCAAGTCCGCTCTGGTGCGACACGATGCGCCAACCGCATCGGCTCTATCGTATACAAAGCCTCCTTCGCCCGCTCCATACTAATCCCACTCTTGGTCAACTCGTTCCTCGTCTTCGCCGCATCCCGATCTCCATTCGCTAAAACTCCGTACAAGTCACCCCCGGCGAGAAAAATGACCGACCGATGGTAGACACTGTCCAAACCAGTCGTAGTCGCCACCACAAATCCTCCCAAACTCGTCCCCTGAATCGATACTCGCTGCGGATCAACACCAGGTAACACCCGCACGGCATCATAAGCCCTCCGCGCATCGGCTATCCCCTGCTTGAGCCCCGAAATCAACGATTCCCCCTCCGATTTTGTAGAAGCCGGATTGCGACGCATCCCATAAGTCGGCAATTGCATCAAAAACGCATGCACCCCTTGATTGCTCAACCCACGCGCTATCATCTTGCCCACTGTCATTCCTCGCCCCGACTCATGCACCACCACTATTGCAGGTGCGTGATCCAATTTCTTCCCCTTACGCGTCGCTTGATACCACTCCACCGCTACCAAGTCATTGATCGGATCCCCCGAAGGCATCGGAGAAGCAAACCTTACGATGCGGTCGATTCCACTGCCCCGTTGCTTCTCGTCAGACGCCTCGATGCGAACGGCAAAACTTCCACTCTCCCAACATAGCCCATCCAAACACTCCTTCGCATCCGCCGAAGTCTCCTCCTCAATCGCTAACCTTAACGAATCCCTCGCCTCAAATACCCGACCAATATCACTTTGCGATACACCACGCTCCGGTATCTCTACAGACATCTCACCCAAGAGCCCAAACAAATCCAGTTTCACATACGGTCGATCCGCAGCTACCTCCTTGTGACTAGCATTCGCCACATACAACACCCCATCCTCAGGCACGAACAACACATTATGCAAATTCGAATTCATAGCTACCGGACGACACATCAACTCCGTGGCTACCTTCGTGTCGATCTTACCGTAATTCGCCTTCACTCGCCGCTTGAGCTCATCAAGCCGGGAACCAGCCGACAAGACGACTGCATTCTCAATCCCATCTCCCAACAACGAATGCGCCTCACCAGGCGCTACAAACTCAATCTTCTGCGGTGTCGCTGCCACCCCAACCGCTTTCTTCGTCTCTCCATCCGAAAAGACAAAATAATACTCACATGTCCTCGGACTCTCAGACCATAACCTCTGAACCTCCTCCAACGTGTCGCACTCCTCCATCGCGCGACGCATCAACGTCGCCATCGGCACTCCATCCCACTGCCCCTCTCCTCTACCTCCCATCTCACCAAGAGATATCTTCGCTGCATTCATACCGCTGACACTCCCAGTGAATCCTGCATACCCAATGTTAACAAAAGGTAAAAAACCCTTCGGTGCAACCACAAAGGTCGTCGCCGCATCCTGCAAACCTATCGCAGTCATGTAATCTAAAACCCGCCCGTGATACAACTTGCCATCCACCGTCGCATCACCAAACACTGCAAACCCTGAACAATGAAACAACTCAGGGAATACATTGATCGTCTCCACCATGTGCTCATCGAGCTGCAACGCTTTGGCCATCGCCCGCGTCTCCTCCGTGTGACGCTCAGGTATGTAGGGCTTCAACTGCCCAAAAGCCCGATCCAAATCCTTGCGAAACCAACGCCCCGTAGCAATCGTCTGCGCAAATCCAAAACCATACAACACCGAATCAATACAACGCATCGATTCGGCTTTCAATAACTCCCCATGCGCCTTGCCAATCTCCTCGGGAGTCCCTGTTAATAACACCACCCGATGCCCCTCTACCCATCGCAACTCCCCATTGGCTACCTTGCGATTCTTCTTCACCGGATCCGTTAACCGACTCGACGGTGCTAATACCTCAGCCGCTCGCCGAACACCACGAGATATCGTTCGCTCTATCTCCCTTCGCTCAATCTCCTCTTGCTCAAAATCCCCCCAATACTTCGCTAACCAAGCCTGCGGAGTCAAACCACTCCCCAACATCTCCTTTAAATACAAGTCACCCGCTCCAGGACTCAACTCCAATCGAGCACTGATCCCCTCCCCCTGAACATCCACCCTCGCAACCGCACCCGCCTCCATCCCAACGCGTATCTTCTTGTCGACCGTCCACTCCGAACGATCCTCCTTACGCAACTTACCCTCAGCAGTCTTACCCCCATCACCCACCCCAGCACTCTGCAATGATCCCGCAGATAACAAGACCTGCGATAACGTTCCACCATCTAGCAATTTCACGAACTCTACCGAAGTAGACCACTCGCTCGTTCCTCGAATCGAACGCTTGAGAATGTCCTTCGTCCCCAAATGATCCTCTTCGTCTACGCCACCTAACCCCCAAAACACCTTGCGGTGCTTCGGCAATACCACCGCTGTAAAGTCCTTCGTTCGCACTAAAGTCAACGCATACTCCGGATGCACTAACTCCAACTCAAAAGCATCATCCGAATGCCGAACTAAATCAAACTTCACTTCCTGTGCCTTGTTGTCAATCGGAATCGTCCCACCCCCCGTGATCCGATACTCTCCTGTTCGCAACTGCAAAGCCGCAAGCCACGGATCGAGCTGCTCACCAAGCTGACGGACGACCTGCTCACCGACCACCGGAACCGATGGCTTGCCCCCCACCTGCTTTTCCTGCGCTACGACCGAAGTCGCACTACCCCCAAGAACTCCAATGCCCAATGCCAAGACACCTACCTGCAAAACAACCCGCAACTCACTGCGCACAAACCTTGCGATACATGACATCGGGATCTCTCCGGAAGAAGAAGGAAGCAGTTCACGAACCTCGAAAGAAGGCGAACTAAACCAACGATCAAGGAACCTACAGTGTAACGGCCAGCGAATCCCTCCCGCAACGCGACTAAAAGCAATAATCCAGCTTTTTACCGCACCATCAACTCCTTCGCACGGGCGATCATCCCCTCCGCTTGCTCCCGACTCCCCGCCTCCGCTATCAATCGAACCAAAGGCTCCGTGTTGCTCGCTCGCAATAACAACCAACCATCCCCCCAATCAAGCCGAACTCCATCCTCCAAACTCACAAAGTCGGCTTGCATCGATTCCTGCAGCCGATCAATCGATGCCTCCAAATCCGACTTGCTCAAAACCATCTTGTCCTTGATCATCGCTAATCGCGGTAGTCCTGCAACCAATCCAGATACCGAACTCCCCGTGGCGACCATCAAATCCAAAACCTGCGCCATCCCCACTATGCTGTCACGTACCAACACCACCCTAGGGTCAATCGGCCCACCACTCCCCTCACCACCATACATCGCACCATGCGATAACATGCAGTCGACCACATTCGCCTCCCCAACCTTACTGCGATGAAAAGCTACCCCGCTGGCTTTTGCCAACAACGATGTCATCGAACTAGATGCACAATTCGTCACCAACGCCCCCTTGCGCTGCATCAAAGCTCGCTGCATGCAAAGCACCGATGTGTACTCCTCGCCAATGTACTCCCCACGCTCGTCGAGTATCGCTAATCGATCCGCATCCGGATCCTGACAAAAACCTATATCCCAACCTCCCGAAACTACCAACTCACCAACCTGCCCCAAATTCTCCACAATAGGCTCCGGTGAATGCCAAAATCGTCCGTCTGGCTTGTCCCCCAATATCTGATAGGTACACCCAAGCGACTCCAACAACCTTGCAGCCAATATCGATCCCGCACCATGATTGCTGTCGACCAACACACGCAATCCCCTCGAACGAATCCCCTCCACATCCACCGTAGCCAACACTCTGTCCAAGTGCGCTTGATGCGGATCGATCACTCGATGCCGCTGACCAACCCGATCAACACCAACCCAGCCCGCCGACGACCCATCACGCTGAATCTCACGATATCGCTCCAATACCTTCAGCCCCACCTCTGCCGGTAACACTCGCCCATCCCCCCCAAACAACTTCATACCATTGTAAGCCGGCGGATTGTGACTCGCCGAAACCTGTATCGCACCCGCCGCACCCAATGCACCCACCGCTACCCCAACCGTCGGTGTCGCCGCTACATCCAAATCGCGACACTCGCGACCTGTGGCCTGAATCGCACAAGCAATCGCGTCGCATAACATCCGACCACTCGTGCGACCATCCCGCGCCAACAATATCGGACCGTCCCCCATCACCCCACAAAAAGCCGCCGTATACGACACCGCAACCTGCGGCGTTAACTCCGTTCCCACAATCCCCCGCAAACCACTTACACTGATTATTGGCTCACTTGCCCCATGCGCCGAAGTTTTCTTGTCCGTCATTCCCAGCCCACATTCCAAGTTCAAGAGAAGTGAAATACCTAATAGATTTCCACCGAAAAAACCGAAAAATCAGCGAATTTGGAAAAGTCCCGGGCAAGACGCAAAGTCGCAATAATCGCTACCAAAAGCCGAGGTCCCCCAAGTCGCCTTGCTTGACACCCGAATTTCACCAACTTACCATCGGATTCGGCGCAAAAAATACGGGAGTACCAAATATTTCCAACTATGCTAGGGAAAGCCTAGTTGGCAGGGCGATGATTACCGATAGCGCCGTGAGACCAACGGCTTTTTCCGTTTTCCTAATTCTGATCATTTCATCACGGCTGACCTCATGGACTTAATGGGAATCATTGTCTGGCTAGCGGTCCTCGTGTCCCTCGGCCTGTTTATCTGGATGCTGGTCAAATCCCTCAAGGGTTGGGGACCCCTCCATACCACTCTCCTGACCCTTCTATTCTTAGAAGTTTGGTGCTTCCTGTTCTTCACCGCAGGTGTCGCTAGCCGCCGAAACGGCTACGTAAAAGCCTACCAAAAACTAAAAGAAATCGTCGAACGACGCGAAGTCGAACTCGATCGCGCTCGCTACGGAGATAAACTCAATCCAAACCCCGATCTCTCTAGCTACGTTCCACTGACCAATGAACTAAACCGACTCCTCGTAGAACGCGGTCGCGTCTGGCGCGGCGCAAACGTCGTCGGCTTTGGACAAAACGAAGCCACCCTGCAACTAGGCTTCGGCGGAATCATCGCCGGAAACCCAGCAGGCCCAGGCACTAACATTGCTGACCCCGCCGC
>CAZACJ010000016.1:0-21139 GCA_964483385.1 uncultured Pirellula sp. | reverse complement strand
CCCGCCGCACAACCCGCCGCACAGCCCGCCGCTCCTTCCGACGCCGGTCTAAGCGCCCAATCGATCGTCCATGTCTTCGGTGAATCCGCCGACCCCCGCGGACTCATGCCCTCGGCTTACCTCGGAGAATTTGTCGTCTCCGAATCCAACGCCGGTTCCGTGAAAATTAAACCAACCGGCACACTTACCCAAGAACAAATCGCCGCCATCGGTTCCGGTACCTACCCATCCTGGGCTATCTACGAATTAATGCCCCTCGACTCCCACAACGCCTTCGCTGCCGAAGGCTCCCAAGCAGACGAAAATGCAATCTTCGGGCGAATGGATCTGAACGAAATCGCTACCCTACTGGCGATCGACCCAAGCCTCGCAACCGCAGAACCCACCGGACTAAACCCCAAACAAGCCATCAAAGCTCGCGTCCTGCAATCCTACCTCAACGACGGGTCCCGCCCCCCAGAAGGCACCCCGCCTGAACAAGTCTACGTACGTGTCGAATTCCTCAAAGACTACACCATCGAAGTCGATGCACAAGAACAGCGAAACGCAACCGAAGGCGGTTTCTACGACCTAAGCGGCCGCTCCGTAGACGCTCGCCTAAAACGAGGCGAAGACAACGCAAAAGTCTCCTTCAAACAAGGTGACCAAATCGTCTTCGATTCCACCACAGCAAACGAACTCGGTAAACAAGATATCATCCGTGCCGTCGCTCCCGTCTTCGTCCGTCCTCTCAATGACTACGAATACGCCTTCCGCGAAGTCCGCCGTCAAATTACCTCCGCTCTCCAAGACGCAGTTCTCATCCAACGAGAACTCGCCGAAATGCAAAAGTCCCAAACCGTTGCCGACAACCAAGTCCGCCTCGGACAAGACGAACGTGCAAAACTCGACAAAGATGTCGCCCAATACCGAAAAGAACTCGATGTGATCAACGCCGAAGCCAACCGCTTACAAGAATCTCTCCAAGCCGAAAAAGCCGAGATCTCCTCCACCTTCAAACAAATTCAATCCCTCAGAGACCAAATCGTCTCGCGCCAAAGAGCCCTCACCCAAGCCATCAACGCTGTATCCGGTGGCAACAACCCCTAGGGAACAACCAAAAACCCAAGCCCTCTTCCAATAAGGAATTCGGCGATTCCCCACGCTTTCCTAGGCTCTGAACGCGGTTTTTCTTGACATTGCACCCCCAACCCTTACGATGATTGTTAAGGGGTTTAGTGGCAATGTCCAAACCAAAGCCACCCCCCCTTCGAGAGTACGGCTTGCCCCTCACAACCAGCGAGACTCGGGTGCTCATGAATTTATCGTTCTTTTTCCCTTTTCTGAAGCACGACAGAACGCTCCTAATTACCACACAAAAGCCTCTGTCCGGAGAAATTAATATGCTTGCTCGCAACCCACTCTTGCGCTTCGGTGTGCAATCCCGCAAAACACGCCGCGCGTTCACCCTCGTTGAACTCCTCGTCGTTATCGCCATCATCGGCGTACTCGTCGGATTACTACTACCCGCCGTCCAAGCCGCTCGTGAAGCCGCCCGCCGAATGTCCTGCTCAAGCAACGTTCGACAATTAGCTCTCGCCTGCACCAGCTTCGAAGGTGCCCGCAAACAACTACCTGGAAACTATGGGTCAGTCTCAGCAAATGCGGATATCATGAACGAACCGCAACCGACTCCCACTGATGTCGCTCAAATGTCCTGGATGACCAACATCCTGCCATACATCGAACAAGGCTCACTCCACCAAAACTTGCTACAAGGCGTCGATGTTACGAATGACCCTCGGAATGCTGGAGGCCCTGTAACCCCAACCGCAAACACCACTCCGTGGATCGCTCAACAACGAATCTCCTTGTACCGTTGCCCTAGCGATACAACCCCAAACGTACTTCCTAACCGCGCACAACGCAGTTCATCCGGACAGCAATATGCAGTTACCAGCTACAAAGGTGTGGCAGGATCTAACTGGGCCTGGGGAGTACATTGCACAAGTGCCAACGCGAACTTTGCATCGGACCCATTCTTTAAAAACAACGGAAACGGTATCGGAAACGGAAACGGAATTTTCTTTGCCGGCTATCAAGGCGTAGCACCTGCTCCGACTTGCCAACTATTGTCAGGCGCAACTACTAATTACTCAGGTGCCCCATGCAATACCTTGATCGCTTCTATCAAAGACGGATTGAGCAACACACTCATGATCGGTGAGTCCGTCGGTGCGTACACTCAACACAATTGGTGGTTCTGGTTCAACGGTAGCGTCGCCACCGTTGCCATTCCCCTCAATGCTCCGCCTGCATGCGATATGGATATGAGCAGGCCCGTTCGTAAGCGATTGGAAAACTGCTCAGCCGATTGGCAAAACAACTACGGATTCACCAGCGATCACGGCGTTGGTGCTAACTTCGCTAGCGCAGACGGTAGCGTTCGATTCATTTCGAACGACATCGATGTTAACATCTATCGCGCTCTCGGTGGTATCTCCGACGGTCTAACCGCCAGCATGCCCGAATAATTGATCCCTAAGCGATCGGTTGCAATACACAACCAAAACGACAAATGGGTCAGGCGTGAGCTTGACCCGTTTTCGTTTCCTGACTGAACACCAACACTCAACCTCCTCAGCCCTACCACAATGCTTACATCTCTGCGATTCCTAATCAAATCCGCGATACTCCTCATCGCTCCCTTCTCCCCAACTTACTCCATCGCACAGTCCAACTTCCAGCTAACCTACCAACCCGCTCCCGTAGATAACCCTCTGAAAGGTCTGGTACCCTACCAAGGAGACGTGCGAAACCGATTTCCTCACTCCCTAGAATTTAACTACATCCCCTACTCCGCTCTCGTAAAAAACTTCGACGACTATGACTGGCAACCCCTCGAACAACTTCTTGATGATGTCGCTAGCCGAGGACACCAATCCATCATACGAATCTTCCTTGAGTACCCAGACAAATCCGGTATCATCCCACCGTTCCTGATAAATTCCGGACTCAAAGTCCATCGATACCTGAACACGAACACCCAACCTTTCCCACCTGCCCAAGTCGAAACGCCCGATTACGAAAATGCGAACCTGCGCAAGTCTCTAAAAAACTTCATCGCAGCCTTCGGAAAGAAATATGATGGAGACCCACGACTCGGTTTCATTACCGCCGGTCTTCTAGGAACATGGGGCGAATGGCACACCTACCCTCGCGAAGAACTCTTTGCAAGTAAAACCGTTCAAAATGAAGTCCTCTCTGCATACGAATCCGCTTTCAAAATCACCCCAGTCCTACTGAGATACCCAGCAGGCAAAAACGATGAACAGAAGGCCCCAAATGCAAATCGAAACTTCGGATACCACGACGACTCCTTCGCTTGGGCTACACTGCACACAGGTAAACAAGACGAAGAATGGTTCTTCCTCACCGCCCTTAAAGAAGCAGGAAAACCCGCAGAAGACAAATGGAAGACACACCCAATCGGCGGCGAAATACGCCCAGAAGCCTGGGGGATCGTTTTCGATGAACAACCAGGAAATCCACAAGTTCAAGACTTCCAACGCTGCGTCCATGAAACACACGTAAGCTGGTTAATGGACAGCGGAATGTTCGAAACAAAACAGTCCGCAGATCGTATTCGACGCGCCATCGACCAAGTCCGTCAAATGGGATACGAGTTTCATATCCCACTAGCGAACCTCCAAGTCACCACACCTAACTCAACAACGCCTAACTCAAAAACTTCAAACTCACATACGCTTAACATCGAAGTCAATGTCGAGAATCGAGGAGTCGCACCGTTTTATTATCCCTGGAAAACCGAGTATGCACTGCTTGCTCCCAATGCCAACAAACCAATCACGACGCTGCAAGGCAACGGACTGCTCACCGAACTACTACCTAAATCACCAGCAAGAACATGGCGTGAATCCTTCGTTCTCGATGGCGTACCAGCCGGTGAATACACACTCGCCATCCGAGTCCCAAATGCGCTCCGACAAGGAAATCCCGTCCGATTCGCAAACATGGAACAAGATCGTGACGCCCCAACTTGGTGCTCCCTGGGAACCATCAACCTCCCAGATCTTGTACCATCACCCGAAGAAAAACCGTAACAACCGGTCGAGACTCATCTATCGTGCCGCAAAGAATGCTACTCATTCAAGAAATATAGTGGGTGAAACATATCGGGCTAGGAGGGGCGAAGTGAAATGCTGCTTGTCCTCAGCCCGCAGTGGACAGTTTCTGAAAAATGTAAATGGTGAAAGTAGAACCAAGTGATCGACTCTACTCCAAGACAATATACAACTCCAAGACAATGGCGAATTGCTCGCCACCCTTCAAAGTACAAATTTGCCTTTACCATCGTCCATGATGCTGACTCAGCGTATAGCAAAAGACTCCAGCCACTCTTCGACGTATTTACCCACCTAGGGCTTCGACTGACCGTGTCTGCCTTCGCTTTCTGGGCCTCCTGGGCTCGCCAAGGTGCGATATGGGACGAATGGAAAACTGCCGAAGGTATGATCCCCATCGATCGCCCAAAGTCCGTTCCGTTATGCGACCCTACCGAACTGGATTTCTATCGGGCATTGGAGGCCGCCGGTCACGAAATCGCCCTGCATACTCCAAGCGAAACTTCAAGCACACGCGACGAAGTAATCGCAGCCTTCTCGGAATTTGAAAAATGGTTTGGTCACCCACCACATGTTTATGTAGAACATTCCTCCAAGTCCAATAAAGACGCACTCTGTAACGAAGGTGCAAACGAAGAAAGCCCCTACTACTGCCTGGATCTTCTTCGCTCCTACGCCCCCTGGATCTGGGTCGATCGAATCGGCGCGCTGCGCCACACAACCGATCAAAAAGAATTCGAATTGTTACCGAACGACTCATTCGCGAATGCTTACGCGGAATCCCGTTACGGATTATCAAAAACGTTTCGCCGAACCGGCCGATGGAATGCTCCAGGTGGAAACGGCTTTCTCGAATGCTACACCCCAAATGCAATCGATCAGCTCGAGAATGATGAGGGAACAGCCCTCGTCTATACCCACTTGGACGACGGTTGGTTGGACCCAACAACGAATGCAATGAGATCGGATATCCGACAACGCCTCGAGTCTATTGCCACCCGACCAGGCTGGTTCGCCCCAGCCAGCGTCATCCTCGATCGCGCGAAAGCAATCAGCCAAGTGACCATTCAAGAATCGCATGGACACATCCAGCTGATTAACAACGGTTCGCAATGCATCGACGACGGATTGCTCATCGATGCGAAAAACACGCTCCGCATCCCCTTCGGAAACTTGGAGTCGCAGAGCTCTCGAACCATCCCTATCCCCAATCACTAGACAAATAGCTAGTTCTTCGGTCGATTGCGAATCCTGAACATCTCTTGGTACGGCAATACAATCCCACCGTCGATCGACAACGTCGAACCGGTGATGTAATCGCTGCGAGGATCGCACAAAAACACCACGCCATGTGCAATATCCTCAGGCTTAGCTAGACGCCCCCAAGGTAAATTACCACCATGTTGCTGCAGCTCGTCTTCAAAGAAAAACTTCCGCTCTCCAGGTGTATCCGTCCAACCCGGGTGCACAATGTTGACTCGAATCCGAAACTCACTCAATTCCACCGCAGCCGTCCTGGCTAATTGATCTAAGGCAGCTTTCGCCATGTTATAAGCCGTCGCGCCAGGAATCGACTTGTAAGCATGCGGCGAAGAAATAAACACCATGTTCCCCTGCACCTTGCTCTCAATCATCTGATTCGCTACCGCACGCGCCAAATAAAAAGGCCCCCACATGCACACATCAATCGTCTTGCGAAACCCATCCATGTCAGCTAGGTAAAACAACTCGCGATCACTATAAGCCGCATTCGATACCAAAATCGAAACGGGCCCCAACTCGTCCTTGCACTTTCCTACCATCGACTCGACCACCTGCTGGTTCGATACGTCACCCACCAATGCAATCGACCTGCGTCCCATCCCACGAATCGCCTCGACCGTCTCCCCCGGATCTCGAAGATCATTGACCGCGACATCCGCACCCGCCGCCGCCAACGCCTTGGCTATCGCAGCACCAATCCCCCGCGCCGCACCAGATACCAACGCCGTTTGGCCTGATAAGGTTTGTGGAACATTGGAATCACTAGGGCGAGAATTCACAGCAGAACTCATGGCAATCTTTATCCTAAATGGCTAAGAGGAACGTACGTCGATAGGCTTCCTACTCACTCAAAGTGCAGCGCCCAAATCGACCGCCGAATTACTTCGCATTGGATACTAGATGAGCCATTCGATCAACCATAATCCTACGACCTTCCGTATCGATCCACCCTAGTTAACCTCCCCTAATTGTCCTCGCCACCTCCACCATTTTCGTCGAACCCTTCAACTTGGCCCCCCCTTTGCATCTGCCCCGTGCTCGGATCAAAACCCTGCGGAATCACCTGCCCACCCGCTCCAGGACTCAACCTCACATTTTGAGGATTCTTCCCGTTCGGATTCATGACCTGATTCTGTCGCAACAATCCTTTTAACGCCTTCTCCAAAGCAACCGTGCTCGCGCCGTTGACCTTGACCACCTCAACCTGCTCCGAACGCTTCGCCTTCTGATCCAACTCCTCTATCAACTCACAAATCAATTTGAGCAAGTCCTCTCCCTTCGCAGAAACAATGATCGTGTTCGTGACACTGTCGACCCCCAAGGATAACCGACCAGTAAACTCAAAATTCATCCCCCCATCGCTGATACTATCTCGCGATCGCTGCTTCGGCTCACGACTCGCCCCAGAACCACCACCGGCTCCCCCACGTTCACCTCCCTGCTCCAACGCCTTGTCGTTCGAACTGAGCAAATCTCGAAACGCATCCTTGATCGCATCGACAATCGTCTGCGCCTTGGAATACTCCACCTTGACCGTCCGAGAATAACGCAACCCCTGCTTGTCCTCCTCAACCGGCTGATCCCATAGCTCAATCAATCGCCGAATCGTCTCGAGCTGCACCGGACTCGCTCCTGAAACCAGCAATGTTCCAGAATCCGAATCCGACATGAATTTCAACTTTCGCTTCTTACCCAACTGCGGACCGTCGTACTCCTGCTTGGGAGGCTCAAGATCAAACAAGTAACGAAATATCGTATCGTTTGAGTTCTTCTTCTCTTTCCCATCCTCCTTGAAATAGTCCTCCAAATTCATTTTGATCCAGTAAGGCCGTGTGTACTTGATCTTAAATACCTTGTACTCCTGCTCCGGCGGAGCATTGGTAATCATCCACTCCTCAACTTGATCCAACGCTCGCGTATCCTCCGATTGCAAGACCAAGTTCCCCTGCGGATCAAGCCGCACAACGATCTTCCGCTTCGCTGCTCCTTGACCTTTCACGTCTTCTAAAGCCCTGAGCCCCTCATCAGGAACTTGCTGCTCTGAGGATACCAATCTCCCCTGCAACACAGCCTCATTGATATCCCCCAAAGTCGCACCCTCCGCACCCTTCACCGGGACAACCGGCTCCTCTGGTACTACGCTTTTTGGTACCGGTAAACTCTTCTCGTCGGACGTATCCGTTTCGAATTCGCTCGCATCGGGAATCACTAACTCAATACCATTGGATTCCCAATACCTCTTTAATCCCTCCAAATACTCCCGCGTCTCCCGCGTGCGACTTGCTTCGATCATCCGCACCCTCTGATCGCTACCTCCCTCTGGCGGCAATTCACCAAGCTTGATCAATAACTTCTTGATCTCTGCCGCCTCGAACTCATTGGCCCAAAGAATGATCTGGTTGTTCACCGCATTCGCCCCAATCCTCAATTGGTCGGTCGATTGCGATTTCTTTGAATTCATCTGAAACGGATCAAAATAAAAGAACCTGCGCGGGTTTGTGTCTTCCTTCTTCTCCCCATCGACTCCCATTAATAATCGAATCGTTCCAGCCACCTCTTCTGCTCTGAGCCTACGCAATTGCAATACTTCAACCTGTCGAGCTGAGCCATCTAGCTTCTTGAGCGTCTCTTGGATCGTCAAATGATCCGCTAAAGAAGCATACGCTATCATCGACTTGTTCTTGTCATCAACCTCCAAACGTGTTGTCGGCTCCAATACATTGAGCGCTAACAAAGAACTGACAAACTGCTTGGGCTCAAGACTCGATAATCGGTACACCTTCATCCGAGTCGTCAAAGCCTGATATTGCTCATTCGGATTCGCAACATCTACCCTAGAGATAAAGGAAGCAATAATCGCCATCTTGTCCGGCGGCGCATTGACGATCAAACTGTTTCTTCTCGGATTCGCAACTAAATAGATCTCACGACGTTTTTTCGGCTCAGGCATCCCCGGCTGCCCAGCCATCGCTGCTTGCTGCGCTGCCATCTGCTGCTGCTGAATCATCATCATCTGCTGTTGCTGCATCTCCATCTCCGGATTTAACTCCATCGATGGCCCACCGACTTTCGCTCCCTCTAACTTCAAAAATACAGCCAACTGCTCGCGCACCTCCGTGGCTCGCACATGCTCCAATGGAAACTCCCTAGCCAAATCCATCAAAACCGATTCCGATTGCTCATCGGATATAACAGTGTATAACTGCGCAAGATTTCCTGCCGTGTCGATTGCCTCAAGCCGATTCGTTTGACTCAACGCCTGCAATGAACCATTTGTGCTAATCAACGGTTTAAGCTCGTCGACAATCTCTTTCGCAATCAATGTCTTGAGCGTAAAAGTCGTACGCACAAACCGATTAGCCGGTAAACTCTTCAGCTCTTCCGGCAAAACCCTCGGCACCAATGCCACATTGATCCCCTGTGTTTTCAGCACTTGTAACACCCCAGGGAACTCCAAAATCGTAAAGCCCCTCGCAAGCAAATGACGGTTAATCATGTCTCGCGTTGACTCTAAACTCATCGGCTTGGGTGCGTGAATGCTCAGCGTATCCGCCGGCAACTCCTGCCAATCAAGCGATAACTTCGAAACATCCGCCAGCCATTGCAAAATGTCAGGCCAAGCCTGTTCACGAAACTGAAAGTGAACCATCCCCTCTTCGTCCGGCTTAACGTCGAACTCCTTCTTGTCAGGCGGCCCCTTCGGCTCCTTCGGTCGCTTGATCGTCTCTACCAAAGCCCCCTTGCCTCCCACTGAACCACTACCTCCCTGCGAATTCGCTGCCGCTGCCGCACCGGGATCCCCCCCAGGAGGCATCCCTCCCTCAGGCGTTACAGCTACCGGCGTTCCATCCGCCGATACTACAACCGCACCACCAGGCCCCTGTACCACTGCCTGGCCTCCACCCTGTTGCGTGACAACAAACTCCTGAGCGAACAAGCCCCCACCAGCCAACGCAAATGCCAACAACGTCGCACACACTTGTTCGCAGGATTCACGATGCATAGCTAAGCGAAACCTCGATTTATCGATTCCCGTCATTTTCCACCTCCCCAGTACGCTCAACCATGTCTCCGCGAAGTCTCGCTTCAACATCATTCACACGCTGCGCCGCGTTGTCGGGAAACCCATCCTGAATCGCTAAAAACACCGCAACGACAAACGCAACCACCAACACAATCAACTGTAGCCTGTGCCTCGACCTACTATGCTCGTCAAACTCAAACAATAACTCCGTTCCACTCCCCACCCGCACTCCAACAAACCCATCATCGTCCAAAGCACTTCCAAACCCATCTCCGACTCCCAAAGGACGCAACCGCCCCACTTCAGTCAATGAACCCTCTCGTACACTGCTGTACGTCCGCCCCCTAGCTTCATCTTCTACTCCTCGACTCCTACCCCCCCCTTCACGCACCACATACCGATCTTGCGGATCATGCAACCCGTATAGCCGCGTCATCAACTCCTGCGTCGGTACATTCATCAACCTGTCGCTCGATCCTGCAGGCAAGAACTCCTTCGCTAAAATCGTATGCACCGACGCAACCTCACTGAGCAATGCATCCTCCTTCAAACATATCCTTTCCATCTCAAACAACCGATCCGGTTCCAATACGTCATCGAGAAACTCGGATACGTCATTCGCATTACATTGCAATCCTGGCTCCGTCGCATACCGAGGTAACTTGATCTGCGTCCGCGCCGCATCCATACGCCTCGCTATCCCCTGAGCCGTCGCACTCGCACGAAGCTTCTGTCCTAACTCGTCCTGATCCTTCGCTGATAAAACCCCATCCCGATACGACAAAAGAGTCCGAAGCGTCAATCGCATAGTGTTTTGCTTCCACAAACCAGCCGGCACGACCTACCGACCAAACCCAAAAAGAAAAGAAGGCCCCAAACCCATTGAAACACCCATTTCCTATCGTATTTGAGATGTTTAGAGAAATGGATACGCTCGCAGCCATTATTTATCTAAAATTCTGCCAATGTTTCTGGTTGTAAGACCTCCGCCACCACTTTTCTTAACCAAACACGAGTTCCTTGTGACCGCTCAACAACAAGCCATCGCTGTGACTATCCTCTTCTCCGCTATCGGCACCCTCGCCGATTACTACCTGAAAATCGCTTCCGGAAAACCCTCACCCCTCGGTTCCTGGCAATTCCTCCTCGGACTCGCCCTCTACGCTTCAACCGCTTTTGGATGGGTTTTTGTTATGCAACACCTAAAACTCGCCGCCGTCGGCGTCCTCTACACCTGCACTATGCTCGTCATGCTCGCCGGCGTCGGTTACTTCGCCTTCGGTGAAAAACTCTCCCCCAGAGAATGGATCGGCTTCGCCCTAGCTCTCCTATCCGTCGCCCTCCTCGTCCGAGATCACTAATCACATCCGCGATTCAATCGCGGATCTAGCCGAGGCCCCTTGCGACTCTCCCCACCTCTAAAGGATACTACTACCAAAGCGTGTCGCTTCCGATCCGCAACCAGTTTCATACCAGCCAACCCCATTGGCTACCGTCCCCCCCTATCGAGAATTCCATGGCCAAGAAAAGTATTGCTGATGTCGATTGCAAAGGTAAAACCGTCCTCATGCGAGTCGACTTCAATGTTCCCCAAGACGACTCAGGGGCTATCACCGACGATCGACGGATCCGAATGGCAATCCCATCCATCGAATCCGTTCTGAACCGAGGTGGCAAGCTGATCCTCATGAGCCACCTCGGCCGCCCCAAAGGAAAAGGCCCCGAACCAGAATTCACTCTTCGCCCAACCGCTACACGCCTCGGCGAACTCATCGGCAAAAAAGTCCATTTCGCCTCCGACACCGTCGGCCCAGATGCTCAAACTCATGTCGCAGCACTCCAACCGGGCGAAGTCCTCGTACTCGAAAACGTTCGCTTTAACCCCGGCGAAAAAGATGGCGAATCGAACTACGCAAACACCCTCGCTTCCTTCGCTGATATCTACTGCAACGACGCTTTCGGTACCTGCCACCGCGAAGAAGCTTCCATGGTCGCCGTTCCCCTAGCTATGGGCTCAAAACCGAAAGTCGTCGGGTTCCTCGTCGCAAAAGAAATCCAATACCTCAGCGATACGATCTCCTCCCCGCAACGACCCTTCGTCGCGATCCTCGGCGGGGCAAAAGTCAGCGATAAAATCAATGTCATCAAAAACCTACTCGGTGTCTGCGACTACGTCCTGATCGGCGGTGCAATGGCTTACACCTTCTCACTCGCCCAAGGGGGCAAAACCGGCAAAAGCCTCGTCGAACCCGACAAAGTCCCCCTCGCTAAAGAACTGATCGCTGCAGGTGGCTCGAAACTTGTACTACCCTCCGATACCCACTGCGGCGATGCCTTCAATGGTGCTTGCAACAAACAAGTCGTTCGCGCAGGCGAAATCCCAGACGGTTGGGAAGGCCTAGATATCGGCCCAGAAACCGCGAAACGCTACGCAGAGATCGTTAAATCCTCCAAAACCGTCGTATGGAATGGCCCCATGGGTGTCTTCGAAATGCCACCCTTCGATGCCGGTACCAAAGCCGTCGCAAAAGCGGTCGCCGATAGCGATGCCGTCAGCATCATCGGCGGCGGTGATAGCGCCGCGGCCATCGAACAACTCGGCTTCGCCGACTCCGTCACCCACGTCAGTACCGGAGGTGGCGCAAGCCTCTCCATGCTCGAAGGCGAAAAATTCAAGGCCGTCGAAATCCTCGACGAAGCCTAATCCACCCCTTACCAACTCCTGCCATGAAATCCCTCCCCCCCTCCGCCACACTGCCAAGACTCAACCCGACCTCCCTCATCCTTGCAATCCTATTCAACGCAACCCTCAATTGGATTGCTTTGATAACGTTCGCAACACCAGGCTTCGCTCGGGAGTTCCCAAAAGAAACTGTCTCTGGCTCTGCGGCGGAGGCTCGCCCAACACAACCGTGGAACGAGTCAAGCGAAAGTACCGCAGATCCCGATTCCCTACGCGCCGACGAACCTAAAAGTCCTACTGAATGGTTCGGCCAAACCATTCGGGCCTCGGAATTCCGCTCGCCCACCCAAGAACTCCAAGGATTTCACGTTCCAAAAGACTTCGTAGTTGAACTCGTCGCTAGCGAACCACAAATCGCTAAACCGATGAACCTGGCTTTTGATTCCCAAGGCCGATTGTGGGTTTCGCAAAGCACCCTCTACCCGTTCCCTGCACCCACAAACCCCTCAACAAATACCGAAACAGGGGACTCCATCGTTCGACTCGAAGACCGCAATCATGACGGCTCCTTCGAAACCAAAACCCTCTTCGCCGATGGACTGAATATTCCTATCGGTGTACTCCCATACGGCGATGGCGTCCTAGCTTTCTCCATCCCCAATATCTACTACCTTCGCGATACCGACGCCGATGGTATCTGCGATCGACGCGAAATCATCCTCGGCCCCTTCGATACCTCTCGCGATACCCACGGAATGGTCAACGCCCTTCGCGATGGTCGAGACGGCTGGATCTACGCTTGCCACGGCTTTAATAACATCTCCAAAATCCAAGGTACCGACGGCCATAGCATCGAACTCACCAGCGGTAATGTCTTCCGCTTCAAACCCGACGGCTCTCGCGTCGAACTCTACACCCAAGGACAAGTCAACCCCTTCGGTATGACCCAAGACCAATACGGATTCTGGTTCTCTGCCGACTGCCACAGCAAACCAATCACTCAACTCCTACGCGGAGGATGCTACCCAAGCTTCGGACGACCTCACGATGGACTCGGATTCGTCCCCCCAACCATGGATCACCTCCACGGCAGCACCGCAATCTCCGGTCTCGCTTACGTCAATCACCCAAACTTCCCTCCACCCCTCCAACACAACTTACTCAGCGGTAACGTCATGACTTGCCGCATCAATCGCAATCGACTCGAGTACTTCGGCGCAACCGCAAAAGCGATCGAAATGCCCGACCTCCTTACCTCGGATGACCCGTGGTTCCGACCCGTCGACCTGCAGATCGGCCCCGATGGAGCACTCTACGTTGCGGACTTCTACAATAAAATCATCGGACACTATGAAGTCCCCCTCGAACACCCCGACCGCGACCGTACCAGCGGTCGCATCTGGCGCATCCGTTGGCAAAACCCTAACCAATCCAATGAATCTAACCAATCCTCCGCCAACCACGACTCCAACGCAGATCCACTGGCAGTCAACAGTCGCGAAGAAGCTATCCGCATCCTCGAATCCTTCGCAACCAGCGAACCGCAAAAAGATCACAGCATAGCGCAAACCAATCTCGCAATACGCCGCCTGCGCGCGATTCAGCAACTCGGCGAATCCGGCACCCTGGAAGATGCTTCACGCATCCTCGAACAAATCCCATCTATCAATCCCAAAGATGCAATCCTCCTCCAAGCACACTGGATCGCGCTGCGAGATATCTTCGGCCGACTCGCAAAAACTCAATCCAAATTCCCAGCGTCCCTTCTCGCTCTACCCAAAGTACTAAACAACGAAACAGAGCCAGCCCTCGCATCGCGAGCCCAAAACATCCTCAAAGTACTCCAAGCCGTTCGCGATCCGGCCGCCGCTCGCTGGTCCATCGATTTGCTCGAAACCGTCGGCCCCAATCTCCAAGCTGGTTGGAATACCCCTTGGCTACGCGATGCACTCTTGACGGCTTCCACCATGGTCGCACCAGCAGACATCCAACGTGTCCTGAACCTCGTAGAATCCAGCCTCGATAATCAACTCGCTCGCACCGAACAAATCCTTCGTATCGCGGAAACCCAAAAAGAACGAAACGGAAAACTCTCCGAGAAACTAATCGAACTCGGACGCGACTCCCTCACAGATGCGACCCAAGCCTGGATGGAGCAAGCCGCCTCAAGCGGAATCGTTCTCCGAGGTTGGATCCCTAAACCCACTCGCACCAAAGACACGCGCGATTGGCCCACAGAACCCCGCTCGCTCGATCAAAACTCACACCCAAATCCCAACCAACTACCAATCGAATTAACCCAAAAACCAATACCCTTCTGGAGCAGCCTCCCACTCTCCGAACGTTACACAGGGACCTGGACCTCCAGCCCTTTCATCGCCTCAAAAGAACTCTCCTTCTGGATCGTCGGACACAACGGTCTGCCCAACGAAGCAGACCGCCAAGAAAACTTCGTTCGCATCCTCGCAGACCCTTCCCGCAATGGACAGTGGCAGGAAGTCCATCGAGTCTACCCACCTCGCAGCGATACTGCTCGCTGGGTCTCCCTCGATCTTGCTGCCGTTCTTGGCTCCCCAGTCCGCGTCGAAGTCGTCGACGGTTGCGGACTCGATAGCTACGCTTGGATCGGTATCGCCGAACTCTCCGAACCAGGACTCGCTCGCTCAGGACTAAGAGATCCCTTTCTCTCACTAGTTCGCATGACCAATTGCTACGGACCTGCCGTTTTTGCTCTCGAACGAGAAACCCAAAAAAAATCCGGTAATCCAACCCAATTCCAACTCCAATGGAACCGCCTACTGCAATCCAAACACCTCGATGATCTCACAAAATCACAACTGCAAACCGCCATGGCTGGTTCTCAGTTCCCTGTCATTGCCGACCTAGTACAACTCATCGTCACCAATGGCTCCGAAGATCTTCTGCACTCCAACATCTCCACCAACCCCTCTCAACCCGCTCCAACCTATCGATGGGACTGGGAAAACCTCACGCCCGCATCCGTGCTGTCACTCGCCGAAGCATTCGGCAAACGCGCCAATGCCCCAATCCAAGAAGAACTCGTGCAACGCTGGGCTCGCCATCGCTCTGCCTTCGAACTCCTCGAACAACTTATCCGCAAAGGTGCTCTCGCTAAAGATGCTCTACGAACTCTACCTCCAGCTTGGTGGGACTCCCTTCCACCAGAAATCACGACTCGTTTCGCTGACCTAAAACCCGAAGGGGAAACAGATACCCAACGTGCTCTTCTCGTCGCAACCAAAGCCCAATCCATACGCGCACTCCCCACGGACCTATCCAACGGTAAACGGGTCTTCGAAGAACGCTGCGCAAACTGCCACCAACTGCGCGGAGTCGGAAAAGTGATCGGACCACAACTCGACGGCGCAGTCGTCAGAACTATCGAACGCCTCTGCGAAGATATCCTCTGGTCCAACCGAAACGTCGATGAAGCCTTCCGTATCACCAATATCCAAACGGACGACGGAGAATCCTTCTCCGGTCTTGTCCTCGACCGAAACGACCAAACCCTCGAAATCATCGACCAAACCGGAAAATCACAGCGAATACTCCGCAGTACCATCGAGCAAGAAAAAGTCTCCAAACTCTCCCTGATGCCCAGTAACTTCGAAGAACTCATCAACGACTCGGAACTCGCCTCACTCATCGCTTTCCTCAAATCCCAAGCCCCCTAGCCCAAGTCCGTTTTTTAATTCTCAATCCCAACTCCGCTTGCCCAACGCATCTTTTCGGCGTATCCTGACTAGACAAAAATAACGAAAAATTCGATTTTGAGAACAATGGCACTTGGGAGCTACCTCCCAAAGTGAAACCAGAAACTTGCCACTTATGGCGGAAAGAATGCGGAATGTTTCGGTTTATCCACGCCGCCGATCTGCACTTAGATAGCCCCCTGCACGGATTGAGAAGCTTCGAAGGTGCACCCGTCGAACGACTTCGCGCTGCTCCTCGCCGCGCTCTGGAAAACTTGGTCGATTTCGCTATCGAACAACAAGTCTCCTTTGTAGTGATCGCCGGCGATCTGTTCGACGGAGACTGGAAAGACTACGGGACCGGCCAGTTCTTTGTTCGACAAATGGCAAAACTAAAAGAACATGCCATCCAAGTCTTCCTGATCTCGGGTAACCACGATGCGCAAAACAAAATGTCTCGCGCTCTGGCTTACCCATCAAACGTCCAAGTCTTCGAGACCGATAAACCAAATACGAAAACCATCGACTCCCTCGAAATAGCTATTCACGGCCAAGGCTTCGCAAACCAATCTGTCACCATAGACCTCTCCGCTTCCTACCCTCCTAGGATCAAAGGCTGGATCAATATCGGCTTGCTACACACCTCTTGCACCGGTCGCGAAGGTCACGAAAACTACGCTCCTTGTACCATCGAAGGTCTCAAAAGCCACGGATATGACTACTGGGCACTCGGACATATCCACAAACGTGAAATCCTTCTCCAAGACCCATGGATAATCTTCCCAGGCAACATCCAAGGCCGTCACGCAAAAGAAACCGGACCCAAAGGATGCTACCTAATCACCGTCGACGAACATCGTCAACTTCACCCAACCTTCCATCCCCTAGATGACCTGCGATGGGAAAACCTTCCCGTCGACCTCCGCGATGCCGAATCACTCGATGACATCCAAGGACTCTTCGCACGTGAACTCGAATCTCTTCTCGCAAACTCTCATGACAAACTCCTCGCAATCCGAATCAACCTCCAAGGCAAGACGCCTTTGCACCGTAGCCTCCGACCAGAATATGAACGGATCTTCCAAGAGTGCCAAGCGACCGCAACGGGTATCGCTCGCGATAGCGTTTGGATCGAAAAAATAGAAATCAACACTTCGTTGCCAAAAGAAATCTCCAACGAAAACGAACCGGTTAACGAAGAAGTCCTAGGAGCAATCCTCAATGTGCTCGAACAAGCCAAACAAGACCCGTCACTCCTCTCGAGCTTCTCGATGAACGACGTACGATCGAAGCTACCCCGCACCGCTCGCAACCCCTCCACCGACGCTTTTCTTGATCCCAGCCCACAACTCCTCGAATGGGCCAAAGAAAGACTTGTCGAAGTCCTCTCAGGAGAGGTACCCACCAAGTGAAAATCCATCGCCTTGATCTGATCGCCTTCGGTCACTTCACCAATCGCACTATCGAGTTCTACCCACCAATCGTTCAATTCGATAAAAAAAATTCCCACGGCGTCCATATCATCTACGGACCCAACGAAGCCGGAAAAAGCTCCTCACTCCGAGCCCTGACCGCTTGGCTCTTCGGATTCCCCGCACGTACCGAAGATGGTTTCCTGCACTCCTACCAAAATCTACGCGTCGGCGGCCTACTCGCAAATCAACAAGGAGAAACACTCGCTTGTATCCGACGAAAAGGAAACAATAACACCCTGAGAGATCAAGATGACTCTGCGATCATTCCCTCAGAAACCCTTTCGAAATTCCTTCCAAAAGTCGACGAAAAACAATTCCTTCGAATGTTTGGGATCGACCACGATACTCTGCGAGAAGGTGGCGAAGAACTCGCGCGCGGAGGGGGAGAGTCCGGACAAGCCCTCTTCGCAAGCGCCTCAGGGCTAAACAACCTGACTCTCTCCAAACAACACCTCGACGAAGCCACCGAAACGATCCTCAGCAAATCCGGACGCAAAGGAAAACTACTCGAAAAAATCAAACTCTATGAAAAGCTCGCGAAAGAAGAACGCGATGCCGAAATCTCCCTCGAAGAATGGACGAAGCTCGACCAAGAAATCGCAGATGCGACCTCTAACTACAACTCAATTAAAAAACGACTCGCCGAAAAACGTTTGCGCAATCTCACCATCGATCGATACCAATCCGCACTACCTACCGCTAAAAGAACACTTGATAAAACCTCCGATATCGAAAAACTAGGCAGCATCCCCGCCTCCCTAAAAGCATCTGAAGACTTCCAAACCTTCGAAGTAAAACTTCAGAATACACTTCAAGAACTCGCAACCAATCAAGCAAGCCTCCAAGACCTAAAGAACGAATGCGATCACCTCGAAGAAGAACTAAAAAGAATCCCCGATGCTGCTTGGTCAGTCGAACACGAACAGCAAATTAACGATGTCATCGCTGAACTCGGTGTCTATCGCAAAGCGATACAAGAAGTTCCCAACCTCGAAGCCGAACAACAATCGCATCGTAAATCCATCAAGACAATCTGGCTTGAACTCGGACAACTCGATGGACTGCGAACCAGACTCGACTCAACCCGACTGCCAACCCATGAGAAAAAGAGAATAGAACAACTCGCTCGGCAATACGAAGATCTGCAACGCAATGTGCAGTCCCTCGAGGACCAAATCCAAAAACGTAGACAACGCATCGAAAGAAACAAAGCCGAGAACTCTAAGACCATCAGTCCATTCGATTTTGCAACCTTGGAACAAATCCAAAAACGATACAACCTCGAAATTGATCGGCAACGCGATACCCAAGAACTTACAAATGTTACCCAATCGCTGCGGCAATCCATCCTTCGCAACGCCGAGAAACTGCGTATCGAATTAGCAAACGATCCCAACGAATCTATCGAGCAACTCGCAAAACGCTCCCTCCCTCCAATTTCACAATTGGAACGATGGGCTAAGGAAGAAACCAAAAGACTCGATCAGATTGCAAAAATCAAACAAAACCGAGACGAACTTCAAGACAAGCACCAAGCGAAGAAACTTGCTGCAGATCGCGAAATCGATAAATCAAATCTACCAACACACGAAGACTGGGCAGTCGCAAAACAAACGAGAGACAACGCGTTCGTACTCTTGCTAGAATCCAACCCACAAAATAAAGATGTTTGGTCGGAATTGATCGAAAGCTATCGACAACGCAGGGACCAAGCAGATCAAATTGCAAACGACCTTCTCACCCATGCCGATCGAGTCGCAACCAGAGAAAAATTGCTAGAGTCTCTCGAAGACCTGCGACAACAAATCGATCGCGAATCCGAGAAACTTCAGCGCGAACTCGCCGCACATGATCTCTGGACAACCGATTGGAATAACTTCCTCCAATCGAATTCCCTCCCCTGCCAATCCCCTGAAACAGTTATCGCTTGGGTCCAAGATCTCTCAGAGACACAACGGCAAGCTCAAGAATACCTCGCCAAAGAAACACAACGAACCCGTGCCCAAGAGTCCATCCTGCAATGCACCCGCGAAGCGCAAAAGCAACTCTTGGCTGTCGGTGCCCATTGCCCACCTGACTCATCCGCAGAACAAACGCTGTTCTTAGTACAACACTGGCTGGAGACCGCCCGAAACCTCAAAGCGAGCAACGAAGCCCGAGAGAAACAAAACGCCCAAGAGATCGACGAAGTCCAAGACCTACTCGACGATCTTCAGACGAAACAGCAACACTTCCAAGATATCCAGCAAAAATGGTGGGATTCATTAACTGCTCTTGCGATCCCCAAAGACGCTACTCCTGAACAAACGCAAACAATCCTATCGCAAATCTCCGACCTGCAATCGTTTACCGATTCCCTCGCGTCCATCGAACATAAACTCCAAGAAAACCAAACTTTCATTCAGAAGTACCAAAACAAAGTAGGTAGCGTATTCGCCACCTGCACGGCACTCGCCTCCATCCTACCAACTCCCCAACAAGACGAATCAACACAACAAAAAGGCATCCAAACCGAGCTAGCCGTACAAGCTCTCGAACGAGAAAAGAACCAAGCAGAAACCAATCGCACGACCAGAGCAAACCTCACTTCACAACTTCAAAAAGTCAGAAAGAAATCCGATGACGCCGTCTGCGTACAAGAACGCCTCGAATACGACATCGCTTCGCTGATGAAAACAATCCAAGCTACTACGTTAGAAGAACTCAAAGAAACGAGCCTTCGCGTACGCCAATATCACCACCTCGAAGCCCAAAGAATTGAACTGCGCAACCTACTGTACCAATCATGCGATGAACCGGATCTCGATACCTTTATCGAGAAAATCCAATCCCTCAATCCAGACGATCTAAAGCTCGAACGACAAGAACTCGAAAATGATATCGAGCGATTGGAAACAGAGGAAAAGGAAGTACTACAACAACAGACAAAACTCCAAGAACAACAGCGGCAACTTGATATCAGTGGACGTGCCTCGCAATTGGCCACAGAAGCCAAAGGAGTCGCCGCCGAGATAGAAGAATACATCCAGGAACTCGCGATTCTAAGAATGGCTTCTGCAGCCCTGATCACCGGTATTGAAAAGTATCGCCAAGAAAACGAAGATCCGATATTGAAACGAGCAAGCGAAATGTTCCGCTCGCTCACCTTGCAGCGATATCAAGCCATCGAGATCGATATAGAAGAGTCCGGCAAACACATCTTGGTCGGCCGCCGAAACGAAAACGGATCCCCTGTGCGTGTCACACTGGAAAAGATGAGCGATGGAACCCGCGACCAGTTCTTCTTGGCACTGCGATTAGCAAGCATCGAGCAGTGGAATACGACACACGACCCGATGCCACTGATTGTCGACGACATCCTTGTTCATTTCGATGACCAGCGCGCCGCCGCCACGCTCCGACAACTCGCTGTGCTGTCTGCAAAGACCCAAGTCATCTTTTTCACCCACCATCAGCACCTGGTCGATCTCGCGAAAGAGACCATCCCCCAAGATTCCCTCTTCGTTCACCAACTCTAAAAGCTTATACCTACCGTAGCCACCTGCTCAATACCGTCAAATCGACAGCCACTCCGCTCCCAACTCTTTGAGCCCGCTTCGCGCAAGCCGCGGGGTGTTGTTTCTGAGCCCGCTTCGCGCAAGCCGCGGGGTGTTTCTGAGCCCGCATCGCGCAAGCCGCGGGGTGTTTGCATCGGCCTAGCTCACCTCATTGCATGTTCCAATCAATCGAAAACCACAACGTTTTATAGGCTGATTGGATGGGGGTGTTGATGTATTACACCGGGCACGCCAAACCACCCGGTGCTCGCGCATTGCGGCTCAACCAAACCACCCGGAGCTCGCGCATTGCGGCTCAAC
>CAZACJ010000015.1:0-78364 GCA_964483385.1 uncultured Pirellula sp. | reverse complement strand
TACGGTTCGGTGGGGGGTTGGGGGCTAGCAAGCCCCCCGCCTACCCAATCAATGGGGGACCATCGCTCCGGGGGAGCTTTTTGGTTGATCGAACGGGGGATTTTTTCGCTCTTTTGGTTGATGGATTTGGTGCTCCTCCTCGTCTCGCGGGCGATTCGGTGCGATACTACGGGACTCAGGTATTACGAACCTGGGGCGAACCACCCGGATCGATGAACTTTCTCACCAAACGTTTTCAGTCATGACCAAGAATCAGCCTGCCGTAATCAACTATTCCTCCGAGCCGATGTCTGTCGAAATTCGGGAAATTGAAATTCCCGAGATCGGGCCCGATGATACCTTGATGCAAGTCGCCGCAGTTGGAGTCTGCGGTAGCGATTTGCACCAATGGGCTGGTGTGCATAGCTGGCCAGTGAATTACCCAGTAACGTTAGGCCACGAATTTGCAGGTCGAATCGTGCGTACTGGTGCCAATGTGACTGGTTTCAAAGAAGGGGATCGAGTTTGCAGCGAAACAGCGGCAATCATCGACCAAAACTCTCCGATGACACGAATCGGAAAATATAACTTGGACCCAAGTCGCAAAGGTTTTGGCTATGGCACACACGGTGCAATGACTCAATATGTCAAAGTGCCCGCACGATGCTTGCACCGTGTTCCCGATACGTTGCCTTTGCGCTTGGCGGCATTGACAGAACCTTGTTGCGTGGCCTTTAGCGCGGTGGTTGCGAACGTGAACATTCTTCCGGGCGACCGCGTCGCTGTGTTAGGTCCGGGCCCTATCGGTCTGCTGTGCGGTGCAGTTGCGAAACTGCGAGGAGCGGAAGTCGCCGTGGTGGGATTACCGCAGGACAAAGTTCGATTGGATCTTGCGAAGGAATTGGGCTGCACTCCGTTGTTGAATGAGCAATTGAAAGACTGGTCGATGTCTCGGGATGGATTGGGCTGTGATGGAGTTGTGGATGCGGCTGGTGTTTCCGCAACGCTACGAACCGCAATCGACATTGTCCGACCCGCAGGTTGGATCAGCAAAGTGGGTTGGGGGCGCGATCCTCTGGGATTCTCTATCGATCCCCTTGTCCAAAAAAATGTGACGCTTCAGGGTAGCTTCTCTCACACTTGGGCTATCTGGGAACGTGTCTTACACTTGCTCGATACCCGAGCGCTCGATGTGAGCAAGATCGTTGGTGGTAGTTGGGCTTTGGCGGATTGGCATGAAGCTTTTGAGACCATGCATTCAGGCAAAATTGCCAAAGCGGTCATCGAGGTGCAACCAGATCTTGCGGCTTAAGGCTGTGACAAAGTTTCCAGTCATCGACTCATTCTCGATGGCTTTCCTGATCGTCGTACTGCTCGCATAATAACTCGCAGAGTTGTTTAGTTCGTGCATCTTGATGTGCAAATCGTGCCCTGCCCTTTCTTCAGTTTTTAGATATTTAACCAGAATCGCAAACTTACTATGTCCAAGAAACGAATTCTATTGCAGTTTGATACCGATGCGCACGCGAGTGTGTTCGACGCGATCGTTGCGACGGATGCGGGGATTGATCGGTTGCTGCAATATGCCAACGTCAAACCTGAGCAGGTTCGCGATTTGGTGCATGGAGCGATGTATACGCGGGGTCCGCAAGACTTGAGCCGTACCGCGATCTTCATCGGTGGCAGTAATGTAGCGCATGGGGAACAATTGTATCGCAATGCGATCGACACGATGTTTGATCCATTTCGAGTCTCCGTAATGATCGATTGCAATGGCTCCAATAGCACGGCAGCAGCCGCAGTGCTAAGTGCTTCAAAACACGTCCCCCTGGAGGGCAGTTGCGCGCTGGTGCTTGCGGCAACCGGCCCGGTTGGCCAGCGGGTTGCAAAAATCTTGGCCAATGAAAAATGCAAGGTGTACGTGTCCTCTCGTTCGGTGGAGAGATCCCAGGAGTGCGTCGACACGCTGGTCGCCCAAGGGGTTCCATCGAGCCGCTTGGCAGCGATTTCTAGCAACGACGAAGCGTGGAGCAATAAAGCGTTAGAAGAGTCGGAAATGGTGTTTGCTTGCGGGGCGGCGGGGGTGAAACTGCTGTCCTCCGAAGGGCTACAACAAGCCAAACGGCTCAAGGTGGCGATCGATTTGAACGCTGTGCCTCCGTTAGGGATCGAAGGAATCGGGCTCATGGATAAAGGTGTCGAGCGTGACGGTCGTTTCGATTATGGGGCTTTAGGGGTCGGCGGCTTGAAAATGAAGATCCACAAGTCCTCCGTGGCAGCATTGTTCGAAACCAATGGAAAAACCATCGATTGCCAAGAAATGATGGGGATTGGTAGGGACATTTTGGCACGCGAAACTGCTGCTCTTTAACAGGTCTACCCCTTGGGTCGATTTGACACCCTGTAGCAATGCAATAAAATGCAATTAATGGAGTTTGTGGAAACGCTGACTCTCCTTCCCCTTTTTACTAACCCACCCCGGGTACTGGCTATGTTTGGAATCGGAACAACGGAACTTCTCATTTTCTTGGTGATCGTCACCTTGCTCTTCGGCAGTGCACGGCTTCCGTCGCTGATGAGGAACTTGGGGCGAAGCGCCGTTGAGTTTAAGAAGGGGATGCGCGACGATGAAAGCGAACCTTCCTCGGACTCGACCAAGTCGACCTAGTGTTGATTGGATTTTTAGCGACATTTCAGTGGGTATTGTTATGAGTACTTAGGCTGTCGCGGAAATGGGGGTAGATGCATGTTTGGTGGAATCGGCACTTTTGAGATGATTGCTTTCGGTGTCTTGGCCTTGATGTTGTTCGGGTCGAAGTTGCCTGAGGTAGCGCGAAATCTTGGTGGGACATATCGAAGTTTGAAAAAGAACGTTGACGAGTTCAAACGGGAATTCAATGCGGTCGATACCTATGAGCCACCGAAGCTCACTTCGGTGCGTGATCATGACGAACCGGAGGTAGTCGAGTCGTCGGCACCCAAGTTTGAGATTCCTAAAGAGGACTCGTAAGTCCGTCGGATTGGGGTGACCACGGACTTATAGAACAGTTCAGTCTTCTTCAATTGCGTCGTGAATTGCTTGTAGGATTGCACGGCGGTGGTTACTGGCCAGCGTATGCGGTGGCAGACGGATACCCAGGCATACGGAAGCTTGTACAGCTAGATCGATCGCACGCACCCCGTGATATTGGTTATGTCGCTTCCCGTCTTGTTCGATTGTGCTTGCGGTGTCTTCGAAGTTACTTTCGTACGTATCACGGAAATGTTCAATCCAGTCGTTTGGAATCCGAGCCGCAACGCAGTCTTGGATAGACCAGATTTCATCTGGATCGATCTTTGTGAGCAACTGCAGGGCATGAATTCGTGAGATCGCTGTCAGATTTTGCATGTATGTTCTTGTCGATTGTTTCGGTTGGTCTCAAGCAAGGACGCGGAGAGCCGTTGGCTCTCAGAGAGTTGAAGAGAGAAAGTAGCGAGGGAGCAACCAACGCTCTGGGCCCATGGGGGGAGGATTACAGTGTTTTTTTCGTAGAGGGGAAGTTAGGTGTGCGCTTTTCTACAAATGCGCGGATCCCTTCCTTCGCATCATCTAGTTGCAAGCAGCGCACGTAGGCCTCAGTGTCGGCTCGATACGCAACCTTTGGTTGTGCACCTTCGTCTAGATGTACTAGTCGTTTGGTGGCTTGCAATGCATCAACAGGCATACGTAGAAGCCTCTCGGCGAGTTGTAGTCCTCGATTGTGCAATTGGCCACGTGGGACTAGTTCATGGACCAAACCCCATTCAAGGGCCTTGGTGGCAGTGATCGGTTCACCCAATAGACATAACTCCAGAGCTCGAGCCTTGCCCACCAACGCGGTGAGCTGGGCGATTCCGTACCCGGGTGGCCAACCCAACTTGATTTCAGGCATTCCAAAACGTGCATCGTGTGATGCGATTCGAAAATCAGCTGAGTACGCAGCGACGCATCCGCCACCCATCGCATCGCCATGGACGAGCGCAATGACGATTTGAGGAAGTTGTTCCCAAGCGAGATACATTTCCGCTTGTCTTAAGCTAAGCTCTCTTGCGAATTCCGATGTGAAACCTGGCAGTTCTTTCACGTCGTCCCCGGCACAGAACGCGTCGCCACTTCCGCGAAGTAAAACCACACGGATGCGATCGGAATGCCCCAGCAGCCAAGCGACCAATTTCTCTAGTTCAGCGGTCATCTCCGCATTCACTGCGTTGAGAGATCGAGGGCGGTTGAGGGTAACCGTTGCGATGTTTCCACTGGTTTCGACCAAGAGCGTTTGAAAATTCGGCAAATCTCCGGTGTTCGGAGCGGTACGCATGATAACTGCCTCCATTTTCGAGTTGGTAGATCCGCCCGTAGGATTCGCATTGAGTTTGTCGAGGTTTTCGATCAATCGATCTAGCTTTACCAGTGCACGCGTATGGGTCCCGAACCCAATTTGGCGATCTCCTGCCCAAGCGGTGATATCGAAGTGAATTCGCTTACCATCGATTTCACGAACCCTCGCTTCGCCGCGCACAGATGCGCCAATACCCGCACCGGATACGTGTTGGATATTGACGTCGGTACCGACCGACTCTTCGCCAGGCTCAAGATAGGGTCGGAGGGCTTCGCGAGCCGCTCGCTCCATGAGCATGATCATGTTTGGGGTTGAAAACACCGTGGCACGCGGATCACCACCCAAGGTAATGACCATCGTGGCATCCACGGTCCAGAAGAGTTCACCAATGCTACCGATTTGCAAGCCAGGCTTCATTCCACATCCTATGTCATGATCCTAAGTTCATCTAAAACCCTTCGCAGGTTCAGATGGTGATACTGTTCTCAATTGAGTTCGATGGACTGGGAGCAATTCACCACGGACGGAATGGAGTTAACCACGGGCAGGATGCCCATGATACACAGGGTTGCAGTCCCAGTTGCTTGACGCGGGCAACGGTTAATTCTTAACCGCTGCCCATTTCGTTTGATTGCGCTACCAATCAGCTTAGTGATCGCCGTGCTCGTGACCTTGGAATGCGGGATGCTTCTTGTCCCCCTTCGCCAGCACATAGGCGAGAAGATCAAGAATCTCTTCCTTGGTAAGTTTATTGAGCAGTCCTTGAGGCATGGTGGATACCGCCGAAACCTTTTGTCCGACGATTTCGTCTTTTTCAAGAACGGTTGGCTCACCCTTCGCGAGTGGGTCAACCATAACTTTGACTACATCGTCATTTTCTTCGATCACCATACCAGTGATGATCGCATCAGAATCCATTTGGAAGATCCGCGCACGGTATTTGTCTTCGATATCGGCGGAAGGTTGCAAGATCGACTTCAGGATGTACTCAGCAGTCATTTTCTTGTCATCCAACTTGGTCAGTTCGGGACCAAACTCTTTTCCTTCGCCACCCATCTTATGGCAACCGATGCAGCTTGCGGCTGCAAAAAGACTCTTACCGACTTCGTAGGAGCGACCATGCTTGAGAGCAGCCAATTCACCTGAGAGATCTTCGATTTTCCACTCGGTGTTTCTTCCGACTGAATTGAGGAGATCGTCTCGAACTTCCATTGGATTTGCCGCCAAATACGCAGCGGGGTCGCTGTTGTATTGTTCAAGGTTTGCGACAACGACAAGCACGCCGAACATGCGTCGCCAGTGACCAGGATAGGTGCACACGTACGGATACATACCGGGTTCCTTCGGCACATCAAATGCGATGGCTTGGGATTCCCCGGGACCGAGCAGTTTACTTGCGACCAGAACCTTATCGGACTTCGGTACAAAGTTCCTTTCGCGTGCATCTGCGTCCTGCGCGCTGGCTTCTGCTTTGAGTCCAACTTCTTCAAGTGCTCCGGGTTGAACGATCACGAAGTTGTGGGGCATGTTATCGGTATTTGCAAAACGGAATTCAACCGGTTTGCCAGCTTCGACCACGATGCGTTCTTTGTCGTAGATCATTCGTTCGATAACAGTTCCGACTGCGATAGTACGAACATCTAAGTTTTGTAGTCGTTCAGCAACTGCCTTGGAAAGGTCTGCTGGGAGTTTTGAAGCAAGGGACTTGATCAGTTCGGTTGCTTCAACGGCAGGTGCGCTCGTACGCATTTTGGCAGGGATACCGCTGAGATAACCCACAAGGTTATCGACTAGGCTTGGTAGCTCCTTTGCATCCCAACTTGTGTCCGGCAGATTTCGCAACGCCGAGATGGCTGTTGTTCGGTGTCGATCTGCCTTGATAAGTTTGGTTAGATCCGCGAACTTTTCTTTGTCGAACCCGGGGATGGAGCGAACAGCGCGAATTGCGAGATCGTGTAAGGTATCGCCTGCACCGCCGACACTGAGCGACTCTGGGGAGATGGGTTGCTTCTGAAGATCTGGACCACTCCAGGAGACACTCAATCCATCACCGCCGCCGTTATCAAAGTAAGTGACCATGAGTTTGTGCGGACCGGGCATTAAGTCAACGCTAGCCGACTGCTCGGTCATCCCTTGGAGACGATCGTTGTTGACGAGCAGTTTATCATCCAGGTAGATACGCGAGCCGTCATCGGATGCAACGAAGAACGTGTACTTGCCGGCTTTTGGAATCAGAACATTTCCAGTGAAACGCAGAGCGAAATCATCCGCTTGTTTTCGCTGAGGCACGTTCATCACAATTTGCGGAACAACGCCGCTTTCGTTGGGCTTGAGGGCGGCCAATGTTTCTGCAGCAACGTTATCTGGGGCAGGATAGAAGTAATCGACTTGGATCCCTGCTTGTTGCAAAGTTGCGGCAGAGGGTTCTGCCCCGAGGGCACCTGGCAGTTCGAACATCAGAGTCCGCGTGGTGGGGAACAAACGTTCCTTCAAACCGGCGTTTGCCAAACTGGGGATCGAGGAGAGGAGATCGCGAAGAGCTTCTTTGCTGGAGGAAGCGGTTGCAAAGGGTGCGTCACCATTTCCTTCTGCGGTCAACCAAGCAGCATAACCAAGTTGTCTCGTTTCGGTTTGTTTGCCTTTCGTCGCAAGGTTTTGGAGTGCTCCGCGCGACTTGCGAAGTTCTTCGGTAGGTTGTTCCAACAGAAGATCTCGGAGTCCCTTGAGAGCATCGGTTTGTCCTGCGGCATCACGATCGGAAACAAGTTTCAGAATGACAGGAACGGAGCTATCTTTTCGGATGGCGGAGAGACCCTTGAGGGCTTCTCGTAGTGTTTCCGTCGAAGCGTTGGTACGATCGAGGATCGCTTGGAACACTTTTTCCGATTTTGGAAGTTTCAGCAACGATTCTGGGGCAGCATTTTTCAGAGCGTACTCCATTGCCGCATCGGAGAGGGATTGGTTCGTGGCGATGGCATTTTGAAGACCTTGGTCGATTTTGGCACGTTGTTTCGCGTAACGAATGACCGTATCGAGCTCTGGATCGGTTGGGCGAACAGCAACTTCGAAGATGGCTTGAATAGCTGCGAATCCATCGAATTCGACAGCAGCCTTTGCAGCTTCTGCACGAACCAGCGCGGCATCGTCTTTGGCAGCGGTTAGCAGAATCGGCTCCCAGCCTTCGGTGCGTCCGGCCCAGTGGCCGAGGGACCGAATAGCAGCGGCACGAACACGTGGTTCGGCGGCTTTGTAGGTTTTTGCTATCCAGCTCAGATCTGGTTTACGGTGTTCTTCGAGAACCCAGAGACCTTCCAAGAGGGCTTGTGCGTGAGATGGGTTTGCAGGGTCGAGTGATTGCGACCAGGTCTTTAGGGCCGCGACTACTTCGTCAGCTTTGCGGCTGGAGAGTTCTAACCGGGCACGGTATCGAGTCCCGTTGTCTTTTGCCATGAATGCGTTGAGGACTTCAGGAATTGGTTTGCCTCGAAGTCTTGGAGGGGTGACAGGGTCTTTACCTTCTGGCATGACGCGGTAGATACGACCGTGTTGGTCGTCACGGTTGGGGTCACGCATGTTGTGTTGCATGTGCCCAATGATTGCGTTTTGCCAATCGGCGACGTAGATCGCACCGTCTCCGCCGACTTCTATGTCGCTGGGACGGAAGTTAGGATCGCTTGAAACCAGAATCGGCTCGATTTCTTCACAGGTGATATCAGCGCCGTTGTATTTAACTTCGTGTTGCAGGACGCCGAGGAAACCAATGCAGTTGCAGATTAGGAAGTTACCTTGGTTCTTTTCGGGGAAGATGCTGCTCGAAAGGATGCCGGTAGCGGCAACGGGGCGAACACGCATTTTGAACCACTGCTTGTTACCGATTCCTTTACCGATGTTGACATAGGCGCCGGTGCCACCTGTTCCGTCGTTTGCGAATTGATAACCCCATTGATCGAAGACATCACCGTGGGGGTTCGGACCGATTGGGAAATGGAATTCCATTTCGAAGGTGCGTGGATTGAAACGGTGAACACCGCTTTCGCCGGAGCGCACTGTTTTGGTTGGTGTTTCCATGGCGGCGATGTTGAAGATGCCTCGTGACCAGTAGAGCCATCCGTCGGGACCGATCAGCATCGCGTTCGCTGAGTGGTGAGAGTCCGCGCTGCAGACCCCTTGGAGCATGCGAATTTTCAAATCCGCTTTATCGTCGCCGTCTGTGTCTTTCAAGAACCAGATTTCTGGGAGCGCGGCCACCAACATACCACCGTTCCAAAATTCGAAGCCGGTAACGCTATTAAGTTCGTCAGCGAATGTCACACAACGGTCCGCAACACCGTCACCGTTATCATCTGGCAAGCAGATGATTTTGTCTTTTCGGGGTTGGGTAGGGTTCCAGTGAGGGTAGGACGGCCAGACGGAGGCGAACAGACGCCCATCGGGATCAACAGCCATTTGAACGGGGTTGATCAGTTCCGGAAACATTTCTTCGCTAGCGAAAAGGTTTACCTTCATCCCTTGAGCGATCTTCATTTTGGAAATTGCTTCTTCGCCACCGAGGTACTTATGTTTTCCGTCGGGCAGAGCACCAGGGATGTTGGTTTTCACTTCGAGTTCAGGTGGTAGATTGTCATCTTTGACTTCAAGGTCTCCACCTTTTGCGAGAGCCCAAACTCGCTTTTCGCGGTTTGATGTTTTCACATCAAAGATTTCCATTTCACGCATCATCACGTCAGCGTTACTTTGGCCGAACCAAGCGAGCTTTGAGCGTCCGCCGAAAACGTTGTATCCATCAACGACGCGATAGCGGCTGAACCAGTGGTAATTTCGATCGACGACGGCTTGGCGGATCTTCTCGATTTGCTCCGCGTTAGCTTTTACTTTTTCGTTCGGGAACAGAGACTTAACGATGACTTCTGCGAGGGCTTTCTCGCCATTTTCTAGCAAGTGGATGCCGTTCATCGTCAACGGTTTTGCTTCGGCTTCGTAGAGCTTGAGCGAGGGAGTATAGAGATCGACAAACGACACGTTCTTTTCATCACAAACGCTTTTCATTGCTTGTGTATAGATCGCAAGGTTTACGTTATTTGCTTTACCGTCGGGCAAATTCGGATCGTTGAGATTTTCGTGGGCGATGGGGGAAAAGAACACGAGGCGAGGGGGAGATTGCCCATCGTACTTTTGTGCTCGCATCGATTCGATTGTTTCGGCGAGATCTTTTTTGAAAGCATCGAGGGCTGAAGGGCCTTTGAGGGCTTCGTTGTAGCCGAAGAAACACAACACCACGTTCGCTCGGACTTTCGTGAGCCATTCATCGGGGCTACCGAAGTTTTCTTCGCGGTTACGAATTTTCAGTTCATCGCCGGGGTAACCGAGGTTGCGGAAGGATAGATCGTATTCGGGGAAGGTTGCGTGGAGGTAGGTATCTAGCCAGCCTGCATGTTGCAATCGGTCGGCGGTGGTATTGCCGATGATAGCGATCGAGTCCCCTTTTTTTAGTTGCAGGGGTTCGGAAGCCGAGGCTTGCGTGCCAATTGCCGCAGCGATAGTTGCGATAATAAGTGTTTGGCGGCAATATCTCAGGGTTCTGAGAAACAGCGATGGTTTATTCATGTGTATAACCATAGTCGAGGATGAATAAGTGTTTGTGTTGGGAATGAAGTCAGAAAGGAGTTTGAAGAACGTGCTTTTCGCTCTCTTTTCATCGAAAATACTCGGAAATTTTCAGCTGAGATTTTCAAACTGGGGGAGGATTTAAGCAAGCGGGGTATTCGGGTTAGTCGCCTCAGCGAGAATGGTCGCCGGTTCGTGGATCCTTGTGGGGGGGCATGCCAGCGGTTTCTTCTTTAGGCGGGGGGGAAGAGACTAGTTTAGCAGAAAATCCCCAATAGTGTTTGCGATCCCAACGAATAGTACGTACTGAGGAAAAACGTTCTTCATAGCGATTGGTTGGTTGCAGTCTGTACCAAAAGTAAATTATCGATGGGATCTGGGAATGTTACGAATTTGTTTGGTAGAAAGTACTTAACTAGCCCTGTATACTGCATTGCTGGTTTTGTGAGATCCAGGTTGGGCGAGCGACTCTAAAAGGGCCTTAGAAGAAAAATTTATTGTTGTTGGAGGAGAGGCAGTGTCTACACCTTTGCCTGGATCCGTAACGAGGAACTTCCATGCGTTGATGAATGGCGATCGGGATGCTTTGCATTGGATCTGGAATCGCTACTACAATCAACTTGTTAGGATGGCTTCTGCGCAGCTATCGGGGGTGATCGATCGCGTCTCCGACGCAGAGGATTTAGCATCGACGACTCTCTATGAGTTGCATGATGGGGTAGATCGTGGCCGATTCGAAACGGTTCGTAATCGCAATGAATTATGGCGGTTATTGGTGAGCATATCGCGGAATCAGGCAAGGATGACAGCGCGGCGATCGATGACGCAGAAGCGAGACGCTTCGAGGCTGTTTGACTGGCTTGGGGAGCCGTCCGACGGGGCGGAGGTTGCTGGTCGAGATCCTGGTCCGGCGGAGGCTGCATTGGTTGCGGAACAATGTCGGTTTTTGCTGTCTGTGCTTGATGAAGCGGATCCTTCTGGGGCTTTGCGGAGAGTGGCGATCCATCGGCTGGAGGGATTTTCTAATAGTGAGATTGCAAAGTCTTTGGGGTGTGCGCGGAAAACCGTAGCGGTTCGGTTGGCATTGATTCAGAATTTGTGGAAGCCTCACCTAAGTCATGAGCACAGCCTTACTAACTAGGATAGCAGAGAAGTGCAGTGAGTTTGAAACACTGGTCAGTCGTGGGCAAAGGGTTGACATTGAGTCATTCATCTCGGATATCGACGCGCATGAGCGAGAGTATGTTCGACGGGAGTTAGAGGAGTTAGCGCAGGAGCTTGGTCAACCCACTGATTTGGTCACCGCGGAGCGGCTTGGTACTGAGGTTCAGCGATTTGAGCTAAAGGAGCCCTTGCAAGCGGGTGGCATGGGTCAGGTTTGGGTTGCGATTGATACGCAGTTTGGTAGACGCGTCGCTTTGAAGGAGCCGAGTGCGGAGTATAGGGACGATCCTATTAGTCGAGCATTATTTTTGCGGGAGGCGGAGATAACGGCCAAGTTAGATCATCCCGGAATTGTCCCCATCTACAATCTTGATCATCATCCGGACGGTCGTCCTTACTACACGATGCGACTGATCTCGGGAGGCAATGCGGGGACGCTTTACGATTTAATCTCTGCGCACCACAAAAAGACGGGAGCGACACCTTGGGAGTTCGAGCATTCCATGGGGCAGTTGCTTCAGCAGTTGATCAAGGTTTCGAATACGGTTGCGTATGCGCACAGTCAGGGAGTAGTGCATCGAGACATCAAGCCATCGAATATTTTAACGGGTCAGTTCGGAGAAACGCTTGTTGTTGATTGGGGGTTAGCGGTTCAGTTAAACGTTCAGGAAGGTGAATTGAGCGCCATTGATTCTGGATCTGAAGCGGCAGCACCGACCCTTTTATTGGGAACAGTTGGATACTCTGCACCGGAACAACTTTCTCCGACTTCGACCGTGTCTGACATTAAGCCGGCTTGTGACATCTATTCATTGGGCGCGGTGCTTTATCACATCTTGGCGGGGCGACCTGCGATATCTAGGGATGAGTACAAAACACTTCCGGATTTAGTTGGAGCGGTTCGCGAGGGTAAGTATTCACCTCCGCATGTGTTTCGGCGTTCGGTTCCGCGGGGACTAGAAGCGATCTGCCAGAAGGCCATGTCGATAGACCCGGCTGCCCGTTACGAGACTGCAGAAGCATTTGCGAAAGATCTGCAGTACTTTCTTGCTGACTTACCGATTAGTGCGGTTCCAGACTCCGTGTTGACTTGGTCGGCTCGATGGTTGCGGCATCACAGGACGGTGTTCCAAGCGTTGATAGTTTCGCTCTTCGCGGCGCTGGGAGCATTAGGAGTTATAGGTTTTGTGCAATCGATGCACAATCAAGAGCTGCAATACAATCAGCAGTATCTGACCGAGGAAATCGAGTTGAAGGAATGGGCGCTCATCGAGGCGAATAAACAACGTAACAGAGCCGTTGTTCGTGAGAACTTGGCCGTGGATGCACTGGCAGCCTTTCCGGAAACATTACTGCAGGAGCATGCGCTTAAGTACGCGGAAACATCAGAAGCGAAGAAGTTACGCGAGCAGTTGTTATCCAAGTCGATTGAGTTCTATAAGCGAACGCTATACGACATCAACACCGAAACCGATTTGGCGGATGCGAATCGAGACAAACTGATAGGGATGACGCAAGCGATCGGAAGTTTATATCGAGAGCTTGGTGATTTCACGATGAGTATCAGTTGTTACCGCGATGCTGCATCTTTGATGCGCCCAGCGATGCCCCCTTTACCCCCTTGGACTGGCAAAAAGGAGTGGTGGGTTACAGACAAGCAAGCGGGGAACGCGGTTCGATTCGTAGCCAACACCAATGCGTTGCTTACTACGTTTCGAGCGGCCCAACGTCATGAGGAAGCGATCAAAGAATTCGAAGATGTCGCGGCGTGGATTCCGTTACTAGAAACAATAACGGTTGCCCCGACAAAGGCAAGGTTGACTCTTAGCGATTTGTATCAGCAGCATGCTACCACTCAATCGCGAGTCGGAGAGATAGCAGGTGCGAGGGAAAGTTTTCAGAAGGCGTTGGAATACGCGAAGCAAGCGCAGGAATTCGTAGCAAACGCCAAGCCGAACGAACTGCAGATAACCCCGAATGACGTGCTGAAGCATCTTCAGCGCGTTCAGTTGGACTATGCGACATTCATTTCAAGTCAGGGAGATCGCGATGAAGGCATGGAGATTTTTTCTAGCTTGATTCAATCGCTCGAAAGGCGACTTGCTCAAGAGGAGATTAGTGATGTCGACGATTTATTCACCTTGAGCTTGGCATATCAGAATCAGGGGAACAACTTATCAGGCCCGAATTGGCTGAAGGACTTTTTGGAGATCAACCATAAATCGTTGTCACTTCGACGCGACTTAGTCCGCCGATTTCCAAGCAATCGCGTGTTCTCGAACTTACTGCGTTATAGTTTGACCGTCACAGCGGACGCGGAAGCGAGGAGTGGAAGATTTGAAGAGGCGTTGCATCTTGCCGAAGAAGCTGCGGCATTAGGAGAGAAACTTCGTTTAGAGAATCCGGAAGATCGGACAGCAATTTGGGAGCTTGGGAGCATACTCCATCAGAAGGGAATGATCTTAGCGCAACTCAATCGTAGCAGTGAGGCTAGAGATACATTTCTTAAGGCCCTTCCATACATCCAGAAACGGTGTGAATTTGACGACTCGGATTCAATGTGGGTGCGAAGATTCTTGGAGTGTTTGGTTTACGCGGGCGAGAAAGCGATTCGTGAGGGTAATATCATCGAAGCGGAAGCGGCGTATTCAAAGATGCTGGATTACTTGACTGAAGCTGACAACGGTAGAGCGTTGCCGATTGGTAAAGAATATTGGGCACCCAGGCTATTGTCTGTTGCGGTACGCAATTTTACGTTGGCCCTCGAAGCGCAGGGCCGGATATCCGAGGCTGGTTTTTGGGTTAACCGTTTTCCTGTGGTCGAGGATCCATCCGCAGTCGAGACGCTTGATAGTCGAATGAATGAAATAAGTGACTTGCGTATTGAGGAGTTGATCCGGATGTCTCAATTGGCAGAGCAATTGCAGAGGTCCGATCAAGCGTTTTTGATTTATGAAGAGATCTTTTCAAGGGATGAGTCCGAGCGAATGAAGGTGTTCCCTCCGGTGGTCGCGATGGCGGTTCAGCAAGCTCTTCGGTCTTCCTTTAGAGATCCGAGTCATGCTGTTGAGAGGCGGCAGCTTGCGTTGGAATGGCTAAGATCTCATGTGCTTCTATGGCCTCTTCAGCCCACGGATACCGACTCCGTGTATCGAGATGTTTTGAATCATTGGTCGCAAGAGGTTGTTTTGGGTTGGACTCGTATCGAAGGCGGTCCTTTAGAAATGAGCGTGAAGGAGTTTGAGGCATGGGAATCCGTTTGGCGGGGGCTTGAACGTCGATATCCGTCAAAGGGCTTAAAATAGTCTATTCAAATGCAGCGATTGCGGGTGATGATAACACCCCGCGGCTCGCGCGAGGTGAGCTCAGAAGACGGAACCAGGTTGGCTGTAGATTTGTCAGTTTTGGGTTCGCGCATGATGGGCATTATCTACTTTGCTCGAAAGGGACGGATGCTGTATACTTTTACACGAATTTATTCGCTTCCCTAATGATGCTTCCCCATGCCAGATTTTGTTCGCATGCAACTTGCTCGAATCGTGATCAACGATTTGACCAATCAACACGTACTGTTTTTGAAAGAGTTCGATGGGGAGAGGCAATTCCCAATCGTCATTGGATTCTTTGAAGCGACGAGCATTGATTTACGGGTGACCGATTCTGATCGCCCTCCTCGTCCGCTGACGCATGATCTGATTATAGGGGTGGCGCAAGCATTGGGCGCGACGATCGAATCGGTGGTAATTACTCGCTGCGAGGACGAGGTGTTTTTCGCATCTCTTCGTCTGCGTCGAGACGAAGCAGTTATCGACGTTGACGCGAGACCATCGGATGCGATTGCTGTCGCTTCTGCATTTCGCCCGATGCTTCCTATTTTGGTCGCGAAGTCAGTCTATGAATCGCTTGCCAAATAGCTTGCCCCCGCAGTACACAAGGAACTTTTGTTATGTGGATATTTGATGCGCACCTTGATCTTGCGCTTAACGGCGTCGATTGGAATCGCGATCTGAGACAGGGTGTCGAAGATATTCGTGCTCAGGAGCAAGCTGCGGGGATGTTAGAGAAAGGTCGACAAACCAATACGTTATCCTTTCCGGAACTACGTGTAGCAGAGGTGCCTGTTTGTTTGACAACCTTGCTTGCTCGCCAGGAAATGAACATCGATCACACGTTTGGGTGGACGTCACCCCAAACCTGTTATGCGATGGCACATGCCCACCTTTCATATTACCGCGCCATGGAGCGTGCAGGAGTGATGAAGATGATTCGCACTCGAGGGGAGTTGGCTGCACATTGGCAAGCTTACACTGAAGATCCGAATGCAACGACAATCTCCTACAATTCACTGTCCAATACCGTCTCTTCGTCCACGCCGTTAGGATTTATCTTGACGATGGAAGGCGCAGATCCGATTTTAACTCCTGATACGGTTTATGAATTTCATGCGGCAGGTTTGCGAGCGTTGGGGCTAACGCATTATGGTACCAACCGATACGGTGGTGGCACGAGGAGCGAAGTGGGGCTATCACTTGATGCAATCGAATTGCTCAAGCATTGCGAGAAGCTTGGGATCACCATTGATGTAACACACCTTTCGGATGTTGCCTTTTGGCAAGTGATCAAAAACTTCGACGGGCCGATTCACGCAAGCCACCAAAATGCACGAGCAATTTGCAATTGGCAGCGTCAGTTCAGCGATGAACAAATCCGTGTAGTGATCGAACGCGGTGGAGTTTTGGGTGTTGCTCTCGACATTATCATGCTTCAAGAGGGATACGTACGAGGGGTTACTAAAAATGCTGTCTCTCTTGAGCGTGCGGTAGATCAAATCGAGCACATACGGATGCTCGCGGGTGGTTCGATCGCGAATGTTGGGATAGGTACGGATCTCGATGGAGGGTATGGATGCGAGCAGACACCGGTGGATCTGAACCGTTATCGAGATGTACAGAAGCTCGTTCCGCTGATGCTTTCGCGAGGATTTTCCGAAGAGGATGTCCAAGCAGTCTTCTACGAAAATTGGCTGCGATTCTTCTCGAACGCACTTCCAGCCTCATGAGCGATTGATTGCTATGGATGATTGACCATTGCCTAATTTAGAATCTACGCGGCAAGACGGGTTCGGGAAGTGGGTTGACACGATCTCTATTAGATTCATTTTCAGAGCGAGGAGCTACCGGTCTCGTTGATGCACCTTCGGATGAACTGAAGGGATTTACCTGCAACTCATTGCGAATCTCGGAGATTCCCGGTTCAAAACCCAGTAGCGTTTCAGCCAACTCCCGTTCGCGTTCTGTTGCGACTTGGCCACTTAACACCGCAACACCTGCGTTCCATTGAACTTCTACTTGTGGGTACCCGGATCGTCGTAAACGATTCTGAACTTCGGTCTGAAATGCAGGGCTAGGGATAACTTCGCCTCGTACCGAATCGCTTTGATCCAATACAAGCTTCGGGTAGTACATGCTCTTTTTGGGAAGTGGCGGAAGTGGGCGATTGACTCGTTGGCCGCTGGTTTCAAGTCGAAGTGTACTGGTTGCGGAAGGAGCGTTGCCGATCCCTACCGCTTGGCCAGCACCGACGAAGCCTTTTAAGTCGGTACGATTTGTTCCAACGAAATCACCTCGTTGGCGATTACCGCGAACGAAGCGTCCGTTTTGGGAGATTCCGCCACCAGGGTTATTGCCGACACTTAGTCCATTGGCGCCGATTGGTCCTGCTCCAGGAGCGGCATTGGTGAACGATCCTGCTCCGATGCGTCCGGATGGCGAGGTTTGTTGGATGTTGCCTGGCGCACTACCAACGGTTCGGTTTCCGATCAATTGCGCATCGGCTGTGGTGACTTGGCCAACTGCCCCGAAGAACGCCAGCGATCCGAGGAGAACATGGCTTTTACCGCACGTCCAAGATGAGAGTTGAATCATGATTAACAATCTTTATTGGTGTGAGACTAAGTGCCTTTGGATTCGTCTGCGAGATCTTCCGAATCAGTGGAGCGCGAAACTTCTTCTGTATCCGATTCTGGTTGGACGACTTGACCGATCGATTCTCCGAGTCGGATCCAGTGTTCTGAATCGTTGAGTCGAATTAGCACACGGTTTGATTCGATTTGAACGACTTGGATCTCATGTAAAGGGTTAGGAATCAGCTTCCCTGCCGTTACCTTTTCAATGCGTCCTCGTGTATCGGCGGCAAACCAAGCTTGCGTATCGCCTTGGCGATTGACCGTTATTGCTTTTAGTTCCATCGCTCGGAGTGCCTTTGCGAACCCTTTTGCGAAGGGGTTGCGTTGAACGAGCGCATTGCCCAGTGGTAGTTCGGAAGTAGCTTCCTCGGTTAGGGTCCAGGTGCTCAGAGAATCGGCAGATGCGGCATCATCGAGGCAGAGAACTTGAATGCTCAAGTTCACATCGAGACGACCGTCATTCCCGAGGGGGTTGAGACTAACAGAGCGAATTTTTTGAAGATGGCTTGCGCGTCTAAAGGCATCGAGGAATGCGGTTAGTTTAGCAAGAGTTGTTTGTCCGCGCAGTGAATAATCGATCCGGTGTCCGATGCGGACACGTTTGCCCTTTTTTGATCGTGACTTGATTTCTATCGGTGTAGGTTGAGAAGCATCGACACTTGCGGAAGCTAGTTGATAGCGATCAACCATTTCGAGCAACCACTGTTGATAGAGGGACTTTGCCAATACTGGATCCGAGGGAAGTGCGCGATGTTGGTATTCCTCGAGTCGTTTTGCGGCTTTTTGGGACGCAAAGCGAACTTGGCCATCTTTTTGCAGATCCCCTTCGAGTTTATCGATGCTTGCCGTGTAGGCTTGTCGTGGCTCTTCAATCCAACCTTGATAGAGCTGATCTAATCCGTAGAGGCCGAACAAAGCACCAGCGGCAATGAGCAACCATTTCATCGTAGGTGTCATGAGGGAACCTCCGCGGCTGGGGATGGCGACTGTGGTGTGTTCGATGCGGGGGGAGCGACTTCGGGCTCTTTCTGTGGCATATCAGAAGGAGATGATTCTGAAGTCGTCGGTGGTGACGAATCAGGAGATTTGTCGTTCTTTTCGCCTTCCGATTTGGAAGCGCGTTGTTTAGGCTTGGGATCGTCTGGGAGCGTTGCGGAACGAAAACGTCGCAAGCCAGGGGGGGTGAGCGGGAACTCGATGTGAGACTCAAATTGCCAGGGATATTCTTGGGAGTCTGGGTTTTGAGTGATTTGCTTACTGACGATCGTATACTTGGCCCCACGGATTCGATTTTCAAGTTCAGAGATTACTTCCTGAGATCGGACTTGCATGGCAAGATCGATCGAGCCGCTACCTTTTGCATTCACAGCCCCCGAGAGTCGCCGCACAGTCGCATCTTGACCATCTGGAAGGCGGCCAGCGAGGTCCGCCAATTCGGCAACCCAATCGACTTGATCGGTCAACCACCCTTCAATTGTTGCTACTTGGTCGGATTTCTCTTGATACTTCGCAGTGACTTTTGATTCATCGCGGTAGTTCGTTTCTAAGCCCTTGACTTGGTCTTGCAGATCCCAAACATCGGTCAAAAGGAAATACCCCACGGTAGCGGCTGCGGCAGTGCTTAGTCCTCCGAGAGTCCCCCATCGAATCCATGGGTTTGGTGGAACAGGTGGTTTTTTTGGTGCCAACAGATTAACTGGTAGGGACTGTCCTAAAATATCCAAGGCGGCCCCAGAGTTCGCTGCAGAATGCACTCCATCGGATGCGGCGGGCCCGATCACGTTCCAGCCGAGATACGGAGCGATCCATTGAACATGGACTTGTTCCTGCTGTTCGATCGCGGCACCAACGTTGCGTGCAAAGTCCCCTGTTTCAAATATGCACCACGAGACAGAGCGTTCGCTTAACTCTTGAGGCAGGAGAGTCAGGCAACGTTTCGCTTCGGTGTCGATCTGTTCTGCGACTCGTTCGGGATCCTCTGCGCTGTATCTCAATGTCCGCAATAGCACCGGCACGTTGCCTTGGCAGATGGCAATTTCAGCTTCTCCGGCAAACAAGTGCATTGCGATGACAACGGATTCTCGCTCGATTTTACTTTCATGGAGTAAACGTAGCGGGGCAAGCTGACGAGATCCCACGGCAAGCAACTTAAAACCAGCGGTGGTGCATTGTTCATGAAGTGCAGCCATCTGTCTCTGAGAAAGAGCAAATGCAAATACTTGCTGCGTCCCTGGAGATTGCGAATCGATGCCTGGCTGAACAGGGGGCGAATAAAAGTCGATGATAGGAGGATCTGGCGATTCGCCTTGTTGCTGTTCAACTTCGGTCGCGACCAGGGACGGAAGTTCGTCGGACGAGGCAGGTGGAAGATTCAACGGGAGCAGGTCTAGTTCTGGCCGTGACAGCAGAACAACAACTCCTTTGACCGAAATTTTCTGGTCTTTGAAATGTTCTGCGAGGGCGACAAGCGGTTTCGCGGTTCTGGGGTCGTCTGGACTTACGTCGGAACTTTCGTTCGATTCGAGCGTGAGACGTAGGGTCCCGATTTCAGAGCCTTTGACCTGACGGGCATTTGGGGTGAGTACGAAATATGAGACCGAGTCACGATCCCAATGCACTATCGCCATCCGCCCAGATAAAGCCTGCGAGGATGCTTTTCTTTGAAATAAGGAGAATCGATCTAGGAAGCTCATGGGACGCCAGGTTGTAGGGATTCTGCGGGGAAGCCACGGTCCCAAGGGTGCCAGACTTGCACATCGCGGATTTGGGCTGGAATTTGTCGCGCGTCGATCACAACGGTACATCGAAATACCGGGCTCTTTTCATCCCGGAAACCTACCGATTGTAATGAAAAAACGTCGCTTCTCGTCGTTAAAAACGGTTCTAATTCCACCAACTTGCGGATATCCACCAGTCCCTTTTCGAGGAGCCATGCAATGGAGCGTATCCCTTCTTCAGGTCCACGCATTGCGCCCTCTTGGCGTGCTTGAACGATCTTCTGCGCCAATGCGGGATCAATTCCTGGGATTGCAGAGAGGACCACGGCAGGGGCTGCCGTCAAGTCGATTCGACCTTCGATCACTGGCTGTGTTTGAACTGTCGTGTGTTCCATAAGTTTTATCATCGCCGACCGGAACTCTGCATTGGAGCTTGTCCAAGGACTGCTCATCTGCTTATTCGGTCCTCTGTTGTTCGCGCCGTTACCAATTGGTGAGAGATCCAATTCGACGTCGACCACTTCGAGAGGAGAGCGAAGTTGGTACAGTGCAGGTTGTTGCCAATTCGGTACCCACTGTTCGGGTGTTACACGTTCTGTTTGAATACTAACGGCTGCCCCATTGCTCGCTCGCGCTGAAGAGCTTGATACAGCAGGGGACGAGGCTGACAATTTTGAAGTACTGGTCGATGACTGATTTTGCGAACTCGCGTTGGCATTTGCTGATGAATTCCCAGGCACCTTGGATGGAACACTGGAGGGAATGTTTGCTGGAGCGTTTCCGTTGTTATTGCTCGTTTGCGAAGTGGATGATCTTGAGGTTCGCCGTTCGTTGAGGTTTTGCCCCTGGGACGTTCCGGAAGGTGACACACCGCTTCGTGATGTAGGTCTTTGATTCGGGGAGGATCCAGACGAGGTCCCCCCTGTCGTTCGACCTCGATTGGTGTTGTTCCCTTGTGCGGATTGCGTTTCGATACCAGGACCATGTTGTCGCATCGCGATGATAAAGTTCGCTTGAGAAACGGTTAGGACTTGGGTCAATTCCTGATGTAGCTTTCGAAGATCAGGTTGATTGAGAACGATCTTTGGAGTGCCATCTGGGCGTTCGTTGCGTTCACCTTGAACCCAGCTCAAGTATCGTTTCCAAGCACCAGAATTAGTGTTCGAATCGCCGCCAAGATCATCAATACTTGAAGTGGACATTGCCCCCGACAGACTGGAATTCGAAGCATCAAGCGACGTTGAGTTGCTTCTAGAAAGCTCCCTAAGCATCGGGTTTCCAGACATTGACGCGCTCGGATCGATTAGCAGTTTCTCTAGTAAAGAAGACTCCCAAGGGTCGATCTGGTAATTTTGATCGAGATCACCACCGAACCATCGCAATCGCACCAGATCGTTTGCTTGGGCTTTTTGTTGACGCTGTGCGGGTGATTGAAGTCCACTTGAACTTGCAGTTGCAATTGCGTCTTGCGCCATTGCTGCTACGGTGCGCACGCCGAATTGAGCAAGCCAAGTGTCCACAGTTTCCTCGTCCGCATCGGGAAGTTTGAGAAGCATGCTTCGGGCGATCCCAGGGCGAGTTTGATTCCAACGGAGCAGCGTGGGTATGTGAAGCTTTCCACCCTCGTTTTCCAATCCCCATTTCCACGAGCGATTGAAATCCGTGTTATCGGACGTTGCTCCGGAGTTCGCATTTGCAGTGCGAGCAGTGGTTTGTGCCGTTGAGTTTGTTGATACTCCACTCGAGCTACCATACGCTGCTGTTGCGCCGAGTGCTTGCCCTGAGCTTTCGCCACTTGCGATAATTGCAAATCTCCATTGGGATTGCGAGTCATTTTCCTTTGAGGGATCTTGCGTGGAAGCGATGAGGGGTCTCCCGAAGAATTTCTCGAGTGACCCGTTTCTAAGAATCGCTTGACGTAAACGAAGGGGTTGCTCTAAAAAAGTCGATGCGAACTCAACCCCGCTCAATGCTGCGAGTCTCGCTTGGGCTTGTTCTTCCTGCAGTCGTGTAAGTCGGTACTCGTTTTCCATTTCGAAGGAGTAGCGGTAGGCGGCCAACGATGTGAGCATTACAAGAACTACCACTACGAGCAGTGCCATTCCTGACCTTTGACTTGACGACCGCGCCGCCAATTTCTTTCGATGCATGCTCATGGTCCCCCTCGTGTGGTTCGGTTTTGGGGAGCTGACTGTAACGAGGGTGATGCCAATGGCATACGATCGCGGCGTCCAGTCTCGACGATGATTACATAGGTATTGTCCGTGATATCCGTAAGCCTCTCATTTCCCATACCGGGTTCCATTAGTTCGCGACTTGCGGTTACTTCTGGATCGAACAGAGGGTTCTCCATTTCTTCTGTTTCCGATTCGGAGGAATCCTCTTCGGAGTCCTTGGGTGGCGTGATCGGCTTTTTAAAGTCCGATATTGGAGGAAAGTCAAAGGTGATCGCCACGGCTCTGGGCACGCCACCTTGAGAGGAGGAACTCCACTGATCAAACCATGTGTTACCATCGGAGAAATGAAATTTTGGTTTGACGACACCATAGAGTTTCGTTTCTTTCAGCGGTGGGATCCATTGAGACTCATCATCGATCATGGATTCGAGTGTGGTCCCTCGGGGAGGGGCATTGGGATTCGACGAAGGATCATTCGCGCCTTTGCGTTGTAGCCTTGGCATCTGCATACCGTTTACCGGCTGATTCGATGCGAGGTAGGCGTCAAAATATGATTGTGGTATCCATTCCCTTCTCACCAATTCATATTGAATTGCATCTGGATCTTGTATTTCTGCAACTGGCTTCGTGTCTTGCTCCGTTTGAACTGGTTCAAGACGATATTCGACTTCGAGTAAGCCACCACTCCAGATCGAACTCTTCCATTGCTCCATGGCCGCTTCTTCGGGAGTTGTGGTCATCGATTCGATTGAAAGTTCTTTGCCGTTTCCGTTGACGAATGGCGATTCATTGGTATCTGCCAAACGTTGCAGGAAGGGAACTGGATCGATGGATGGAACCACGTTCGCAAGAAAGCCGGAAACATCACCTTCGAAGTTCACGATACCAGCCTGTGGATCATTCCCGAGGCTTCCCGCTGCGGGGCCTTTTGCCAAATGATCTAAGTCTTGGCTTAACCAAGTTCGAGTTAGTCTCAAAACCCGAATTCGCTGCGTCAATTTCCAGCTGCGCTCTTGGGATCGTTGAAGGGACTCCATCATTCCCCAACCCAACAGCATAAGAACCGACAGCAAACCGAGTGCAATCATCAGTTCAAGGAGCGTATAGCCATTAGCAATCCGGGACATGCGTTGGAAACGGATCATTACTGCCCCCGGCTCAACGAGGAGCTTGAGAGCCCTGAATTTCCGGCATTGGATTCCCCGGCACTGGAATCACTGGCAGGCTGTCTTCTCAACAATCGTTGTAATTGAACAAGTGGCTTTGAATCCGTAGCGCCAAGGCTTGCAGCATCCGCCGCATCGTACAATTCCACCGTGATTGAGATCAACTCACTAGGGGGCGGAGGGGGCGGAGCTGATGGGGTGAGAGGACTTGTTGCGTTTCCTGGGCCGAGTTGACTTGTACCGAAGGGATTCGAAAAATTGCCTTGTGCCCCCAGCGAAGCGTTCTCACCGCTGGGGTCGAACGATGATGAGAGAGAACCTTCTTCAACCATTGTGACCGGTTCGATCACCACGCGGTAAGCTCTCGGTTCTGGGCCTGCGAGGACTGACGAAAAGGAATCTTGCGCAGTACCAGAGTAGACTGCGAGGACTGATTCATCCATGATCGATACGGCTTGTACCAAGGCGCTGATCCGTGTTTCAGCTTTGCTTCCAAAGCGTGTGCCTAGAGAGATCAGCGACAAGAGCACCATGGCGCTTGCCGCCAGGATGGCAGTCGCGATCATTACTTCCAACAGGGAAAATGCGCGACGCAATCCGCCCAACGATCTCATCGGATAACCTCAAGTTCGCCAGTCGCAGCGCTGAAAGAAACCGTGATGGTTTGACGCGCTTTCGTGTCGAACAAGGTAATCTCAGCATCTCGGCCGCGTCCTTCGGCGCTCATTGGCAAGCACCAGCTGTGGCCTGAAGCCGATTGGTCTTCGCCATCAACGCTTAGTGAATCACGTCCGGACAAACCACTGTCGGAGCTTCCGGGGAATGGGCTAGCGATACGTTCGTCATCTTCGTTTGTTGAAGCCGATAGAGAGTCGTCAGTGGAACCTCCGGCGAGTTCGTCGAGCCATGCAACCGAGAAGACAACGATATTCGACGGCAGTTTCCAAGTTCTTGGAGTAACGCCAGATACAGCGTTGTTCTCGTCGCCATTGAGGGAGGACTCCATGGGACTTCGTTTTAGGGGTGATATGTTGGTGGTGGCTTGGGGAATCGATGCCGAAGGGGCTTCACCACGGTTGGGGGCAAGTTCGCCAGCGATCAAGCTATCGATACCGCCGGAGCGGAGTTCGTTTTCACCCTGTTGGATGTGCAGAAACACCGGCGCGCCGGTCATCATCGCTTGGTATCGCCCATCCTCAATCGCTTCGCGTAGTTTCTGTGTCGCTTGGCTGAGTTCGGCTTTTCGCATTGGGCGAGCGATGCTTGGCCAAGCGATAGCAAGAATGCCCGCCAGCAAAACGACGACAATCATCATTTCCAGGAGCGAAAATCCTTTTCGCAGGGTGCGAGCTTTTGCTACGGTAGTTTTCAACGTCATAAGACCATTCCGTCTGTGAGCGAAACTTGGCTGGTGGCGGCAAATGGTTTGCCGCAATAACTCGCGATTACTTTGTATCCGATTCGGACTCGTCCGAAGCAGCTTGGTTGCTGATATCATCGGCAGTCCCGGGTTGTCGATCCGGTCCCAGAGAGAAAATCCTTGGGAAACTGTCGGTCCCTTTGCTATTTTCTGATTCGCTGGTTTCGAATTCGTACTGGAATTCGCTGCCCCATGGATCGCGGGGCAACTTGCCACCTTCGATATAAGGGCCATCCCAGTTTTTCGCCAACGCTTCGTCTTCCGGTGCGGCAACGAGGAGTTGCAGACCTTCTTCGGTAAGCGGGAAGGACTTCATGTCCACTGCATACATCTTAAGCGCGGAGGCAAGGTTACCGATTTGAGCCTGTGCAGTGCGGATATCCGCTTTCTTTTGGGTTCCTAGCAAGCGTGGGCCGACGATGGCGATCAATCCGACGAGGATGATCAACACGATCATCAATTCGAGCAACGTTAAACCTTTGCGTTGTTTTCTTTTCATTGTGGATAATTCCTTTCCTATTTTGTGGTTCTATGTGTTTTGTATTTCGGTTATCCGACCGAAGAGTTTAGGTCAAATACAGGAAGCAGAACGCCGACGATGACAAACATCACCATGCCGCCGATAAAGATCAGCATCATTGGTTCGATCATCCGCACCAGGACTTCCAGTTTTCTTTCGATTCGTCCGTCGATCCGATCTGCGATCTTCACGAGTACTTCGTCCAATGTATTGGATTCTTCAGCGACACGGATCATCGCCATGACCTGAGGCGGAATCAGTCCGCTTGCGGCCAATGGTTTCGACAGTGAATCTCCAGCTGTTACGTTATCGACTGACTTGAGCATCGCTTCTGCCAACAAGATATTGCCGGTCGACTCGCTACTGATTCGCAGTGCACGTAGAAGTGGCACACCGTTTTTGAGCATTGTTCCAAGGACTCGGCAAGCTCTTGAGACGGCTGCGTCGTGGAAGATATCTCCAGCAACTGGCGTCTTTAACTTCAACTTATCGATACTTCGTCGTCCGTGTTCCGTTTTCATCCAACGGAAGATTCCGAATGCCAAAGCGACAATCGCGAGAATGACGAAAAGACCGTAGTGCATCAAGACGTGGCTTGCTGTTAGTAGTACGACTGTGATGATAGGCAGTCCTGTTCCGTTCTGTTCTAGGCGATCGAAGAAAGGTTGGAACTTAGGAACTAAGAAAACCACCATCGCCGCAACGATGATTGTGCCGACCACGCCTAGAATCATCGGATAGGTCAGTGCACCGATAATCTTACTGCGCATTTCGTCTTGTTTACGAAGGAAGTGAGCAGTGCGTTGCAGGGATTCTTCGAGGAAGGCTCCTTCTTGCCCTGCGCGAACCATGCTGAGGGTTAACTCGGAAAAGATAGCTGGATGTTTTCCGAGAGCGACATCTAGCGTATCACCTTGAGAGACAGCGTCGTGAATTGCCAAGCAAGTTTCTTGGAGTTTTGGATTCTCCGTTGCATCGGAGAGGATCTTCAATGACTCCAGCATCGGCACACCATTGGACAGGAGGTCTGCAAGCTGTGCACAGAAGTCGGCGACTTGCTCTTTCTTTACCCGCTTAGGCAAAGTGAGGGTAATCGGTTTGGACTTGGAAACGGTGTCTTCAAGTCGCATAGGATACATGGCTTGCGCGCGGAGCTTTTGCATCGCTTCGGCGCGTGTTGACGCCGCGATGATGCCGGAGAGCTTTTCTCCGGTGCTCGATTTCGCGGTGTAAGCAAACTCAGCCATGGTTGATTAATGTCTCTAAATTACAGTTGGGGTGTTTTCATTGGTGGTTATCAGATCAGTCCGCTTTAGTCACACGCATTACTTCGTCGATGGTTGTGATCCCTGCGAGAACTTTGTTCCATCCGTCGACGCGAAGGGTATCCATTCCGTTGCGTATCGCTGCCTGTTTGATCACATCGGTCGTTCCGGCTTGCGTTAACAGATGGCGAATTTCGTCGTTCGTAACCAGTAGTTCGTAGATCCCTAGCCGACCTCGATACCCATTGCGTCGGCAACGTTCGCAACCCACAGGTCGGTACAGTTGCAGATTAGGATCCAAGCGTTGTTCGACGGGAAAATCATCGGGCAGGTCATCAGGGTCGGGGTGATAGGGTTCTTTGCAGTCTGGGCACAGGACCCGCACGAGACGCTGTGCTAGAACACCTTCTACGGTGCTTGCCACAAGAAACGGTTCGACCCCCATGTCCCCCAAACGCATGAATGCGCCAGCGGAATCGTTGGTGTGCAAGGTGCTGAAAACCATGTGACCGGTCAGTGAAGCCTGAGTGGCATTTTCAGCCGTTTCCAAATCTCGAATTTCGCCAACGAGGATGACATCCGGATCATGCCGCAAGATAGCTCGCAAGCAAGCGGCGAACGTTAACCCAACTTTGGAGTGGACTTGAATTTGATTGATACCTTCGAGCTGATACTCGATAGGATCTTCGGTTGTAACGATCTTGATATCTTCAGATTTGATCTCGCTCAGAGCGCTGTAGAGCGTTGTGGTTTTACCGGAACCTGTCGGACCGGTGACCAGTACAATTCCGTGCGGGAGACGAATGAGTTTTTGAAACTGTTCGTAAACCTTGTCGGGCATGCCGATTCCCTTGAGAGAGAACTTTAGATTCGACTTGTCCAATACCCGCATTACGACGCTCTCTCCGTGAAGCATCGGGATTACAGAGACTCGAACATCAATCTCGCGACCGGAAACTCGCAGCTTGATCCGACCGTCTTGCGGCACACGCTTTTCAGCAATGTTGAGTTTGGCCATGATCTTGAGCCGACTGATGATCGCCGCACGGAACTGGTTCATTTCCGGGGGGGTGGGTTGGCGTTGCAAGACGCCGTCGATCCGGTGCCGAATCTTGAGTCCCGCCTCTTGGGATTCAATGTGGATATCGCTCGCACGAGCTTCGATGGCTTCGGTCAAGATCTCATTGACCAGTCGCACCACCGAGGCTTGTTGAGCCTCTTCAGCATCTTCGAGGCTATCGGGATCTAGTCCTTCTAGCATTTCGACTTCGCCACCCTGCAGCCGCTGCAACGCGATCAGACCATCGATGGTCTCCGAGCCGATCCCAAGAAACTTCTTGGTGAGCCGTTGAATGGTTTCGGAAGTTGCCATTACCGGTCGGACTTCGACTTGGAGTTCGGAGGCGACTGAGTCGATGGCTGCAAAATCGAAAGGGTTGCTCACCGCTAGGCGTAACCAGCCCTCCCCTTTTTCAAGTGGGAAAACGGAGTGTCGGTGGATCAACTTGGCGGGGAAACCATCGAGTGCATCACCAGTAACGTCGGATTCGTCCGAGCCGAGCCACTCGATCTGCATCGACCGAGCCCCGGTTTCTAAGAGTTCAATGGAGCTGGGGAAACTCCAGCGTTCTACGAGCGTGTCCAATGGGGCACCAGCATTGAGGCAATCGGCAAGCTCGCGCAGCTTGACCGAATCGAGCATCGGCTGCATGCCATTTGCGTTCGAAATCATGCGTCAATCCTGTTGAAACAAGAACGTTCGCTCCGCGAACTTGTTGTGGTGGGTGGGGGGGAGGCGGGATGGTTTGGACCGACAATTCGTCGTGCGAGGAAGGAAGCATCTCGCAAGATGCTTTACTCTCTGACGTGTTGTCGTGGATCCAATAGGTGGGGCGCTTAGCTTTCCTAAGCTGCATAAAGTATCTTTCGGCATCAAGTTGCGGTCAAGCTTGATCCGAAGGCATGGAATGTATGCAATCGGTACAGATTATCAAATCAAATGAGGGCGTTTGGTTCTGCTCGTCCGTGACGCATGAAGGACAACGAAACTAAAAAACCTTTCAGTGCAGAATAAACAACGCAAAGGCCGCTCAAGGGTGTTTTAAGCCCCCTTGAGCAGATCGATGCGTGGAAACCGTTGATTGCCGAGGTGAAGCTGTTGTATCGAAGATCCTGAATCACCGACGTTTTTGTTAAGAAAATATTATTTAGCGATTTTGGGATTTAGTCGGTTGAAGACACCTTCGGAAGGGGGGGGAAGCTAGTTCAAGCGTTTAGGTGCGTTTGGGACATCGACGCGATGTTGGGCTCCATGGGTTTTACCGAGTTGTTCGGCGGCACCATCACGGAAGTCTCGAGCGGTGCGATAGGTGGTTACGAGACGGATTCCGCATTCTAGGAAGAGCCAGTCTTTTGCTCGTCGTTGCACTGCGATGGAGCGTTGCAGTACAAGTTGGCGATTTGCATCGGCTTGTTGTGCTGCATTGCTTTGTGGGTCCGACTTAGTAGCGTCGTTAGCGAGAGGGTTCTGTGGGTCGCTTGCGGCATTTGGAGTCCCGGCATTTTTGGGGAGTGAGGAGACGTAGCCTTCTGCGTAGGAGGCGCCACTTCCTCGCGCGTAGCCACCGAACAGGAGTTTTGCGGCGGTAGCGATGGTAATCATCAGTTCGCGGAAGAGTGAAATTGCGTTTTCAACATCCATGCGTGGGCCATAGAAGAAGAACAGGGTGCGGTGACCTTTTCTGGAAGAGTACCATTGCGTCATTGGAAAAATATGTTCGGTCAGATAGTTTGCGAGGTCTTTTTCCCACGAGAGGGCTCGGGAACCGTTTACCGGGCAAGCTTGTCGAGTGTAGAGGATTGACTCGATACCCTCATCGCTAGCGAGATCTGCGCGGCTAAGGTTATGACGAAGCATGAGGGCTTGCATCATTCTGAGTGCATTTTCACGTTCAGCTTCGGTTGCTGCTTGATTGCGTGCTGTATTATCGATCGCTTTGAGTCGGTTAATAATTTTTTCGAATTCGGCCTGTGTTAAGTCGCCGGTTTGTCGCTTTTCGTTTCCTGCTGTGGAATCGGTACTGCGGATAGCTTGCGGTCCAGCGGTCCAAGCGTTCGTAACATAGTAGGCTCCTTCGTCACGTGCATCCCAAGTATCGTGTAGAACGTGGTCGATGACTGTGCAAAGGTGCGCGGTAGACCTGCCGACACGTTGGCATTGGATTATGTTTGGCCCTTCTGGCAAACGGATTTGTTCGATGAGTTCCAAATTGGGATTGGGAGTAATTACTGCGACTGAGTGGTTAGGGATCCAGCCGAGTTCATTGAGATAGGGGCCGTAGATACTGCTTGGGACTCCGTTACGAGGAGAGGATCCGTAGCGTGATTTGAGTATTTCGTAGACTTCTCGGTATGCGATACCGGTTGCTATGGAGATGGCGCGACTGACACAATCTCCGGTCATACCTACAAATCCGCCAACGGATCTTCCACCGTCGTTCCACGAAAATTTTTTGATGGGTTGCATGATGCGAGGAGTGCGATTGGAAAAGCTATGTGGGTTTTAATTAGGTTGCGTGAAGGATTTCCTTCAAAACGTGGGCTGGATCGACGCCGGTTAAGCGTGCATCAAGACCTTGGAACTTGGCAGAGAACCGTTCGTGGTCTATACCGAGAGTGTGCAGAAGGGTGGCATGGAAATCGCGCACGTGAACAGGTTTATCGATGATGTTGTATCCGAACGGGCAAGTTTCACCGTAGATGGTACCACCTCGGATTCCGCCGCCGGCCATCCACATTGAGAAGCAACGGGGATGGTGATCACGTCCGTAGTTGTCCGCAGTGAGTTTTCCTTGGGAGTAATTTGTACGACCGAACTCTCCGCCCCAAACGACGAGAGTATCTTCGAGCAGTCCACGTTCTTGGAGGTCTTGTAAGAGTGCACCGGTGGGTTGATCGGTTTCCGAGCATTGTGTGCGCATACCGCCTGGCACGCCGCCGTGATGATCCCATCCTTGGTGATAGAGCTGGATGAATTTCACTCCTTTTTCGGCGAGCCTTCGTGCGAGCAAGCAGTTTGCAGCAAAGGTCCCTGGCGTGCGGACTTGGGCGCCATAACGTTCAAGTGTCGTTTCGGATTCCGAGGATAGGTCGGTAACTTCTGGAATGCTAGATTGCATGCGATATGCCATTTCGTACTGTGCGATCCGAGCAGTTAATTCAGGATCGGCAGTCCGTTCGGCTTGAGCTCTGTGCAATTGTTCGAGTCGATCGAGCATTTGACGTCGACTGGCGTTATCGATACCAGGGGGATTTGTAAGGTAAAGGACAGGTTCTTTTCCCGACCGGAACTGTACACCTTGGTACCGTGCAGGGAGGAATCCCGAACCCCATAGGCGAGAGTAAAGGGGTTGATCGACTTTGCCTTTCGTGATCAGGACAACAAAGCAAGGAAGATTTTCGTTATCGCTACCGAGTCCGTAGTGCATCCAAGCACCGATGCTGGGACGACCGGAAATTTGATTACCGGTTTGGAGGAAGGTGATTGCGGGGTCGTGGTTGATCGCTTCGGTGTACATCGAGCGGATGATAGCCATTTGGTCAACGTATTTGGCTGTATTGGGAAGGAGTTCGCTGACCCAAGCGCCGCACTGGCCGTGTTGCGAGAATTGAAATGCGGAGCCTGCGAGGGGGAGGACGGCTTGGTTGCCGGACATTCCGGTGAGGCGTTGTCCGGCTCGCACGGAGTCAGGGAGAGGTTGACCTTGTTTTTCGTTCAGTAGTGGTTTGTAGTCGAACGTTTCAAGTTGGGAGGGGCCACCGGCCATGAACAAGTAGATGACACGTTTGGCGGTAGGTCGGTGGTGTGTCGGATTGAGAGTTCCTTTAGTCGCAATACCGGTTTGGGCGTCGTCGATCGTAGAGGCGCAAAGGGATTGCTGATTGCGTTGTAGCAAGTCGTTCAAAGCGATAGCGCCGAGGCCGAGTCCGGAGCGGCACAACCATTCACGGCGGGCTTGGAGAGCGAGGGCAGCTTGATCGATCTTCGAAGTGGTGTCGAGTGTCATGGCACTTGGGCGTTTCGAAAGCGAGGTGGGAAGCGGATACGGCAATCGTGAGGATACGACTACCCATGTGGTTATACCCCACAATCGCCATCTGAACTACTGCGAGTGCCGATGGCTTTAGAACCGAGAGAAGAGAAATTTGTTGAGTTACGGTCAATGTGTGGCGAAGATCAAAACCAGGATTGGGGCTCTCTACGTTGCGTTCGCTGAGAATCCGAAGCAGAATAGTGGAATGGTAGAACGATTGCTCTGGAGCGCGAAGTAGTGCTTTGCGGTCATAGGATCAAACAGTTTGAGGAAACGTCGATGACTTGTTTACTAACGATACTCGCTCTGTGAAAACCACAAATTCCGGTTACAGTTTCCGACATGTTCTTGGACCGTCCGCAGCGGGCCACACCACCCTCACCTATTTGAGTGAGCACTTCGATCATTCGAGTCGAGATCAGTGGATGGAGCGACTTGAGGCAAGAGAAATTCGACTTGATGGTAACGTTGCCACCGGTGATGAGGGAGTCAAGCCAGGCAGCGTATTGATATGGGATCGCCCGGGCTGGATCGAAGATGTGGTTCCGATGGATTATCAGTTACTCTACGGTGACGAATCTTTGATTGCAGTTCATAAACCTAGTGGTTTACCGACACTACCTGGCGCTGGGTTTTACCAAAATACTTTGCTTTCGTTGGTTCAGCTTGAGTATCCGACCGCCACGCCACTTCATCGACTTGGGCGTGCCACCTCTGGCATCGTTCTGTTTGCCTTGGATCGTCAAATTTCGGCGACGATGTCTAGACAATGGGAGTTGGTACACAAGGAGTACCGGACGTTGGTGCAAGGGGAAGTGCGGTTTGATTCAGTCTGTATTCAGACACCGATCGGATTGCTGCCACATCCGCGACTTGGGGCAATCTATGGTGCCTCTTGGAGTGGCAAGGGTTCGCGAAGCGTAGTTAGCGTTTTGCAACGCAGAGGGGATGCGACGGTATGTTCGGTGGATTTACTAACCGGTAGGCCGCATCAAATAAGGATACACCTCGCATCGATCGGTTTTCCGTTGCTTGGTGATCCAGTGTATGGAGCGGGAGGTGGGATTGTTGATAATGCGGGGCTTCCGGGAGATGCGGGTTACCATTTGCACGCACATCGGATTCGGTTCACCCATCCGATGACGAAGGCAGCTATTCAGGTCGAAGCTCCACTTCCGGATTGCTTGCGAATCGACTTATCTGGTGGCATTGAAGGTCCGTCGCAGCCAAGCGAGGCAATGATTCCAATCGACCCAAATCAGACAGCAGAAAATCATATTTAGGAACCATGGTCCGAGTAGCAACCGGATGCCTAAATGCATAGCGTACGTTGCGGGAATCAGAATTGACCTTGCTCGTTTACTGAACAATGCCATGGGTACAGCTAGTTCTACAACGATGCTTTCCAAATCGACTGTAACTACTCGACCGTAAATGGATCAGTGATAAGGGGTAGTTGTGTGATTCTCAACACCCAGACCGGTTCTACAAATATTCTCGGGAACTCCGTAAATATTTTGAAATCGGCTGGTAGGTAATAGAGAAAGAGGCAAAAGAAAAAGAGGAAGCGGCTGATAGCAAGATTAGTCGCTGATGTTGGACGAAACCAGAAGTCAAGTATCCATTGCTTTGCCCATTTCACGGTGTAGCCTTTATCGATTTGGAAGAGGACTCGAAAATGAGGTAGCGTTTATCTGGAGAATTCGTATCTCGAGCGAGTGGATCGAGGTGATCCCAAGATTCCAGATAAAGTCGCAAAGAGGTGGGGGGAAGTCGGTAGACCTCTAGCGGAACGAAGGATATACGACTGTTGGAGAACATGAAGTAGGGTGAGAACGGCCTGGCTTATTTACCGGTTAACATCGACAACAGGGACATTCCTACGAGACCGCAGATCGAGACTAGGACGATTGCGCGCCTGAATGGTGTAAATTTTCTCCAAGATGTGTTTCCTCGCGGTTTCCCCCTGCGTCTTTCAAACCAGCGTTGGAATTCTTTTTGCTGAACCAGTACAAAAGCGATACCGAAGCAAATCCACAGCACGCTTAACAATTGGATTTGTGCTTTGACCAGCCGCTGAAAATGGGACTGCAAGTCCGGTGCTTGGCTCGAGAAGAATTCGTTTACGAACGGAAAAAGTGACCGACGCTCATATCCTGCGGTGACGAAGGATTCGCCGAAATGAGCCAGGAAGGTTAGCCCGAATAGGCCAGAGATGCCGCACAACGAGATTTGCCACCAAATGCTTAGTTTTTTTTGGCGCATGGATTCATAACAGGCTGGTCGTAGTGGATTTCGCAATAAAATCGTTGGTTTTTAAGCGCGGGTTTAGTGTAACGAACCAATGTAATTTCTAAAGCTAAGAGAACCGCAAAAGAATTTTTGGATTTTCGGAACCGGTTTTTGTTTTCCGGGGTTCCCTGGATTTCTGTGTTCGATTTGTTAGCTTTTCTGGACCTGTGTGGTGGTGAGTATCGGCGGGGATACGTCAAGGGTTCTATGGGGAGTCCAGCGGATGAGCGTCGCGGGCGAAACGACATTAGAGGAGGATATTGGCTCGGTTTCGCACTGGTTGCGGGGCATCAAGGCCGGCGATGAAAGCGCGGTGGATGCTATTTGGCATCGATACTATGAACGAGTGGTTCAATTCGCAATTCGGAAGATGAAATTTAATCCGGATTTAGCGGTTGATGGTGAGGATATCGCCCAGCTCGCCTTGCATCGTTTCTGCTCGAACGCGACCACTGGTCGATATCCGAATGTCGACGACCGGCAACAGCTTTGGGATCTCTTGGTAGTTTACACATTGAACCGCATTCGAAAGCACTTGCGGGCGTGTAATGCGATCAAGCGAACAGGTTGTAAAGTGCCGTTATTGAAATTCCGGCGCGATGAAGCTCTTAGCGATCTCCAGACGCCGGAAGCCCCCGCGATCATGAAGGATATGGTCCGTTTTTGGTTGGATCGGCTGGATGAAGAAGATTCGACTGGAGAGTTGAAACAGATCGCGGTATGGTCGATGGAGGATATCTCGGGAAGTGAAATTGCGAGAATCCTCAAACGACGAAAGTCCGACATTTTGCGAAAGATTCGATTGATTCGACTCCTTTGGGAGGAGTGTGAACGGTGAAACCAATCGAGCCTGAGGTAATCTTTACCTATCATCCCGACCAGCTATCTGTTGGCCAATGGCGTTGCGTGATCGCGGCTTGTAAGGCATTTGAAGAGCGATTAATAGACGGGCCTCCGATCACAGTGGATGAGTTTGCAAGTTTGTACCCTGAACTGCCTGCTGAACTTTTGATTCCAGAGTTAGCCAGGGTAGAAGTTGATCTGCGGCAGGCTGAGGATTTAGATCTTCTCTCAGATCACGGCGAGAAACATTCGGAAGAGCGATATCTTCTGCTTGAGGAAATTCGGAGTGGGGGGATGGGGCAGGTGTTTCGCGCCTTCGATCGAAGATGCGGAAGATTAGTAGCGTTAAAAAGAATTCGCCGTGAGTTTTCAGATGACCCTCAAATGCGAAAGCGGTTTAGGGCTGAGGTGGAGCTAACGGCAGGGCTAGAGCATCCAGGAATTATTCCCATTTACGATCAGTCCGTCGATTCAGATGGACGAGAATTCTATGTGATGCGATTGATCCATGGGGAGGGAACCGGCACGCTACAACAATCGATTACGCGATTCCATTCATCAGAACGGCAGCACCTTGGAAATAGATGGTATCGATGGGACTTCAAGCGACGTAATGAGTTTCGCAAGTTGATTGAATCGGTTTTGATCGTTGCCGATACTACTGCACATGCTCACAGTCGAGGTGTTGCCCATCGAGATCTCAAGCCCTCGAATCTGCTCGTAGGGCCTTATGGTGAAACTCTCATTGCAGATTGGGGCCTTGCCAAGCGTATTGACCATTCGGATCTGAAGCAATTCAGTTTGGATACAATCCGATCAAGCTTGTTGTTTTCATCTCAGAGTGAGTTCAGTTGGGAATCGAGTTCTAATGGGGTAGGCACTCCTGGTTTTCGGGCGCCGGAGTTGCAAACCGCAGCAGCTACCGCAAATCTTATAGCAGCGGATATCTATTCCTTGGGCGCAATCTTGGATTGTGTCATTCATGGAACCGTTCAACGCAATTCTGAGTCGGGTAAGACTCGAGAGAATTTCGCAACTCCACGATCTGTCTTGCCGTTGGTTGCGATCGCGAAGAAGGCTTTGTCGAGCGATTCGGGCGACCGTTATCAAGACGCAAATTCGATGTGTTTGGATCTTCGAAACTGGCTAGCTGGTGAGCCTGTGTCGGCCTATCCGGAAACTATTGTTGAACGCCTTTGGAATTGGCCAAATCGCAATCGGTTGCTTGCGTCGGCGATTGCAGGTGCGGTGATCATCGCGCTGGCTTCTACTGGTTTATTTTCATGGTATCAAGGGAAACAAAAAGCGGAATTACGCCGCGCTTTGGACTCGGCTTCTGACTTGCTCATCGAAAATCAACGGGCGAAAAGATCGGTCGAGGAGAGTTTTTCCCATAGGGAATCATTAGCATTTCATGCGATCATCGAATTTCAGTCATTGTTAACACTGAATCCATCGCTTCAATCTGCGCCCGAATTTCGTGTGGTCCGAGAGAAGGTGCTCAAGGAGTCGAGAAGTTTTTACGAGAGTTTGTTGAAGTCGTTCGAGCAATCGAAGCAGATTGATGACGCATCGCTTGGGCGTCTGACAGACGCAGCGTTGGCGCTGATGCTCTTGGAAAACGAGTTAGGCAATTCAAAGGCAGCGTTGAGCATTGCCGAGTCCGCTTGTCAGCGTTTGCGAGAGTCGCAGCATTCCTCGACTCTGCTTGCATACCAACTTGGGCGTCTCTTGGCATTCCGAGGAAACGTCGCTGCGCGACATGGGCAGAAAGAGCAGGGGTTAGCGGATCAAGAGGAGGCTGTCAGACACCTCGAACCGTTGCTTAATTCCGAAAAACTCAGCCCGGAACAGCGAATCGATGCGGCCAGTCTTTGGTGTCGTGCGGCATCACCGTTGGCAATTGGCATGATGGCGAAGGGGGACTACCAGAAGCCCAAAGAGCTATTGCAAAAGATCCTTGAGGTTTTAGAGTCACTTCCAATCAAGAACCTTCAGACGGAATTGCTCAAAATTCAAAGTCATGGGAACTTAGCCCTTGTGCGATACTATGCAAAGGATATTCCAGGTGCTCACGAATCCCTTGCCAATGCTGAGCTTGCGGTAAATGAATACGAACGATTGATGGACGCCGGAACGCATATTAGCGATATCGTCGAATTTGAGGTTTTGCGGGAACTGTTGTTACGCTTCAAGAGCGACTTGATGCTCACCGAGGGAAAGGTCGAGCCAGCGATCGCTTCGATGGAAAAGTCGCTATCGGATTTGACGGAGGCTGTGGAGGCGTATCCAAGTAGTACAGAGATGCAAAATGCGTATCAATCCTGTATTAATAGGTTTATAACGATTCTGGTAGAACACGGACGAGTGTTGCGTGCTAAGGAGATTGCGAATACTTGGGTGGATTTAGCCTTACGGATCAAGGAACGTGACGAGGATAATTTTCGTACTTACGAGTTTCTGGCTCTTGCGTACCATTCAATGGGACACTTGAGTGAAAAGACCAATGAGCCGAATGAGGCGGAGCGTTGTTACCGAGAATCGTTATCGATTCTCGGCAGCATGGATGAGGGAATGCAAGTTGCTAAAAGCGTATTGGGTCAAGCTATCGAGTTGAATCTGCACCTAATTCAATTCTCGCTTAGGAGTGGGCGGTTTGAGGTGGCTGAAAAATACTTTGACGATGCGATACGAAGCGCCGTGAAGTTGAAGGGGTTAGACGCAGAGAGCGAGTTCTACCAAATCAACATCAAGCGACTGACCGAGAGCTCTCTTCGGAGTTTGCAAGAATCGGAAATCAGAGAACGCCGTGAGGATTGGATGGAGCGGCTTAGGGCTGCGGGATTGTTGCCGGGGGAGTGAATCGGTGGAGGCTGCAAAGAGTGTCGCGGGCACTGTGAGCATCCTCACTACCTAGTTGCTCACAAAAATCAGATTGACTGAAAATGCAAAGGTCTGGAGAACTATAAAAAAAGCCGGCATCCAGAACGGATACCGGCTTGTAGTTTTCGATAATCTGTTTTGGGCGAAGGCCCAAGAGGGTTTTAGTAGCGTGAGCCGCGTGGGGAGTGATCACGACGGTCGCCGTAACCGTTGCCACGTCCACCGCTATATCCACCGCCACCACCACCCGATGAACGGCTTTCGCGTTCGCGAGCTTCGTTGCAGGAGATCGTTCGGTCTCCGAGCGACGATTGATTCAGTCCTTCAATGGCTGCACGAGCTTCGTTTGAATCGTCCATTTCAACGAATCCGAAGCCACGGGAGCGGCCGGTTTCGCGATCCATAACGATACTAACCTTGCTAACGTTCCCGTATTGGGAGAATGCATCCCTGAGTTCCGATTCAGTTGTTCGGAACGAGAGATTGCCAACGAAAATATTTGTCATAACAGTACTCCTATCCAATCCACACAACCATCCTCAAGCCAGTACCAGGAGCTTCTTACGCGACGGAGTGACCGCCAAAGACCCAAGTCCGTGGGACATGCGAGCAAATCAGAAAAACAACTTAAGAATGCCGCCCAAGACCACCGCCTTGGTAAAAACCGCGATTCTTTTCATTCGCCAACCGACAGCAAACCGAATCCCAAGAAGAACTGAAGTCACCCTAGATGGGACTTGGATTCATTTCAAGAAATCGCTTCATCAACTGCAAATTAGACATCTCAATTGTCGCATTCCCATAGCCCAAAGTCAATTGTAATTTCCGCTTATTCGCGGACGATGTTTTATTCGCGGACGATGTTGTCTTTGCATACAACTTCTAAGCGGTATGGGCATCGTTTTGTCGGTCGATGACGTACCGTGGCAGGTTTCAATCGATAGCCGCGGGAGAGTCCTACTGAACCTGATTATGGGTCCCCTATCAATTCACAGGCATTCTGGAGCGATATCCAACTTCGGGGTTCCAGTTTAAAGGTGTGGACAGTTTCTTCAGTGGAGAGTCGGGAGTTTCCGCGATTGTAACCCCGTGTTTCCAATCTGGAGGGCAGATTGCGATATATCTCGCATATCCACCCAACCCACCTTTTAACTTGGCAAATCCGATCGATATGAGCGCTCCGGTTTCAGGGACTTGGTCCAAGTTGGTCACCCCCTCGGCTTGCGTATATCCATTCGTCAAGAGCCAGCGTTCCGCTTCCAAGTCTGGCGTGGAATCTGTATCCAGTGGTTCGTGTCCATGAAGTAGTATTCCGCGTTCGTTATGCAGAAACTGAAGTGCTTTTAAGGACACACCTGGGAATACGGTCCGTTCAGAGAGCCCTTCTTGCCCCCATTCTTTGGACCAGTCCGAACGGATGAAGACAACGGATTCTGCTGGTATTTTTCCATGAGCGTTCTCCCAGGTAAGAATATCGTCGACGGTCAGAGAGTATCCTGGGTTGGTCTTCACTTTATCAACGATCGAAAGCACCACCAAAGGTCGAATGCAGAAGGTTGCTGGAAGCTCATCGATAGACGGGTATTCGGAATTCCAATGCGCCGGAGGATCGAGTTGTGTCCCGAGTTGGTCTGTAGGGAGTCGATATTCGTTCGCTTCAAATCCATCGATTGCGTAAGTGTACCTGCGATTGGTCTTCGGATCGGCCGAGGGTAAGCAAGTTGGATGGCCAAAGCCGGACCAAACGCTCATGTCGGGCGAAATTGCGTGAGTCAGATCCACATATTTTGCAACTCGAAGCGAATGCAGGTAGGTTTCCCACAGCGATTGTTTTTCTTGCTGTGGATTGAAAAACGATGCTGCAGTGATCACTGCGAGACTTGAAGCCGAAGTGAACGTGACGACGAAGTTAAAAATTTTCATGGCAGGGGTACTTTGGTTGAGGATAACAAAGGGGATCGCTTACCAATTTTGGGGCATTATATTGAAGAAGCCGACGAGGAGAGCACCGGTGCGGCGCTGTAGCATGTGACTATGCCGGAAGACTGGCAGTCAGCAAGCAGCCCACTCCTTGGTTGAGAGATTTTGTGGGGGGCTGAAAAGGAGACCAGAGAAAGATCGCTAACGCGCAGAGCAGCTAAGATGCGGATCACTGGGCGATCTGCGGCCATGGTCTCGCAGATCGCACATGTTGCAAAGAGGAGTAAATCTTGTATTTACTGCATGGTGGTTGGGTCAAGTTGACTGAAGGGTAGTTCGAAGGTTTTCATCATGCCTTCAATGTCTCCCGACTTCAGACCTTGCGTGAACCAGTAGGCCCGTGCTTCGGCGCTACCATGGGTAAATGAGTCTTTGACGACTCGACCGGTGGCTTTCTTTTGCAACACATCGTCACCAATTCTGCGCGCGGTGTTTATTGCATCTCCGATGTCGCCCTTATCAAGAATCCCCTTCATTTGCTGAGCGTGGTGAGCCCAGACTCCTGCAAGGTAGTCAGCTTGGAGTTCTAATCGAACGCTTAGCTGGTTCGATTCTTTCTGGCTTGCTTGCATTTGCATACGTTGAATCTTCATCGACAGGCCGAGAAGATTCTGAATGTGGTGACCAACTTCGTGAGCGATCACGTAAGCCATCGCGAACTCGCCTTTGGCGCCAAGTTCTTTTTCCATAGTGCGGAAGAAGTCAAAGTCGAGATACACATTTTTATCACCGGGGCAATAGAATGGACCTACTGCTGCTGTCGCATCACCGCACGCGGAACGCACGGCACCGGTGAACAACACCAACTTTGGTTCTTCGTAGCGAGCGTTGAGGTTCTTTCGGAACAACTCCGACCACACGTCTTCGTTATCCTTCAGAACCACACTTACAAATTTCTTGAGATTGGCGTCTTTGTCATTCTCTGCCGATGGGGGCATGCGGGTTTGCTGTTTTCCGGTCTGTTGACCGGCTTGTTCTAGCAATTGCCGTGGATTTGCACCCAATATCATCGAGATCACTACGCTTAGAATGAGGAAAAGCAGTCCACCCCCAGCCATTCCGGCTACAGGCATTGCAGATCCACGCCGATCCTCGACATTTTGAGATTCTTCTCTTCCTTCCCAGCGCATCGTATTTTGCCCTTACAAAAACCAGCGATCGATAAATGAAACGGGTTGCGAACGGTCGTAAGCTATTTCACTTGAACTTGCGACTCCCGCTTAGTCAACTATACGAAGCGAATTTTAGTCTTTTCGTTCCATCGGGCTTGGGGGGCAGAGCAAATTTCCCGAATAAATTTTCAACTCTTTCAGTTGGCTTGCTGGCGTAAAACTACGGCAACTGTTTTCAAAATGATCTTCAGGTCCAGCCAAAGGGACCATTCCCGGATATAGCGATGATCCAATTCGATGCGAGCAGCCATCTTTTCTGTCGTATCGGTTTCCAAGCGACTCCCGAGAACTTGTGCCAAGCCCGTGATCCCGGGGCGTACTTTATGTCGCAGCATATACCCGCGGATTAGGCTTCTGAATTGTTCATTATGGGCTGTCGCGTATGGGCGAGGGCCTACCAATGACATACTCCCTTCGAGGACGTTGAAAAGCTGTGGTAGTTCGTCCAGCGACGTGCGTCTTAGAATTCTACCTACAGGGGTGACTCGGGGGTCGTTTTTGGTGGCTTGTCGAACTACGGGGCCATTTTCCATAGTGCTCATGGTGCGGAATTTCCAAACCAAAAATTCCTTGCCGTCGAGTCCGTAGCGGCGTTGACGAAAAAAAATCGGTCCGGAGCTTGTGCATCGAATCGTTACAGCGATAAGCAACAGCAACGGGGCTGCGATCAATAAACCGATGAAACTCAGGAAGACATCCATCGATCGCTTGATGTATCCGTTTATCCCAAATATTGGTGTCTCGAAAACGCTTACGACGGTATGTCCACCGACATTGCCCCATCGTGTATAGAGCACATCAAACGCTTCTAGATTAGGTACGAGATAAACGGAAGCTGTGGTGTCAGCCAACCGATCGATCCACTCGCGAATCTGAAGGCTATTTTCCATTGGTTCTGCGATAAAGACCGTGTCTACGCTTCCGTTTTCGATTTCCCGAAATAGATCTGTAAAGCCCTGATTCTGTACCGCACGGCCAAGTAGTTGGGCCTCAGGGCAATCTGTTCGGAAGATTCCAACAAGATTTAAGTTGACATTGTTGCTATTGGTGGCGGCCTTTGCGACTTGATTGACGATATCAGTCGATCCTAGCACAGCACAACGTCTTTGTATCCAACCGCGTTCGTCAATCCAGGTTGCAAGACCCCTTAGGACTAGGTGCCCGAGAAGAATCAACAGAAGAGTCAGTAGAAACCAAAGAACAAGGACATAGGTTGCAGGTGCAGGTCCTAAGAAATCAGTCGCACGAGCCAGAGAAATCGAACCAGTCCAGGCAAGCCCCCAGGTGACCGCGATCAGCAGCACTTCGGAATCCACTTGCCTCGGTCGCCCGGCGCGAAAGACACCTAGGCATTCCCCTGCAATAATAAAGATCAGACTGGTGAAGAATGGGAGCTTCCAATCACTTGTGCCCACTTGGGAAGTCGGTACGAGGAGCGATGCATCAGGAAGGTTCAGTTGCTGCGTCAGTGAAAACAACGTACAAACGACAACGACATCAATCGCGATCAGTAGGCCGGGAGCGGCCGAGGGTATTGGTCGAACGTTTGAAGAGATCATCCGTGTGTTTTGATTCGTCGGCCGAGTCCGTTGGCTAGGTGCCTAAATGATCCAGGTATTCTGGTTATCGTTCGCTTTGAACCAACTGTTGCTGAATGCTCGAGGTGTTGGTTTAAATGGCACAATCCCTATGACCATCATTCCAAGAGTAGGTGGAATGAAAGAGCGATTCGTTCCCGATCTGAAATTCCGGGTGTTGTGGTGGTTGTGCTCTCGACCAAAAAGGTGGGGCTCGGATTTTGGCTACTAAAATTCATCTTGGCCAACAGTACCGGGTGCGGCTAATACTGATTTTACGGCTAATGCTGGATTTGCCGACGTTGATCGCTTTCCGAGAAGGTGCGATCGGTACCGTCTATCTCCTTAAATATCAATTCGGCATTCCAAGTTGCGGAAGCGAGGTTTGGGATGCTGGCTGTCCAAGGCTTCCAAGACTGATCCAAATGGATATCCCGCAGGTCATGTTTGTAGCTTTCGAAGATTAGCTGCGACAGCATCATCCAAAAGACGAGTTGGGCTTGCTCTCCGATAGCTCTCGACTCCAACCAAACTACGTGGCGGGATTGATCGATATCCCAGAGAAGAGATCCGGCGATCGGTTTGGATTTGTATTTTAACAGACACGACCTGAGAGTTCCTGATTGACACATTTCTGGTGCGATACCTTGTCCGAACCGGTAATCCAGAAAGCGTTGCGTCCGGCTTACCGGTCCAAACTGACTTTTCAGTGCTGGTGCGTCATTCTTTAGCATATTCCGAAGCACCATGGCGTTTTTTAAAACATCATCTTTTTGCGTCGAGAACTCCGCTTCGAACATACCACTTTCTAGAGCTTTGTGGACGAAGTGCAATCGTCTTCGAACGGCAAGTGGCCAAATAGGATTTCCGTCTGGGCCTTGTGGGATTCGAAGGATGAGTCTTCCTGGAGGATGGCAGGAAACTTTGCAAGACCAGAGCAGAGATTCACTGAATCGTTCGTAGAAGGCTCGCATGCCTTGGTCATCTTCCCAAAGGCCGTGTAGGTTTAGTCGACTGGCCCCGATCCATTCCTCTGAAATGAAGTCTGCAAAAGCGTAACCAACTTCGATTTGATCTGAGGGTCGAGAGATGATTCCTTTCCCATCGCCGAGCACACCGCGTGAACCGAGGATCTCCCAATAGATTTGGTCGTTTGCAACATAGCCGCACAAAGGAAGGATCCCAATAACCTCGGCCCCGCGCATTGCGGTGAAGATGCGGACTTTGCGTTGAGATTCTGGGATCAGACTCAACGTCGATAATGCCCATACGAAGTTTCTTTCGCAGGTCAGTGGGAGAGGTTTAGCAGATGGATTCGACTTGGCTGATTGCGCAAAGTTTGAGGTCGCCGAACGCTCTGGAAATTGTGAATCGCAGAGTTCGACCCAATCCTTCCCTAGCGATAGAAGCGACGTCGGATCGTCCTGGCATTGGATTCTCAGAGGAGAGTTCATGATGGAAGTCCGAAAAGCCACTGCCGACCGGGAATACCGAAAAAATGCTACTGATCTGTAACTGGGCGTCACGTATCGTATTCTTCCCTGATTGGATTTTCCAATCAGATTCCGTTTCTGGGTTCTATTTCGTTGGGGTAATTCGATAGCGAGGTAAAGTGGCGAATTCCGAATTGGATGTGAGGAAAACGGTCTCGTGCGTTATTCTTTAGGGTATAAATCACGTTGGAGTTTGGTGCGCTATCGGCGAGTGTCGTCGTTGGTCACTTGGTACTTCCATTCATTTCCGTCGTTGCTAGCTCGTTTCCGGAGCGACTACGCTTGATGCAATCATCCACTGTAACCAAGACTGTAAACAAGACTGTAAACTCGACTTGTGAAGACAAAGCAAACTCGTTTAGTAGGCTCTGGCTTTTTGTAGACCGAACGTGTCAGTACCGTGGAGAATTCGACGCAGAGGCTTTGGTTACCACCAGGATTTTCTTAGGGATTGTTTTGTGGATCGGGTTGGCTGCGTGCAATGGACGCATTTACGCGGAGGGTCCCGAAAGTAAGAGCGGTGAAGACAAGATCGGTTCTGTATACGACGTGTTTCCTGAGGCAGTTGCTCCCTATTACCGGGTTCGATTTACTGCGGAAGAGTTTGGAGAACAGTTCAGCTATGGGGCGAATTTCACAGCTTGGGTACCCCCAACTGATGGACCGCTACGAGGTGTGCTTGTGCATCAGCACGGATGCGGCGAGGGGTCATGCAAGTCCGGTTTAACCGGAGCTTACGATTTGCACTGGCAAGCGTTAGCAAAGAAGCATTCATGTCTTTTACTTTCTCCGGTTTACGAGCAACCTGAAATGGGGGACTGTCAGCTTTGGTGCGATCCGCGCAAGGGATCGGCGAAGGTTTTTCTCGAGGCATTGAAACGGATCGCAGAATTAGCTGATCGGCCCGAGATCGCAAAGGTTCCTTGGGCGCTCTGGGGGCACAGTGGTGGTGGGCATTGGTGTGGAGGGATGGCCCTGATGTATCCCGATCGAGTCGCAGCGGTTTGGCTTCGGTCAGGCGTTCCTCGTCTTGAACCTCTAGGTGCTCAAGGGAACATAGCTTCTCACTCCTTCAACCCTGGAGTGTTGGGTGTGCCCTTCATGTGTAACGTCGGGACCAAGGAAGGGGTAACGGTGCAGGACGATCGGTTTGCTTCGGTTTGGCCTGCGACATTGGAGTTCTTTCACAATCTTAGGGCACGCGGTGGGTTGATCGCGACTTCGGTGGATCCACTGACGAGTCACGAATGTGGCAATCAGCGTTATTTGGCTATTCCTTGGCTTGATGAGTGCTTGACTCTGCGTTTGCCTTCAACAAATGGACAGCCCTTGAAATCGATCGACGCGAGTCGTGGTTGGCTTGCGCCGAGCGGAGGGCAATTACCAGCCGCAAGCGATACGATTGCCACAACCGAAGAGACTCTCTCGTGGTCTTGGTTGCCGAGTGAAAAGTTTTCAAAGTTGTGGACTCGATACAGTAAAGATAGCTCTGTTCCGGACGATTCGCCCCCACCAGCGCCGACCGAAGCGGTACGCATCGGTGGAGTCTTGCGCTGGATATGCGATGCGGATGTTGAGAGTGGGCTTGCTCAATTCGTCATTGAGCGGGATGGAAAGGAAATTGCAAGAATACCCGATAAACCAAATCATTCTTTTGGTCGTCCTGTATTTCAGGGGTTGCAGTACAGCGATACCCCTCCGCAACCTCTCGCAAAGATGGAGTACCTCGACCCAGACTTTGGACAAGCAGAGAATATCCCGTCAAGAACTTCGGTATACAGCGTTTACGCCGTGAACACTGTAGGCAAAGCGTCGGAGAAGACCGCATTTAAGAATCAGACGCAATCGGAATGACTCTTAAGCAATTCGGCGTGAACGAGCACCTCCGTCTGCAGCCCATCTTCCTCTCATTGTCGTTGATCGAAATGATAAACACGCACCATCCTAAAAGACGATCGATACCAAGTTATTCGCTGGATCAAGTACCACGCGGTTTTCTGCGACTCATTGTTGTTTTTGGTTTTTTCATCTCAGCAGGGGCAGAGTCGATGCTGTATGCAGGCACTTCGGCCTGCCAGTGGGTCGTTGTGGTCAACGGAGAGTCGAAGGATTCAAGAACTCTTGCAAATCACTTCGTTCACTTGCGGGGCGTCCCTGCCCGAAATGTCATTGTATTGGGGGATGTACCGAAGCTAAACACGATTTCGGTTCAGGAATTTCGCAAACGCATTCTCAAGCCGCTATTAGAGGAGATGGATCGAAGGGAGTTGTCGCCGCACATTCAGGGGATTGCCTATTCCTGCGATTTTCCCACAACGATTGATTTGCAGAAGGATTTGGAGGGGATTGATACGTTGCCAAAGGTTTTGACCCCCAAGGGATCTCTGAATGGAATGACATTTCTGTATCGTTGGGTTTTAAGCATGGATCCTGCGTATATCGCACCGGATTCGAATTGGTACGCAGCGCACGAAGCGAAAAGCATCCTGAAATTAACGGGGCAAAAAGAAGATTTGGGTGAGCTAGAGAGGCTGATATCTGAAAAGGAATACGCTAAGGCGGCCGATCGGATCGATGCGTTGAGGAAGAGCGGGTCGAAGAACTATCCGCTCGATTATTTATCGGCACAGCAGCATGCTCTTGCAGGGAATACGGCCCGATCGCTTGCTCGTTTGGAAGAAGCGATTCGCAATGGGTGGAAGTTTCGAAGTGAGATGCAGAAGGATCCTTGTTTCGAATCGATGCGTGGGGATATTGAGTTCAAGAAATTGGTAGCGAAGTGTCCTAACGAGCCTTTTACATGGTTGCCTGCGCGGTCGTTTGACGCTCGTTTGCATTACGCACCTAACTGCACGGAGTCGTTCGATCCATCGCACGGTGTGCCGTACTTACTTTCGGTTATGCTGAGTTACACCAAAGATGATCGATTGAGCTTGGATGAAGCGATCAAACACCTCGAACGAAGCGTGCTTGCGGATTACACACAACCGCGAGGGTCATTTTTCTTCACAAAAACGAGAGATGTTCGAACAACGACACGCGAGCCATTGTTTTCCGAGGCGGTAGAACAGCTTAAGAAGATGAAGAAGACGGCAGAAGTCATTCGAACCACGCTACCGCCTGCTGGTAGCAGGGTGGCGGGGATCACCATGGGGGTTGCGGATTTTGATTGGGCATCGTCCGGCGCGACGCTCTTGCCAGGGAGTTTGGCAGATAACTTAACAAGCATGGGAGCGGTGATGACACCGGGAAGTGATCAGACGAAAGCGACCGAATTTTTGAGGAATGGGGCGGCGATGGCAAGTGGAACCGTAACGGAGCCTTATGCGGTGCAATTTAAATTTCCCACGCCGATGTTACATGCCTATTATGCGCAGGGGTTTACTTCAGCCGAAGCCTTCTACAGCGCGATACAGGGGCCTTATCAGTTGCTGATCTTGGGAGATCCACTTTGCCAACCCTACGCAAAACCGCCAAGGTTTATTGTGCAGGGTGCACCGAACGAGGTTGAATCGGGCAAGACCACATCGATAACATTTTCGCCGAGCGAAGAATCGAATTCCACGGATCCTATTGAGATGTCTTGGTTGCTCAATGGTCGCCTGTTAGCTCGGACGACCTATCAACCTGAAATTTCGATTTCGGTGGATGGTGATGACCGAGGTGCACAGGAATGGCGATTTTTGGCGAAGGGCCCCAAGCCTGTTGAGAGCGTTTGGGAGTCAGCGATTTGGGTTTTCGTAGGGCCAAAGGAAACCCACTTACGCTTGGAAGGTCCAAAAACATGGAAGGTTGCGGATGGCGCGAAATTCAAGATGAAAATCAGTGCTTCTGTGGCGGGGACAGAGAAGGTAAGGTTGCGCAATCATTGGGAGCTCTTGGACTGTGTGCCAAACGAACAGGGTGAGTTCGAAGTTGAGATTTCGAAGGTTGGGCAAGGGCCGTGTTCGTTGCAACCGGTTGTCATTGAGGAGAGTGGAAAAGTTCTCTACGAAGGTATTCCTGCGATCGTAAAGATTCAGTAGAGCGTTTTTCGTTCAGCTGCGATTCGAGACCTATCGATTCAGTTCGATCGGGCACGCATTGAATTGAGTGCAGCGTCTAATTCCGAGCGAGAATACTTCACTCTGGAATCTTGTTCGATTTTTTCTGGATCTTTTTTGAGTTGCGGGAACTTGCCGCGGGCGCAGAGGAAGTTGCATGATTGTCACATGCCCGGATTAGATTAGTTGCAACCAACTGGAAAGTTTCTAGGGGGGAACGGTTTGGGAACTTTGAGAATATGGCGTGGGCGACTAGCGGAATCAATCGAATTGGCTAAGGTAGTGAGGCAAACGGATCACTTTTGTGTTGTTGAGTGCGAGTACTGTTTTCGAGTTTTAGAGGTCTCTGAATCGTGAAACCTAGGGCTGTTCTTGCCTATTGCCGCGAAAAAGGAATTCGTTTTGTAGACCTTCTGTTTCCCGATGGTCGCGGGCGTAGCAAGAGGCTAACGGTCCCTGTGAATGTTTTGACCGAGTCTAGTTTCGAGCAGGGCTTTGGTGTAACGAAGGGGGTTGGTAGCATCCTCGGGAAATCCAGCCGACATCTTGTCGCGATACCTACCCCCGTGCAGACATATCTGGATCCTTTACTAGGTTCATCTACACTGATTCTTCATTGCACTTTGGCGGATGGCCAAACGGGCGAACCTCTGCCATTCGATCCGCGCGAGCTAGTGAAACGGGCCGTTGAATCGGTTCGCAGTGTTGGACTTGCTGATGGCGTGTTCGTACAATTATCCTCGCCTTTTTCTTATGTGGACGGAAAGGATCACGAGCCTGCAGATCGTATCGACCTATGTTTAGGGGATGGTGTGCTGGACCGCCATCATGAGATCCGTTGTGAGCTTGCGGAGTTATGCGTTGATGCTGGAATCGGACTAGAAAGACACTTCTTAGGGGAGTTAGGTCTGTCGGAGATACAGCTATTGTCGAAACCGCTCCTTACTGCCTGTGACGAGTTGATGGTGTTTCGGTCGCTCATTGAGAAGCATTCGCTCAGAAAGCAGCTCGTGCTCTCTGCGGCGACGATCTACACGAGTTGCAACCTTATATTTACGAAGAACTCAGAGCCTATTGTTGGTGGGGCGCACGAGTTTGCTCTGAGCGAACTGGCTTGGTTTGCAGCGGGGGGGGTAATCAAGCATCAATTAGCATTAGCGGCGATAGCGAGAGCGACCATGCAGCATGCAGCCGTTGGAAACACAAGCGAAGTTTTGCCAATGTTTGGAGAACGATTAGAGGGATGTACAGGTATTTTAACTGAGAACGATCCGAAGAGCCTTGTCTCCGTGCATTACGCTTCGTTAGACCCACGACAACGGGCTTTGCGCGTGCATGGATTACCCACAAGTGGTTGTCCTTACACTCTACTCTCCGCAATCCTCTTGGCGATGATCGATGGGATACTCAATAAACATGCTCCTGTGACTGCCAGCACAAGAGAAGGCTGCGGTGTTGCCAATGGTAGTGAGTCGCTTGCCCTCGCAGAATGTTTGGACAACGATTGTGCATTTTTAGCGTTTTGCGAAGTATTCCCGGACACTTTGGTTCAAGCCCTCGTAGACAACCTGTCTTGAAGAATCAGTCTTGTTTGGCTGGTCTTTTCCTCGTGCGAACATTAAGGATTTATGTTGAAGAAACCACAGCCTGAATATACGAAACGACGTGAACGCGTACTCAAGGAATTGCACAACCGCCAGTTGAGAAATTTGTTGATCACATCTCCCCATAATGTGACGTATCTTACTGGATTTACAGGAGAGGATAGTTTCCTGTACATATCGAATGACGAAGTGTTTTTGCTCAGTGATGGGAGGTACGAAGAGCAGATAAAGTCCGAATGCAAAGGAATCGAACTCATACTTCGCACAAGCAGCATGACGATTATCGATGCTGCGGCACAGGAGTTAGGAAAACGTTCTGAGAGCACTTTGAACGTTGAGTCAGCGACTACCAGTTTAGCGCAGTGGGAACGACTGAATTCTTTAACCCCGACAAAGCAATGGAGAAGCTGTACAGGGATCGTAGAAAGGCTTCGAGAGATTAAAGACACTTTCGAGTTGGAGTTGATTGAACAATCGATTGCGATCGCTGAGCGTGCTTATAGAGCAACCCGTGAGCTTCTGCATGATGATCTGACGGAGAAGCAGATCGCTTACGAAATCGAAGCTGGAATTCGGAGGTTGGGTGGAGAAGGATCGGCATTTAAAACGATTGTCGGGGTTGGGGAACGAAGCGCTCTTCCTCATGGTCGACCATCGGAGAAGCGAGTTGGAGAGTCTTCATTCGTGTTGATTGATTGGGGTGCAAAGTACAATCTTTACCTCAGTGATTTGACCCGCGTGGTACTTACGGGAAAGCCCCCGGCCAAACTTGAACGGATTTATCGATCGGTCTGGCGTGCCCAGCAAGCCGCGATTGAAATGATTCGCCCTGGAATATCGATGAGCACCGTGGATCTTACGGCGCGAAAGGTTTTGGCGGATGCTGGATTAGAAAAAAGGTTCACACATGGTTTAGGACATTCCTTTGGACTGGAAATTCACGAGACGGTTCGCCTGGGCAAGGGGCAAGACCGTCCTCTTGAAGCGGGCATGGTGGTCACTGTCGAACCGGGAGTCTATTTTCCTGGATTTGGTGGGGTGCGTATTGAAGATGATATCTTGGTTACTGAGGATGGTAACCGAATCCTGACATCGGTACCAAAGAACTGGGAAGAGATACGGCGCTGATGTGGTGAGGTATTGAACGATAGTTCCTCAAGCAGCATAGAGAGCTTGCGAGCGATGAATTTACGCAGATTGTTTTTCTCATTCCTCCATGGGATCTTGTTTTCATGTTGCCTGTTTTTCCTTGCAAAGCACTGCGTACCAGTGGTTATCGCGCAAGATTGGTTGGTAGACCCAACCCCCTATCGAGCGCAATCGATGGTGGTCGGGGACGGCAAGCAACTCGTCATCAGCAACGGGTTAATAGAACGGAGATTTTTGTTAGCTCCAAATGCAGCTACTATTGGCTTCAGAAATTTGTCAAACGGAGAAGCGATACTTCGAGGAATTAAGCCAGAAGCCACCGTTGTCTTGGATGGTGTCGAGCACGCGATCGGTGGATTGCTTGGACAAGAGAACTATGCCTTTCTTGATCCTAGCATTTTTCCTAACTTGCGTACGGATCCCCAAGCGTTTCAGTTTCAAGGGTACGACATTCGACCGTCATTATTGGAGAGATTTCCTTGGCGACGTGTGCGGCATCATGCTCCTGACGCGGCTTGGCCACCAAAGGGACTGGAATTGGTGTTGCGTTATTCCATGCCAAGTGCTTCATGGAAGGGGGCTAGTGCCTCGCGGGATGGGAGGATCCTGCTGTTGGAGGATCAGTTGCTAACGCGGGAGCCAAGCTGGAACTGGTTGCGCGCCGATGGCAAATCGAAAGGTACAAAAGAGACGCTCCCGAAGATTCTTACGGTAGGGGAAGCTGTTGGCGTTGGAGAACTTAAAGAGGCGTTATCGAATCAAAAGGGGATTGTTTTTAACAGTCTTCCTGGGCAAGGGAATATTTTAGAGCGGGTATTGCCCGAGAACACATCCTGTGTGGAAGTGGTGATTGCACCCGGAACGGATCAGGATACGAGTTGGGGGCCAGGGTTAGCGTTAGTTTGGGAAGACGGAATTCTTGAAGTCAATCTTCGTCCTGGTGATCGTGGAGAACATGGTCATTTCGAGTTGCGAAATCGAGGCCATGAGCAACTGGCGAAGGTAGAGAGATTTTCTCATAGTGATCGAGGATTGGATTCCAATCGACGCTATTCACTGCGAGCCAGATGGCAAAACGGAGAGATGCGATGGGATGTAGCAGATGTAACTGGGGGCTCTGAGAATTCGGAACGTGAGTATCACAAGCTCTTCGATATCGCTTGGGATGGAAAGCCACCGTTGGCGGTTCGACTAGGCAAGTCAGATCGACAGGGAAACGCGACCAACGCGGTGGCACCGAGTGACGGCACTCCGGAGGCCATGACAAGCACGTACTGTGTATTCTCTGACTTTGTTGCACTAGGGCCTTGGGACGAACAGCTGATCGAAAACGCAAAGAGACCTTCGGTTCAAGCGAATGTGCATTACGAATTTTACGATGGATTACCTGCGTACTGCAAATGGATCGAGGTTGTGAATCCAACCGACGGCGAACTGGTTTTAGATCAGTACACTAGCGATCTTCTAGCTGCGGTAGAGCACACTTCTGAGGTCGATACGTTGACCATTGGATTAACTCCACCAAATCTACACATCGAAACAGAGATGGCCTTTGGTGGAATGACGAGTCAGGGGGCGAATCGACGGTCTTATCGTTGGGTAGAAGATCCACAGTACCACACTCAGGTCAATTATGAGAAAAAGACCCCTTGTTTGTTGAAAGTTGGCCCTGACTTGGGGCCGAGTCAACGCATACTGCCAGGAAAGACTTGGACGTCAGCTCGAGGTTGGGTTTTATCCCATGACAATTATGACAGGGAGCGATCTGGGTTAGCAGTGCGTAAGTTGATGCGTTGCATAGCTCCTTGGGTCACAGAGAATCCGTTGATGATGCATTTAACCGCATCGGACGAAACTTCTGTCATGCGAGCGATCGAGCAATGCGAAGCCGTAGGCTTTGAAATGCTGATTTTGAGCTTTGGTAGTGGATTTAATCTTGAGAGCATGGATCCCGCGGTGCTTGAGAAGGCAAGGCGTTATTCAGAAGTTGCAAAGGCGAAGGGGATCGAGATTGGTAGCTATTCTCTGTTGGCCTCTCGGACTGTATCCAAGAGGGACGACGTAGTAATGCGGGAGGGGGAGAAGCCCGCGTTTGGTAATTCACCTTGTTTGGAGAGTGAGTGGGGAAATCGTTATTTTGGCAAGTTGTACGATTTTCATCGAGCGAGCGGTTTTACTCTGCTCGAACATGATGGTTCTTATCCAGGTGACGCTTGTGCAAGCGATACGCATCCAGGGCACCGTGGATATGAAGATTCACGATGGAATCAATGGGAGGCGATCTCTGAATTTTATCGATGGTGTCGGTCAGAGGGGTTGTTCTTAAACGTACCAGATCATTATTTCTTGGTTGGTTCGAACAAAACTGGGATGGGGTACCGGGAAGTGAATTGGTCGTTACCAAGGGAGCAACAATTGATACATACCAGGCAGAACATCTATGATGGTACTTGGCAGAAGACACCGAGTATGGGTTGGATGTTTGTTCCGTTGACGGAGTACCATGGAGGGGGGCCGAAGGCAACGATTGAACCGCTCGATCAGAATATTTCGCATTATCAGAACATGTTGCAGTCCAATTTGGCCTTGGGGGTGCAAGCTTGTTATCGAGGGCCGAGGCTCTACGATACAGATCGCGTGAAGTTCATGGTGCGAGGTGAAGTCGAGTGGTATAAAAAGTATCGCGACATTTTGGAGAGTGACTTGATTCATGGGCGTCGGCCTGATGCAATGCACCTCGACTGGTACTTGCATGTGAATCCTTCGTTACCCATTCAAGGAATGTTCGTGGTCTTTAATCCAACTGCAGAGACACTGAGCGAGAAGTTTCAGATACCGATGCATTACACGGGGATACGAAACGAGGCGAGGATTTGGGATACGCGTCCAGGCGAGCAAAACGGCGAAGAAAATCGTGATGGAGTGTTGCCAACCGGTGCGGTGGGGGAAGTTCGCGTGGTCACACCTCAAGAAACAATGGAATTCGAACTCCGTGTACCTCCTTTTTCGATGCGATCTTTTGCGATCGAGAAATGGACCTCGCCTTCCGTCCCCGTTCCACGATAGAATAACAAAGTTGTATAGACTAGACTGTACTTGGCTGGACTAGTCGTCTGGCCATCCCTCCGGGGCGTTTTCGAAAGGCCCCTGCCCTGCCCTGCCCTGTCGCGTCCGTAATCGAGAGTCAGACTTCCGAGGTTTTCGCATGAATCGAAACTCAACCAATTTCGCACGCTCTAGACTTTTCTCCGCCGATCCGGGAAGGAAACCAGCATCGATGCATGGATTATTGAACAGATGTTTGGGTTTGGTTCTTACCCAAATTGTTGCTTCGACATTGGGTTTGACTACAGGATCATTGTTGCACGCTGAGGAAGGGTTAACTTACAACCGGGACGTGCGGCCAATCCTGTCCGACAAATGTTTTGCTTGCCATGGTTTTGACGAAAAGACGCGTGAAGCAGGGCTTCGGCTCGATACAGCAGAGGGGGCTTATACCGATCGAGACGGGATAAAAGCGATCGTTCCTGGCAAGCCAGAAGAGAGCTTGTTAGTCAAGCGGATTCTCTCAGCAGACCCATCCGATAAGATGCCTCCGCCGGATAGTCACAAGGAGTTGACTGCTTCGGAAGTTGACGTGCTGGTGCGTTGGATTCGCCAGGGGGCTGTCTATCAGAAGCACTGGGCATTTGAGCCTCCTGTTAGTACTCCGATACCGTCCCAAGTGGTCGGTGGGCGGAACACAATTGACGCATTTATTGGAAAGACGCTGGGAACGCGCGGATGGAAGTTATCACCTGAAGCCAATAAGACCACCTTGATTCGTCGCGTTGCATTCACCTTGACAGGTTTGCCGCCGACTGCGGACGAGGTAGACCTGTTTTTAGCCGATGAGTCTCCAGACGCATACGATAAGATGGTCGATCGTTACTTGCAGTCGACGCACTATGGTGAGGAGATGGCAAGGCATTGGCTTGACATTGCAAGGTATGCGGATACGCATGGATTGCATTTGGACAATGAGCGACAGATGTGGGCTTATCGGGATTGGGTTGTTAAGGCCTTCAATAGGAACTTGCCATTCGACCAGTTCACCATCGAACAGCTTGCGGGGGATTTACTACCTAATCCCACTTTGGATCAGTTGATAGCGACTGGTTTTAATCGCTGTAATGTCACGACGAGCGAGGGGGGATCGATTGACTCAGAATTCTACTACCGCTACGCAGTGGACCGCACTAGCACGATGGCGTCGACTTGGTTGGCTCTGACGGCTGGTTGCGCCGTGTGTCACGATCACAAATTCGATCCGATATCGGCAAAAGAGTTTTACTCGATGTACGCGTTTTTCAATGCATCTGCCGATCCGGCGATGGATGGAAATGCGTTATTGACCAATCCTGTTCTCAAGTTGGAGACGGATGAAGACAAAGCGAAGTTAGCGGATTATGACCTACGCATCGTTGAATCGCAAAAGGCGCTTCAAGAGGCTGTTGCAAAGATTGTTTACAACGATCCTGCGTTGACTGATCCGAAGCCGGAAGCTTCGACGGTGGAAGTGGTTTGGATGGAAGATGAATACCCAACGGGGGGGAATGTCGCGGGGGCACCTGGGCATCCTACTCAGTTCATCACGGCGGATGGAGGTGGACAGGTATACAGTGGAAAGCGAGCTTTGAAGCGAACTCACGATACGCTTTCACAAGACGTTTGGGACAATTCCAAGGTGCCTGTGATGATTCCTGCGCAAGCGAAGTTATTTGCTTACGTGTACATTGATCCAGCAAATCCACCGAAATCTGTCATGTTGCAGTATCATCGCAATGGTTGGTTACACCGAGCGGTTTGGGGTGATTACGACATAATCCCTTGGGGGACGCCCAATACTCCGGAGCGAGTTCACATGGGTGCGTTACCAAAGTCAGGAGAGTGGGTCAGGTTGGAGGTGCCAGCAGAGAAGGTTGGATTGAACGCCGGGGATAGTTTGACTGGATTTGCCACAACGCAGCATGCGGGAACGGTGTACTGGGACAAGATCGGGGTAGTGGGAACAAGTGATCCGGCGAATGATCCTCAGCGATCTTTTCTGGCTTGGTGGACCGCTGCGAAGGGGAAAGATACTCCCGGCTTGCCAGGTGACTTGAATGCGATTGCCAAGGGCGGTCCGGATAGCAACCCTGCGGCAGACCAAACGGCGAGGTTGAAGTCCTACTACATCGAAAGGATTTGTGTGGAGACTAAGGGGCAATTGACGGAAGCGATTGCAGTGGTGGATAGACTGCGCGGAGAACGAGAGAATTTTTACAACTCCATTCCTAGTACGTTTATCTACAAAGACAATCCAACGCCACGCGAGAGTTTTGTGATGTTGCGAGGTCAATACAATCAACCGGGTGAAAAGGTGCAGCCGGATGTACCGGCGGTACTCCCGGCGATTGCAAAACCTCAGGATCGAGCATTGAATAGGCTTGATTTGGCGAAATGGTTAGTCTCTCCACGCCATCCCATGACTTCTCGAGTTGCCGTCAATCGATTTTGGCAACAAGTGTTTGGAACGGGGTTGGTAAAAAGTAGCGCAGATTTCGGTACGCAGGGTGAAGTGCCTTCCCATCCCGAATTGCTCGATTGGCTTTCTATTGAATTCGAAGATGGCGGTTGGGACGTTAAGGACTTGATGCGAATGATGTTGACGTCTGCCACGTTCAAGCAGAGTTCTCGAATTCCTGCTGAGATGCTTGAACAAGACCCGGAGAACCGACTGTTAGGGCGGGGACCACGTCTGCGGCTAGATGCGGAACAGATAAGAGACAATGCCTTGTTCGTCGGCGGGTTGATTGATTTGACCCAAGGGGGCAAGGGGGTCAAACCGTACCAACCTGCAAATATTTGGGAACCGGTTGGGTTCGCAGGATCGAACACGCGATTCTACCAACAAGATAAAGGTTCAGCACTTTACCGCCGAAGTCTGTACACGTTCTATAAACGCACAGCGCCTCCACCGTTCATGGTGAATTTCGATGCCCCGAATCGAGAGCAATCCTGCATGCGGCGGGAACGCAGTAATACGCCACTTCAGGCGTTGCAATTGCTCAACGATGTTCAGCATGTCGAAGCTGCGCGAAGTTTGGCTCAACGAATACTGAGCGAAGCCCCCACGGATGTCGTTTCTCGCATCAACTATTTGTTTAAGATCGTCTTATCTAGAAGTCCTTCGGACTCTGAAAAAGAGTTGCTCGTCGCTCAAGTTGCCAAGCACATTGAGCGATATCAAGCCAACCCGCAGGATGCGCAGCAACTAACGCAGTTGGGAGAGACCAAACCACCAAGTACGTTTGCAGTCCAGGAGTTAGCGGCATATACGCTTTTGGCTAGCACCATTTTGAATATGGATGAAACACTTAACCGAAACTAAATCCTATTCGTTTAAGGTTCGTATGCCCGCAAACACCAACCGACCTTCAGTCAATGACAGGTGATCAGAGATGATGAACGAAATACAAGATCTCCAGACACGACTAAACCGCCGCAATTTCTTCGGAAACAATGGACTAAGGTTTGGGGGGCTGGCTGCCGGATTGTTAGCTACCGAAACATCCATCGGTAGATTGATGGCGGAGGAAGAAACCGGGGTTGGTGCTGTGGCGAAGGTTCATCCACCCCTGACCGGAATGCCACATTTCCCCCCCAAGGCAAAATCGGTCATCTATCTACACATGAATGGTGGACCTTCCCAAATCGATACCTGGGACTATAAGCCTGTTTTGCAAGAATACTACGATAAGGACTTGCCTCCTAGCGTCCAAGGTGGCCAGCGATTGTCGACCATGACGAGTGGGCAATCTCGGTTTCCCGTTGCACCTTCAAAGTTCAGGTATGAGCAGAAGGGGCAATGCGGCATGTGGGCTAATGTGGAACTGTTCCCCTATGTCAGCGAAATGGTCGACGATATCGCGCTGATTCGTTCGGTGAATACCAACGCGATCAATCATGATCCTGCTTGCACGTTCGTAATGACAGGTTCAGAGGTTCCTGGAAAGGCGAGCATAGGATCATGGTTAGCCTATGGATTAGGTAGCGAAAACAACGACTTGCCAGCGTTTGTGGTGTTCACGCCGAAATTCCCGGAAGACAGCAATGGCCAAGCATTGTTTAGTCGAATGTGGGCAAGCGGTTTTTTGCCTACGAGGTTCAATGGGGTTGCTCTTCGGGGCAGTGGTGACCCGGTTTTATATCTTCCAAACCCCACTGGCGTGACTCGTGATGATCGGCGATTGATGCTCGATACCTTGCAAGCGTTGAACCGTGGTGCGCAAAATGAGTTTGGCGATCCAGAGACGGCTACTAGGATATCGCAGTATGAGATGGCTTTTCGTATGCAGTCGAGTGTTCCGGATTTGACAAACATCGAAACGGAGACTCAAGAGACATTGGAGATGTATGGTCCAGCGGTACGCGATCCAGGTTCCTTTGCTCACAGCGCATTGCTTGCACGACGATTGGTAGAGCGAGGCGTTCGAGTCGTTCAATTGTTGCATCGGGGATGGGATCAACACGGGGACCTACCACGTCAGATTGGGAATCAATGCAAGCAGACTGATCAGCCAATCGCAGCGCTTCTGAAGGATTTAAAACAACGTGGGATGCTAAAAGACACTTTAGTTGTGTGGGGTGGCGAGTTCGGAAGAACGGTTTACAGCCAGGGTGGATTATCCAAAGACAACTATGGTCGTGACCACCACCCTCGGAACTTCTGTATGTGGATGGCTGGTGGTGGTATTAAAGGTGGCGTGACTTATGGTGAAACAGATGATTTCAGCTACAACATTGTAAAAGACCCTGTGAACATCAACGACGTCAATGCAACGATTTTACATTGCATGGGGGTCGATCATGAGCGATTTACCTATAAGTTTCAGGGCTTGGATCAACGTTTAACTGGGGTAGAAAAGCAACGTGTTGTAACTGAGATTCTCGCTTAGGCTTCTAAACCTTTTTGGTTGTTCAGGATACGGAGTGGGTGAAAAGTATTGGGCTTGTGCCAGTGAGGTGAATTCCTACTCTTGCATGTAATCGAAATACTTTTGTCGCAAACGACTAATGCTTGATCCGAGCACGCGAACGAGCCCGAATAGGGCCAATATTCAATGCTCTAACCGACAATAACTCTGGAAGAGCCAAAGTGTTTGGTAAAACGCAAACAGGTTGATTGGATGATAGGCGAAAATCAAGTTTCAACGCAGCCAATCCGCTTGCTGGGACTTAGATTGCTGTTTTGTTATCTGTCGATGAGCTGTCTGATTTTTATTGGAAACCTTCGAGTTATTGCCGTGTAGAAGTTCAATCCCTACAATCGTAGAGTAATGGAGGATTGCTGTAGCGCCCAACTATAGAAGACTCGCCGTTTCCTCACGTTGATCAACCAGTCCCTTTCGTGAACTCTCTCATGGATTACGGTCGACCAAGCAGTCTTGTTAAAACTTTGAAAAGCTCCGCATGGAGTTTGACGGTGTCCCTGATTCTTCTTGCCGGATGCTTTAACGATTCTGCAGGACCGGTTGTCAGGTATGAAGGGAATTATCCTGAGAGGAGACCGAATAGTTTTCCAAATGGGAATCCCGAAGCGACGAAGGGTGTAGCTTTGAAGGTGGATTCGACGGGAAGTCTCCGACCAGTCCCTGAAGAGTCCTTACGTCGGATTATTCCTACCGGTTCGACAACCAGCAAACGCACGCGTTTAGCGGATCATACGGATGGATTGAATGAAACGGTATGGTTCGGATCGGTTCCAGATCACCTTGCGGTGCCATGGACTAAACCGCAAGATCTTGTTTTTGACAATACCTTTCCCTCGGATGGTAATACATTTGCAGATGGATACTTTTGTTTTGCGAATGGATCGGTGCAGTGGCTAACGGTGAGTGAGGGGATGAATCGAGATGCGTTCCGAGCGTTATTTACGATTGCGGGAAATGATCGTGAAGCATTGAGTCAGTTATATCCGAGCGGTAAACCCAAAACATCATTCCAGAATCTAGCGGGAGGGGATTTAGACGAGTCTCGGTTTGCAAAAGCCAAGTCGCTAGGGATGGCGAATAACAAAGAACTCGCAACTGCCATTATGAATTACACGGCAGCGACTCGTCGCTTGCCACCGGCTGAATGGTACGGCCCAGATGGAAAGCCTTGGGTGTCTTGGCGTGTACTGCTGTTGCCTTTCATCGCGGGGCACGAGGGACTTTCTAAACATTACGATTTCAGTGTCCCTTGGGATCATCCGAATAACACTTATGTGCTTGAGAACATGCCTTCCGTTTTTCGTGATCCGATCGCCCCGCATCCTGATAAAACCAAAACCAAAATCTTGCTGATGACTGGTGAGGGAACAGCATTCCCGCTTGAGTAGAACGAATTCCGAACCACATTTGTTTTGCAAGAAACCCTCTAGTCTCGTCGCATTCTGGCTCCTAAATGGACGAGTGGGTTGAAACGATCGATAGGCTCATGGCATACCCAGGCGATGGCTCGCAAGACGACGATTCGAAAGATCGGGTCGTCAAAGGTCCAGCTATAGTGTCCGGGGATACTGACGAAGACTCGTCCGTTCTGTTTTTCATATGTCCACATTTGCGGTGTTTGCATTCCGTCTTCTTCACTTGTGGCGAGTAATCCGATTTGAGTTATGTCCCCTGTGAGTAACCAGTAGCTTTCGTCGAGCAGATCAAGAGCCGGGACGTTTCGCATGATCGGATGGCTTGGATCTTCATTCTTTAGCGTCAATGGTCCATGTCGATACTTGATTTTACCGCCCCAGGATGCGAGACCTATTCTTTTGGAGAAACCAGCGACTTGATCACTACCATTAACTGCCCAATGCAAGTAGATTGCCCCACCTCCACGTGCAAAGTAGGCATCCATTTTGCTTTGGCGATGCTCGTCCCAACTACCTTTCTGGAAGAATATCAACACGTCCCCCTTTGCTAGTTGTTCTTCGTTCGGAAATTCCCATGCAGTTTCTACGGTTAGATCTTCTGCAGCGGTTAATAACTGCCCCCATTGCAGTAACCACGCGGGATAATCGTGTTCACTCGGACCGTGGTCTTTTGGGCCTGCTACAAGAACAATGTTCAAGGCTCTCGCGGGTGAAGGAGTCGCTTGAGAACCCTCAAGCACTTTTGCAACTTCCTGGGCTGTCCTCATCGGCGGCGCTGAAATTGGACCAGACAGGGGCATAGATGGTGCTGGTTTCATCAAATAGGTCAGTAGATCTTTGATTTGCGCCTCGTTGAGCTTTTCAAGAAGTCCATTTGGCATGACTGAAAGTTGAGAAGGGAGCATCTGTTCGATGTCTTCTTTTTCAATCTCAGTCGTCTTTCCTTGTGTATCACCAACGAGAATTTTCGAGCCACGATCACGGAGTACTCCTGTGAGGACTGTTCCATCTTTCAAACGGATTTGATGTCCGATGAACTCCGGATTAATCGAATGGCTAGGAAATTGAATATCCCGCAAATTACTTGCGTAATCGCGAGAGGGGAGGTTAGAGAGATCAGGGCCAATAACGGGGGGAATCCCCGAACCGGGTTCAGCATGACATTTTGCGCAACCAAGGGTATCGCTGAAGAACCACTTTCGTCCCGCTCCCCAATTACCTCCTTCAAGTTGTGTGAGGTTCGATTGAAGAGTGTCTGTTAAAGTGGTTTCTTCCTGCGTTTGAACCCACGGAAGGAGAAAGCGGTTGAGCGAGATCGCACGAGGGGCACTGTTTTCTTGTGTCGCAAGTGAAACGGTTGTTTGAATGGCCCCATCGGATTTGGTGATCGACCATTTCAGTTGAATGAGCGGGCCCGTACCATTCTGGGGATCAAAATGATAATGGTCTTCTGCGCCTTTCCATTCCTGAGTAGAAACAGGGGCAGATTGTTTAACCGAAGTTTGAGCGCTTCTTAGTTCTTTGTAGTTCGATAGAAGTGAACCAGCGACAGACAATGTGCACTGGACATGTTCTTCGGGCCATTGGTAGTCGATTTTTGCACCTGGCTGAATCTTCGGTCGGTAGATATCTCTAGCATCGAATTGGGTAGAGAGGGTAAGTACTCCTTTTCCTTCCAGTGACTTCCAAAGTCGATCGTGTTCCGCGCTTCCCTTGGTAAGTTCTCTTGAGACAGCGAGATCTAGGTGAGGTATCCAACCGATCCAGTCCCCCTCGTCCAGCGTGGAAGCAACATTAGGCGCTGTCTGAGAGGGCTCTCGATCCCAATAGACCAGGACTCCGTATGGCTGTGCGTCAACTTCGATTTCTTGCCGCTGTTCAATGATCGTCTTCAGGGAACCAAAGCTGCTTTCAGCTTGGGGGATAGCGTTTGGTAAGGTGATGGCAATCGTGTCTTGTGTTCTCTGTTCGTAGGATTCGCTGGATTTGAATTGCACCGATAGAGTGCGTCGATCAGGGCTAAGACCAACCGAAGTTACGCTTAGCTCGCCGCGAGGACTCAGTCCTTGGGCCTGTACAACCGCGTAGGGTGGAATCAAATTTTCAAAACGGTCTCCGGCTCGCACATAAGAGCCAGCATCGACTCGTATCCTTTGGGATATTTCAGACCATTGAGACGGATCTACGGGATGATCGAATGCAATCTTGATACTGTTTGGAGAATCTCGCCAGGTCGTTACCGGTCTAGGAGTGGCCGATTTGTTAGCGCGAATTTTATAAAGATGGCCGATCCCCGCCGGACCGGTTCCCCAATCTGGAGGGCCGCTGTGACAAGCAACCACTAAATCCGATTGAGGACTAACACAAGAGTCCACGGTAAGTTCCTGTAGAGCTGCGATCAATTGTGTTTGTGCAACATATCCATGGGGCGTTTTGGCTAGTTGCGTACGCCAAAGTTTTCCGCGTGACTCTCCGCAGACAATTGCGTTCGCTTCCCATAGCTCTGGACCAAAACAAGTACCGGATTGAGCGGCAGTATTGAAGATAAGACCGCAAGTTGATTGGTGTTGTGGACCGTAATCAAAGACCGAAGGCTGGTCCAAGACGGTCGGATTATGCTTGGGGTGCCTAGGTGGAAATCCGTAATGCTGATTCGGTTCAATATGAAGTAATTCATCGAAGGGATTTCCATTTGCGAGCCAAGTAGCCCCCTCCTGATCTGTGCAAAACAAGTCTCCGTTTGGATGAAAAGCGATACCGATCGGGAATCGCACGCCGGTGCAAACCGTTTCGCGTCGAGAGAAATCCGCAGACACCTTTTGAATGGTACCTCGGTCGCTCTTGAGATCAAATTTGCTAGAACCTGCGTCGTCGATCAAATATGCATTCGCGTAATTCGCAGCTCCTAAACCGAAGTAGATTGAACCATCGCGATCGATAGCAAGTCCAACGGCGTCGACGTTTTGAGTGATTTCTTCCCAGCCTCGTGCAACGATGATTTCTTCATCGCACTGGTCATCTCGATTGCGATCGAGTAATAGCGACACTTTCCCTTTGCTGGCAACGAATACACCCCAACCTCGAGGATCGTTAGGAGGCAAGAACTGCATTCCAATAGGACCGCGTAACGCACCGTTGTTCTTGTAAAACACTTGAGGACTATCTTCCAAATGATCCCCGTCGGTATCGCGAAGGATATGAACGTCTCCGTTGTAACCCAAAGTAACAAGGGCTCCATCAGGGCGATACGCGACGTTGTTCACATTGGTGATTTCCACCGGAAGTCGATGGACTTCAAAACCACCGACAAGCATTTGCACAGCAGGTGGGTTGGGGTGTTTTACCAAAGGTTCATGGAACAGTGTCTTCTGAAGAGACGAGGGAAGCGACTTCTTGAGATCGGCATATTTTGTAACCAATTTTTCGTTTAAAGAATTTAGCTCCTCAGCGGCAAGTGGACCGTCAAAGACGATCATTTCTGCAACATCGCAGGCGGTGTTGCCGCGAATTTGTTGCTCCCCGGGGCCGTTTGTATAAAACCTCGCACCTAGCGTCCATTCTTCGATAGAGAATTCGCGTGCTTCCGAAGGACGCCGACCGCTTTCTTTTCCATCTACATAGAGAACAATTTCGCGTGTTACCGAATCGAAGTGGATGCACAGTACGCAAAGGGTGCCAAAGGGAGTTGGTTGAGAGGATAAATTGCGAGCGCCCGAGAACCCTTGACCTTCAATGTTAATCGTATCCCATCGCAGGGATGGACCGGGACCGAGATCCACATTGAATCCAGACATATAGTCCCGTTGACCAGGAGCATTTGTAGCGAGTAGACCACGGAAGTCCCCTGGGTTTTGGTGAGGAGCAACCACCAACCAAATGCTACCGGACGAGAGTGTTTTTAGGGGGCTAAACAATCGTAGGGCATCGTCGGAACCGTCGAATCGAACCGTGGCTCCCTCTGAGAAACGCATCAGAGATGGCGCGTGACTTGGGTCAAGCGCAACGAAGTCCCAGTGCTGAGGAGATTGGTCTTGCCAGCGTTCTATGGCTCTTGGTCGCTCTTCGTCCGTTGTGCCTGCATCTACGGCGAGCAAGCTCGTAGCTTCGAGATGGATCAGGGGGGTGCGAGGAAGCTCTAATGGCGACTTCGGTGTCTGAGCAATGAGCAAGGATTGTGTCAAAATCCAGGTTGCTAAAAAACAGCATGAATACTTAGTGATTCCTGCGCAAGTTGAAACTGCGACAGTAGAAAACGGGACGCCGGGGGAGGAGTAGCGGCACATAGGAATCTCGTATGGTAAAGGTGGATCCTTGGGACCGGGTCTACCTTTGGGGTTAGAACAAGAGTACAACAACAGGAGATTGTAACGGTGGAAATAGGCACCGTTAAGCGAACACTAAGGTTTGAAATGAGGGAATCATGAAGTCGTTTGTTCGGGCGTTTATTCCAAGTTTACTTGGGGGATTAATGGGAGTTTTTGGGATGATGGGATCGGAATCGGTACGCGGAGAGGAATCGCTGTATGAACTTCGGGTCTACACCCCAGAAGAGGGCCGCCAAGGAGACCTGCTGAAATTCATGGAAACAACCGGCGTTCCATTTCTAAACAAACACAAGATCGATCTTGTCGGAGCTTGGACCCCTAACGATCCAACCGACCCACGTGTAGTGACTTTGATCAAGCATGCAGACCGAAAGTCCTGCGATGCGTCTTGGCAAGCCTTTGGCTCGGATCCTGCTTGGCAGACCGCGTATGAAGCGAGCGCAGTCGATGGCAAGAAACCTACCAAATCGGTGACTCGGATATTTTTGACTACTAACGATTACAGTCCAAAGCTGGTGGAAGAAAACATCGGCAATCGGGTGTTTGAATTGCGTACCTATATTGCAACTCCGGGCAACCTTGCGGCGTTAAACAACCGATTCCGGAATCATACAATGGAGTTGTTCAAGAAGTATGGAATGACCAATGTTGTCTATTGGTCTGTAGCTCAGGGTGAGGAAATGAAAGGCTCTGCATTGCTAGAAGCCGTCTCTCCGATTGGACAAGCGAAGGCCGAAATCTCGGACGATCTACCAGCAACTGGAAACTCGCTCGTCTATTTCTTGACTCACGCGTCGGTCGACGCACAGAAGGCATCATTTGGCAAGTTTCGAGATGATCCGGTTTGGAATCAAGTTCGAACGGATTCGGAGAAGAGTGCTGGCGGTTCGTTGACGGTCGGCGCGGGAGTGAAAAGTTGGTTTCTGAAGCCGACTAGTTTTTCGCCTTTGAAGTAACGACTATTTGTCGGACGGCTAGATTCCGATTTTGGAAAACGAAAAAGGCTCTGGGGTTAACTCCAGAGCCTTTTCTCGTTGTCTTTTTCGTTCTATTTTCAATGCCATTGGGCAAGAGCCACTAGGCCGTTGTTTCACCGAGGACGTGGTGAACGAACTTGTGAACGCTCAACCCGTTGGACTTGGCGAATTGCCCGACGCTTTGCTTTTCATCTTTCACGAAGGATTGCTCAAGCAGAACGCGTTCTGCGAGGAACTGACGCAAACGACCTTCGACCATCTTGTCGACGATGTTTGCGGGCTTGCCTTCCTTCAGAGCGAGATCCGTAAGGGTCTTGCGTTCTATTTCGATCACTGCAGGATCAAGTTCAGCCGCGTTCAAGGCAGCTGGACGCATTGCAGCGACGTGCATGGCGATGTCGCGAGCAGCGGCATCGTTGCTTCCTTGAAGTCCCAGCAATACGCCAGCGACGGTTGTCGAGTTGTGGCTGTAACCTCCGGTAGGACCTTCGATACGAACCATGCGACCAATTTCAAACTTCTCACGAATCCGGTTGAACAGTTCGTCGAATTGTTCGCCGACCGTTTGGCCAGACTTGGATGGGGAAGGCTGAGCGCGAAGTTCATCCGCTGACTTCGCGTTGCTCTTCGCGAGAGCTTCTGCAAAGTCGTTTGCAAGCTGAATGAATTCTTCGTTACCAGCAACCGGTGCGCTTTCGCACTTGAGTTCGACCATAGCACCTGCGGGCTTATCACCACCGGCGTAAATCCCGAATCGACCGAAAGCGGTTTCTCGGTCAGATCGCTTTTCGCTGAGCTTGAGACCACGTTCGCGAAGAATCGCGATTGCACGGGTTTCATCGCCAGCAGCTTCCGTCAATGCGGACTTGCAATCCATCAACGGCAAACCAGTCTTTTCGCGCAGTGCCTTCACCGCGCCAGCAGAAATCTCTGCCATGTTCACTCTCCATTAAGCAAAAAAGAAACCGATACTTATCGTTTGAATTATTCCATGTTGGCTTTTTCAGCCATTTCCGCCATCTCCGAGATGGTGTCTTTCGCACCGCTGGCTGGAGTGGCTTGCGGAACGGTCTTCATCAATTCTGGGTTTTCCGACTTGCCGGCAAGAATCGCATCCGCAAGTTGTTTGACGATCAGGTCGATCGAGCGAATACCGTCGTCGTTACCTGGAATTGGCAGGTCGACTTGGGTAGGATCGCAGTCGGTGTCGATCAGAGCGACGGTGGTGATTCCGAGAGCCTTCGCTTCTCGAATTGCGTTCTTTTCTTTCTTCGGATCGATAATCACGAGACATTCAGGGATGCGGTTGAGGGTCCGGATACCGTTCAAGTTTCGGTAGATCTTGCGATATTCGCGGTTCAAAGCGGATTGCATCTTCTTCGAATAACCGTTGATCTGATCGCTATTCATGATCGTCTCGAGTTCTTCGAGTCGGCCCATTCGGTCGCGAATGGTACGGAAGTTCGTCAAGCAACCACCGAGCCAACGTTCGGAAACGAATGGCATTCCACAGCGGGTCGCTTCGCGCTGAATTACTTCGGAAGCTTGTCGCTTAGTACCGACGAAAAGCACTAGAGAGCCGCCTGCCGCGACTTGGCTCAAGTACTTCTTAGCCCGGAGCATACCGCGTAGAGTTTCGCGGATGTCGATAATGTGAATTAGGTTCTTGCGCCCGTAGATGTACGGGGCCATTTTGGGGTTCCATCGGCTCACGCGGTGTCCGAAGTGTGCCCCGGCTTCAATCAATTTGCCAACGAGTTCGTTTGCCACAATCATCTCCTTCAGCGGTTTCTGCGAATTCACGCCATGTTCAATCCATTGGCAAACAATGGAAAAACGTTGAACACAGGCCCGCAACGACGCGAGCCTTCGGCAACCAATCAATTCGCAAGGTTCTTGTAAAACCCCGCCTATGAGCGGGGCCAAATCAGGCAGTAAATGTAAGGCGTATCAAGAACTGTAGGAAGCCCAAAGCCCTTGTATCCCCTATGTTTACGGCGGAAATTACACCGAAAATTTCTCTTCCGTCAATCGGTAAGGACACAGGGCTTTCGTGAATGTTCTCCAAATTTCGTTCGCTAGTGACGAATTACGTAGGCCAAAAGCGAAATAACGTCGTGATAAGTGACTAAAATCGCTTATAGTGGGAGGAAATCCATCCTAAAGAGTTTGGAGACGAATTTGACTTTAGCCTTATCGCGATCAAATCGCAGGGGAGATCGAGATCTGATCTCCTCGATTTCGGGGCTAAGTGTTCCTCAACGACGCCCAGAGCGTGTTTAAGGCAGGAGGTTCCCATATGCTCAGCGTTTTAGGTAACGAACGAGGCGGAGGGTATTCTGCGCACCGGCGTCGCATCTTGCAGGTTGGTACTGCAGGTCTGTTCGGGATCGGCCTGACAGACATTTTGCGTTTGGAATCTCGATCCGCTTCTGCAAATGAGCCAGTCGGTGGGGTCATAGGGAATGGCCTGCTACCAAATCGTCGATGCAGATCGGTGATCGTATTGTTTCTGTTCGGCGGCCCGAGCCAGCTTGAGACGTTTGACATGAAACCAGAGGCCCCTGAAAAAATTCGGGGCCCGTACAAGCCGATCCCGTCCAAGAATCCCGAATTGCGGATCTGCGAACACCTTCCGAGACTTGCGAACTTGGCAGACCGTTTCGCAGTTATCCGGACAATGAGCCATAACTTTAACGACCATAGCGGTGGAGCCCATTATTTGCAGACAGGCAAGCGATGGCATGTACCGATCGGAGGTGGATTTGCTCCGACCCCACGCGATTGGCCTTCGATGGGTTCTGTGGTGGAGTATGTCGATCAGGCTCACGCAGGCCTTAATCGATCCATGCCTTCCTACATGGTGGTTCCCAATTCGCTCGGTCGGCTTCAGGAAGATGGTCAATATCCGCGTCCAGGAGAGCATGCGGGGTGGCTGGGCCAGCGTTACAACCCACTGACCACGCGCATTGATAAACGGAGCAAGGAGGACAATCCTTACTGGCGTGATTGTTCCGACGAAGAATTGCGTTTCGGGATTTCGGGATTGGACACACGTGAAGGGCTTGTTATCGACCGAATGAATGCGAGACATTCGTTACTGCAACAGCTCAATCGACAGTTGAAACAAATCGACCGAAAATTGGATAAAAAAGACTTCAGTACCGAAACGCCCTTGGATGTTTTTCGCCAAAGAGCGTTTTCATTGGCGACATCCAAGGAGGCGCGCGAATCGCTCGATATCCAACGTGAACCTAACTCTGTACGAGACCGCTATGGACGGCATCTGTTTGGACAGTCCACGTTAATGGCACGCCGATTGATCGAATCCGGGGTTCGATTTGTAACTGTTCAGTACGATTGCGTCGATGGATACAGCTGGGACTCCCACCGCAATAGCGACGACGTCGGGAAGCACCTTCTACCAACCTTTGATCAAGCATGCTCTAGTCTTATAGTCGACTTGGAGGAACGTGGCATGCTCGATGAAACTATGGTCATAGCAATGGGTGAAATGGGGCGAACACCAACCGCCAATGCACAGTGGGGACGTGACCATTGGAGCACACTTTTTCCAGCGTTGATTGCCGGTGGTGGAGTCCGGGGAGGAAACTTAATCGGCAGATCTGACAAAGATGCAGCTTATGCATTGGAGCGTCCGGTATCCCCTGAGGATCTCGCCGCAACAGTTTACGAATCGCTTGGGATCAATCCCGAGATGCGCGTGAACGACTTTCAAAACCGGCCTACCCCAATCGTAGACGGTGGCAAACCGGTTCGGGAACTATTTTAGTTGATGAAAAACTATTGCTTGTGTTTCATGCGCCGCCGGGTCGCATAACAGAGCAATCCACCGATTGAAAAGATCGCGATGCTAGTCGGTTCGGGTACTGGGTCTGGCGCAAAAGTGCCGTTGCGATAAGTCACATACTGAATTTCTGCATGCACGTTTCCGCCAGTAGAAGTTCCGTCACCGAAATAAAACTGATTTCCGTTGAAGCCTGACGGAGTCGGGCCAGATGCCGCTAGAACACCATCGATGAAGAATTCATACACATTGGTTGCGGCCGTGCGTCGGTAAGTGAATTTGTAGAACTTATCCGTAAAGTTGTAACCTGTCTGGTAGGTAGAACCGTAGATACTGAAAGAGTTCTTGCTGATCACAAAATTGCTTGAACGATCAATGTTGTACGCGGTAAATGAAATTCCAAAATTGCTTGAGTCGATAATCTTGAGCGATGTCTCCATTTCAAGATCGAGGTTGTGGTCAAAAAAATTGTCTTTGTAGTAAAACGCCCCTCGGTCGTTAGGTAGTTGGAATGTATTGACCGAAAGCCGATTGCCGCCAACGATCGACATAATTGTGTTTTCACCTTGCGATGCGTCCGTTGCGTAGGACATTCCTAGTGCCGATGGTAGGCTCGGGTTGGTTGCAAAGTTGATACTGTATTGATATCCAGCTTGCACAATTCCGGCGCCTGTGCCGAGTAACAGCGCCATTGGCGTTAGAAAAGCGATGAGAATATTGCGGTACATAAAGCTCTCCTGAAGTGTGATACGCGTCCATTGAAGATATGGAAGAACTCAAGTAGCCCCTCCAAGAAGTAGTACGACGGATATCTACACGACAGGAAAAAAGTTTGCTCTTCTGTAATCACTGTGGGTAAGAGCATAGGACACGAGCTCTATTCATGCTCATTCTCGTGTTCTTGCTCGGATCACGCTCAATTCGTTTAAGACAAGAGTTGATCGATCGAATCACCACTTTCGAGCAAGTGATACGGTCGGCCTTGAGAATCGGAGGCTTGGAGATCTTTGATGCCCACAGCACGATAGACCGTTTTGGCGATATCGGCTGGTGTCACGGGATTCTCTGCGGGATACTCCCCATAGCGGTCAGAAGCCCCATAGACTTGGCCCCCCCGGATTCCGCCACCTGCGAATAGCACGCTTTGGCAATGAGTCCAGTGATCGCGACCTGCACCACTTGTTCCTCCCGAACGTGGGTCTCCAATTTTCGGTTTGCGCCCCATTTCGCTGTTGACCATCACCAAGGTCTGATCGAGTAAGCCACGTTGTTGCAGATCGGTAAGCAACCCAGAGAACGCTTGGTCAAACTCTGGAAGCAGATATTTTTTGAGGCATTCGAAATTGTTGCCATGGGTGTCCCAGGCTCCCTCGCTTTTGCATGCGTCCGCGATCGTTTCGTTTTCACGCCAAAAGACTGTGATAAATGGAACCTGGGCTTCCACGAGTCGTCGAGCCATGAGCAAGCTCATCGCATTGACGCTAGTACCGTAGAGCTGTCGTACGGATTCAGGTTCAGAGGCTAAGTCGAAGGCTTGAGTCGTTTTCGCGCTGAGCAACAACTGCATCGAACGATCTTGTTGTTTCTTCCAATTGGATTGTGCTGCAACGCGATCTAAGTCTCTTCGCGCTTGATTGATTCGCCCCAACATTTGTTGACGCGATTGCAGCTCGCTCGGAGATGTTGCGCCATGAAGACTCAAAGACGGTGCTCGGAACTCCAGTGGCTTGTCGATAGAAGCATCCACGTACACAGGGTCATACTCCACTCCTAGTTTTGCTGCGAATTGACCGGGTCGCGTATAGGGTGCTTTGCTCGGTTTATGAGGAAGTGTGATTACATTCGGTAGCTCGTTTTGGTTCGATCGGCGTTGACCGACAACCGTACCCATAAATGGCCAATCATCGGCATATGGCCGTCGATCGTTACCGAGAGAGAGAAAAGTTGGATCAGGCACGTGACCGGTCAAATGATAGTAGTAACCTGCATGATGATCGTTGGTGCTTACCGTCGCTCCGACGGATCGAACTATCGCCAAGTGATGAGCGAGGTTCGCAAGTTTTGGCAAGTGTTCACAGAGGCGAATATCCGCCGCAGATGTCGGGATTGAATTGAATGGCCCACGATATTCAACTGGAGCGTCGGGCTTCATGTCCCAAGTATCGATATGGGATGCTCCGCCGCAAAGAAAAAACAGGATTACGGATTTTGCCTGACCACCCACTGCTGTGCGGGCGATTGTATTGGCAAGCAGAGGATCAGCGTAAGCAACCAATGGCAAGCCCGCTAGGACATTCGCCGAAGCAGTTAACAATGCTCTGCGATCTATGCTTTGTTGATTGGTAGCTTTTTGGGAAACCATAGCAACCCTCCCCTTATCGTAGTAGCTCCGCGACAACCCTTGCTGGACGGTTGGCCGTAATCACCTGAGCCATATTATTATATGGATAGGTAACCTTCTGGTGATCTAAACCAAATAAATGCATGATGGTTGCTTGGAAATCATTAGGTGTAACGACGTTTTCTACGGCTTTGTGGCCAAATTCATCGGTCTTCCCATAGGCCATCCCTCCTTTAACGCCTCCACCAGCAAGCCAAATGCTGAAGCCTTGTCCATTGTGATCGCGGCCAGCACGATCTGGACTGCCATGTTCTTGGGTAACAGGCAAACGCCCAATTTCGCCACCCCAATGGACTAACGTTGAATCGAGCAACCCACGCTGTTTAAGATCAGCAACAAGTCCAGCAACCGGCTTATCCGTCTTCCGACAAATCGATGCTAACCCCGTTTTAATGCTGTCGTGATTATCCCAAGGTTGCCCTGCGTGGAACAACTGAACGAAACGCACACCACGTTCGACCAACCGTCGTGCGAGTAGACATCGAGTCCCGTATTCTTTGGTTTCAGGATCATCGATACCATACATTGATAGGGTTGCTGCGGTCTCTTTTGAGATGTCCAAAGCTTCCGTCGCTGCCAGTTGCATGCGAGCCGCTAATTCGTAACTTGCAATTCTCGCTTCAAGTTCCGGTTCACCCGGGTGCTCCGCAAGATGTTTACGATTGATCTCTTGTAGTAAATCGAGATTCTGTCGTTGAACTTCACCGGCCAAGTGAGTTGGCGGTTGAAGATTAAAAATTCGTGGCTCCTTCGGTCGAAGCACCGTGCCTTGGAACATCGCAGGCATAAAGCCGTTTGACCAGTTCGTTACACCATCGACCGGATGTCCACCTGGATCGCTCAAAACCATGAAGGCGGGTAGATCTTGCGACTCACAACCGAGAGCGTAAGTCAGCCATGATCCGAGAGTCGGACGCCCTAAAATACCTGGTATACCTCCGTGAAAGTATCGAATGGAAACTTCGTGACCATTTGCACCTGTGTGCATGCTTCGGATTAGACATAAATCATCCACAACACCAGAGGTATGAGGAAGAAGTTCCGAGAGTTCGATCCCCGATTGTCCACGTGGGGCAAATGCAAATGGGCTACCGAGAAGTTTTTTGCTCGCTTGATTGACGAACGAGAAGTGCACATCCCCTTGATAATCTGTACCGCTGAATTTAGTAAGTTCAGGTTTTGGATCGGTGAGATCCATGTGCGATGGTCCACCGTGCTGAAACAGTGAGATCATCGCTTTGGCCTTGGGCTCAAAATGTGTTGGTCTGGGCAACAGATCGCGATGAGGCTTTTCTTTTAAAATTGGTGGGGCAGCGCGTAACGGATCGCGTGCAAGCATCCACTCGAGAGCGATCGCACCGATCCCCATCCCGGACTGCCGTAACCAATCTCGTCTATCTTGTACAAAGTGTCTCATAGCTGATTTCGTCGGTTCGTGTATTGGAGCTGGATCAATCGATGTAAAGGAATTCGTTCGAATTGATCAACATCTGGCAGATATTGACGAGCACCTGTTGCGAGGGATTGGAGCCTGGAAGAACGCGCTGAGGCTCGCGGTAAAGTACCGTTAACTGGGATACCGCAAACTGCCGTAGCGAGGCGAGCTCCGAGTCCGTCGGATCACGGGCCAAAATCACTCGCCACGCGGCCATAACTTGTTCCGCAAGACGATCTCCATTAGAAGCCGGCCCACGAAAGGCCGCTGCACTTTCGATCATGTCGGTTCCTTCTGCATGCGCTAGCGTCAGGGTAACAGGCCAAGAGAACGAGTCAGACGTTTCATGTTCACCACAATGGACAACAAAATCAACGTTATCACCTACTTCAACATCCAATGCGGCAACCGGCGTATCGACCGTATTGGCCTTCGCAATCCAAGAGCCCGCAGAACCATGTTTGCTGAAGATGCCGGCTCGAACCCCGTCACCGTTTTCTGATCCATGCCCTAACTTTCCACGGATCTCTAGCTTCCCTGAGCGGGTGGCGATCCATCTACGGATTGCCGCATGATTCGGATTCCCTGGGTGACCGCCTGATGCATGCAAAATAACCCATCCGATGGTTGGATCGGGAAGCTGTGTTGAACCTTGCCATTGTCCGTTATGAAAAGCGGGCAACGGTACGAAGGACTCGACCGAGGTATTATCCGCGTTCAAGCGTCCAGAACCATAGGCCCATTGCTCGGCTGGAGACTTTGGAAGCTCCCAAACGACTTTTGCCATCGGAGTGGGGGATGTTTGTGCGGCTACCAGAGCTTCACATTTCTGTGCTAACTTGGTCGCTTGTTCGAGAGTAAACTCTCCGTTCATCAACATCAGCGACTGCGTTGCCACCGTCGAGTTCGTTCGCACATCACAAAGCACTCCCATGACCGGTGCATCAAACGACTGAAGCATAGCGACGGGTTGAGTACGTCTCCATTTTGCATAAATGCTTCTTCTCGGTTGCCCTGGGTCTACTCGAACTTGCCCTGCATCATCTTCTTGCAGTGCAATAGGTGGGCCGAACAAAGTCGCATTCAGAGAACCGGAAAGTGCCAAGACGGAATCGCGAAGGACTTCGGCATCGATTCGCAGCACGTCGCGTCTGGAATAGTAACGATTTTCTGGATCGAGCGCTTCACGCTGTGGAGTTCTGACGGATGATTGACGATAAGCCGTTGACTTAAGAATGATTCGATGAAGATGTTTCAGGCTCCATCCATGATCAATCAGCTCCAAAGCCAGCCAATCGAGTAGTTGAGGGTGGGTCGCAGGGCTACCAAGTTTCCCAAAGTCACTTGGGGTATTCACAATCCCTCGCCCAAAATGGTGCATCCAAATGCGATTGACAAACGCGCGAGCGAACAAAGGATTCGGTGATTGTGAATCGGTTAACCATCTGGCAAATGCAAGCCTTCGGCCACTTGTAGGTAACGAAGGATCATCGTGTGGAAACGATTTGTCAGACCCTTCGGCGGTTAGAACCGCAAGTTTCCCAGGTGCAATCTCACGAGTGGGTTGATTGTGATCTCCGCGATGAAAGAGCTTGGTCGCGGGCAAGTGACCAGCGGGTTCAACGAGGGAGTGCAAGAAGTTTTCAGCCGGCTTCTTTGCACGCACTTCGGCGATTCTCGCATCGAATTTCTTCAGGTCATCTGCAGCATTTGGGAGATATTGGTAAAGCACCCCGGGTGAAATGTTGACACTTGGGTGTTTATCGAGCAGTCCCTTTTGCTCAGCCGATCGCTTCTCTGCGGGGGTTTCATAAGCCGATCGCAAGTCATTGCGTAGAGGCTCTTCGAATTTCATCAATTCCTGATCGAGTGCCTGTTTCATGTACTCGGCTTCTTTGGCACTTCTCTCAGACGCGATCAACTGAGCATCTTTTTCGATTTGCGCGGATAGATCTCGCTCGGCTTGCGTCGTAAGTGAAACCAAACGCTCGTTCGGCGTTTTCCACTGTTGCCAATCCAAAGCAGGATCGAAGACCGCTCGTAACGCAAAATAGTCTTCGTGGGAAATGGGGTCGTAACGATGATCGTGGCATTGCGCGCATTGAAGGCTTGAGCCGAGCAAGGTGTTCCCAACGACTTGCAAGGTGTCCGCGATTGTTTTGTTTCTTGCTTCCGGTGAATTATCCCCACTACCCGTTCCATCTGCGGTCATCCGAAGAAACCCAGTAGCGGTTAGGCATTCAATCTGGTTCGAGGTCCAATCACCATTTGCAGGCCCAGCGAGTTCGTCCCCGGCAAGTTGCTCCTGGATGAAACGATCAATTGGTTTGTCTTCGTTGAAGGACTTGATGACATAGTCGCGATACTTCCAAGCCCAAGCCCGTTCAGCATCGGCGAGGGTTGCTCCGTCGCTATCAGCGTAACCGACAGCATCGAGCCAATGTCGTGCCCATCTCTCTCCGTATTGATTGCTTTGTAAAAGTGAGTCCACGAGTTGATCGTACCAATCCGAATCCGGGTGATTTAACCACTGTTGCCATTGCTCTGGGGTCGGAGGAAGACCAACAACGTCGACAAACAAGCGTCGAATGAGCGTAGCACGGGGGGCTTCCGGAGAGAACGTTAAGCCTGTGGGCATCGCTTGGATGAGAATTGCATCGATTGCGTTTCTTATTTGCGTTCCAGGTTTTCCATCGTTAGAAATTTGTCTCGGGGTCTGAAATTGTCCAGAAACTGTTTGGTCACCGAAAGACAAAAGGACGCCTGGGCGACGAAGGGGTTGGTAAGCCCAATAACTTCTCTCGGCCTCTGTCAATGGAATTCCAGGACCAATCGATTCGGGTTCCGGTCGTTTGGTTGACGCTCCGGATTGCACCCATTTTCGAAACAACTCTTTTTTCGGAGCTGAAACTTTGATTTCACCCGGCGGCATATCATCACTCTCGATTCGCTGCAAGACGAGCGAAGCCTCCGCGTTGTTCGGAATCAGTGCAGGACCCGAGTCTCCACCTTGAGTTATCAATCGCACGAGGCGCAGGTCCAAGCCACCCTCGTGCTTTTCCGTAGCACCGTGGCAATCGAGGCAATACTCTCTCAAAATCGGCCGGATGTCATCTTCGAAAGTTAACTCCTGAGCAGGAGCACGCTGGAGACCCAAAATGGGAAAAAGGGCCAGCAGAGCGGTGAGGATCGTATGGCGCAACATGCAGTTCACCGTTGGGAAAGGGAGGGAAGGAGCAAACGCTCCAGGAGGGGATCCGCCTGCGAAATAGTTGACGGGAGCGGATGTGGTCGGGGTGGGGGTATGGGCAGGAGGGAGCGGATCGATAGTGTACCTCAATTCTATTATACTAAGGATGCCTGCGGCGTAGCAACGGCGTTCGCAGGGGATCCATCCAAAGACTGAAATCGCTGGAGGGATAACTCGGCTTTGGAAATCCCGTTTAGCGTTTCAGAGTCGGGTATTCCCCTTCTTCAACGAGATGCTGTTGCTTTTTCATCTGATCGACAACTTCATCTCGGCGTTCCGCCAACCAATCTGGAACACATTTCACCCAATCGTCGATGGCTGGGATATAGGCGACAGGTGGTTCGACACCCCATCCACACATAAAGCAGAAGTTATTGCCGCTCTCATCTTCGACGATGAGTAGTTCTTTCCACTGTGTGTAGCTTTTCAGTGCCATGAGACGATTTTGCTGTCCTGTCTAATGCGTTTCAAAAGGATCACGCGTTCGATGTCTTAACGATGTTCGACGACTTAACGATATCGATTATAGCCAGTAATTAGGGACCGAACGGGTGAGCCATTGAAGCGGCGGTCAAAGCATTTTCGGCTACAGCCATAAGTTTTTTGATCGTTCAATACGTCGAACAACTCCGAGCACCGCCGAGAGTCGAAGGTGCTTGTACTGTTGTTGTGCTCGTCATTTTGAGGGACGAGACGCCAGCCGAGCGTCCAGACTCATTGCGCCAGCACCGTTTGCCATCAGAAAAAGCATCACTCCCATCAACGACAGATTTTTCATGAACTGGATCATCTGCAGCTGCTTCTCTTGACCTTCGTACTTCCAGAAGTCGTGAAAGAAGTAGGTAGCAAGCACCAAGAACACGAGAAGCAGTCCTGCACCCATGCGAATCTTGAATCCAGTAATAACGGAAAGGCTACCAACGATTAGGAACACGATAGCCCCAGCCAGTGCGACTTGCGGCAGCGGAACGCCTTCCGATGCCATATGTCCAACAACTTCATTGAATTTTGGAATTTTGTTTCCGACCGCACTCATCAAGAAGATGGTGGCGATCATCAGTCGTCCCAAAAGGGAGGCTGCGGCTTGCATGTTCTGGTTCCTTAAAAACAGGGGATTAGAATTTGTTCGATCTACGACAGATCAAACAGCATGATTTCGGCGTTGGAATTCGCTTGAATGGTGAGTCGAGTCTCTTCGCTGACGGCTGCACCATCACTGGTATCCAAAGAGACGCTATTTAACAAAACACTTCCATGCAGAACTTGCAGCCACGCGTACCGGCCTTCGTGCATTTCATACGTGATCGATTTTCTGGCATCAATCTGCGACAAGTAAATCCGGGCGTCTTGATGAATTAGCAGTGAGCCGTCTTCCGCATTTCGAGAGGCCACCAATTGAAGCTGGTTATGCCGGCCTGGCTCGGGGAACTGTTTTTGTTCATAACTCGGTTCGATTCCATTTTGTTCGGGAAACAACCAGATCTGATAGAGATGAACTGGTTCTGTGGCGGATGGATTGAACTCGCTGTGTGTGATTCCGGTTCCTGCAGACATCCGCTGGAGTTCACCGGGACGCAGCACTTCACCGTTTCCCATCGAGTCCTTGTGCTCTAACGCTCCTTCCAGGACATAGGTCACAATCTCCATGTCGTTGTGCGGATGTATTCCGAATCCCTGACCAGGAGCCACGATATCTTCGTTCATGACTCGAAGTGACCGAAACCGCATGTGGTTGCGGTCTTGGTAGCTGGCAAACGAAAACGTATGGAAGGTGTTGAGCCAGCCGTGGTCGGCGTGGCCTCGTTCATTAGCCTTGCGGACCTGAATCATAGTACATCTCCTTCTGAACAAATTGCATGTGAATAGTTTACGTATAACTGATTAGGCAAAAAAAGAAGGCTCTTAAGGAATTGCTGTGGGTAAGGGCAAAGAATATTGGTTCTATTGTGGCCGGCGCAATGTGCTTAACGCGAAACTACGAATCTGTCGGGATAGCAGATCACGATATTTGATTCCGCAATTTGATGTCCTTTGGTTTTCTATTTTCACGCCTCCATTTTCATGCCAAGATATGCACGGCCGTTTTTGGATTCTCGTGATCGTGCTCAATTGGTTTGCGACAAGGCTTTTTCGATTACGAGTACGGGTACGAGCACCGTTTCACTGAGCACGAGCCGGACTGTTATGTTTCACCCACTAAATGACCTGAATAACCTTTTTTTGAACTTGCGGATTTTTGATTGTCGATTCGCGACACGGCTTGTTTGATCGCTTAGA
>CAZACJ010000014.1:40233-80584 GCA_964483385.1 uncultured Pirellula sp. | reverse complement strand
ATGCGCAAGCACCGGGTGGCCCTTGAGCCGGAATGCGCAAGCACCGGGTGGCCCCATTGAGCCGCAATGCGCAAGCACCGGGTGATTCGCGGTACCCGGTTCAATACATCAACACCCCCAACCAATCAGCACCGACAACGTTGTGGTTTTCGATGGATTACAACGTGCAATGGAGTGAGCATGGCCGATGCAAACACCCCGCGGCTTGCGCGAAGCGGGCTCAAGCAATGCAGTGAGGCACGGGTGTAATCCGCGAAGAAAAATCTTGAAAAATTTCTTGTGCCAAATCCAACCCAAAAATGCAGGTTCTCTCTAGAATCGAATTCATGCATTCGCTGGCCAGCGAAAACAGGGCTCTGCCCAAGTAACCAATCCTAGGAATCCACCTCGATCGGCGCGGTGGATAGAAGGCGTTTACGCCCAATTCCTAACTACCACCGGAGGGTTTCTGATGATACCTATCATCGCTGGCTTCTCGTTTTCACAACGCAAAATTCGTCGCAAAGAGTTTCGTAAAACCCTTTTTGAGACCCTGGAATCTAGACAACTCTTTACCCTTCTTCCCTCACTACAACCACCTACATCACCCCCAATCGAACAGCCCCCGTTCGCTCAATTGCCCAGCCCGATACCACCCTCGGATATCTTCGGCCCCAGAGAACAACTCTGGATCTCAGAATTCGATCCATGCATCGAAGGTGGTATTTCCCCAGCCCGCATTCGTATCGAACGATCAAATACAAAACCGCCCCTCGAAGTCCAATGGCAATCGCTTGCATCTTCCTCCGCACAGCAAAACCTCGACTACCTCCCCCCTAAGCCCATCGCAAAATTCGCCCCAGGTCAGTCGTTTGTCGACCTCTTCTTCAACCCAATCGACGACGCGATCCCAGAAGCCACCGAAACCATAAAAATTATTCTCACCGACGCCTCACGCTTAGGTACTTTGCTTCCCAACGAACCTACTATCCTTCAAATCACCGATAACGATTCGAACAACTCCAATACCTTCGTGGAATGGATCGATTTCATCGATGGACAAGAAGGACTCCAACCCGCCACTCTTCGCGCTCGGCGCACCGGCCCCCTCGACGATGAACTCCTCGTCCCCTTCTCTGTTAAACCCCAAGCCGGATTGAGCCTGGAACAAGATTTTCAATTTGCACGAAACGACCTCAACCTCAAAAACCAAACGGGACTGTTGCGATTTCCCAAAGGATCCGCAATCGCATCCCAACGATGGAACGTTGTCGATGATGCGACTGCCGAAGGAACTGAATGGTGCGATATTGTGCTGCTCACCACAGAAGATCAAAAATACAAACTAGCCGGCAATCATAAAAAAACTCTGCGTATCCTCGATAACGATACGCCACCCCCAGATGACTCCCCCAAAAATGGTGACGGTACTCTCCTTGCAGGTCCCTACATCGATCGTATCGAACTGGTCTTCGATTCAGGTTCTTCCTCGTCAGATAAAGTTACCACTCGCGATACCCTACAAGTCACCTACCAAGGTGATTGGATCGGTGGAACTCTCATCAGCGAATTCGACTGGAATTCCGATGGAATCCCTGAACTTGTGAAAACCGATACGTCCCCCAGCACCTCCTTCGAATTCTCACCTACCGAACTAAATAACAACGAACCAAATAACACAGCACTCAATCCATTCGGACCTCGCACAATCAGTTATCGAACAAAACTACTCAGCGATGACGGCACAGAAGTAACCCACAGCCCCTGGAAAACCTTCTCTTATTTTCTCGTCGAAGACCCTGAACAAGGCCCCTTGCGATTACGCAACCTACGACTGAAATCAGACACTGGATCTCCCGATGATGCCATCACGAACGATCCAACCGTACTTGTCGATCTCTACGGCGAACGCACCGCGGACGACCTGAACCTGCCACACCTCCACGTCGAATGGGATCACTCCGGGGATGGAATTCCCGATGCTGTACTGCCCCTCCCTACACCTGCTCCTATCTCATTTTCCTACGATCCCAGATCGACCGACCAAAACACTCCGTTAACACCGGGCCGACGAACCATCCGAGCCCGTTTGTTCGACGACCGATCCGGTGAACGACTCACCGCTTGGCTATCACTCGACTTTACCCTCACAGAAACTCCATCTAGCCCACTAACGGTAGATTCCATTCGACACTTTACCATTCCAGAAACAACACAGAATCCCTTGCATGCAGGTATCCTCCAAGGAAGTATCAAGCAAACAGACACCACCCTAAATAACCTGACCGTTGAACTCGACTCGAACCTCGATCTTGCACCTGACGCTTGGATCGAAGTAGCCGAAGACCTCACTTTTGAACATTCCTTAGATCACCTTCCACCAGGCCGCTATACCTTTGCATATCGAGCACGCGAATGGAACCAATCGTTGCAGTGTTTCTTGCACGGCGAATGGACTCGTTACACTTTTGATTGGAATCCCTTACAAGTCCCCACAATTCAATCCATTCAATTGCGAACCGATACCGGAGAATCCTCATCCGATCTTTACACTGGCGACCCCGCTTTACGCATCGAAATCGCACCTAGCGAATCACCGTCTCTCGAACGCTTTCTCGATATCGATACTACGGGAAATGAAGCTCGTGCTGAAAACTTAGATGCGTCTACACCAGGACTACACTCCATTCGCCTCTCCGAACAAAACCAAATCCTATTCATCAACCCAGATATCCAACCCGGATTGCAGCGATATTGGTTTCGCACCCGAGTTCGAAATAGCCTCAATCATCCAACATCCACAAACAGCAACTCAAATTGGGAATCCTCCGGAGATTGGCAAGTTTTCGAATGGCATTACCAACCTCCATCTCCTGCAGATATCGAACTTCATTTACTCCTTGACGATGGACCATCCTCAAGCGATCGTATCACCTCCATACCGACCATCGTCGGAAAACTTATTGGGGACTTCGACGAATTCACAACCATCCACGTCGACCTGGGAGAAGATGAAAAACGGCCAACCAAAATCCAACCTCAAACCGATGGTACTTTTACAGTTCGATTACCAGCCGCACCATTCGGTCACCGCACTCTTTGGGTTCGCTCCGAGCGAACAGACCCTTTCCTCGCTACGCCACTGCTAAGCGATTGGAAAGCCTTCGACTTTGAACTCGTTGCTCCAAAACAACAGTCCAACGATAACGGCACTTCCCATGAAATCTCCGTCCGATTGCTTGTGGATTCAGGAACATCTAACAACGATCGCACTAGCAATACCATCACTCTCGTAGGAAATCTGACACAGCCCTCGCAAATCAACTGGGTCGAATTCGATCGCAACGGCGATGGATATCCCGAAGATTGTGTCGCTACCGACCGAAATGGTCGATTCGTCTACATGCCACTTGACCTTCCCTTCGGAAACCATCTCTTCGCACTACGATCGAAGCGACTTGCAGATAACCTAGAGACCATCGAATTAGGTAACTGGCAAGCTTTCGATTTCACTTATGTACCCACAACCGATGCACCCCTGCGATTTGATACTATTCACTTGCTCGATGACACCGGCATTGATGCTGATCGCCGAACGGAAAACCCCACCATCACCGGAGTGATCTCATCACCAACTGGTTTCTCCCACGCCATCGTATTGGTCGATAGCAACGCTGATGGGATCGCCGACGAAAGTGTTGGCGTGGATTCCCAAGGACGGTTTATTTACACACCACGAGTCAATCAAAAAGGACAATGGAGCTTCGCCTTTCGCCCGTTGCGTATCGACATCGCCTCCCCGATCCTCGAAACGAACTCTTCGACCCATGGGACGGAGCCCTGGGTCGATTTTACTTTCGAATTCGAAGATCAACCCAACGAACCACCTAAGCTCAAAGACGTTCTTTTCGTCCCTGCAACAGACGGTCAACTTCCAAGTATTCGCGGCTCAGTCTCAGCCCAATCAAACCACCAATCACTACGAGTTGAATTGGATTTGAATAATGACAACTCTGCAGACCGAATACTTTCAGTCGACGCTTATGGTGCATTCGGCTATGTTCTCGATAACCTCTCGGAAGGCAACTCCAGCATTCAGGTTCGCGTTCGCTCCGATGCAAACAACGCAACAACTGATTTGGTTGGCTCTTGGCAATCCATCGCTGTTCGCGGTGAACAAAAACCGACAACCGCCCCCTCAATCCTATCATTAACTCTCCTCGACGACGGAAACCCGATCGATCAATCGAATTCAACGATTCCTGTTGTCAGAACTCCTCATTTAAGTGGACTCGTCGATCGACTCTCAAAAAACTATCCACTGAGTATCGAGTTCGATTCCGATTCAGACAACACAGTCGATGGCCAAACAACTGTTTCAAACGATCACTCGTTCCAGTTCATTCCCACGAAACTCTCTACTGGTCCATTCACTCTACGAGCTCGTACCAAAGAAGTCTTACCGGACGGAACCGTGCTCCGCAGTCCGTGGTCAAGTGTTCAAGGCATCTTAGAATCAAACTCCATCGGACTTGTCACTCTCTCAGCGCTCCGCCTAGCAAACAACCAAGGAACATCCGACGATGACCAAAGATCGGATCATCCCGTACTAATCGGCCAAATACTCGGAAACATCAGCAGGACAAGCCAGTGGACACTCGATCTTGATTGGGAAAACGGAACATTCCCACGTCGCTCCTACGACTTCCAAGGCCCTAGTTTCTCAATCGAACTCCCACAAGCCCAACCAGGAATACATGCAGTTCAAATACGCATTCGAACCGCCGACGCCAGCAAACAAAGCTCTTGGATACCGTTTCGATTCCTGTCCCACCCATCACCCAAAAGCCCAGAAGCAAACGCATGGGTCGCTGCGTATCGATCAATCGCTTCACAAATCGCTTCCGCAGAGGATATTCATGTCCAAGGCCTAGCGTCGGCCCTCTCTCGGCTTGCATACGATCGCGCCCAAATCATCGCCGATCGTGAAATGCGAAACGCAGACTCCTTCTCCTCACGCCTAGATTCCCTAGAAGAACTGCATAACAACTCATGGAAAACAACAATAGAAATCGATGAGAACTGCAGAACAACCATACAGCGATCCCTGACTTCCCTCTCTGAATCACTATCACTGCACTCGATTAACCTCGCGGATTACCCACTCGAACACGACCTCGCGTTAGCGTGGCCATCAACTCCGCTTCCTCAATTACCAAGTATTGATCAACTTATTGCGCAAGCACAAGCCAAGATCAGCGAACCAATTACATCCTCGCCCAGTTTGTCGTCGTTGACCGATCCAGAACACCAAATTGATCTTAAAAATTACGAACCCTACCAACGCGAACTGCAACGCCTGCAGTCTGAATACCTACATGCCACCGATGCACTCAGAAAACTTGAAAGCGCGAAGAGAAATGAATCGCAAATCCATCGCGATCAAGCACTTCAGATCGCAAACTGGGAATATCAGGAGACACTAACTCGCATCGCCGCGCAATTCTCTCGTGCAACCAAAGACCTTCTACCAAGCGGTTTTGTTGAACCTAACGCCGCTTTTGTCGATCGCTCCAAAGAAGTCGAAATCGCGTACCGAACAGAAATCCAAGAAATCCAGACTCAATTTCAACGAATCGGACAAGCGATCGAGGCTGAAGCTGCGGCATCCCGACAAATTGCAATTCGCAAACGTGATCAGGCACGAAGAGAAGCAACTCAGGATCTGCAATCCACCTTGAGCTTGATACCACCACCCTCCAGCACGACGCTAGCAAATGCAATCAAAACGTATGCGAAAAAATTCTATGATGCCGACTTCGCATTTGACCAAGACATCCTTCAGATCGACATCGAAGTCGCTAACGCATCGAACCCACTCCAGCTGGAACGCTACCAAGCGATGTCTGCTGCGAAAGGCCGTTATCTGGAAGCAATCACTACCATTGAACAAGAGCAACGAACCTCGACCGTCGAAAAGAATCACCGCGATAGCACCCAGCGAAATCTAGCGGACTCCACAAGTCGGCTCGCCCAGGTCGCCGCGCGACTTAAACTGCAACTCGCCGAAAACAAAGCCAATTACGAGTACGAGAAATCCAAACTCACGCTCGAGCAAGATTACCGTATCGCAGTTGCTCGCGAAGACCGCCAGCTAAATTTGAAACGCTCACAAGCAACATTGACTGCTTGGGAACAACTCCACGGTCTCATCGCCTCTTCCTGGTCTTCATACCAATTAGATGTCGCTCGACAACAAGTAGAAAAACTACAAGAACTAGAACCGATTGATGAAGCCCAATTTTCGGACACTTCGCATCTACAACTCACGAAACAACTACAACATATCCAAGCTATTGAGATACAAGCTCGAGACAAGGTTACATTTGAAGCCGAACAAACAACCGCGCGCATCAAAGCCATTGCGCTCTACCGCTCCGAGCATGCTGATCTTGTACGATCCTATCAAAACCGCCAAATCGAGTTGTCGCTAAACAACCGGAAATCTCTAAGCCTAGCACAAGAGCAACTCGACGTAGATAAGTTGATCTTACAAGCGGAGACATTTCAACTGCAGGGGAAAATTGGCCGGACCGATCGTGCTAAACGACTTGCAGCTCAGATTTACACCCCCCCTAAAATCGATAGTAATACGTTAGCACTTGGGTGGCTAGGCTCAAATCCCTTCATGTGGTTTCAAGGTACCGTCAACATTCCATGGGCAACTGCCCTTAGTCTGACACTCGAAGCTGACAACCAACTACAAACCCTAAACTTCTCCTATCAGAAAACAGCGATCAACCTCGACGAATCCTACCTGAATCAGCGAGATCAGATCGTCGAAAACTATGCATTGGAAAGCTTGCACAACCGACAAAGTGCTCAAACCGAAGAGCAAAAAATCCTAAAGAATTATCATCTAAGCACTGCGTTTATCGACCGCGAATTCTCCCTATCTCTCGCAGATAGCAATTTCCACTTCGCGTCGAAAATCACAGATTTAGAACTCGATGAAATCATCGGGACTATGGAAACTTTCTTGCGAATAGCAAACGTAAAATCAGGTGTCATCGCTGAATTCAAAGAACAAGAGCGCCTCTCGCGATACGAGTGGCTTGAACAAGAATGGAACAGCTATGGTAATGAATTACAGCGATGGCACGCGAGCAATCCGACGACTTGGTCTGAATATACCTTAACACAAGCCGAATTCGAACGAACCATTGCGCTAGCGAATGCAAGCGAATCCTATCGTGACGAAGTTCGCAAATCCAACTACGAAACCGAAAAAGAACTCGCGATCCAAGAGCAAACCCATCGCAGAAAACTACTCGAGCAGCAAGCATTGTACTCGCTTAGGGATCGGGACTCCGAAACGCACTACACCCTCACGAAAGAACGCATAGAAGCAACCTTTCTTTTTTCTTCTCAAATCGCTGGGGTGGCGTCAGCCTCCCCCTCAAATCGCGATGTCCTTCCCCCATCTTCGATCAATCATCCTTGGGATGGACCTACTTTCTCAACCGAAGACTCAACGCTCGAAATCAAAAAGAAAATCGTTGCCGATACCACAAACGCCAACCGAGCTAGGGCGTCAGCAGAAGTCACCAAGTACCATGCTCTCTCCGATGCAAGATTCCAACGCGACACCGCCATCCATATCGCAAGTGACTCACTCGATTCAAACTTGATAACCTGGGAACGATATATTCAACTGCTGGAATTCGCGAATGATCAGTTTCAGTATTCCCAAGAAGCAATCGACACAGAGTACAAGAATCAGCTCACCGAGATAAATGAAATTTTACGGCAGGCTCGCGCACAATCGGTTTATGATCTCAATCGCGTTCTCTCGCTGCGTCAAATCCCAACCGCAGAATGGTCGTATAAATCCTCTATCCCCAAACTCCTGGTCTTCCAAGAAGCACAGCAATGCTACGACCAGGCAATCAAGGATGCAGAAACAAAAGCAACCCATGAGAATGAGCTCGCGCAGATTTCGTATCGCCGGAATCTGCAAGAGATCGAACAACAAGACCGCCAACAAATACAGCAGATTCTTGATCGATTTGAATTGGGCATGGAAGCATCCGGTCAGAAACGTGAGCTAGATTCACAACGATCGCGATATGCAATTGAACATTCGAGCATGGCCAGCTTGAAAAACGCTGAAACAAATCGCCTCGCAACACTCATCAGTACACTGAAAAAGTCTTGGGAACCCGCTGATAGCAATTCAAGGAAATGGCTAGAGACCCAAGCAGATGGTTTACAGCAACGACAAATGCTTCTCGGAGACTCAAACCGGCAATCCGATCTAGAAGCGTCTCTTTTGTCGATTCGGCAAACGGAATCTCTGCAACCATTTCAATTAGCCCACCACGAAACAACGCGAATCACGGCAGAAGCATTCCGTTCCCAGATCGACGGACTGAAACTGCAACACAAGCTAAATCAGCAAATCGCACAGCTACAAAAGCGATCCGACGAAGAGAGTGAACTACGCGATTGGGCCTCAGCAGAAAAAGCCATCGAACGCGATTACGATTTGCGCTCACAGCAAGCTCTCGATTCCCTCAATCAAAAATTACTAGATTCACGTCAACAGGGGGCTGAACTTACAGCACAAGCATGGAGGGACTATTACCTAAACATCCACTCACCCAACCTGTACGAGGCATCGCAACAGCGCAGCATCCTCGACAATTGGATCGGAGTGTTGACTCAAAACAGCCCTACTTCTCACTTCGCATGGAGCCAGAAACCGATCCTGCCCTCCATCCAGTCTCTATCCTTATCCCCTTTCTTGCCCCAAAACAGAGAACTCGAAGATCGCTTGCAGGCAATTCAGTCCACGCAAGACGCGATACAAACGGAGCTTAAGATCGACTACCTACTCGATTTAGGAACGGTTAGAACACAACGCATCACAGCCATCCAGAACACACGAGCAGAATTTTCGGAGGATCGTTCAATAGCTGAGGCAGAATATGCTAATACTCAACACGCTCTATCTCTGAATCTCGAATCCGCTTTGCTCGAAGCTTATAAAACACATGAACAAGAAAGCTACGAGTTAACCACGCAATACAACATAGCACAACATGCGATCCACCAAGACTTTAACCTTCAGAAGCAGACGCATGAGCTTGAGAAATTGCAACGTGATAATACCGCATTCATTCAGTTCGATGTCGCGATTGCACAAGGACAAGCAAAATACTGGATAACTCATTTCACTCAACTCTCAGAAAGCTCGTTAAACCTAAGTGAACGAAATACGCGTGATTCAATCCTTGCGGAACATGCTCTCGCATATTCCAACTGGATCGAAACCGTTTCAAGAGATTGGACTGAATTGGCACATTCCGAATCTCTTGCGAAGGCAATCGACTTGGAACGAACTCTTGTAGCACAACAAGAAAAATCTAATGAATTACACGAGGCATCCGTAAACCATCAAATCAGGGTCGCGACTGCACGCCATACACTTGGTCAGCAACAGCATGAGATCAATTTTCAGAACCAAAGACTACAGCAACTCCAAGAAGTGGAACGCAATCTCGAGCATCAACAGCAACAATATCTTTGGGAAAAAGAGAATCTCGAAATCCTAGAAGAATTCCAAATTGCGTATGAGCAAGCCAAAATCCTCGATCAAATCATGCAGATTCGAGGAGTACTTGATGTTGATCGTGTTCGTGAAACAGAATTGCTGCTCGCAAAAGCACGCCGCGATCGTGATGTTAGACAAGCGGAAGCTGACCGACATTGGCGAGTAGCATCAGCAGAATTTCAAATGCAAGCATGGATCGACGAACAAGATGCAACGGAGTCGCTCGCCGACGCAAAGAGAAGGGTAGAATCCCAGACGAACCAGCAGATGATTCTCGCCGATCGCGACTACTCCATCGCGAAGGCTCGTATCGATGAGGCAATCCAAACTGAATTGGTTTCGATCGCACAAAATCGCTCAATCGATTTACAACGTGCACGAAATGCATGGAATGTTGCAACCTCAACCGCCGCGATCGCCGCAAGAGAGTCAATCGCGGAAGTCTTTCCAAACGACTGGTCGACATTCTTGGTCCTTCGGGCTAACACTTTACGGGATGATGCAGTGGCAATCGCAAAGGTAGAACTTGATTCTTTACATAGACGCCATGAATCAGAACGGAACTATGTACAAGCTACTGCACGAAGCCAACTAGAGAAAATCGAACGAGATACGCTCGAGCACTCTCAGTGGGAATTAAACAGGCTTGAATTCGAAGCCTCCATCGACGAAGTTCGCCTCGATGCAATTGAAGACTATATGAATAGCATCGAGCAAAGCCTAACACAGACCATCGAACAGATTGCCATTACCGAACGCGATTACGCAATCGACTTGGCAGAGGCAACTTGGATGTTCACTCAAAGCCAAGACTCACAAAAGTATCAGAACGATAAAGAATTCCTGGATGATCGTCGCACAAATTCGACCAATCAAGTTGCAATCAACTGGGGTAAATCCAAAGCTCTTGCACTTGCTACAAGACGAACTCAAGAGTCAATCCTTGAACAACAAACACTTGATTGGAAAATCGACCGAGATCAGTCTATCGCAAGCAACCTGAGGGAAAATCGCTACCAAACGCAACTCAATGAAACTCAAACATACCTTCAAGCAGTAAACAATTGGGGTGAGATCGATCGTCAGCGCGTTGAAGAAATCACTAGCCGACTTTCCCATTCCGCTCGGGAATTAGACGAACGGGTTCAAAATTCTTGGTCGAACTTCTACTTGGAGTTTTCCTACGCCCAAGCGGATTTCCAACGCCAGATTTCCCAATTGAATTCGGCAAAAAACAGTAACTCGGCCAGCATTCAAGCTGAGCATGAGACGCAGCAAGCAGCATCAGAAAGATTATGGGATTTAGGGCAATGGCTAGTCAGCGGTGTCGCTCGCATTACGACTGCCACCTTCGACCGAACCCTGGAAGAAACCAAAATCGCCGGCCTTCGAACTCTTACAAATTCTGGATGGGTACGCGAAATCCCCCTCTTCATCGAGATGAACCCACAGTTCACGCACTCGACCAGAACCGAATTCGCTCCCAATCTTTCATCGGTGAGTTTCCGCGCAGATCATCGCGAGGATATCACAGTTTTTGTTGACCAACGAATCCGGGACGACTTGATCGTGGGAATCGCACTTCCATGGGAAAAACCAACAGTTGACGTCTTCCGATGGAAAGATAACGGTTTCTTGCGATGGCTCCGAGATCCACTAGAACAGTGGCCAACGAACTACTGGAACAACCTAAGCCAGTGGGAAAATCCTCTTGTTGATCAAGTTGGCGATATTCTGCCAGAAAACACACCGAGTTATCCGATCTCATTGCAACTGAATACATTCTCGCTACTCCCCACATTTTCCTGGCTTTCGTCAACGGTCAGTTCACCACATGTCGACATGATGCCGCAAAAGGCTCTGAGTGACAGATTGACAATCCCAGGTGCCTTTGGCTTCGATGCTACGACTCCAATCGCAAAAACATGGCTCGAAACGAATGTACAGCAATTCGAAGCCGCTCAGCGACCGGAGTTCGTCCACGAGTTCAACTATGCGGATTTACTTGCAACTCGAACTATCGCTTGGCCCACCAACCAACCCCCAACACTTAACTCTGCAGAACAACCAATCTCCACGGAACGATTTTATGTCTCCAATGAAGACCAATGGAACACACTCATCGGTCTATTGAGCGAACCTTCTGCACAAACATCTTTCGATTACCAGGAGTCAAAACGGAACTACGCCGCCGATTCTCCCCTAGCAGTTCTCACGAATAAGCTTAGGGAACATATTCAAGAAAAAACGTTCAATCCCGGTTCATATCGCGATCAAAGTACCATTCGCAGAGCACCACTTAATGATGACGTTATCCGACGCAACAACGATGTTTATTGGAGATGGGTATTTCCAGTTTCCTCCCCTATCGAACTCGGACAGTATCAATACGTTGAAACAAAAATTGGAACTGTCGATCAACACGGATGGGTCTATCTTCAGACCGGAAAAAGAGTCCTCTATTCGGCTTTGCATAAATGGGCTGGCGAATTGCGGATGGGAAACGCAGCAGAAATCAATCGACTTATCGATGGACTTATCTCACCCTACGTCTTCGACCCAACCTCGAAACAGTATGGGATTTTTATCGGTGGAACCGGAATGCATTTCTACGGACTTGGGAATATCGAGAAACTCTACAATGCATACCAAGGCTCCAAATTCTACTACGGAGGAATTGGAAACCCGATTGAATACGAAAACTATAAATCTCTGTGGGCAGACCAAGCCGCAGGGTTCGGCTGGAGTTCAATCCTAAAACGTATCGAAGCCGACTTCGTTACCTTCTACAGACCAAAACAGAAGATCCATGTGTTCGGTTGGAGTCGTGGCGCCGCTCTTGCTCACGAATTCTCAAAAATCCTCGCAATCTACAATGTCGAAGTCGACTTCTTAGGCTTGTTCGACCCCGTTTACTCCTACGTCTTCCCTGGACAAAGCTCCACTCTGGTCGCTTGGTCACAGTCAGGCCGTGATGGAAACTACATCAATGTCGAACAGACAAGAAACGCCAAAGCAATCACTGCATTGTACGCCGCAAATGAGGATCGAAGCTTCTTTCCAGCTTCACGCTTCTATAGTGATGGAGTTACCAAAATGCGACTGATGATGTCACCCGGAGGACACGGCGAAGTCGGTGGGCACTTTGAAAGCAACCCAATCGTCCAACAATTGAATTTGAAAGCCATGATGGAATTCGCAGAATTGGACGGCAAAGCCCAATTTCTATTCCATGGTATCGACGAAGACATCGCAAGTATTTTCGATTCTCCGATCACCGAAAAAATCGCGCTCAACGGCATCCCCATCGAAGACATTGAAGCCTCACGCTCTGCCTATCGTACCGCTAATTCCTACAAAGCCTGGGTACCACTGACTGAACAGCAGTATCAAAACCTCGTTGCTACCGGTAACGCACGCGACTGGGCACCCGGTGGATTCGGCGCTCAAAGAGGGAATTGGTCCGGACTCATCGTCTCCACCATCGACTTCGGAGTTTCGATTCTCCCACCTTGGTTCAACACCGAACATCGCCAATCCATCAGCAGCCACTATCCAAGATATCTACACTGGTGCACACTTCACCTTTGGAGCGTTCCCCTGATGCTTGATGAAAAAGGACTTCCAAAACTCACTCCGCAACAATTGCGAATTCTCAATCACATGTACTCTTTGCGCATCGATCCCGTGAACGGTTATTGGGAAGCAAACCAATGATCGCTGAAAAAACGTTACGTTCAGTGCGTTCGCCAACAGCAAATCTCTACCTCAAACGCCCCTCTTACGGTACCCCTTATGATCCTCGGTGATACCTTAGATGGGATGTTTACAGACTTGCTTACCGGGATCTTCAGCTAGCACCAACAGAAATCTTAAGAAGCTCCGCAAAAGGATCTAATTTCGCGCTCCAACTGTACTTTTTTAGAATCTCCTCGCGCGCACCCCGACTGCGCAACGCGTGATTCTCTGGATCAACCAACTGCCGCATCCATAACATCCAGTCATCCACACTCCTTGCAATGAGCAACCCGTCTCGGCAATCGATCCCCGTCGCCGCTTGCTCCGTCGCTATAACAGGCTTACTACAAGCCAACGCCTCTAGTACTTTGTTCTGTATCCCACGCGCAATTTGCAATGGTGCTATCGCCATATCCGCTGCTAACACATAAGGCCGAACATCTGGGACTTCCCCCACCACGCGAACGCAACCACCACCCCCTTTTTCTTGCAAGGCCATCACCTCGGCTGCAGGTCGACGCCCTACAACGTCTAATACCAAACCTGGGTACGCTTCCCGCAGCTTCGGCAAAACCTCTGCACAAAACCACTGTAACCCTTGCACGTTCGGTAAATAATCCAATACCCCAACAAACACCAATTGAGGACTCCCCCGACGATACTTCGAAACCTCACTGTGCTCCAAAGCATCTGGAGAAAAATATTGGTGGTCAACCCCATTGCTAATCGCTTCAGCACGACGACCTGGATGCAAATCCGAAAACAACTTCGCTTCGTCTTCACTGACCACACACACCGCATCCGCACGACTTACGGCATCCCGCTCTAACCTCGCAATCCGTACAGCCTCCGTCTGAAAGAGCCACTTCTTTGGATACTTAGCTACCGCTGCGTAATCAGTCCATTTCTGACTATCAACATCCACCAAATCCACAATCGTTCTCGCCGCCGGACGTTTCATGTACTTGGAATAAGGCCACATACTCGTGCAATAAAACACTGCCGCATCCAAAGGCTCACGAGTCCAATTCTCTACAACTCGAGCCAAACCAGGACTATGAAAAGCTCCCTGCGTTACTGACTTGCCCAAAGCAAATCCCACCGCAGCCCGCACCCACCTACCTGGAGACCCCAGCCGCTCCACATGCACCTCTTTGCATATCCGCTTCAACGCCCCAAGATCTTCCTGCGACCACCCCTCGTCCGCAACACTTCCCAAATACAAGTCACAGTACTGCGACAAGTACTCCAACATATGGTACGCACGAATACGATCGCCCCGATTCGGAGGATACGGTAGCCGATGAGTCAAAAACATTACACGCGGTCGACGCTTCACGGTACTTGCCAAAGAAAAATTAGATTGGAAGATCAGATTGGAACATTGCAACGGTTCAGAGCGTGCGTCAAGTTTATCTCCACACCCATCCTTGGGAAGAAGGATTTTCTGACAATGAACCGAAATACGTCCGACCACCCTCTCCCCTACTTCTCCTTGCGATGCAACCCCGTCGGCGTCCCCAAAATGGTCCCGTTCTCCTCACTGCCCGGTGCCTTCTCAAGCGTCAGCAGGGCAAACAAATCCGCCAACTCGGATTCACTTAACTGACTCTCAATCCCTTCCGGCATCAAAGACTTTTTATCCTGTTGATACGTCTCAATTTCGTCAGCCAAAACGGTCACCTCCTTACCCCCCTGCGTTTTGATCACCGTCTTGGTTCCATCACGCGATACCAATATCCCCGTATAGACGGTCTCGTCTTTCGTGCGAATGGTCACCGAACGATATGCGTCCCCTATCACAAGACTCGGATTGAAAATACTTACCATCAACTGCTCATAATTACCCCGTCCATTTGCAGTGATGTTCGGGCCAACTTCTACACCTCGTCCATGCATCATATGACATTGACCGCAAATCCGGTCATACACCAACCACCCTCGCTGCACATCACCACCGCGCAGACCACGTACCTGCTCCGTCATCCGCTTGACTACCCGGTCTCGCTCAGGATCCTCCTCCGTTCGCACCGCCCCATAAACTTTCGCAAGCTGCAACTTGATCTCCTCAGAACCCTTCGAAGCCATTAATCGCAAACTGTTCGGACTGAGTATCTCTTTTCTCACAATCCCCCGTGACATCCAATCCAACAACGACTTCGCTGTTGCCTCGCGCTGGCTCATCTTCTCCGCCAACACCGATTGATCTCGCAATGACAACTTTGAGACACTCTTTCCCAACTCCTCTAAGTCGTTCGCGGATAATTCCAGTACTCCCATATCCACCACAAAATCGTACCACTTCTCTTCGTCACGAATCTTCGCCTCGCCATCAAACCACTGCGACTTGGGTAAAGCCTCTCTTGCAACTCGCACCAATAGAGCATCTCGCAGTGCACTGCCCGCAAGCCTCAAACCACGTCGCGAGGAGAAAGTCATCATCTCTTTGCGCAATTCGAATTGAGTCGAACTATCCATCACCAATCGCTCACTGACCTTCTCCGCACCCTTATCCCCCCGAAGCAATCCGAGAATGATTTCCGTCTTGCTCCAAGCCCCCTCCTTCGTCGCAAGACCTCTTACCAACTCCTCCCAGTCCGAATCGAGTCGATTCGATGGGAGTCGCTCAAGGATCGGTCTGAGCACCCCCAGCGGTAACTCTCCGGAATACACTCGCGTCAAAACAGGTCGCAACACCTCGGCGGCATCTACCGGTGAAACCGCACGGATTTTCCAAGCAATCGTAAACAAATCGTCGAGCACTCCCTCGACACTCTGCGCCTCGGATCCGACTTTCTGAATCGTCGCAGTCTCTTTCACTGCCGTATCAATCCATTTGCCTACAAAGCGAGGCAACATTGCTCGAACCGGATCATCTGCCAAGCTCAACCGATCCTCCACCTTCGCTAACACGCTACCGCGCGCTGCATCCGCAAATGGTAAACTATTTTGCCAAATCACCCTGCGACTGATCGGGTCTTCCGGTGTATGCGCAAGCACTTCCAATTCGATGTCCATTATCTCTTTCGTACCGTTCGATTTGAAAAGTAGCTTAGGAGCGACGATTGCAACCTGCAATCTCACCCTTTCATCGGGATCCTTCGCCAACTCCATACAACGCCCCACCAGCCGATCACTGCCATTGAAATGATCCCCTAGCAATCGAACAGCCCACGCCCGAATCTCTGGATCACTCTCTCCCAAAAGTTGCTCCACATATTCCCCTCGCAACACCCCTGCACCCGCAGATGCCAACGCCCAGATCGCTTGCAGCCGAACTTTTTGTGATCCACCTTCAAGCCCCAACACCTCCAATGCAGTCTTCTCTTCAAGCGTAAACGATGCCGATCGTTGTGCTAATTGAAGTTGTGCACGCTGCCGCACGTACACATTTGCATCACTTAACGCAACGATCAACTCGCTATTTGTCAGCTTGGAAATGTCGCGATATCTCGCAACCGGCCGATCACCATACACCACGCGATACAACCTTCCGTGCCCGCGATCCACTCCCTTCGGATCCGCAGAAGCATCTTGATAGCAATGGTATCGATCATACCAATCCAAAACATACAGACAGCCATCCGGACCAACCTTCTGAGCCACAGGCATAAACCAAACATCGTTCGCCGTCAAAAAGTCCGGTTCACCAAACCCCTTATACGTCGCCCCAAAACGCTCAATGCGATCCGTGTTGATACACCCCCCGTGGATGTTCCCCATGTACAACTTGCCACGATATGCCTCCGGATAAGCCTCCGAATCAAAGTACTCAATCCCACAATACGCCGCCATCTGATGCTTGTGCTTGACGATCGATTCCGCCCACCATGTATGCGGTGGATACGGCCCACCCTGCCTCAAGTAATAAGCGCTTTCCGTCAAATGCCACAAGTGATCGATCACACACGCACTTACAAAAGCACTACCCAATGAATCAAAAGCAATCCCCCATGGATTGCTCGTACCCTCGCAAAACAACTCGAACCGCTTCGTCTTGGGATCAATGCGAAACATCGCACAAGTAAACTCATAGCGATGTCCATTCTGTTCGACCACCGAAGGATTAAACACCCCATTGAGTCCATACAAATAACCATCGGGCCCCCAAGTCAAAGCGTTGGGCAACTCATGCGTATCAATCCTACCAAACCCTGTAACCACAACCGTCTGACGATCAGCAACATCGTCCCCGTCGGTATCTTCCAAAAACAAAATATCTGGGGCATTCGCCACCCAAACCCCACCATGCCCTACCGCAATCCCCGAAGGAATATTCAATCCCTCAGCAAAAACCTTCACCTTGTCGACCTTCCCGTCTCCGTCCGTATCCTCCAAAATTTTGATACGGTCGCGCCCCGGCCCTGGCTCATGACGAGGATACTCAAAACTCTCGGTGACGTAGATCCTACCCGCGTCGTCAAAAGCCATCGCAACCGGATTCATTAACTGCGGCTCACTCGCTACCAACTCCACCCGAAATCCCTCAGGAACCTCCATCCGTGATAAAGCCTCTTCTGGACTCAACGCCGGACCCGGTGGCTTCGTCTGCTTGCGCGGGATAAACTCCTGCCCAACACTCTGCGAACCACTTGAGAAAATCAAACCGATCCCCACGAGTGCTACGCTTAACAACCACCCATACATTCGTATCCACATTCTCATAAACCCTTATTGTTTAGGTGGCAAGTCTTGAGTAACCCAACGCCAACGCAGTTGTCGCAACTGCGCTAACGGCGACCCCTTGAGTACCTCGTACCATACCGTAACCATCGTCCCATCATCGCATTCAACAGTCGATGGATATCCTAAATCCCCACCGATTCCATCGCCACTCAATTCAATAGGCTCTGACCAACTCACTCCGCGATCCTCACTAATCCTCGCTTGATTCCCAAACGGGGCTCGACGATATCCATACGTCATCAGTAATCGACCATCACGAAGCCGCAACAGATGGGATGGCAATCCCCAAACCCCTATCGAATGCGGCTCACTCCAAGTCTTCCCTCCATCCTCCGACTCGGTCTGTAAAGTCTCTCCCTTCGCATCCGAGTTGTGATTACGGATATGACATAACCATCGCCCACCCCCCGCATCCACCATATGCAACTCATGGTAATTCTCCGCTATGTCGCCCTTGCGCACCGGGACGTCCGCTAGGTGATTCCAAGTCACTCCGTCATCTGGGGATTCATAAAAAGCTAACTTCCCACCATCCCATAACCCCTTACCAGCATAAATCAATCGACCGTCTTTCGTCGCAATCGGCCCATGCGGACTATTGACCGGCACTCGATACCGCGCCGACCAACTCACTCCCCCATCCGTCGAACGGATCATGTAACAACCCAACTCCTGCGACCGCTCCTGCGCTGTTAAACGGTCTCTCGCAGCTCGCCACTCATCAAGTAACTTCGCTTCCGTAAATCCACCCGGCGCTCCGATCGCCGTCCGCTCCGCCCGCTCCAAAATAGGCTCGTAAGCCAACGAAGTAAAATGAGTGACCAAAATTGAGCCGCTAGGTGTTTCCAATAATCCCGCATCCCGATCATCAATCGGACTATCTAACAAGACTTGTGGCCACCCCCAAGTCTCTCCGCCATCCTTCGACCGCATCCACTCCAAACGACCAAATGGACACACATGGGCTTCTCGCCCACCTGAGAAAGCTAACAATAACTCTCCGTTGCTGCGACGCGCTAAAGTCGGCCAGCCATGGTACAACGGTGCCTTCCAACTGATCACCTTCGTATCGATCTTCTCAATCGCTGGCGCTGGCGCACCCTTGGCAACCAACTTCGAAACGCCCTCTTGCGCGAATGCCCTAACACAGCCCATACCATCGAAATCAACCACCCAAACAACAACACACAACACAGCAACCACCCAACGGGTCCAACTGTATCGCGGCAATACAAATCGCCACCACCGCCACATCGACTTATCTGTACCCATCTGCCTCACCCCAAACCCCTAATACCTAAAGCCTCTCGCCTCTCGCCTATCGCCTATCGCCTATCGCCTCTCGCCTCTCGCCTCTCGCCTCCTACAACGGCTTGAGCAAACTCGCAGCAGGACGATCAAGAACCAACGTGGCATTCGGATGCCGCTTGAGGATAGAACCTGGAACATTTGCCGTCACCTCTCCTTCGACACTGTCTCGCACCGCAATCGCCTTTCGCTCATCAGGAACACTGCAAATGATTTTCCTAGACTGCAGAATGCGATGAATGGTCATACTGATCGCGTGCGTCGGCACATCAGCCATCGTCGCGAACCACCCTTCGCCAACCTGTTGCTTTCTACAAGCCTCATCGAGCTGGACAACATGGTAAGCCGCCGTCGTTTCAAAGTCCGCTGGAGGATCGTTGAACGCCAAATGTCCATTCTCACCGATGCCAATCATCGCCACGTCAATCGGTCCCGCTAACAATCGTTCCGATGCCTGTGCACATACTTGAACCGGATCTTGCAATCCATCTAAATAGAAAAACGATCGCAATGGAACACGATCAACAAACCGCTCCTTGAGATACCCACAAAACGATGCAGGATGGGTCGCTGCAATCCCAACGTACTCATCGAGATGAAATCCATCGACTCGGCTCCAGTCGATCCCAGGCTCACGCGTCAAATGATCCAAGACCTCGAACTGGCTAGAACCTGTCGCGACAATAATGCGAGCCTCTCCACGCTCCGCAATACTCGAACGCAAAATCATCCCCGCTAACTTGGCCGAATAAGCTCCCATGCGGGGGCGATCTGGCTGGATCACAATGTCGATGATGCACCTCTAATATTCGATTCGATTAAGTTATCGCAAAAGTCCACAATGACGCGGGCCACAGCCTCGATGACCGAAACCCATCGTTTTCTTAGCATCCCTCATTGTAGCATCCCTATCGATTCTTTTTCGCACCCACGATTTTGCCTACCCAGCCCCCACCCGTTGGTTTAGCATTTAGCCTTTTCATGCCCCCCAAGCGGCCTTTATTACGCTTCGAAGTCAACGAACCATCCCCATGAACACGAACGCAAAACCGACCATCGCTTTCCTCGGAATGGGACTGATGGGCTCTCGCATGGCTTGCAACTTGATCCGAGCCGGATTTAGCGTCCAAGCCTACAATCGAACCCCTTCACGCGCCGAACCTGTGGTTGCCCTCGGAGGAACCGCTTGGGACTCCCCACACCTCGCAGCCAAAAACGCTCAATGCGTCATCTCCTGTGTCACCGATGGACCTGACGTACTATCCGTTCTCTTCGGGGATCAAGGTGCAGCAAAAGGAGCCAGTCAAAACACACTCTTCATCGATATGAGCACCATCTCTCCCGATGTTTCAAAATCCATCGGGCAACAACTCAATGACCTCGGGATGCGTTTCCTCGAAGCCCCCGTTACCGGTGGTACCATCGGTGCTCAAAATGCTACCTTGAGCATCCTCGCCGGCGGCTCAAAGGAAGACTTCGAAGAAGCCACACCCATTCTGCAAGCGATGGGAAAGAACATCACCTATTGCGGACCATTGGGAGCAGGCCAAGGTGTGAAGCTATGTAACCAAATCATGGGCGCATTGAACTTGCTCGGTGTCTGCGAAGCCATGGCGCTCGCAAAGGGACTTGAAATCGATCCCTCGATCCTCGTCCAAGCACTCCAAGGTGGTGCGGCCACAAGCTGGGCACTTCAAAACCTCGGCCCAAAAATCTGTAATGCAGATTGGAGCCCAGGATTTATGGTCGATACACAACAAAAAGATATGCGACTCGTCGCTCAAGCCGCCGAGAGCGCGCAAGTTGCTCTACCAGGTGCAGCACTTGTCACCCAACTCTGGCGCAGCGCGCAAGTCTACGGCAACGGCTCCGAAGGTATTCACGCACTCGCAAAAGTCCTCGACCGACTCTCTAATCAATCCGCCGGTTAACACCCACCACCCTCCACGCGATCTGAACCTAATGTCCAACACACACGATTCCAACCAACCAAACTTCCAATCCCTGCGAGTCAGCGCACTGGAAAGCCGACGCCGAGACGAATTCTCTCGACTCATCGAACGCTTCGGCGGCATACCAACCGTCAGCCCGTCCATGCGTGAAATACCTATCGACAAAAATAAAGAAGTCATCGATTTCGCTTACCGGATCCTTACCGGGGAAATCGGCGTGGTCGTCTTCCTCACAGGTGTTGGTTTCAAACACTTCCTCGCCAGCGTCGAAAAGCACGTCGATAAGCAACGACTACTCGATACCCTCTCTGACATCATCACCATCGCTCGCGGCCCAAAACCTGTCGCAGCTATGCGTGAAGTCGGCTTGCAACCCACCTACCGAGCCCCTGAACCGAACACTTGGCGAGAAGTCCTCAACCTCGTCGACCAACACGTCCCGATCTCGAATGTCACGGTTGGTCTTCAAGAGTACGGTGTAACAAACCACTCCCTAGTCGCGGGCTTGGAAGCGCGCGGTGCGAACGTCGTCAGCGTTAAAGTCTACCAATGGGATTTTCCCGAAGACACAAATCCACTGCGTGAAAACATTCGATCGATTTGCCAAGGTGAACAAGATGTGCTGCTGCTAACCAGTGCGCACCAAGCCGTCAACGCAATCCGCATGGCCCAAGAAATGGACTGCGAACCTGCATTCCGGCACGCCCTAGACCGCATGGTCGTCGCTTCTATAGGCCCGACTACCTCGGAAATGCTACAACATCTCCAATTCCCTATCGACATCGAAGCGAGCCCAAACAAAATGGGGCACCTCGTTCAAGCTGCTGCCGAGAAATCACATCGCATCCTCAAAGCTAAACGCTTCGTGTCCAACGCTTCATCCTATGCCGTAGCCAACACCATGAAACCGACCGAAACAAACTCGTCCCCAAGACTATCCGCCGCCCTGTCCGAGTCTCCATTCCTAAAAGCCTGTTACAGAAAGCCAGCAGATGTGACCCCAATTTGGCTCATGCGCCAAGCCGGGCGCTACATGGCAGAATACCGAGCCGTTCGCGAAAAAGTCTCCTTCTTGGAACTTTGCAAAAACCCAAACTTGTGCGCAGAAGTCATGGTAACCGCCGTCGAAAAACTTGGGGTCGACGCCGCCATCATCTTCTCTGACTTGCTCCCAATACTCGAACCCATGGGATTCCACTTGGAGTTTACCCAAGGGGACGGCCCCGTTATTCATAATCCGATCCGTCAACCCAAAGACATCGATCGCGTTATCGCTCTCGAAAAGATCGAGCCTTTGCAATTCGTACCCGACACAGTCCGCGCAACGCGTGCGGCACTACCAGAACGCATCCCAGTAATCGGTTTCTCCGGATCGCCTTTTACACTAGCAAGCTACATGATCGAAGGTGGCTCATCACGCAATTACGTACACACCAAAACACTCATGTTCAACGATCCACAAGCTTGGAATGTTCTCATGAACAAGCTAGTGGATTCCATCGCTTTGTATCTCAACGAACAAATCGTAGCCGGCGCCCAAGTCGTACAGTTGTTTGACTCTTGGGCAGGATGTCTCGCGCCAACGGATTATCGAGACTTGATCTTGCCACACATGCAAAGACTTCTTGAGTCAATCATTCCTCATGTCCCTGTTATCAACTTTGCAACAGGGAACCCAATGCTTGTCTCTTCCCTACGCGGAGATACTCGCACAGTCGTCGGTTTGGATTGGCGGGTTCCCCTCGATGTGGGTTGGGATATGGCAGGAGCAGATAGAGCAGTCCAAGGCAATCTTGATCCGACCGTGTTATTCAGTGACCTGGCTACTATCAAACGACACACGCAGACGGTGTTAGCCCAAGCCAATGGACGACCTGGACACATCTTCAACGTAGGACACGGAATCCTTCCCGGTACCCCAGTCGACCACGTCGTTGCCTTGGTCGACATGGTCCACGAACTGACCGACCGACGGTAGGCAAACTTGTGCATCACGCAGCTCGACGCTGCGTGGAGTGAGTTTTCACGCTATCGGGATGCTCTAAAGCATCCTCAACTGGCGTCATTTCGAGCCTGCTTCGACGACGCATCTCTAGGCGGGGCTCAAGCTCCCTTAGAATTGTCCTCGCTGCTGCGTCACTCGCACCCGTCTTCGCCACCTGACGCGACAACTCACTCAAACGCTGCCGCTGTAACTTGCGATATTGAGGATCACCCAATAATCGAACCATCTCCTGAGTTACCGATTCCACCGACTTGATCGCTGATCTCGATTGAATCGAACCATGCGATAAAAACTCAGCCATCAACGGTGCTTGAGCAATCAAATTCGGTAACGACATATACGGACACTTAACCAAAGTCTTTCCGATCGCATACGTCGTATTGCTCACGTGATACATCACCGCAGCAGGCTTACCACGCGCCATGACTTCGAGCGAAACCGAACCACTCTTCATCAACGTGCAATCGCTCAACTCCAGAATTTCACTCGTCTTGCCAGAAAAAATGTGGATCGGCAATGACTGATCCGAAGCCGTCATCTGCGAACGACACCAAAGTGCATGCGAATCCTTCAAGGTCGCGACCAAGAATTCAACCTCTGGGAATTCATGGGCTAACTGACGAAGAATCTGTAACTGCATCGGCCACATGCGATGCACCTCATGTTCCCGCGATCCAGGCAACACGGCAACTTGTAACCGATTGTTGTTCCGCCATCGCGCCATGAACTTTGCATCCATCACGTGATTTGCAATCTCATCAAAGAAAGGATGCCCCACAAGCGTCGTCGCCATCCCCCTGGCCTCAAACCACTCCTGCTCAAAAGGCAAATTGCACAAAACGCGATCCACATATCGCCGCATCTTGCGTATCCGCCAACCACCCCAAGCCCACAACTGAGGAGGTAAATAATAATAGACCGGAAGCCCGTACTTCTTCGCACGCTTCGCGATGTGCCAATTAAACCCAGGGAAATCGACCAAGACGACACCGTCCACTTCGCCACGCCGGAAACAACCTTCCGCAATGTCCGCTATCCGGAAAAATTCACGCAGCTTCGGCAATACCTCAGTGATCCCCACCACCGCCATGCTGGTCAAATCAAAGTCCAGATCAAGCCCCGCTTGAATCATCTTCGATCCGCCAAATCCACGCACCCTAGTGCTTGGATCAATGCGACGCATGCACTGAATCAAATTCGATGCATGCAAGTCGCCACTCGGCTCCCCAACCGAAAAAAATATCCTCTGTCCCATATCGTTGTCAGCCGCGTCCTGCTGGGTCCCTGGTTCCCCATCGATGACCCGGTTGGGCTCCAAAGCTCCGCCCAGTAACTGGTTCATCGATTCCTCCAGCAATCCATTTCGGAAAAACGCAGACACAACCCCAAACGATAAAACAGAGATATACGGGAAACTAGGCAGACAAGGCAAGACGAAGGTCGGAATATAACGACTAGCTTCCCCTTGCGATCTACCACTAAATGCTAGCAAATACGCTAGCCAGCCGGTCGCAAAACCGATCCGGCTAGGTCTGTTGCTCAAGCAACCTTGCGAGACGATAGAAATCGCTCTGCGAATCGATAAATCGCACCTTCGTCACCAATGTCGCTGGATCGACCAACGTATCAAAAGGGACAAAACTCATCTCGAACTGACCACCAACGGAAACCATCACGCCATTGAGCTTCTCTTCAATCAAGGCGCGATAAGCTCCAACGCCAATCTGTGAGCCAAGCATCACATCAAACGCCGTGGGAACACAGCATCGCGACTCATAACCCATCTGCAGACCATTGATCTTGCGAGTCTTGCCCGTCTTGGCCTTGTAAGCATCCGCCAAATACTTCGCCATCGTCTTGCCAATGTCCACGCTCGAAATCGCCATGTGTCCATGGTCGTCCCGCGCAACACCCTGAATGTACGATTGCGGTAAAAACTCAGCTAATCCCTCCGCAATAACAATCACGCCGTAGTTGCGTCCAAGCTTCTCCCGCGCAACCATCATCGCAACCATCTTGTCAATCACCTTCTCCATCACCATCACCTTGCGACTCTTCGACGTTCCATCCGCAAGTGTCACCGTCTCATTAGTCGCCAACTCACCGACAATGTCCTCGACGCTCAACACCATACAAGCGTCCCCGGCTATCGCAGCGCCATAAGCTAACCAACCTGCAGATCGCCCCATCGCTTCCGCTACGAAATATGCTTGCCCCGCCGAAGCGTCTCTATTTAGATTACGGATCTCGCCAGCTAATACCTCCGCCGAGCTGAAATAACCGAAGGTAAAATCAATCCCAGAGTAATCGTTGTCGATCGTCTTGGGCAAGTGAATCACAGGCATTCGCTTCTCTCCAGCAGGCAAAGTATCCTGATAGAGTTTCATCTTGTTTGCCGTCTTAAGCGTGTCGTCACCTCCGATACTTACCAAAGCATCGACCCCCAGAGATCGCAATGCTTGATAACTGCGTCGCAAAGCTGCCGTCTTCTCGCTGTCCTTCAAATCCGCAGGACTCGTTACTGCCTTCCCAGGATTGCTTCTTGCCGTCCCGATGCGAATCCCCGGCTCGGTTCGCATAAACTCCAAAGTCTCCAAAGTAAATCGAATGTAGTGCTTTCCCTCAACCAACGGCTTCGACGGATCGAAGTCAATCAGATTCGAATATCCGTGCTTGATCCCCAAAACCTCCACTCCGGCTTGCAGCAACGAAAACGCCGCCGAAGAAATAACCGAATTGGCAGCAGGAGCCGGTCCACCCGCAAACAAAATCGCAACACGTTGGATCGCAGTCATAAAAACAAATTCATTAAATAGAGACTTCAAACAAAATCGACGCCAAACCTACTGGCGCCGATTCCAACCCACTTCCATACCTTCAACACTCAATGCCTAGAAGCTCTTGAGCTTGATGTTCTTGAACTGAACCTTCATCGGCGGCCCTGCGTGCAATTGCAAAGCCAAAACACCCTCTGTCGCAGCCTTAGCCGACTCGGAGTCTTGTACTTCTGACATCAATTGATCATTGATGAAGTGCTGCACCGTCTTGCCCTTCGCAACAATCCGATATCGGTTCCAATCTTCCCACTTGACCTGACTCAACAAAGCGTCAGCGTCTCCCGCTGAGCCGACCTTGCTCTTCTTCCCTTCACCATCAATCGCAATGATCTCTCCTCGCTCCGCAAGAATCCCGCGACCACGCTCTTCGTAGTTGATCCCCATGTACCGCTTGCCCGCATCGATGTCCGCTTGATAGCCACCGACAATGAACTTCTCCTTGTCGAACACCTTGCTGCGGTACTGAATACCCGAATTGCCTCCCATGATGCGAAACTCAAGCGTCAGCTCAAAGTCCTTCACAGGCTTTTCGTAAACCAAAAATGTATTGTTCGGAATCGGTGCGTCAGCTTTGTTCTCTCCGGTAATCGCACCGTCTTGAACACTCCAATTCGCTGACAATCCCGACCACCCCTGCAAACTCTTGCCATCAAACAAGCTGACCGCGTCCGCCGAAGCAACCACTTTGTCTTGCCCAAAAACCAACGAATTCGCTCCAAGTTGAGCAAATCCCACGGCGAAACCTACCGCACCAACTGCAAATCGAACCGCAACGCTCGCACGGCCCCTAGAAATCGCTCGAATCTTCATGCTCTAAAAATCCTATACTGGTCAATGATGACAATGCATTCCCGTTAATCAGGAGTGCGGGAGAGGGTGAATCGCACTTTCGTCGCGCGGTCATCCGATACTGATAATACTTTAGCCGTTACACCAGACAACTCAATCACATCACCGGCAACTAATAACCTCTCGGCATGATGCACTAGAAGCCCGGCTACTGTATCGACATCCGCTTCTTCAAATTCGACCCCGAGCCGGTTTTCCAACGCTGAAACCGCCGTCGATCCCAACACGACATACGAATCCGGACCGTCCGGCACTATCTCCGGCTCCTCCACGTCAAACTCGTCCGCCACGTCCCCAATAATCTCTTCCATGACATTTTCCAATGTCACAATCCCGATGATCATCCCATACTCATCTACCACAAAAGCCATGTGCTGATGCGTCCCCTGAAAATGACGCAATAGCTTGCTGATCGGCATGTTCTCCGGCACCTTCTTCGGCGGACGCATCAAACTTGTCCACTGAAAGCCAGATTGGATATTCGCCCCAGTGATATCCTTGACGTGCAAAACACCCAACACAGAATCAAGCGAACTGTCACACACCGGATATCGCGTATGTTTCGTCCTGCGAATCATCGCTAACACCGCATCTGTCTCGTCATTGATGTCAATAAAGTCAACGTCGTTCCGAGGAACCATAATCCGACGACAGATCAAGTCGTCGAATTCGAAAACCGCATTGATCAAACTGTGCTCACTACGGGTCAGATTCCCATGCACGTGCGCCTCGCGCAACAACGCGCGAATCTCTTCTTCCGTATATGGAATCGCGCTCTTGTTCTTCTCTGTCGCTCCCAATAGTTTCAACAATCCATCCGTCGATACGCTCAAGACAAACATCAACGGATAGGTCATCAAGTAAAAAATCTTGAGCGGCAACGCACAAGCCAACAACAAACCCTCAGGCTTGCGAATCGCAAACACCTTCGGTGCCTGCTCACCGATCACCAAGTGCAAAGCCGTCACCACAGTAAACGAAATCGCAAACGCAACTCCGTGCACCACAGCCTCCGATTCCACACCCAACCACCGTAATACCGGCTCCACAAAGTGCGCAAAAGCCGGCTCGCCAATCGCACCAAGCGCCAAGCTGGCCATGGTAATCCCCAACTGACATGCCGATAAAGAATGCTCTAAGCGCTGTGCAAGCCATCGCGCGGTTTTAGAAAACGGCCTCCCCTCGCTGACCATGTGCTCGATTCGGCTAAGCCGAATCTTGACCAATGCAAATTCTGCAGCAACAAAAAAGCCATTGAGTAAAACCAAAAACAAAGCCATAAGGATCATCGTGAGATCCGAGAATTCAGGCATCGCGTTGAAAAAACTTCTCCTAAGTAACACTCGAACTCGTACGGAAATTCATCCGCGACACCCCCGAACCCTCGAAGATGCCCCACCATTGTAACCGATCGAAGGCACTCCGTTGGATCTCTTACCCCAAAGGTTCTCTGCTACTTCGAGGAATCCGCTTACCCTCGCTCTTTTCCAACGAAAAACCGGTCATTTTGTCACAATAAGCCCCGGTATCACTCCCCTCGAACACCCCGAATCCTTCCCAACTGCTCACGGACACCTTGCAAAAGATACTCCCAATCCAACGCTGGTCCCGGGTCTGACTTGTTTCCCTGGACATGGTAATGTCCCAAAATACCCGAAAAAGACGCCCACTGCTCGTCCGTAAGCGTTCTGTCCATCGGCTTGCCATCCGGCATCCTCGGCATCTCTGGCCGCATCTTCGGAAAAATGTCGCACAAAGCCGCACTCAACTTGATAAGCGCTGCATACTGCTGCGGTGTGTAATCGTACTGAACATACGCAACATCCCGCGTCTTTCCCACCACCGGCTCACTAAACCTCGGACGTAGCGTCTTCCCCGTAAACCTCTCCTGACCTCGAACTCGCGGCGGAAAAATCAAATATGCCCCATCCCGATCTTTTCCATACCACTGCTCAAAAGGGTTCTTCTCACCCTGAGGATAAGCCCCAATGTTGGCGATCTCTATCCCAATGCTACGATCATTGCTCTTGGTCGCATGCCAAGCTCTCTCCTTGACGTCAAGCGTCTGATAAATCGTCCCATCGACATCCAACATGAAGTGAACACTTAACCCCCGCACATCATGCAACACAAAAAAACATTGAGCACTCGTCCCACACACATCGTAGTGCAACACAAATTGATCTACTTTCTCCTTCAACAAATCCAATGTCCAACCCCCACCTCGCACTTGCTCTAGTTCCTCCGCCGTAAAACTCTCCGACGCCGTCGAACCAAAACGCAACCCATACCGATCCGGACTAAACTCCTGCGGCTTGGTCACAAAATCCAACTTCCCAGCTTGCATCTCCTCCGCGGTACTCTTCCAATCCCGCTTGTCAAAAGGTGCAAAACGCCGCGTCGTGCGATAGGCATCAAAACCACCTTTATCCATCCACAATACTACAGGTGTACCAATCCGATAAAACTGCCCACACACCATGATCTCGTCACCATGCCGCTTCTGAAATCCTAACTCAGAAGCTGACGCACCTACAACCTCCTGCGCACCGACCCATCCGCTCCCAGATACAAAACACACCAGCAACCAAACAGCAATCAACAATCTAGATACCGCACTCATCAATCCACCTCTCTGCTACCTGCTATCTACTTGAATAACGCTGCCGGATCCGAACGCCATAACTTCCGCACCGCCAAGATCCCACTTAAACCACTCATCAACAGGGTCAATATTGCAACTAACAACACACGACTCGAATCCAATCGCATCACCAATCCAGTCCAATCCGATAACCATTGATACAACAACCAACTGACAATCCAACCAGGGATAAAACCCAACAAACATAAATAGAATGCTTGAAACAAGACGAACCGCAAAAAATACCCCGCACCGTATCCCATCGCTTTCAACGTCGCATACTCCGCCATGTGATCCTGAATATCAGTGAATAAAATCTGATAACAAATGATCACCCCGATCACCATACCCATCACCGTCCCAATCGAGAAGATAACGCCAATCGGCGTGTTCCTTGCCCAAAAACCGATCTCACGTTGCACCAACGCCTGCTTGCTAAATACCTCAACTCCACTCCCCAACTTCTCTCGCAACTCCCTCGCTACCTCCTCATGAGACTCCCCAGGTCGAACGCGAATCAAGCCTAAATCAACCGCAGACAACGGTGGCCGATTACCCCCTAACGCCGTTGTATCCACGGCACGTGTCGGGAAAAAATACTCCACCCCAACGTCGCTCACCAGCAACGTTCCGTCATACACAAAATCAGTTCCTATCCGAACCCAATCCCTCACCTGCACCCTCTTGCCCGATAACTCCACCTCCTGCTCTCGCAACCGCCCTAGCGACTTCTTTTCAAACCCATAAGCCTCCTTGCTACGACGATCTACCAACGCCATCGATGCATCGGTTAGCATCTCCAGCTTCTGATTCATCGCCTCATCCACAAACGGCTTGGAATCCCTCGGAAATCCAATCACTCGTATCGATCGCGATACATGCCCAATCACCCTCGCTTGAGCTAAAGATCGATCGATGTACACGGGTATCGCGGCCTGTACTCCAGAAACCCCCTTCGCCCGATCCATAAGCCCATACTCAAATCGCTGTTCGCTCGGAACCGTATACCTCGCAGGTGATAATACAACCAAATCCGCATCGAGAAGACGCAACACCTCCACCGCGCTGTCAAACAAACCATTGAGAAAACCAATCTGACTGAACATCAGCACAACCGCAAAGCCAATGCCCAACGCGCTGAGCAAGAGCCTGCCAAGATGATGCGTAACGTTCAACCAAGCCAATGGAGTACGCATGACTTAAAACAACGTAGCCGGTTCGGCCTTCCAAAGCTTCAGCATCGCCATACCCCCCGAAAACGTACACATCAATAACGCCAATCCCAATACCCCAAAACTTCGCTCCCAAGTCATCGACGTAGGTATCTTCGATAAACTCGCCGTGATCTGATAAAGCAACATCGCCACACCAAACGCAGGCAAATAACTCAACAACGCTAACAACCACGACTGCACAATCACAATCCTCGCTAACGCAAACTGACTATATCCCATCGCCTTCAAGGTCGCGTACTCCGCAAGCCGATTCGCGACATCATTCGCCAAAATCATATAGACAATCGCCGCTCCAATAATAAATGAAAGAACCACACCCATCGTAAAAATCATCCCAATCGGCGTCTCTCGCAACCAACGCGTCCGCTCCCAACGCAACTGCTCTCCCATCGTCAAGATCTGCAACTCCTGCAGCCCGCGAACGTCCTTGTCTTCCAACCAACGCACAAGCTCAACTTTGGCCTGCTCCGCATTGACCCCAGGCTTGAGCCTTATCAAACCCAACGAAGCCCTCTGACGCGTATCCACTCCACTGCGATACGCATACCCCACGTCGCTCAACAACACCGCACCATTCGTCGCTAAGCCAGTCCCAAGCTGAAAATGCCCCTTAATCAACGTCCCACGATTCCCTAACTCCACCCTCTGCCCAATGTCTTGATCCGAAAACGCCTTGCAATCCCTAGGTCCATACTCCGCTCGCGTCGCCCGATCGATCAATAATGCATCCGGACTCTTCAACTTGTCCAACTGCCCAAGTATCTCCGGAACGGCCAATACACAATGATCCACCTCCACCCCCATCATTCCCACCGTACGAAACGATCCATCCGGCGGCGCATTGCTACAACCCTCCGGTCTCGCTCCATTCTGCCAACGCATCAACATGATGAAAAATGGATCCACTCGCTCCACCATCGGATGCGATTGCACCAACCGCATCCACCCTCGATCAATCGTCCTCGGCTCATACAAATGGACGTAATCCGGGGACCTCATCACCAAATCCCCCTCCATCTTCCCCAACACAATGTTCGCTGTGTTACCAACCGCCCCGCGAAAACCCAACTGCATAAAGATCAATAACAGCGCAAAAGATACCCCCAATACACACGCAAACGTACGCGCCGGTTGCGAAGTCAGATTCAATAAAGCAACCGGCGTCCTGCGCATCCCTCGCACCATCGAGAACTCCTTACAAGCTCAAACGACTACTTACCAGCCACCTCCAAAGTCCGATACTCCCAATCCTTCACAGAAACCTTCGACTGAAAAACACAATATCCCAAAGGTCGCGAACGCATCACCTCCGCACGAACCGAAAACTTGCGATTCCCACGCGGCACCTCCAAAATCTGCTCCTCATCCAACCATACCGTGATGTTCTGAGCATCAACACGAACCCGAAAACGATACCACTGCTCATTCTTGAAGTTACGATAACTCGCAGTCTCATTCTCACTCGCATCGTTCCCGTCAATACTGCTGATCCCCACCAAACCGCCACCCCAACCACCAGCAATCAATGAACAATGCTCCTTGCCAACCGGAAACGTCACTCCTGCAAAAAAATCTGATCCATCTACCCGTTGCGCTGACCATCGCATCTCAAAGTTATCAGTCGGAAAATCCTTCCCTAACTTCGTTACCCCAGTCAAAGGCTCCCCTCGCTCCATCGTCAAAACACCATCCTCAATCTTCACCCCACCCTCGCCACCAAAATTCGTGCTCTCCCAACCATCAAGCCCCTTTTCGGGCAACAACTTCTTCCACTGAGCCTTGCTCGAATCACCCTCTTTCGAATCCTTCACAACTCCAACAGTTGCACCCTTCGATTGCTCCTCCTGCGCCGTCGCCCAAACAAGCCCCCCAGAAACATATCCCACAACCAACGCGAATCCCAACAAAGGCTTTTTCCAACTTTGCATGGCACAAGTCCTACAGTACAGGTCAAGAGAAAACGTAGCGGCGGGAATCTCCCACACGGAAATCTAGTTGCAGTGCACCGATTCTTCAAGATCCCGATGCCGTGGAACTACTCGCTAGGATTCCACTCAGGAAACTTCTCTAACTGCTGCTTCAACGCCGCTCGCGCTCGATTCAACCGCGATCGAACCGTCCCAATCGAAATATTCAAAGCCTCCGCAATGTCCTCATACGACAAATCTTCCATCTCTCGCAAAACCAAAATCGAACGATGGTCCTCCGATAACACCGCCAACGCACGATGCACCAACTGAATGTCCTCCGTACGCGTCATCCGCGTATCCGGCGTGTCACCCCCAAAAGCCGGGTCCACACCCGTATCCTCTCTCGCTTGCTCCAACGACTGATGATTCCTGCGCCGCCGACGTCGAGCCAACGCGTAATTGAACGCGATCCGATAAAGCCAAGTAAAAAAACGACTGTTCCGCTGGAATGTGTCTAGCTTCAAATACGCCTGGATAAAAGCTTCCTGCACCACGTCCTCAGCCTCGTCGGCACTGCCAACAATACTGATCATCGCCGTGTAGAGTCGGTCCTGATATCGGATGACCAACGTCTCAAAGGCTGAGCTTTGTCCGGCCAAGGCCCGCTCAATGAGTTCTTCTTCGTCGTTCACACTATCAGCATCGGAAAAGGAGGAGAGGCTAAGCTCGGACAAATGACAAACGCCCGAACACGAAAATGATGATCATATTTTTGGTTTCGTGGTGAGGAAACCGTCGGTTTCACGAAGGATTTTTCAAAAAACCTCTATTCGTAACGCAACGCATCGATCGGATCGAGCCGACTGGCCCTCCAAGCCGGGTAGAAACCAAATCCTACTCCCACACAAGCCGAAAAAATCAGACTGATCACCGCAGCCCACTGATTGACAATGATCGGCCAATCTCGCCCAGAAGATAACGCATTGATCGCCATCGTTAACCCTACCGATCCCAAGATCCCTAAGGTCACCCCAATCGCACCTCCCACCAACGACAAAACCATCGCCTCCACCAAAAACTGCATCAATATGTCCTGCGGCCTAGCACCAACCGCCATCCGAATCCCAATCTCTCGCGTTCGCTCCGTCACCGAAACCAACATGATGTTCATAATCCCAACACCACCTACCACCAACGATATCCCCGCAATCGACGCCAGCATCGCTGTCAATGTCCCCGTGACTATCCCAAACGCACTCGCAATCTCCGTCGTGTTCGCTACCTCAAAGTCCGGAGGCTGCCCCATCGATATGCGATGCCGATCCATCATCAACGACCGGATCTCTTGCTCTGCAACCCCCATCAACTCCGTCGAACGCGCAGAAGCCAAAGCAACATCCACATTGTTGAAATTCGACCCCTGCAACCGCTTGCGCACCGTCGTAAAGGGCATCAATACCACATCGTCCTGATCATCCCCAACAATGTTGGCACCCTTACTCGCTAACACCCCCACAATCTCAAACGGAATGTTCTTGATCCGTATCGTCTGCCCAAGCGGATTGGCGGTCTGAAACAACTTCTTCACCACCGTCGCTCCTACTACACACACCTTGTTCGAGTTGTTGATGTCACCCTCCGCAAAGAAATTGCCAGAAGCCATCTGCCAGTTGCGCACCATCAAGTAATCAGCGCCCACCCCTACCAACTCTCGCGGACGCCAATTGTTATTGCCACTGATAATCTGACCCGCAGCTCCCACGATCGGACTCGCCGCCAATACACTCGGACACTCCCTCGATATCGCTTGCACATCCCCCACAGTCAAAGAAGGAACCTGCCCAGATCTCGCTCCCCGCGATTGACGACTCCCAGGCGATATCACAATCACATTCGTGCCGAGATTCTTGAACTCCCCCTGCACCAACTCGCTCGCACTCGTTCCAATCGATACCATCGCCGTCACCGCAGCAATTCCTATGACTACCCCCAAGATCGTCAAACCCGCACGCATCTTGTTCTTACCAAGCGCTGCGATTGCTATTCGAAAGATATTTAAGAGCGACACGCAAGTTCTCGATATAAGGTTTCGTATTTTGCCAACTGATCAGATAACACAAAATGCTCGGCTACCCGACGACGATTCGCTTCCCCCAACCTCTGTAGTGTATCGCGATCAAGCCCAAGGTCGATAACCTTTCGCACCCAACCCTCCCAATCTTCTCGCTCCACACTCTGCAATTCCAACCCCTCACCCAAAAGCGCTGAAACCCCCTCGACCCGCATCGTCGCCACCGGTAAACCTACCGACATAGCCTCCAAAACCACATTGGGCATACCCTCATAACGAGTCGGTAATAACAATAAATCAGCCATCCGCATGAGCTCCATGACATCCCCACGCTTACCCAATATATCGACCCGATCACCATAAACGGATCCCTCCCGCCAGCGCTCCCAAGCCCCACGCCACGAACCCTCTCCCACCAATACCAATCGATAACCAGGTAATGCACCCAATATCCGCTCCACCTCCCGAAGCAAAATATCTACCCCCTTCTGAACCTCTAACCTCCCGACAAATAATAACTGCCCCCCACCACCCAATCCCCACTCCTTGCGCTTCTCTGGCAACTCAATCCCATTGGCAATCACCATCAACTTCTCCAACGACACTCCCTCTTTTTTCGCACTCCAAGCCGCAACTTCCTCACTCACACACACCACCCGCCGCGCCGGACGATGCCAATACCTAGCAAACCACGCTCGCCAACGACGAGGCTCGACCACCCTAACCCCCGCTACCCAATTCACCCCCGCTCCACCATACACAACACCACCCAACACATTCGCATGCCATAAAAACCCCTGCGCTACCTCCGGCCGACCCTCTGCCAACAACCGCTCCAACCCACACTTCGCTCGAAACCATTGCCACGGCTTGCTAGCATTCAAAAAGTGAACCTCCAATTCCCCACTCCCCCCCAACGCTCCCAACTCGCTCGCAACCTCCTGCAACCGACGCCATAACAAACCCTTCGCATCCCCCTCGCCACTCCCCAACGGCGCTGGCCCCACCGAAATCACCCGAACTTGCACCCCCCGACGCGCTAAATATATCGCTAACTCCACACAGCAACGCTCCGCACCCCCCGTCTCAATCTCCGTAATCAACAAATCAACCCGCATCACCACCACCCCCAAATCGCAAAATCCTGTGTTGTGCTCAAACACCTCAACACGCTAAACGTTCTCTTCTACCAAAGTTCATGCACTCGGCGGAACACACGATCCTTCAAAGATTGCCTCCAAAGATTGACACTGCACGAACTCACATGGTAATCCGAATGATTCACAGTGGTTTCCCAAGCAAGGAGGCGTGGGATGGTCGCAAACTCGTTCCCTATTCGCCTCGCCAGGCACCTACCCCTGTTGCCGATCCAAGCCCTCCTGCCGATCCAAGCCCTCCTGCTTTGCCTCTTTTGCCTCGCCGGATGCGACCTCATCGAATCCCCTCCAAATGATTCGAACGAAGTCCTACCCAACAATCCAACATCCCAACAACCCTACGACGCTCGCCCACTGCAACGGACCTCCTTCCGCCCCACAGATCAATCCACCACCGCACTTCCGCTCCCCAAACGCACCCCCCAAAATACGCTCGTCGCAAGCTTCAACATCCAAGCGTTCGGAGAAAAGAAGGTCTCTGACCCCGTCGTCGTACAACGTATTGTCGAAATCCTCAGACTCTTTGACGTCACTGCAATCCAAGAAGTCCGCGCAATGGACCAGACGGTACTCCCCCGACTGATCGAACTGGTCAACGCCCAAGGAGCTCGCTACGACTTTATCCTCGGACCACGCTTGGGCCGCTCCAACTCCAAAGAACAATACTGCTACGTCTACGATACCACCCGCATCCTCTCGAGCCCTAGCGCCAGCTACACCGTCAACGATACCGCCGACCTACTCCACAGAGAACCTCTCGTCGGTCGCTTCGCTACTCGCGTCCCACCAGGATACCCTCCCTTCACGTTCTCTCTGATGAACATCCATACAGATCCCGGAGAAGTCAAACAAGAACTCCCAGTCATGCATACCGTCCTCGCCGCTGTACGAGAATACGAATGGGCTACCGCACGCGAAGACGACGTAATGATGCTCGGTGACCTAAATGCCGCTCCCTCAAAATTCGGAAACCTCGCTCAAGTCCCCGGAATCTATTGGGTCATCAACGATCAACCCACCAACACGCGACGTACCGAAATCTATGACAATATCCTCTTCGATCGCGGACCAACCAATGAATTCACCGGACGCGCAGGTGTTCTTGAAATGACAAAGATCTTCGGTATCCCGATCGACGAAGCTCTAAAGGTCTCCGACCATAACCCCATCTGGGCCGAGTTCACCTCCGTCGAACTACCATCCCCCTACTCTTCCCCCAACCCATCGATCGCGAACCAAAACGCCGGAACACCCAACGGGGCTACTGTCCGCTAATCATCTAATCAGCCAACGATCAACTATTACCTCCGCAGCAACTCATGGCGAAAGCGTCTCAACCGATACGCGACACTCCGGATATACTCTCGCTGCCTCCAAAAAACACTCTCTCGCCAGTAAAGGACGATCCAACATCCAATAGCACTGCCCGAGCAAGACCAAAGCCCGATAACATTCCCGATCAAACGATAACAAAAAACAACAATCGTCAATCGCTCCCGAAATCTGAGAAGTACACAACCGAGTCACGATCCGTAATAACCAAGCCTCCGGGTGCTCCGCGTGCTTGCGAACCAACTGATCCGCCATCCGCCTCGCTAAACCCCAATTCTCCTCCGCCATCGAATCTTCTATCCGCCGCGCATAATCCTGATGCCATCTACAGCGAACCCTCTGTAAAATCGCAGTACGAGACCGATCCGCTTCCAATCGCACTGAATACCAATCCGCCCGTAACCAAGGCCCAAGAAAGTAATAATCCGCTTGCTCACCTATCCATCCCAATCCCCAAATCGCCGCCTGACGACTCTCACCATCCCGCGCATGGACCAAACGACGCAACGTATGCGCACTGTAATGCTCTGCGACAGTGGACCAAGCCAAATTGCCCAAAGCCTCCCGCTCGCGATAGAATGTAACCAACTTGGGCGTCAAATTGGATTGTGGTGTTCTCATGGATTACTCTCTGAATTCAATCAAGTCGATCTCCACTGTAATCACCGCAATCCACTTCGCAATCAACATCCACGAATCCCAAAAAAGTAGAACTATACGCTTGACTTTCAAAGCACCCCACACCAACAACGCTATCAGCACCCAGCTCGATCACTCCAAGCTCCATGCATCGCGATGGGCTCGCGCAATCGCACTCCTATTCGCTTGCCTCTCCTCGAACCTCACTCTCGGACAATCCACTCCAACACACCCTTATCGAACACCCCAAGCGATCGCGCTCACAAGCCAATTACAATCAATCGCTACAGACGCCGGCTCGACAATCGACTTGCCTCTCCTCGATTGGCTTTCATCCTCTAACGCTCGTGACCTTGTTCCTATCTGGCTCGATCGACGTATCCCCAGCGATGTAACACTGAAACTCACTATCCCCGAAAACACCACCGTCGAATCCCTTATCCACTCCATTGCAAACCACCTGCACGCAGAAGTCGCTATCGTGGATCGCTGGGTAGCAATCACCCCCAAAGAAACAGCTACCGCTATGGAATGGGCCTACTGGTCAAACTTCCTCGCACCCAATCCAACCCTACGCTCTCCACTGAAAGATGGTATCTCCTGGAGTGATGGAACCGACACGAAAACCATCTGGAACTCCTTCCTGAAATCCTCGCGTCTCCCCACTCCATCTTCATCGACAATGCTCGAAACAACTCCTGATATATGGAGAGCTTTCCAACTCCAACAAACCAACCCAGCCGCCATCGCAACACTACTACTCAGCGGCTTCGATCAACAACTTCTAGTCACCCCCAACGACCCACCCACCATCACCACACTACTTGAATCCTTCGCCAACCAACCAAATCCACCCAACGTGAAATTTCAGTACTCCTCCGAAATCCCTAAAATCGGAAAAACAGCCTGGCAAGCCTGGCGGGAACGCTGGCCAAATGCTTCCGTTCAACGCATTGCCGAACCAAAACCCGGAAATGCCAACGAAGCTTGGCATATCCTCGCACCCGTCGCCGCACACCGAGAACTCGTTAGCTCCCTCGCACCCCCCCCAAAAAAACGCAATCCCACCACGAACAACCCTGCATCCCGACGATTCTCAGGCCGATATCGCGGCGAAACACTGCGTATTCTCGAAAATCTAAGCCAACAACTCGGACTCGAACTCGATGCCAATAAACTGCCCGAACATCTCGCTCGACGCGAAATCGATATCTCCTTCCAAAACCTATCGCTCGAAGAACTCCTCCAAAAGCTGTCCCAAGCCTGTGAATTACAACTCAACGCAAACTCAAAAACCCTCGCAGCAACCCCGAAATTACCTTAAAAAAGTGTAACAAGTTCCCGGCGACCACTCCTCCCCTCTGCTAAACTGTTCTCTGCTGTCTCTGTCCCCCCAACGCGTAATGTCGCTCAACCCGAAACCTCGCGATGACATAGACAAAGAACTGCACATCCCACCGCGGTGTTTCAACACACCCCTCGTCCCACTCCTCATCCCTCGTCCCACTCCTTATCAATTGTTAAGCCCCACCGGCTGTTGTAGGTCCCTCCATGTCGCTGCGCATCTGTTGCATAGATGACAACCATCTATGCAAACTCGGAATCCAACAAGCGATCTCCGAGACGAATCATCAAATCATCACCGAACCTCCTAAAATCGAATCTCTCTCAGATCACCTCAATCATCATCCCACAGATGTACTGATCGCTGAAATCCGTGTCGCTGGAATCGACACCATCGAATACTTCGACGAACACCTTCAAGCCTTCCCGAATATAAAAGTCATCGTTTATACCTACGACGAAAACCCAACGCATGTCGCTCGCGCTAGTATCCTCGATGCTTGGGAATACGTCTCAAAACGGTCGCCCGTAAGACGACTCATCGATATCCTCGACGCTTTGACAAGGCAAGAACGTCCAAACAACTCGGTCGTCGATCAAGCCAAGATATTCTTAAAGATGTATCACAAGCCCGCCGAAAACTTGATGCTCCCCTTAACAAAACAAGAACACAGAATCCTTGTCCACCTATCCCTCGGATTGAGCAATCGTGAAATTAGCAAGTCTCTAAACATCAGCTTGGAGACCGTCAAAGAACACGTTCAAAATGTTCTGCGAAAACTTCAAGCTAGCGATCGAACCGCTGCCGCGATCTGGGCCCTGAAAAATGGTATACCCCACCTGAATGTCAAATTCGACGAACCTACTCTTTGAGCCGCAATGCGCAAGCACCGGGTGATTCGCGGTTCCCGGTTCAATACATCAACACCCCCAACCAATCAGCCCCTACAACGTTGTGGTTTTCATCGGATTGCAACATGCAATAAACAGAGCAGGCTCATGCAAACACCCCGCAGCTCGCGCGAAGCGGGCTCATGCAAACACCCCGC
>CAZACJ010000014.1:10617-40133 GCA_964483385.1 uncultured Pirellula sp. | reverse complement strand
GGCTCATGCAAACACCCCGCAGCTCGCGCGAAGCGGGCTCATGCAAACACCCCGCAGCTCGCGCGAAGCGGGCTCATGCAAACACCCCGCGGCTCGCGCGAAGCGGGCTCATGCCCCTTCGCCCTCCATAGTTCCTAAACGCACAACAAGAGAAACTGACCAACCTAAGTTCCGATCTGCGCGTGAACGGTAACCGTCTCCTCACCACGCTTAATCTCCACCTGCATGTCATCCCCAGGTTTAAATGACTCCAAAGCAGAATCCATCTCCTCGCGGTTCGAAACAGCTCGATCCCCAATCCGCAAAATTTGATCATTCGGCAAAATACCCGCCTTCTTCGCCCAACCACCAGGCATCACACGATCAACTACCAATCCCGGCTCGGATTGCTTGATTCGAACCCCCAAGCGAACTTTCGTCGTCGCACTCTTCAAAAACGTCGGACGCTTCGGTTCCGATGCAATGCTCTCAGTCATGTATACCACCATGTCCACAATCCGCGAAATCCCTTCAACGTTAATCTTGTCAAAGTCATCGCTGGGGCGATGGTAATCAGGGTGAAAACCGGAAAAGAAATGGTAAACCGGGATACCCTTCAAAAAGAACGATTGATGATCGCTCGGACCAACCCCCTCCGGCTGCCGCTTGAGTTCAAACCCTAACTTCTCATTCGATCGAGTCAATAACTCATCAAACTCAACCGCAGTCCCTGTCCCATAGACCGTCAACACATTGTCCGTCACCCGACCCACCATGTCCAAATTCAACATCGCTACCGTCTTCGCCAAATCAAATCTTGGATGATTCACGTAATACTCGCTACCAATAAGCCCCAATTCCTCGGCGCTAAAAGTAATAAACAAAATACTCCTACGTGGCTTGTCCGCCGGATACTCTCGAGACCACTCCACCATCCGTCGCGCTGTCTCCAACAATCCAACTGTGCCAGAAGCATTGTCATCCGCACCATTGTGAATCTCATAAGTTCCAGGTGCTAACGATCCCGCACCACCCATCCCCACATGATCAAAGTGCGCTCCGACCACCACCACCTCTTCTGCCAACTCTCCACTTCCAGGCAACAATCCCAACACGTTCATCGATGGAATCTTACGTCGCGATACGTCCGCCTTCCCCTCCGCTTTCCATCCAACCATCTCGAAGGACTGTGGCTCAAGCGTCTGATTGATGTTCGATTCAATCTCCTCCAAATCTTTGCCCGATTCCTTCAACCACTGCTCAACTTCTGATCGAGAGACAAAAAAAGTAGGAATCTTCGGACCGTCCCCACTGTTCCCTGCTCCCGTCACAGGCAACAAAGCTCCAGGATTCTCACTCTCAGAACCCGCATCATTGATGAGCACCAACGCCGCCGCACCATGCTTCGCCGCATTGGCTACCTTGCTGGTGAAAAACGCATATTGACTAGGCTGCGGACCCGCAAAAGGTCCACTCACCCCCTCCGCCACCTTGGGCTGCTTGCGGATCACCACCACAACCTTACCCGTTACATCAAGTCCCGCATAATCGTCATACTTGAAGTTCTCTTCCTCCGCCGTAATCCCATACCCAACAAACACCAACCCGCCACTTACCTCACCATTCGACCCCAACGCCTGTGGCTGAAACGTTTCCCCCAAAACCAACGCACTCTGTGTACCATCCCCCTTCGTTACCACCAACTGATTGCTCTCAGTACTCGTACCCGGATTGCCGTTGATCTCAAAATATTGAAACGGCTGACCGTCAAACAAGTCCGTTGTTAATCCTAACTCCGCATAACGCTTGGCAATGTACTCCGAAGCCAACTTCAATCCCGGCGTCTCCGCAGAGCGACCCCGAAGATCATCCGAAGCCAAATACGAAATGTCTGTATAAATCCGCGCCTCCGCCGGCTTGCGTCCCCCCTCTTTTACCGCCGCTCCCACCGGATTCTCATCCGCGTATCCAACCCCCAATCCCTCAAAACCCGCACATATCACACCACTAAAACCTAAGACCAATCCAAGTCCTCTCCGAAACCCAGATAACCACCCATTGCTATGTGTAACCATCGTCTATGATCTTTCTTCTTGTAATTTGGTTCTGCCTAAGCCAGAACCGCCAATTATCGCACCGAACTCCAGTCCCTACGAGTAGGACCAAGCGAGCTTGATCGAAAAAACAAACCCGAAAAACTCAATTTCCCCCCCCAAATCGAGTATGCTAAAACCGACCCTATCACCTAAGCACTCCACGTGAAAAACACGGGATAAAATAGATCCATCGGTCCACCACCAAAACCTACCCGCAGATTGACCATGAACTGCCTCCAAGCCTCGCTCGCTCGCACCTCCCTCGCACCGCGTGCCCTCGCTTGCGCCAAACTCCTCATCAATCTGATCCTGGTCATCAGTCTGATCCTGGTCACCAATCTGATCCTGGCTCAATCCCCGCCCCCTTCGGATTCTTACCCTAATCCCCACGAAAACGCCACAAGACACTTCGAAAACGCAATTCGCCCCATCCTCATCGATCATTGCCTCTCCTGCCATGGACCAGAAAAAGCAGAAGCATCCCTAAGACTCGACCAGCCTGAGGCTTTCAGAAAAGGTGGTGATTCTGGAGCCCTCATCGATCAAAACTGGTCCGATAGCCTGCTCTTGCAAGCCGTAAAACACCTCGGCCCCGAAATGCCACCAAACCGCAAACTCTCCGACGAACAAATTGCGGCCATCGAAACCTGGATCCGTGATGGTGCCCCCTGGCCCCAATACGCAAACGAATTAAAACCCAAAAATACCACTGACACGATCACCCCCGAAGATCGCCAATACTGGTTCTTCCAACCCATCGAACCCACCCAACCTCCTCCCTCCAACCGCTCCCATCCCATCGACGCATTCATCCAACAAAAACTCACCGAGAAAAATCTCTCCATCAGCCCTAGCGCGCCACTGAATATTCTCGTCCGCCGTCTATACCTAGATCTCCTCGGACTACCACCTACCCCCGAAGAACTGCAACGCATCAGCGATAACTCCATCTCCTACGACCAACTCGTCGATCAACTCCTCCAAGACCCACGCTACGGCGAACGCTGGGCCCGCTACTGGCTCGACCTCGTACGGTTCGCTGAATCCGATGGATACAAACAAGACGATTTTCGACCCACCGCATACCGCTATCGCGACTACGTTATCCAAGCCTTCAACGAAGACATCCCCTATAGCCAATTTGTACTCGAACAACTCGCCGGTGATGAAATCGATCCAAAGTCCAATCGTATGAACGCCGCTACCGGCTACCTACGCCACTGGATCTATGAATACAACCAACGCGACGTGCGTACCCAATGGGACAACATCCTCAATGATCTGACCGATGTCACCGGCGAAGTCTTCCTCGGTATGGGATTCTCCTGCGCTCGATGCCACAATCACAAATTCGATCCCATCCTCCAACAAGACTACTACCAACTCCAAGCCTTCTTCGCACCCATCGAACCCCGCTACGATATCCCCGCCGACCAACAAGACTATCAACGATGGCTCACCGAAGAAGCCGCTTGGCAAGCCTCCGCGAAGAGCGTTCAAGAAGCGATGCAAGCTCTCGAACAACCTATACGAGAACAAGCACTACAAGCAGGAATCGAAAAATTCCCTCCCGACGTGCGACCAATCCTCAGAATGCCTGAACCCGACCGCCCTGCAAACCAACGCGCAATCGCAATCCTCGCCTACCTGCAAATCGAACGCGAAGACAAAGGCATCGACTTCGCCAAAAAACTTCAAGGTGATCAACTCACTCATTGGAAAGAACTCAAAAAACAATGGGATGATCTCTTGAAACAACGACCAAAACCACCCGAAATGGCTCTCACCGTTCGCGATGGAACCAAATTGCCCACCGGAATCCACCGCCCCGGAAAATCCAACCAACCAGCCATCGATCCAGGTGTCCCCACCGTTCTCGATCCTTCTCTGCACTCCATCCTTAAACCCACCCCTACCTCCGATTCCTCCGGCCAACGTTCCGCCTTAGCTCGCTGGATCACCGCTGAAGAAAACCCCATGTCCTGGAGAGTACTCGCTAACCGAATCTGGCAACACCACTTCGGAAAAGGACTCGTGGCCAACGCAAGCGACTTCGGACGACTCGGATCCCCCCCAAGCCACCCCGAATTGCTCGACTTCCTAGCCTCTCAACTCATCGATAACAAAGGACGCCTCAAAACCCTCCACAGACTTATTCTCACCTCCGATACTTACAAACAATCAAGCTACCCAGAGCAGTGGACCCAAGCCTATACAATCGATAGCGACAACACTCTCTTATGGCGGTTCACCCCACGACGCATGGACGCAGAACAAATACGTGACTCAATCCTCCAAGTCGTCGGTACTCTCGACCCTCGAACCGGTGGCCCCTCCGACTCCAACGACTCCCACCGACGCTCGATCTACCAACGCGTCCTCAGAAATGCACCCCACCCGTTCCTCGCGTCTTTCGATGCTCCAGATGGTAGCTCCTCCGTCGCTATTCGAAACAAAACCACCACTCCACTACAAGCACTCGTGCTGACCAACTCACCCTGGATGCTCGACCGCGCCGATGAACTCGCCAAACTTCTAACCGAAAACTACTCACAAGACTCCGAACGCTTACAAGTAGCATTCCAACGCGTCTTGCTAAGAAACCCAACTCCAGATGAACAACGATGGGTCCTCGATTTAATCGAATCCCTCAAAACCTCCGAACCATCAATCAGTGAACTGCACTCTTGGCGAGAAGTAGCCCACGCACTGCTAAATACCAATAGCTTCCTGTACATCGAATAAATCAACCTAGTCCAATCAGCATGACCCCATCCAACCAACTACGCTACTTCGATCGCCGCAGTATGCTGCAACTCGCCGGCAGTGGATTCGGGCTAATCGCCCTCGAATCCCTCCTGCAGCAATCTGCCTTCGCCGATCAACACACAGGTAAATCCCATCATCCAGCTAAAGCCAAAAGCGTAATCTTCCTATTCATGGAAGGTGGCCCAAGCCACATCGATCTCTTTGACCCCAAACCCAAACTTCAATCCCTCGCCGGTCAACCACTACCACCTAGCTTCAAACCAGTCATCACCCCCATGGGTGAATACAACGCCCCACTCATGCCGAGCAAAAGAAGCTGGAAACAATACGGACAATCCGGCACCTGGGTCTCCGACTGGCTACCCCATACCGCACAACATGCTGACGATCTCGCCATCGTTCGCTCCTGCTGGGGAAACGGTCTGAACCACTCCAACGGCGTTTGCCAAATGAACTCCGGCTCCATCTTCGGCGGCAGACCCAGCCTCGGTGCTTGGGCCACCTACGGTCTCGGTACCGAAAACGAATCGCTCCCCGCATTCGTCGTCATGGAAGACGATCCAGGCAAAGTTATCAACGGTCCACGCAACTGGAGCGCAGGCTTCATGCCCGCTACCTACCAAGGCACAGCGCTGAACGGCGGAAACGAACCCATTCGCCACCTGAACCCTCCCCCAGATCGCGCCGCTTCTCCCCATGCAAAACGCCGCTTGATCGATGCACTTAATCGACAACACCAAAGCACCCGAACCATCGACTCCGAACTCGATGCGCGAATCCGCGCCTACGAACTCGCATACCGAATGCAGTCCCAAGCCCCCGAAGCTGTCGATCTGACCCAAGAATCACACTCCACCCTGCAACTCTACGGTATCGACGAAAAAGAAACCCATACCTTCGGAAAACAATGCCTACTCGCCCGACGTCTCGTCGAACGCGGTGTTCGCTTCATCCAACTCTATCACGGCGCCGGGAGCCGTTGGGATGCTCATGCAGGCATTGAGAAAAACCACTCAACACTTTGCAAATCCTCCGACCGACCCATCGCCGGTCTACTAACCGACCTGAAACAACGCGGTCTACTCGATTCCACCCTCGTAATCTGGGGAGGCGAATTCGGACGAACCCCAATGAGCGAAAAAGGAGACGGCAGAGACCATAACCCCAACGGATTCACCATGTGGTTCGCCGGCGGCGGTGTTCGCGGCGGACAAACCATCGGCTCAACCGACGAAATCGGCCTCCATGCCGTCGATGACCGACTCCATATCCATGACCTTCACGCCACCATCCTGCACCTGATCGGTATCGATCACTGGAAACTCGTCTACCCACACCAAGGGCGACCCGAACGCGCAACCCAAAACGAAGGAAAAGTCTGCACAAAACTCCTAGCCTAATCTTCTCCAACCAGGGCTTGATTCTGTCACCACTTTCCCGGTATCGTACCCCCTTCGATCAGTGACACGCACTGATCACTAAATACAATCGACGTCCAACGTGATTGCTAGCTAACGACTTACCGACCTTCCCTTGCTCGGATGCCATGGAAACTATCGAGGAAACCCAAGCCCAAGTCATGGAATACCTGACGAAGGTCGTCGGCAGCAAACCCCATCCCGATGACTCGCTCGCCATGATCGGTATCGACTCGGTCGCCATGGCTGAAATGACCTTCGAACTCGAAAAACGCTTCGGGATCAAAATCGACGACGAAATTCTCGATGTCGAATCCGTTCAACAACTCGTCGAGTACCTGCACTCTCGCAAAAGACAGTAATCACCCCTACTCAAAGATTACTGTCACCACCCCCCCAGCAAATTTACCGCAACCAAGTTGCAACCTTATTCCGCACAACCCCTCCCAAAACTTCTGTAAGCCCCTTCATCGATGGATGATTGAGCAACCATCCCATCGCCTCCGCAACCTCCACAGGATCCCCCCTCAGGAAGGAACACCCTTATCTCGACGTTCTCCCTCCCAAATACTTCCTCAAACAACTCGACCCGTGTTTGATAATCCAAAACCTGCCGCGCTATGGGTGAAAGTAGCGCATGACTTATTCCCATCTTCACTCGCTGCTGAAACTCGCTCTGCAACCAAGCCACCCAGGGCCGTACGTAAGCGACAACCTTGACTTCGCATGTCAACACATCCATTACCTGCCGTAGTGACTCGAGCTCCCGGCGCTGCATCTCCCAAATATTTTCGGCAGAGATCACCAACGTATTTTTACAACGCCTCCCCCTAGCAATCTCGCGTTCAAGCACCCTGTAGCAACGGACTCGATCGCGGTCGATCGCTTCTGAAGTTACACCTCGCTGTCGATGATACTAAAAAGACCCTGGATCCTCTGTAAACATAGTCGCCATAGCGCGACAAGCATTAGTCTGAGCATGACCGAAATCGATGTACCGAAACTTTTTATCCCGTAGACCAAAATATAGAGACTCCTGAATCGACGAAGTGCCGGTCTTGGGCATCCCTGTATGCAATATACAACGCACCATTCGATCTATCCCTTTGCTAAACCCTCCCCAAACCGTTTGCTTGTTCTAAAAATGCTCTCGCACCTGGGCTTTGTGCTTCGCTTTGATTCTCTCAACAGTAAACTACCATCCTAAGTCCCAAAATAAAAAAGCTCAATGAACCAATTGCAATGCGAATCCTTCAAATCAATCACCAATTCCCTCCCTTCTCACGCCAAGGCTCTGAACTGCACTGCTGGCAATTGAGTAAATCACTCGCCGCCACCGACGAAGTGTCCGTCTTTCACCTCTCGGAAATCCCTCACAAAAAACCACGACGTATCGATCGCTCCACCAGCGATGGTTGCAAAATCTATCACGGTATCGACGGCGGACACTACGCTCGAGTTGCCAACTGGAAAAACCCCATCCTGCAAAAGCAATTCCGATCCGTACTCGAAGAATGCCGACCCGAAATCGTACACTTCCACAATTTCCTAAGCCTCGGCGATGATCTCCCAACGATCGCTAAACAATCGGGTGCCGCCGTCGTCTACACCCTACACGACTACGGTCTCGTCTGCCCAAACCACCTCCTGCTTCGCACCGATGGTGCAATCTGCGGTAAGTCCGATGGAAACTTCTTCCAAGATTGCTGCCCCGTGCCCATCCGTGCTATCGGAGGAAAGCCCAAAACCAATCCCAACGCCCCCTGGATTCGACGACACATCCCACCCCTCTCACGCTGGCAAGTCTTCGCAAGCCAACAAGCTAATCCGATCATTCGCGCACTGCTTCAGTCCGCCCTCGCCATCCCCAAAACATTCTATGGCAACCCTCAAACCGCTTCCTTCGAAGAAAAAAAGAACTTCTATCTCGAACACTCCAAACGCATCTTCCAAGACGTAGACCTGTTCATCAGCCCCAGCAAATTCCTCCTCGAAAAATATGTCTCATGCGGACTAAACCGCGATAAAGTCCATTTCATCCGCTACGGTATGCGGCCGATGCAAGCCCAACCTAGAACACCTTCCAAAGACGGTAAACTCCGCTTCGGCTTTATCGGCGCCTTCCACTCCCACAAAGGTCTCGAAGTGCTTCTCGAAGCCTTCCGAGGCCTCGGTGATCGAGCACACCTTCATATCCACGGCTCGTGCTTCGGTGGACCCGTCGCAGAAAGCTACTGGAATCGTATCACCCAAAATGCTCCCGAAGGTTTCCACTTCTTCGGCGCTTACAAAAATGAAGATCTCGAACGTATCCTCTCAACCCTCGATGTCGTGATCGTACCAAGTATCTGGTTCGAAAACTCACCCTTCACAATCCAAGAAGCCTTCCAGTCCGGCGCGCCCGTAATCACCTCCAACATCGGCGGTATGGCCGAACTCGTTCGCGATGGTGTCGACGGTTTGCACTTTCAAGTCGGTGATACACAAGACCTCAAACGCTCCATGCTCTCACTAATCGAGAACCCAAACCTCATCGAACACCTCAAAGCAAACCTACCTGTCCTACCCGATCTTCAAGCCCAAGTTGCAATCGTACGTGAAAAATACAAACAACTCTTGGGCACACAACGCTAATCCACTTGCCCCAGCTTAGCGCTAGCCTCGACGTAACTCACGGTATGGGCACCACCCCCCCAGCACCCAGCTTCGGCGGGAGAAGCTACCGATCCCCAGAACGCCAACGCCTCCAACATCGCTCGCTAAATCGGCCTATACTCCCTATTACTTTCGATCCACTTGGCACCTGATGCCGAAGACGGTCCATGAGCAATGCCACCTGCCTCGCTGCCTCCTCACCTTCCATCTCTGATGGCATCCTGCCTCCCACGCGATTCGCTAACCACTGCAACGTCGATTCCTTAAATCGATAGAAATCACTCAACTCGCCAATGCACTCACGATCATCATCTTTGTACATATCCTCATCTATCGATGCCCCTATTCTTTCTTCTATCCAACGCGCTTGCTGCGACTTCTCCTCCAGAATCGGTAAAACCAACCGTGAATGGAACTTCAATCTCTCACCCTCGATTTCTTGCAGAGAAAGAACCATCCAATAATGCATCCACACCTTGAACTCTCCCCACCCCCTCTCCACAGGGCCAAACATCCGATACGCATACAATAACTTCGATGCCTCCATCGACATCGACTCATTCGCCCTCCGTATCTTGCTCGCCTCCATCGGAATTCCTACCGTCGACATGAAATCCTGAACGACACATCCGTCAGGAAAAATACTCGGAGCAAACTTCTTCGCAATCACTCGATCCCGACCAAAGACTCGATCCAACATCTCTAACTTCCCACGATAACTTAGCCGGTTCGGATCTCGAATACTGATACCACCAATTCTCGGTTGCGCATTCATTCGCCTTGTCATCCCCTTGAGCCGCTGCTGATAATTGCTCTCGAGAAAAGACTTCCACGGCCGTATATAGACCATCACCGTCGTCTCAAAACCATAGTCCTGTAACAGCCCTCTTAAGTTCACCATCCCCTCTTCTTGCTGACCCCACATGTCCTCCCCGGATAGTATCAAGGTACTCCCCTCACCTCGCGCACGATCCATAGCTCGCCGAAGCTTGCGCTGATAATACGCTTTCCAAACCCTAGCAAAACTAGCCCCTTTCGTTGAACGCCCCCAGTAGAACTCCGCCAGCGAATCTCCTGAAGTCAATGTGTACAACATCCTCGAACCGTTGATCTCACCCGCGCTAAAGTAGCGATAAGATCGATCTCTCAGCCCAAAAAACAATGTCTCTTGTATAGATGACGAACCCGTCTTCTGCATCCCAACATGCAATATGCATCGACCCATACTTAACTCTCTGAGCGAGATTGTCGCCGTAGTTCCCGATAAAAAGCCCAACCCCATACCCAATTACCCAACAAACACATAGGCGACACCAACAAGAAACGGAAAAAGTACCGCCATTGCCCAAGCAGCGAATAAGCGATCTGGGGCAGTATCTTTGCCGGTGAGATGAATATCAAAATTGGCAATCGAAAGATCAACTCCGAACCCTTGGGCCTCATAGAATACTGCGCTTTCGCAGAAGCCCTACCCATCTTCGCATTATATCGAAAAAATTCTCCCCAACCTGACCGATTCCAATGCATTACTACAATGCCCGGATCATACACCACCTTCCAACCCGCTTCCTGTACTCGCGAAGAAAATAATACGTCCTCCGCTAAAGTCTGCTCCGGAAATCGAACAGTATCAAAGACCTCCCGACGACAAGCCAAGTTACAGCCTAGTAGAAAATTCCGATTTGTAGAAACCCCAAGCCGTGATGGAAAATGATAAAGAAATTCAAGAAAGAAAACCGCAGAACCACTCAGATTCGACCAATTGCGAAAACCGATCGCGCCGCCGGCAATCCCTACCCCCTCTTGTTCTAACCGTTCCGATAATCTCTGCATCCAATACGACGGAACCACACAATCTTGATCGATAAAGTAAATCCGCTCCCCCTCCGATTCCTCCACCCCGCGATTCCTCGCACCACCCGCCGATAACTGGCTCTGCAATGCGATCACTCGAACCTGTGGATACGTCGCTCGAACCCATTCCGCCGTGCCGTCTTGCGAACTCTCCACTACCAAAATCTCGACCTCTCGACCTCGCGCAGCGACCAACAATGACTCAATACACTCCCCAATCGTCGATCGACCACGATAAGCCGGTATTACAATCGATTCATGCACCAGACCCCCTTCAGATGTATAGGCGTTCTCAGAATCCTGCTTGTAATATGCGTTACTTGACATTAAATGTTCGTTATTGAAATCGGACCTTGGAATAATCACACACCGCTAACTCAATACACCCGAGATCACCTCGCCATGCACGTTCGTTAATCGCCGATAAATCCCGTTGTGATAGTAAGTCAACTGCTCATGATCTATCCCAAACAAATGCAAAACCGTCGCATGCAAATCATGCCAACTGACCGGATCGCGATCTACCTTCCACCCAATCGCATCACTCTCCCCATAAGCCATCCCCGGCCGTAAACCCGCCCCTGCCATCCAACAAGAAAACGCATACCGATTGTGGTCTCGACCCGGACCCGCTTGGTCCGCTGCCGACTGCGCAAAAGGTGTCCGCCCAAACTCCGTCGTAAACAAAACCAACGTATCCTCTAACATTCCTCGTGCAGCCAAATCCTCAAGCAATGCTGCCACCGGCTGATCGATTCGCAAAGCCTCCGCAGCATGATTCTCAGCCACATTCTCATGCGCATCCCAACTCGTTCGCGGAGAACCTGCTATCGGTCCTCCCGAATACAACTGAACAAACCGTACCCCACGCTCCAATAGTCGCCTCGACAATAGACAACGCTGCCCCATATCCGCCGTCTCAACACGATCCAACCCATAAGCACTACGCGTTGCTTGGGTCTCTTGACTCAAATCCGCGACCGCCGGCACCGACCCCTGCATCCTAGCCGCTAAAGCATAACTCTCTAGCCTGGCACGCAACAAATCCTCCAACGCATGCTCCGCCTGATGCTTGCGATTGATGTACTCCACCAACTCCATCGTCGCCTCATCCTCCCCACGACTTATCTCCCTAGCAGGTCGCAAATCTCGCACCGGTGCCTGGCCACTGTGAAACAACACCCCTTGATGCTGCCCGGGCAAAAACCCATTGGACCAATTCGATGCCCCTCCATTTGGACCACCCCGGCCATCTGGAAGGACAACATAAGCCGGCAAATCTTCAGCAATCGAACCCAACCCATACGACAACCAACTCCCCATCGACGGGAATCCATTGAACTCAAAACCACTGTTCTCGAAAAACAATGCAGGCGTGTGGTTGGCTGACTCCGTTACCATCGAACGAATCACCGTCAATCGATCCGCTTGGGATGCTATCTTGGGAAACAACTCCGAGATCATCAATCCGCTCTCCCCTCGCGGACGAAACTCCCAATCGCTCTTTCGCAATAATCCCATCTGACCGAAAAAAATATCCGGCTTCTCATCCGTCTGCAAAGTCTTACCGTGCATCCTCTCCAATTCTGGCTTGTAATCATACGAGTCCAAATGACTCAATCCACCTACCAAACAAATCTGAATCGCTCGCTTGGCCTTCCCCTCCCTAACCGGCACTCCTCCTTGCATCCGCTGCGAAGAAAGCAACGACAAGAAAGCCGTCGCACCGAGCCCACGACACGACCAATCCAACCAACCACGTCGATTCATCACGCTCGGCTTATCCAAGTTGTTCATTTCGCTTCTCCCCCCCTTACTCCATCACCAAAAATTCACTGGTGTTCCATAAAACCCGCGCCAGTGCACGCAATCCGTGATCGCGAACTAACCGCACCGCTCGAACTCTCTCCTCCTCGCTCGGACCCCTTAACAACACTCGCTGAAACATCAGGTCGACGAAAGCTTCAACCTTTATATCACCCCTCCGAGTCTCCAATTCACTTGCTAAACCCTCAGACATCTGGAACATAAATCCACTATTGAGCAAACTCAACGCTTGCAACGGTGTCGTCGTCATCGCACGCTTCGGCGCTGTCGCCGATGGATCTGGACAATCCAAGGCATCGAGCAACGACACTCGCTCACACCGCGGACTGAATCGATAAACCGTCCTGCGAAAACACTCTGCCCGCTCCTCAACCTTCGGATGATAGTACGTCGTCCCATTGATGTCCTTGTAGTCCACATCCACATACCCAGGCCCACCACGATCCCTACGTAACAATCCACTGATCGCTAACATCGAATCACGCACCGTCTCGCCATCCAACCGACGCATCGGATACCGCCATAACCAACGATTCGAACCGTCCTTTGCTAAGCCATCCTCCCTCGGCTCACTGCTCTGACGATAGACACTAGACATTACTATCCGACGATGCAATCCCTTCAATTTCATTCCGTCTCGCATTAACTCGTGCGCTAAGTAATCCAATAACTCCGGATGACTCGGCCTACCCCCGTTGAACCCAAAATCATTCGGCGTCTCAACTATCCCATTCCCAAAATGATAATGCCATAACCGATTGACGATCACTCGAGCCAATAACGGACGATTTACCTCCGTGATCCACTTCGCTAAAGCCAACCGACGCTCCCCATCACTAGATTGCTCTCCTAACCCAAAATCCCTACCCGCGATTTCCCCGAATCCAACTATCCCACCCGCTCGAACCGCCACACCAGGCTTGTCAATGTCTCCACGCATTAACACATGCGTCGGACCAATACCACCACCTGCCCCCCCACTACCGGACACGACCGTGTACACCTTCCGCTTCGATCCCTCCCGTAACTGACCTATCTCCCGATCCAACCGAACAATCTCCGCACGGTAAGCATCTCGCTTGGCTAGCACCTCCGGCCCAAGCGCCTTCAAAGCCTCCCGCAAATCCCAGTCCCACTCGCGATGTTGTGCCAATGCCCGCAACTGATCGTCGCTCAATGCCGTCTGAAAACATACTGCACGATGCAGCACCCCACGGAACATTCGATTCCCGCCCGCCGGACCATGTCGCAGCCCAAACAAGAATTGCGACTCCCCAGCTCGATACGTCTGAAATCCCGTCTTATACCCCTTGCCATACAACGACCCATTGCGAAATGCCTCAATCGTTCCATCTTGCCGATACCGAATCGCAATATGCACTACCCCTGATTCTTCCTGCAATCCGCCGAATGATGATGACCGAGAAAATCCATTGCTACCAGCCATCCACTGACGCGACTCGCGCTCTGCATAAACCACCGCATCAAACACAACACCATCTAGCGTCTGTAAACTGATCACCCCACCCCCCGACTGATCCAATGGATCAATGCTCACCCAAGCCGCCAGCGTCTTCTCTCCCATGTCCCGATCTATCGGATCCGTCTGCCAATACGACTGGCCATCAAGCACCACCCCACCCGATACTCCCCCGTTTCCATGAAGCGTCGCTCGCAAACCCGCAACACTATCCAAGACCTCATGCTGACCCAATCCAACCCCCTCGAAATTCCAAGCATAAGCCGGAATAGGATACTTGAACTGCTCCGATGTCGATCCAAGCTTCCCTGCACCCTCCAATGCCCTTACCTCTAACTCCCTGAGCCCTTCGACAACCTCCCGTCGCCGCTGCGTCAACTCCCCAACCCGCTCCTCTACATTCGCATCCGCAATCTCTCGCTCACCATGACCAACACCCTGCAATGCCGCCGCCAACTGATAATACGACTCCGCAGAAATCGGATCATACTTGTGCTCATGACACCGAGCACACTGCGCCGTGAGCCCCAAGAACGTCTGCGATAACGTACCTATCTTCTCCTCTAACTCATCTTGAATTGCCAATCGCTTCATCCGATCACTCGAACCGACCACCGTGTTGTGCACACCACTAACTAGAAAACTACAAGCCGCTGCACCCTCCAACCCCTCGGATAACTGATCCCCAGCAATCTGCATCTGTACAAACCGATCGTATGGCATATCACGATTCAACGCATCGATCACCCAGTCACGGTAATACCAACTATTGAGCCTCGGAAAGTTTCTCTCGAATCCATCACTCTCACCATAACGAACCACATCCAACCAATGCCTCGCCCATCGCTCACCATAAGCCGGTGATGCTAACAACTCCTCGACCAATGCCGCATAAGCCTCCTCGGTCGCAGACCGCTCAAAGGCTTGGACCTGCTCGTAACTCGGCGGCAATCCAACTAAATCCAAAAACAAGCGACGTATCAGAACACGAGGACTCGCCGACCCATTCGGTACCAATCCCTCCGTCGCTAGCTTGCGATACACCAACTCGTCGATGCGATTGCGAATCGTTAACCGACCACCAGCAGAATCCAAACCATGAAAAACCTCCCCCGACTCCAACGACTCCACGACTCGCTTATCAATCGGCTTAAAAGCCCACCAATCAAATCCAGCTCGATAATCAGATGTCAGCTCCAACCGATTCAATGGCTCCACAGGTAACTTCGCCCCTCCAGCAACCCAGTCCAACAAAACCCCCTTCTCCTCCTGCGTCAACTTCACCTTCGGTGGCATCTCCCCACTGTCGATCACTTGCCACAGTCGACTCTGCTCAACCTCCTCCATCCACACCGCTCCTGAATCCCCTCCCCGATCTAACCCCTCCCGTGATCGCAAATCCAATCCACCCGCCGACTCGCCCCCGGAATGACACTCCAAACATCGCGCAGCGAGCAGTCCTAGCGCCCTTCCCTGCAAAGCTTCGCTATGGGAACCATAAGCCGCTTGCGCCGTGCGAAACTCATCCGTACGAAACGACAGAATCCCCGAGAAAAACCAAGCAACCATCAGCGTGAAACCTATCAGCATCCGTCGCCAAAGCGCAAATTCACGCATTAGAATGCAAGCATTGACATCGGATTTCATGGCAAGTTCCAGCAAGAACGTCGCAAAAGCGGGGATGACTTCGAAGTTCCCCCAGTATACTAGACAACGCTGTAATCGACATCGCTCGGACTTGCGAGTTTTCCAACTCTCTTCCACCCATTCGCAAAGCCAAACCATCATGATCAACGATGATATACACCCTCTCGATCAAGACGATGAACTCGAAACGCAGTTGCTTAAATCTAACAATGAGTCTCGCGATGATAAACGCAAAGACACCCTGAAGTGGCTTGCGATCTCCATCGGTGCTTGCCTCGCACTCGCATTCCTCGGTGCCGGGGTCATGAATAGCAACGCAAGCGGTACGCTTGAAGGAATCGGATTCTTTATCAATCGACTAGCGATGGCAGGCATGCTCCTTAGTTGCATCGCAGCACTCATTACGCTTCGCGCTAAACAAATCCAAGGTGCCCTTCAATTCTTTGTTGACTCACGAACAAAACCCGGAATCTCTCTCATGTCCGGCTTATTCTCGGCAGTCCTCGCATGGGCAGCAATCTGTTCAATCATCATTGGGGTCACCACCATCTCCCCATCGGCTGCAATACTCTTCCCAACGCTTCTGGCCCCGGTCCTGCTAAGCGTTTCACTATGCATGGCGATTCAAACAACGCATTTTGCTCGCGCCTACTGGACCGGTTTCTTCGTATCACTTCTCTGCTACTCGATCCCCACCGTCCCAGTTTGTTTTTATCTCTGGTCCACCATGGGTTGGCCTTCAGCTTACATCAATTGGCAAAGACAAGAACTCTACCGAACCAGCTGGCTTGTCAATAATCTTTCTATCATTGCCGTGACTTGGTCGTTCCTTGTCGCTTGGATCTCCTCCCTGAGCGTCAAACTACTCACTCGCTCGGAATCCCAAAATGACCAAAACGCAACCGAGCCATCCACAGCCCCTACCAACCCTTGAATAACGCAGCAGCTCTTGCTAGTCCATACATGAAGTAAAGAACTGAAAGCTGAATAACGCGAACGACACCATACGGCATGGCGTTCTTTACCGCTAAAGCGAACGCAGGTGCAACCCACAACAACAAACCCACCAGCAACCACAGCCCCCCCGCACCACCGTTGTACCAAACAAAAGCCGCGACCAGCACCGTAAGAACTGGCACTAACAAATGCCATAACGGCCAGATAAAACTCGGAATGTCGCTCATCGGACAACCCGACTCAAACCAAGCCTTCAAACCACTGCTACCACGCCAGTACTCCTTGCGCAAAAAAATCGCAATAGTCTTCGGCTCCCCATGATGAAAACTACGGACCGCAGGATCGCAAATCACCCGACCTCCTGCCCCCCGCAATCGATGACACAAATCGACGTCTTCCGCCGCTACTAAATTCTCCGAAAAACCACCGATAGAATCAAAGTCCTCTCGACGTAACAACATGTTGCCAGCACCCAACCACTCCGTCTCCTCCGCCCCACGCCCCATCGCTCGCAACCGATGAATGGCCCAAGCACTCTGAACCCAAGTCGAGTCCTTTGGAGCGAGATAATGAGATCCTATCACGGTCTTCCCAGGATAATGCTTGAGCGCTGCTAATCCTGTCTGCAACCAGTCCGCCGGAACCTCATGATCTGAATCGCAAAAAGCCACCCAGAAAGACTGAGAATTCGCTACGCCCAAATTACGCAACGCTCCAACCTTTAACCCCGATCCATCAAGAACCTTGGCACCAAATGAAGCCGCCACCGAGCTACTCTCATCGCTCGATCCGTTGTCGACGACCACCAAAGCGTGAGCACACGTCTGCTGCCGTAGCGACTCGAGCAACACACGTAAACGTCTTGCATCGTTGCGCACAGGTACAATCACCACAACCGAATCGTCTGCGAAATTCCCCTGCAAACCAGCATCGGGTGATGTCATTCTCTTGCGCTCCAACGAAAAATTTAACCCAATAAAGCCTTAGCCACGAACCAAGCAGCCGCAAGGAGTAAAACAAGTGTCCCCGCAGCACCAACCATCAATATCTTCTTCGCCCGTCCAATCGCTTCGTCCCGCTGAGGAATAAACCTCTCTTGAGAAACCCACGCCTTCGGTAACTCAATCCGCTTAGGGCACATTGCATCAAAGTCTCTTACCAATCCGTCGCGCTGCCACCCACACCCCAACATCAAAACCACCGGACGACATAGCGATTTGGTCTCAAACCCATCCAATGTCCTCATCACGTAATCATAAAACCATTCCGCTTTCGACATCATCTTGGCCCCCTCTTCCCGTGTACTACACCAACGAGAAGCATAAGCTAATACATGCCACTTGCGTATGTCTTGAGCCGCCCAAGTCTCCGTCGGATATTGCAATTGCTCCGGATGATCCAAAATAGGTCGCTCATGCTCCAGCATCCATCGTGCGTAATGCAACAAACTCGCTACCGCATACTGTAAATTCGCTTCCTGCCCCGGGATTTGCTCTAAGACATCGATCAGCCGACACTGCGATTGTAGATGCATCGTGTAAAACCAACGCAACTCCGCATTTAACAAGTCCATGCTGTCTAAGTCTTGCTGAGGATGCACACAGCGTTTCATCAAATAAACCGCCATGTCCAAGTACTTCATGTCCCTCGTCAATTCGTATCCCGTCAAGAGCGCGTGAATCGAATTCGAAGAAGCTCGCCCTGGCCCGTAATACCCTATCGAACTGCAAGTTGCGAAACCCGTGGGGCGATTGGATAACCATCGAAATCGTGTCGCGGAACCATCTTCCAATCCCATCACGTATTCCGCCGAATTGATCACAGCCTTGCGATAACGCTCATCTCCAGTGAGATAATAAGCCACCATCCAACCCGTTGAATACGCATGAGATGCCGCAGGACCTCCACCCTTCCCATATACCTTCTTTAACTTCGCACCCGTCGCGCCCAATGTATCCAAATCAGCACCATCAACCATCACCTCTTCGTAAAGCAACGACTTTGGATAGCCCCGATGTGTCCCAGTGCTCGCATCCGCATAGTGATAAGTATGCCAAAACAAACCGCGATTGTAAGAAGATTTATCCCCAGAAGTGTGGTAAGTGTCGATATCCCAAGCGTGATTCGCAAGATCGATCAATTGCTCGTACCACCTCTTATCCCCCGTCCGTAAATACTGAATCGCAAACCCCAAAACACAATCGTACTGATTGTTCAAGTGGGATATAAGCGGCGTTTCTCCCTTGTGAAACACCGCTTCATGATCGGCATACACATCACCAAAATTCCGCCAACCGTACTCGTCGATAACTTCGCGCTTCGAAAAAAATGTATCAGACCCTTCAATCGCCTGACGCACTAACCCCTCATACAACTGACTCGTCTCACCTGCCGTCTTCCCCTTCATCGAACACACCGCACCACCAGCACCAAACTCCACCCCCACACTCTCTAAGTATGCCGTCGAAATCACAGGCGTAGGAAATTGTAAATAACACTCCAGCGGCCTGTCCTCCAAAACCACCCCACCCTGATAAGCAGCAAATTCAAAGGTCTTCTGCTCGCCACCCTGAAGCTCATGCAGATACCCACTCTCCCTCGGCAAAAATCCCATCTCAATCCCTTGCGATGAACAACGAATCGAACCTGGAAAATTCTCCCAAAAACGACGCGTAGCTACCGCTAAAGTCTCTTCACCATAACGCAACCCAACATACGGCGTCGCACGACTCCCCCTAACTTCTAGTTGATCTACACGCAACTCATATCCACTAAACCGTAATGGGATAGACCCATCTGCAACCATGTGCGTACGCGATTTCCAATTCTTCCCACCACTGGAAGCCTGAAACAGATGAAGCCTTTCCCTAGCAACCCTCAACTCCCCGCCCACAGTCTCGCATACAACCAACTGCTCCACCTTCGCTCCACTAGCACCCACAAGACGTAAAGGCCTAAGCTCCAACGTCATGTCCTCAATCTGGATCGATCCCCCCGCACCCAAGTCCCAATTCCCACCCGGATGCTCCGCAACGTTCGTATTGCAAATACAAACCGATAAATCCACCCGGCCATCCCGCCAAAGAGCCCCAGTCATACTCAACTCAATCGGTGCACTTAACCCACCTACCGAAAACGTAGTTCGTGAAGCAAAGTCAATACTCAACTTCCCTTGACGCACCTCTAAACCTAACTCCGATCCACTCCCCTGATACTCACCCCAAGGCCCACGCACACGAACTTGTAAAGCAATACCACCAATACCTCCCTCTCCACACCCGCCGAGAACAAGCCCATTTGAATCAATACTCACTCCACCCCAAACGCTCGCACCCTCAACCTCCCTGCCAGACGCCCCCTCCCGCAACCACAACCCCTCACGCAACTCCTCGCCCGTCAACATCACTTCCACTCCAACCCATCGCAACGTACCATCCGGCCAATACGACAATGGCCGATAGTCGGATTGCAACACCCACCCCCGCGCACTGCTTAACCCATATCCGGAAAGCGATTCCAACGTCCAACCACGAGGAAGCGGAAACCCGAACCTAACAGGCACCCTCGTCGAATACTCGGAGTTAAATTCGGCCTGAAACCCTACCGGAAACGAAACACGAAAAAGATCGATCATCTTCTATTTACCATCTCGACCGACAACAAACGGCGAGCAATCAAAAGTAAGAAATCTCGGGCATGATCCCCTGCGTTCAAAACTCGAGGCTAGAAATCCCCCTCAATTAATGCAGCCATTCTCGGCATCGAAGTCGCGATCTTTATAATCGAATTCGCTTCGTCCGTATCCAGCCTTCCTGCCCAACTACCCGGCACTTGCTCACTCTGCCGAGATACCGAAAAGTAACTGGACCCCTTCGGCACAGCCGAAGATGTCGAAAGAAACGTTCCTGTTTGCTGAGTGAAAGGAAGCCCCAAAAACTCAAACATCTGCTTCGATAATTCAACCGGCTTCATGCAGAACTCATCAAAGTAAAGCCGCATGTAATTACTCATCCCTTCGGCATCCTCCGCAGCCTGCTCATTCACACATAACCAAAAGTATGCCATCCGCTCCACCTTGCTCAATGTAGGCCAGTCACATGTACGAATACCTAGCTTTCTCGCCACCCCAGTCCGAGTCGCAAAATCAAAAAGACCCGCGTCCTCCGTTACAGGCACTTTCGTCTCCAATAACCCTTTCTTCTCTCCTCGTATCACCGAGTCGACAAACCCACATGGATGACGTATCACATGAACTACTTTTTGGTCAGGCAATGCCCTCAAAAGCACTCCCAAACTCCCAGTTAACTCCACACTCTTCCAAGCTACCACCTTCGCTCTCTCCACAGAATTTGGCCAACTCCGCTTCGGACTACTACCCGTTACCCAAGATAAAACTTGGTCAATTCGTAATCGACCAGCGAACAACGCAAAACCCAATCGACTAGATAACCCCTCCAAGTACTTCTTCGGAAACATCGGCCTCTTCATCACCGATCGAGCAGAGCAATAACCGCGAAAACCCGCAACGTAATCCTGAAGGTACCTACTCCATACCGCCGCATCTTGGACGTCAGCAACCAACGGAACACAATCAACACGAACCACATAGTCCGGTTCATGCAAATAAAAAACGTCCGGCGAACTATCCACCACCTTGCTGATCCATGTAGTACCAGACCGACACAAGCCAATGATGGCAACTGTTCGCTGCACCTTTTGCCTCAATTCCATAGTCAAGCCTTACAGGATCTCTAGCCGGTACTCGGAGCGCACGAGCATGAGGCCGCATGAGCAAGCCTACTAGTCAGTATCCTTGAAAAGCCTGCCTGCAAACAAACGAAAACCGGGAAGAACGTATGATCGCATGCGAAGCGAACCGTCCAACTTCAAAAACAATCCGCTATCGCGTCATGTCGTCCAGATAGTGGAAGTCGGGCGTGTCGACAACCGTGAGAATAACCCAATCCAAGATTATTTCAACTGTTCTTAAGGTTTATTTCCCGTAGCCAACTTCGTCCTACCCCCCCTAATGGCTTCCCACAGGCACCGCTACCGGAAGCGCATTTCCAAACCGTTCAAAGTCTTTCAAAGCCCAGACAACCTTCTTCTCCGGACTCACCTCAAGCACCTGCGGATTCTCCGGTCCAGCATGGCAATTGACAATCCATGTATTCCCGTTGTCCAATCGATCCACCATCGTAATCCAAGCCAACTGAACGCCAGGAAGCTCCTTCTCTTGCAATTGCCATACAATCTCCTTCTCTGCATTGACCTCAATCACCCGATGGCCATCCCCAGTTCCAATTAACGTATTGCCGTTTTTTAATCGAACCGCTGAGTACAACTTGGAACCCACGTTGTACTCCCAAACGATCTTCCCTGCGCGATCGTACTCACGCGCGATACCTAACGCCTCATGGGCGACCAAGTAATTCCCGGAAGGTGTCGGACGGACCAATCGCGTGTCTCGGTGCGCATCAGGATTCGGGACACTCAATGCAATACTGTGCACCACCTTCCCCTCCCTATCTACCTCCACAATCCTCGCCGCTCCACTCTCGGCTATCATCGTCAATCCATTCTCTAACCGGCGAAACGCATGAATCTCGATCGGCCCCCCCTGCTGCGTCTTGCCCGCCTCATAACGCCAAACTTCTTTCCCCTCACGATCCACTTCAATGACATTGGTAAATGCTGTCTGCAACAACCAATTCCCATTCTCTAACGGCTGCACATCGTGAATGTCTCTAATCGGCATCGACCACAATACCGCATTGTCTTTGCCAACCACGGCAGCAACCTTTTTTTGATAATCCGCCGCAAAGAACTTCCTCGCCTCTCCAGTCTGCTCACCATACACCACTGCATCCGAACCCCAACTCAAGATTCCAAGAACCAACGCCACCGAAATCTTCCAGCCTGATAACTTCTGCAACATCTTCTCTTAACCTTCCAAGACCACTGAAAAACAAAACGTACAAACCCGCCCAAAAATCAAAAACCGATCAAGAAAAAGCGAAAACTACGGTGCTAACCGAATCCATAACCAAGGCTGCTTCGTCGTCGCCGCTCGTACCGACTCCTTCTCTTCGCGCCCCGTCGTTTGAATCTCAATCCCAACGGGACCACTCCACTGCATGGCCCCAGCCGCTGCATCCGCCCCACTGAATGCGACCTTCAACACAACCTTCTTCTCACTATCCTCTTTCATCTTTGAAACCACCGGCTCACTGACCAAAGTTGCCGGCAACCCAACCAGACGTACCGTCGCCTCCTCTGCACAACCGTGCATTCTCTCCAAGCTAACTTCTATCTCCAAAGGCTTATCTGTTTTCCCAATGAAAGCATCACTTGCTACCGTCCCACGCACCACCGCATGCTCGCGGACCAACTCCAAACGATAACGATACTGCGGACCAAATCGACCATGTAAATCCCTAACACCCACCCGATACACCCCAGGCTGCTTCATCTGTCCCACTAAACTCGGATCATTGATCTCACCCGACTCCCCCTGCTTGCCTAACACCTTCCCATCCCCATCCAAAATCTCCACTACAGGCTCAACCAATGAACCTAAGGACAATCCCTTGGCAGTCACCCTCCAAAACGCAGGCTCCTTTGTCTCCCACTGCAAAAAATCCTCATCGCGAGCCGCTTCGAAACTACCCCAAAAAGCAAACTCCGATCCACCTGAATTCACTCCCTGCAACGGATCCCCACGTCCACTCGGCTCCTCGATCGCAACCGCACCCTCAGCAAACCCCTCCAACAAATCATCTTTCCCGTCCACCGCACATCGCATCCGATACTGGTATTTCTCCCCCCCTGCATACCCAATCGTGCTGTCCGGCGCTTCCGGGAACGCATACACGCGCAACGAATACATCCCCTGACGCTCCACCCGATATTCAATCCTCGGATCTAATCCCAAGGCATCGAGATTCTGTGCCAATACGTTTCCACTCTCGTCGACCAACTCCAAACAGCCATCCATCGGAGAACCCAATATTCGATGCGCATCGAGTGTGGCTCGCAATACCTGCCCGGGCATCAAAGCCACTCGATAATGATCCACATCCCCCGACTTGGATAACACCCCATTGATGCACACCGGCAAAGCTTCGATCACTTGCGGTTGCCCATATCCATCATTCGGCTCCACCTCCAAAACCTCTGGCTCCTCACCAACGATAAACCTCTGCAACGCCGATACCCCATCAGGCGATATCAACCGCACCCAATGCACCCCCAATTTCGCATCCGCCGGAATACTTGCGGTAATCTTCCCCGGAACCTCAGTCGCTGCCCAACGAATCTGACCCGGCTCAGCCCAAAACTCCACAGGCCACTTCTCGTACTTTCCAGGCAACTCAATACTTACCGTCCCACCCCGCATCCCACCCATCGGCATGAATCGCACGTTATCGAGATTCTGCCCCGCTGCTTCGCCAACCCACTGCGGCACCCAATGAATACACAATAAGAACCACAAGCCCCAGCGACGTGCATTCCATTGATCGATAAAAGAAAAGGTCCTGTTTTGCGAACCCAAGCATTGCGTAGCCAAACAGAACCTCAACAATCGATAGAATCTCATAAACAATCTACATCAACTCGCGAATCGGTGTCGGGTCGCTGACCAAGTGTGCGGGTCGTCCCGACGGCGTGTAATACACCTTGTCCGGATCAATCCCCATCTTTAAATACACCGTCGATACGAAATTCTCAGGCGAAAGAATACGCTCACAAGCTGAATGGCCTTGGCGATCCGTTGCACCCACCACCTGGCCTCCCGGTGTCCCACCACCAGCAAATAATATCGACATTGCGTTCGCCCAGTGATCCCGACCAGGCTTGGACTGCCCCGGTAACGTACTGATCTTTGGTGTGCGTCCAAACTCTCCCAACGCTATCACCATAGTCGTCTCCAACATCCCTCGCTGATCCAAATCCTCAATCAGAGCGGCTACCGTCTGATCCCACGAAGGCAAGCGTGTCTTCAATGCTCCAAACAAATCGGAGTGATGATCCCATCCGCCATCGTACAAGGTGACAAACGGCACCCCAGCCTCTACCAACCGACGCGCTAACAAAGCGCGTTGGCCAAAGCTGTTCCTGCCATAAGCGTCCCGAGTCGCATCCGATTCACTGGCAATGTCAAACGCCTTCTGAGCCTCAGGTGTCGTAATCAACTCTAACCCTTGCTGAAAGAACTCGTCAACCGCTACAACAGGATCCGCAGTCGCCGGATCGCTGTACCTTGGCAGTCGATCCACCAAATGACGCAAATCTCGACGCGATGAAAAACGCTCATCTGTTATCCCACTAGGTAACTCCACGTCACGCACGCGAAAATGCTTGTTGTTCGGATCACCACCAACAACAAATGGTGCATACTTCGCACCCAAGAAATTCGGACCACCCGAACGAGACATACTCGGCATCGAAAAATAAGGTGGCAATCCATGCGGTGCCACTCGCTCCTTCGCCGCCACCGAACCCATCGAAGGATGGAAACTGACGAAAGCTCCACAACCAACCGGGATTCTAGGTGGTGCTCCCGTCATCATGTAGTGATTACCAGCCCCATGATTCCCTTGGTTATGACACACCGATCGAACCAATGCGTACTTGTGCGCCATCCCCGCCAACTTCGGCAAATGCTCACAAATCTGGATACCCGGAACATTCGTCGAAATGGGCTGAAACTCACCCCGTATCTCCACCGGCGCCTCAGGCTTCGGATCAAAGGTCTCGAAATGCGTCGGACCACCATCCATCCATATCAAAATACAATTCGATGGAGCCTTCGCACCAGGGCGATTGGCCGCACAAGCCTGCCGCAACTGAAGGAGATTCGTAAAACTGCCGCCAGCTAAACCAGCTACTCCCAATTGAAGCCAATGTCGTCGCAGCATGATTCAATCCTTGTGTGTGAATTCCGGTGAATTGAGCATCGACCAAAGGATGTCCTCGATCAACTTGCGCCGATCTTGACTCTCCTTGGTAAACTCCGCCACCAAGCCCGCTTGCTCCTGCGGACTGGGGAATCGCGAATACGCCGTTAAATACAACTCCTCAACCAACTGCTCGGGACTCCGATCGGAATCCGCTAAAGCCTTACACAACCCTGCGTCGCTCGTTAACTTGGATGCAATGTTCGGCGCATTCATCAAATGCAACGCTTGCACCACCGTCGACTCAGGAATGCGCTCACATGGCGGATCCTGATTCGGATCCGGACGACCAAACGCATCGAGAATCTCGGACTCCGTTCGAACCGTCCACAACTGCATCGATCGTGTTCCCGACGCCGACCCAGAATACTGGCTCGGCACCCCTGTAATATCGCAGATCGCGTCTGCTAACACTTCCGCTCGCAACCGCTGCCGATAATGACGGGAATAATTCCGATGATCTCCACCGTTCGTCCCGTTCGGTTCCGACGAAAACGCATACACGTTCGACTGCAATATCGTTCGCAACAACTCTTTCTGATTGAATTTCGTTCCCCGAAAATGAGCCGCTAACGCATCCAGTAACTTGGGATTACTCGGCGGATTCGTCGCCCGCAAATCATCCACCGGATCGACTATCCCGACGCCAAACAGCTCCGCCCAAACCCGGTTGACCGCCACCTTCGCAAAAGTCGGATTCTCCTCGCTGACCATCCAATCCACCAACTTCTCACGTGGATCCTCCCCTTCGGCTACCGGGACTTCTGAACCAAGCAACGTCTTGGGCATCAACACCTTCCCAGTCAAAGGATGGCGAACCTCTCCACTGCTCTTGACCAATACGGATTCCTCACCACCAGAAATCGGCGGAGATAATCCTGTACCCTTGTACCCAACCCGCGCAAAGAAAGCCGCTAACGAATAAAAATCACTCTGCCCATAAACCTCAAAAGGATGCTGATGGCACTTCGCGCAATCCAACCGCACACCCAAGAACAACTGACTCGCCATCGTGACGATCTCATCCGGCTCTCGTCGATCCCGGAATATCGTCACCGCTCCGTTACGCCAATTGCTCCCACGTGCCGTTAATATCCCTCGAACAAATTGATCGTATGGAACATTGGCTCGAAACGCATCTCGCAACCACGTATCCAAACTCAATACCGCTTTGATACCCACCCGATACGGATTCGGTCGCAATAAGTCAGCCCACTTGTTCGCCCAATTGTCGGCATACTCCGGCCTAGCTAACAACTGATCAATCAACACCAATCGCTTGCTGGGATTTGTGTCGGCCAAAAATGCTCGTGACTCTTGAGCCGTCGGCATCCGACCTATAACGTCGATGTAAGCACGCCGCAAAAACTGCGAATCACTCGCAGGTCCACTCGGCAAAATATTCAACTGCGATAACCGCTCATACACCATGTCATCGATGAAGTTACTGCGAGGCAACGAAGCATATCGCTCCGCCGGCACCGGATCCGGTCGCGGTATCGCTGAACTCCAAGTCGCTATGTTACCCATGTACCGCGCCATGATCGTCGCTTCACCCGGCAACGCACCCGCACGAACCACTCCATCCGCTCCGACTCGTATCACCGCCGGCTCATTCGATTGGTAAGCACTCGTCGTAGTAACATCGCGAGTCGAACCATCACTGTACGTTGCCGTGACACGTAATCCTAACTCCTCGCCCGGTGCTAACGAACGTGGATCCGGACTGATCGATACCCGCTGCAAAACCGGGTCGCTCCCCCCTACCCTCGGAAATCCACCAGCGATCCAAGCTGCCAAGACGTGGTAGTCCGGCGAGTCCGGCTCAATCTTCCGCCCACCTCCATGCGGCACCAATCCCGCACCCTTCTGCAACAACAAACTCTCATAAGGGGACGAAGGCGCTACGCGACGACCACGACCATCCGTCACTATCGACCGATAATCCATGTCCGCGTCAAATCCTAACAACGATAACGCAAACCCGTTCTGCCCGCGTGACTTGCCATGACAAGGTCCCGAATTGCAACCCCGAGCCGTTAGAATCGGCTGAACATCCAACTCGAACTTGATCGCACTAGGCTCGGCTCCCACCACCCAAGCCCCACCCAGCCAATCCATACCGATGAGAAACAACAAACAAGTCAACCAAAGTGGGACTCGACTCTTGGAGCCCCGAAAAATTCGGAACCTAGAAACAGCCGACAACACTCTCTTCGATCCACTCGCGTCTCGAATCGCTTGCATCGACATCTCTGGGCGCCTCGCACTGGGCAAGTTGGCATGGGGCGGGAATATACGGTGGTATTTTTAGGCGGGATCTTTAGGTGGGAACGGCCCCCCCAAACTCGCTCAAGCCGGGGAAACCGACCTCCTAAGATAATCGACCGCAGCCCCCAAGGGAAACACAAGGTTTCCCCTCAAGAGGGGTTTTTACCGAATTTAAGGGAAACACCCATTAGTATTCCAGCATCCTCGGCAACGACTTCGCCGCTGCGATCCAACCCGTCACCTCCGCTAAACTCGGTGGCTGCCGCGTGTTTTGCTTGTTCGTCGCGTTCACTTGCTTGAGCTTTGCGTGCAAGTTCCCTGGCACCCTCGCTGCCAACTCCACGACCGTATCCACCCCGGCATCTTCAAGTAACTGCGAATATTCAGACCCAACCCCCGGCACTCGATACAAGTCCGCCATGTTGGCAAACCGCAGTATCCACTTCGGACTAATCCCCGTCTTCTCCGACAAATCCTTGCGCTGCTTGGGCGTCCGAGTCGCTTTCAACAATCGGTCGCTGTCCTTAATCCCCAAAGCAATAAACTTCGCTCGCCGAACCGGCCCAATCCCCTCAATATCGTCAATCTTGTAATTGGCCATTCCCTGATCACTCCATCAAAAAGAAAAGTCAAAGAGAAAAGTCGGATAGAAAATACGACTCAAACACAAAGCCAGTATTTTTACTTAGCAGGTGCCATGCCTCAAAGCTAGGTCATTACCCCACACCTGCTACCTATAGCTCTCAACTCTTCGCCTAAGCCTTCCGCGTACCACCTCCTGGAATCGGTATCCCAACATCTCGCATCAACATCTGCATATCCGCCCAAGCCTCCCGCTTCGCCTCCGGCATCCTCAACAAATAAGCCGGATGAAATGTCACCATCACCTTCGCTTGCTTATACCGATACCACTTCCCTCGAATCCGCCCCAATGGCTCGTTGGTCCCAAGGATCGCTCGCTGGGCTGTAACCCCCCAACAAACGATATAGTCGGGCTGCAATACCTCTAACTGTGCTTCGAGAAACGGTCGGCAATTCTCCATCTCTAACTCCGTCGGCGTTCGATTGTTTGGCGGGCGACACTTCAAGGTGTTCAAGATATACACCTGCTCCCTCGGTATCTGCGTTGCTAACAAGATCTTGTCGAGCAACTTGCCAGCCTCACCAACAAAAGGAACCCCCTGCCGGTCTTCGTCGCTACCTGGGGCCTCACCGACCATCACAAATCGTGTGTTCAATGGCCCTGTCCCAAACACCGTCTTTTGACGCTGACACGCGATGTTACTACACAGTCGACAAGCCTCAACACGCTGAGACAACTCCGCAAACGCTTGCTCCCTCTCCACCAAACTCAATTTCGGACGATCCCAAGCCGTAGGCACAGTCTGCACCTGCTCCAACGTCTTCGCTGTGCGAGTGAATAATGGTGCAACCTGCCTACCAGCTACACCCCCAGGTACCACCGGCGTACTCGGTGATGCGGGTACACTCGGATTTTTCGGAGCACTTGAAACCGACGGATGAACGGGTACCTGCTGAGTACCGGAGACAAACGGAGTACCGGAGACGGGCGTTGCATTCGCCGGTGATGTACCGCTCGCAA
>CAZACJ010000014.1:0-10517 GCA_964483385.1 uncultured Pirellula sp. | reverse complement strand
ACAAACGGAGTACCGGAGACGGGCGTTGCATTCGCCGGTGATGTACCGCTCGCAACAACACCTCCTACCGATGCAGCAGAAGGTCTCGGACCTGCAACCGCCCCCAATTGCTCCTGGCCAATCCGCTCCACCTGCCCCCATTCAGGGAACAACTCCCTCGGATCCCCTGAAGGTGTCGGCAGAAAATCTAATCCCAATCGCTGGAGATGCTCAAGCATCTGCACACTTGCTAACTGCCACTGCGTTTGCGTTGCATCTGCCATACGACTCTCCCTTCCCTTACTGCGACATCACGAAAGACTATTCCACCCCCTGATCGATCGACTTGCGGAAACTCTCCGCAGCATGCGCTAACTGGTCGCGAGTGTGGGCCGCTGACACCTGCGTCCGTATCCGTGCTTTACCCTGCGGCACCACAGGATATGAAAAACCGATCACGTAAATTCCTTCTTGCAACATCCGCTGTGCTACCCGACCCGCCAAAGCCGCATCCCCTAACATCACCGGAATGATCGGATGCTCACCAGCAAGAATGGGAATTCCTAACCGCTGCATCTCCTCTCGGAAGTAAACAGTGTTCTGTTCCAACCGATCCCGCAACTCCGTGGTCGCTTGCAGCAACTCCAAAGCCCGAATCGCTCCAGCAACCACTGGAGGCGCTATCGTATTCGAGAATAAATAAGTACGAGATCGCTGACGCAACAACTCTACCATTTGGGCATTACCCGAAGTATACCCGCCACTTGCTCCACCCAACGCTTTACCCAGGGTCCCGGTCATGATGTCAATGCGATCCATCACACCGCAATGCTCATGCGTCCCACGCCCTCGCTCCCCTATGAAACCCACCGCATGCGAATCATCTACCATCACCAGTGCATCGTACTCGTCTGCCAACTCGCAAATACTCGCCAAATCTGCAATCGTACCATCCATCGAAAACACACCGTCGGTTGCGATCAATCGAAACCTCGCCGACTTCGCTTCCTCTAGCTTTGCACGCAAGTCCTCCATCGAGTTGTTCTTGTATCGAAACCGCTGCGCCTTGCACAATCGAATCCCATCGATGATGCTCGCATGATTGAGCTCATCCGAAATGATCGCGTCTTCTGCCCCAAGTATCGTTTCGAACAATCCACCATTGGCGTCCCAACAAGAGTTGTACAAGATGGTGTCTTCAAATCCCAAAAATGTACTGAGCTGATTCTCTAGCTCTTTATGGATTGTCTGCGTCCCACAGATGAAACGCACCGATGCCATTCCGTAGCCCCATCGAGCTAAAGCCTCATCGGCCGCTTGCCGTACCTGTGGATGCTGTGCCAACCCCAAGTAATTGTTCGCGCACAGGTTCAAATACTCCCGTCCGTCCGCTAACCGAACCATCGTCCCCTGCGCCGAATCAATCACCCGCTCCCGCTTAAATGTCCCCGCCGCTTGCATCGACTCATTCGCCTTGGTGACATGCTCAAGAAATTGCGCGTTCATATGTATTTTTGATCTCTCGACTTTTGAGGAAGTATTGCCGCTAACTATCGACTCCACAGACCGCCCGACAACCCCGCCCAAGTTGGTTATCCACAAGAATACCTGACGAACCCAGTTCTCTGAAAGCCCTGCAGCGCTTGCAGCCCCGAACTAACCCAACCGCAGAATGTCAAAAAGGAGTTACGCAAAGGCCACTTTTGACAGTACGATTAGAAATCTTGGGGTCGTCCGAACCCGTAGTGACAACCGGCATTTCATTCTTTACCGGCTTCTTAGCAAGCTAGATACCATGCAACAACCAAACGGATTCTCCAGTCGCCGAGCATTCTTTTCTCATTCTGCAGCTTATGCGACCTCTCTTTCCCTCGCCGCTGCAGCTGCAAACCACCATCTTGCACTAGCCCAAGACCCAGCGACGCCACCTCCAACAACACCACCAACTGGCCCCCAAGAAAGCCCCTTTGAGCGGGACTACGATCCACCTAACTTCAAACCTGCTTGGAAAAAACAACAAATCAATCGACAAATGGCGCAAGACTTCATCATCTTCGCCCACTCCGATCTCGAGATGACTCGCAAACTCCTCGATAAAGAACCCGGCCTAATCAACGCTTCGATCGATTGGGGGGCAGGCGACTGGGAAACCGCTCTCGGAGGGGCTTCCCACATGGGACGCCATGATATCGTCGAATTTTTGCTAAGCCGCTCCGCTCGTATCGACATCTTCTGCGCTGCCATGCAAGGCCTCACGGAAGCCGTACGCGCCTTCCTTACCCTCCAACCAAACCTTATCGACGCAAAAGGCCCACATGGATTTAATCTCCATTTCCACGCTCAAGTCGGTGGCGAAAAAGCACAAGCTACCCTCGACTACCTCCAGTCCGTGAAAACCATCGAACTTAGACCAAACCCATTCCTCAAAAAACCACCCTCCAGCGATCCAAAATAACAAAGCCAATCCGATAGCGTTCTTCTCAGCTAAAACCTCTAGAGCCAACAATTCTCACACGCCTACGATGACTCAGACTTGGATGCCCCTCGTGGGCTCTCCCATGTCACATCGGCGACCCCAAGCTCATGATTCGCGAATCGTGCCATCACGAACAACAAGTCACTCAAACGATTCAAAAAAATAACGATGTGCGATACATCGCTAACGCGACGATCATGCCCTAACCGCACAATTTCTCGCTCGACCCGTCGACAAATGGTTCGCGCCAAATGCAATTGAGCCGCCTGCGGACTCCCTCCAGGCAAAATAAAATTCCTCAATGGTGGCAACTCCTTTTCCATCCCATCGATCCAACCTTCCAAAGCTGTTACGTGCGGTTCGCTACTCCACTTCAGTTGATGCTCTTCCGGCTCCGGTGTGGCCAACTCGGCACCAATGGAAAATAACTGATGCTGAATCGTCGCTAACATTCCATCAAGCCAGGAAGACAAACCTGTACTTCTTGCAGTCCCAATCACAGCATTGAGCTCGTCAACCGAACCATAAGCACAAATCCGCGCGTCATCCTTCGATACCCGGGGACCCCCAAACAATCCCGTTGTACCCGCATCTCCCGTCTTCGTGTAGATCTTCATCCTACCCCCCGTAACCCTTCCTCACACACAACCCACCGTTTAACTATCCCCATAGACTCTGGCTCTGTATCATAATGACCAGGCAAGCCTGTGTAAGGGCTGGTTCACCTGTCGATCGAAATTGTCTCATCTCCCCTCAACAAAAACGAAAACTGCAGCATCCGAATACTAAAAAGAATGAACGACGAGAAACCAAGCGTATTTGCGAGCGGCTACCTGATCTTCCGGCGCGAAGCAGGAAAATTGCAATTTCTCCTGATGAAACATACCGATCGATGGGACCTTCCCAAAGGACACGTCGATCCGAACGAAACCATCGCCCAAGCCGCAGTTCGAGAACTCTACGAAGAAACGGGCATACCGCCAGACGCCATCTGGACCGATCCTGACTTCGCTTTCATCCATCGATACCAAGTCGAAAATCGCAAACGCTACAGCGGTCTGAGCAACGAGAAAAAAATCACCAAGGAACTCACTATCTTCCTCGGTTTTCTTCTTCGGCCTATCTCCCTACAATGCACCGAACACCCCGACTACCGTTGGTGGAACTGGGCTCCCCCTCACCGTATTCAAAAGAAGACAATTGACCCTCTGTTGGCTTCTGTACAACAGCATTTAGAAGAACATCCACTACCACAGTGAAGCTTTTCTTTACCGATCGATTCGAACTACCATTGCCCGCCGGACATCGTTTTCCGATGTCCAAATATAGGAAACTACGCGATCGACTGGTCGCTTCTCCACAACACTTCGACGACATTTTTCTTGAACCTCCTGCGGCTTGTGAACGCGAACTCAAACTCGCCCACGATGCGAACTATGTCGACCGCGTCTTCGCAGGACAACTTACAGAAAATGAAATCAAACGAATCGGCTTCCCTTGGTCCCAGGAAATGGTGGAGAGATCGCGACGTAGCTCTGGCGCTACGCTTGCAGCAGCTCGAGCCGCTCTCGGCGAAGCCGTCGCAGTAAACCTCGCAGGTGGGACACATCATGCAATGCGAGCTTGCGGCGAAGGATACTGCGTATTCAATGACGCAGCGGTGACTATTCGCACCCTCAGAAACGAAGGGACCATTCAACGCGCTTGTGTCATCGATTGCGATGTACATCAAGGTAATGGTACGGCCGAAATACTCGGCAAAGACTCCGATGTTTTTACCTTCTCCATCCACTGCGCAAAAAACTTCCCCGTTCGCAAATTCCCGAGCCATCTCGATGTTAATCTTGATGATGGCACGCAAGATATCCAATATCTTTCGGCTCTTGAACAAGGTCTCTCGCAAGTTTTCGATGCAGGACCCTATGATCTCGCCATCTACCTCGCCGGTGCTGATCCGTTCGTCGGAGACCGACTCGGAAAACTTGCCCTCACCAAAGAAGGACTGCGAATGCGAGACCGACTCGTTTTAGAGTCCCTCAAAGACCGCAACATCCCCGTTGCTGTGGCGATGGCCGGAGGCTACGCTCCCAACGTCGATGACATCGTCGATATCCACGCAATGACCGTATTCGAATGTTCTCGCATCGCTTCTTTGTATTGCTAACACCCTCCGCCACAACCACGTTGCACCTTAACTAAGCATCTCGTGCACCACCCGTCCGTGGACGTCTGTCAACCGAAAATCACGTCCCTGAAATCGATACGTAAACCGTTCATGATCGATCCCTAACATGTGCAAAAGAGTCGCATGCAGATCGTGCACATGCACCTGCCCCTCAACCACAGAAAATCCTAAATCATCCGTCTTCCCTATCAATTTACCCGCCGCAACTCCACCACCCGCAACCCACATTGTAAAAGCATCCACGTGGTGATCTCGCCCTGTGGTGTCCCTAGGCTCTCCCATCGGCGTCCTACCAAATTCACCTCCCCAAATCACCAAGGTCTCATCTAACATCCCACGCTGTTCAAGATCTAAAACCAAAGCAGCCGAAGCTTGATCAACTTCTCCACATACTTTGTCTAACGCTTCATCCAAATCAGCATTCTTGCCACCGTGATGATCCCAATCGGTGTGATACAACTGCACAAATCGAACCCCTCGCTCCACTAGTCGTCGGGCCAATAAACAATTGTTCGCAAACGAACTCTTGCCAATCTCCGCCCCATACAACTCCATCGTCTCTGCAGTTTCGTCACTTAATCGCATCAACTCCGGTGCACTGCTTTGCATGGCAAAAGCGGTCTCATAAGCCGCAATACGAGTTTGGATTTCTGGATCTTGGATCTGGTCATACCTTAGCTGATTCATCGCATGGGTCGCATCGATGAAACTTCTTTGCATACTTCCCGTGACTCCCTTGGGATTCTCTAAATCCAGAATCGGGCTCCCCTGACTGCGCAATGGTACCCCTTGATACTTCGAAGGTAAAAATCCAGCCGACCAAAGCGTGTTGCCAGCTCTCGGCCCCCGTGGTCCCGATTGCAAAACCACAAAGCCCGGTAAATTCTGTGATTCCGATCCTAGTCCATAGGTGACCCAAGCCCCCATGCTCGGTCGCCCAGGGGCTTGAAAGCCACAGTTCATGAACAACTTTGCTGGTCCATGATTAAAAACGTCCGTCTTCATCCCTCGCAACCAACAAACCTTGTCGACTATCTTCTGGTGGTGCGGCAATAACCCACTGAGCTCCATACCACTCTGCCCATACCGCTGAAAACTCCTTTTGCTCCCCAGCAACTTGGCATCACCAGGCAAAAACGCAAATCGCCTCCCTTGCGTTATGCTCTCCGGAGGTAATTGTCCGTGATACTCTCTGAGCAATGGTTTGTCTTCAAACAATTCCAACTGACTCGGCCCACCCGCCATAAACAAGAAAATCACATTCTTGATTCGTGGTGGAACATGGTAAGCCGTTAACCTCCCGAGCGGATTGGAAATCTCCAATTCACGCCCAGCTCCATCCTGCGCAAATCCTTCTTGGGCCATCAGAGCGCGAAGTGCCATCGCTCCTAAACCAAGTCCGCTGGCTGACAAGAACTCCCGCCGTGCTGAGTGGATAACGTCGACCTTGTCGTGCATTACTCTGTCAATATTGTCTCGCATGACTCACTCCCGATTCAAGAATTCATCGGTGTTGAGCAACACCCTTGCCACTTGGAACCAAGCCATCGTTTCGCTGGAACCTTCACCCGGATCCTGTCTCGCAGTTTCTTTCGCTGACCGATAGAACTCCTCAAGACGTAACCATTCTCGATCTGAAGGAGGGCGACACAAGGCAAATTGCATCATCCATCGAATCCGCTCTTTAACAGTCGACGGGTCGTCAGCTTCGATTTGTTCACCTTTCGTATCCATCGACGAGAGGGCCCGCTGACTGCGTTCTACCAATTGCATCGCCAACTCTGAAAATACCAAATCGTTCGCGACCGCTAAAGCTTGTAATGGCGTATTTGTACGGCTACGACGTGTACAGGTATTGCTAAAGTCTGGTGCGTCAAACGTCGTGAACAACGGATAAGGAGCACTGCGAAAAAATTCGGTGTACATCGTTTTGCGATACCGATTCCCGCCCGTGTCCTCCTTCCAAGCCTTCGGAGTTTGGGTGAAGTTATACACACCTGCGGGCTGCGGCGGATGCACGCTCGGTCCTCCGATCCGCAAATCGATGCTTCCCGAAGCACTCAACGCTTGATCTCGCACTAACTCCGCATCAACCCGTATCCGGGATTGCCTTGCTAACCACTTGTTCGACGGATCTACCTGCTCGACGTCCGATCGCCAATGACTACTCTGCTGATATGTTGCAGAAGTCACAATCGATCGAATCAACTCTTTGAAACTCCATCCAGAATCCATCCAGTAATTGGCTAACCAATCGAGCAACTCTGGATGTGTCGGTGCCGATCCTTGAAAACCGAAATCATTCTCCGTCTCTACCAGACCTGTCCCAAACAAACGCATCCACACGCGATTGACCATGACTCGTGAAGTCAACGGATTCTCACGAGACACCAACCAATTGGCTAAATCCAATCGATTGCTCATCTCCACGGCTCGCCCTTGGGAAAACACCTCTGGGATGTTTGCCTTCAAGACACCTCGTTCCTTGTTGGGACTTAAAAAATCGCCTCGCTCCAGTCGGAATGTTTCGGGCGGGTTTTCCAAGTCTGATTGCACCATTTGCTTAACCAGTTTTCCACCCCCAGGCAACCGCGATTTTACCTCAGCCAACCGCTTTTGTACCTCTGCCAACTCCTCCGTTGGTACCGACTCCTCCTTGGGAACTTCACTTGTACTGTACTCCAGCGCAAAGCGACCGATCAAGTAATTCTCGTTGACGTCATGGTATAAATGAACTTCGATTGGTGTATCTTCCGGTAGCACTTGTTCGCTCAGAGCGAACACTGCCCAGTGCTCGCTATTCATCTTGAGTCCTGGCTTCGCTTTGACTTGTGCTGCGTCAGTGTTGATAGCCCAACCGGTCTTTACGTCGGAATCAATTGCATGCCCTACCGGAAATTTCGGCTGTGAATGATCAGCCCAAGCTTTGGCGAAGGAATAGTTTTGTGTTCCTCGCGACAACCGGATTTCACTCAAAACGAAATTCCCATTTCCGGCTGTTCCAGGTCCGTTCTGCGGCAAAGTTGCATCTGGTATTGTGCGAAGCCGAATTGCGGTAATTGGAGAATTTTCGGTTTCCGCACGAACGACGAAATCAATTTGATAATGACTATTCTTTGTTAGCCCCTTGGCAATGCGTAGCGAGCCGTCTTCCAATCGCTCCAGGGGAATTTCTTTGTCTCCATCTCGGCCTTGTGCATGCAACGCATCAATTGGTTTCCATTCTAGTTGCGGAACCGCATCATCTGCCAAAACTGCCTGAACTTTGTCTTGCAGTTCCTTCTCTTTGCGTTGCAACGCTTGGAATAACTCCCAATCCTTGTTAAAAGACTCCGGCAATCCAAATACTTCTCCTTCTAAAACATCAATGGTGGGGGCTGTACCGTTATTGTCGGCACAAGCATTAAAGAAAGCGTACAAGCGATAATAGTCGTCGATCGATATCGGATCATATTTGTGCGTATGACATTGTGCACATCCGACCGTCAAGCCTAACCACACTGCACTTGTTGTATTCACCCGATCGATGATCGCTTCATGCCGATACTGATCCGCTTTCACGCCACCTTCTTCATTGATCATCGTATTGCGATGAAAGGCGCTTGCGATCTTTTGTGACTTCGTACCACCATCAATCAAATCCCCGGCTATCTGCTCTCGCGTAAACTGATCGAAGGGCAAGTCAGCGTTCCAAGCTGCGATGACCCAATCACGGTAGGGCCACATCACCCGTGCACCGTCAATCGTGAAACCATTCGAATCCGCATATCTCGCTTGATCTAACCAAAACCGCCCCCAACGCTCGCCGAATTGGGGACTTGCTAACAAGCGATCTACAAGTCGCTCAAAGGCATCCGCATTTTCGTCGGCAATGAAGCTCTCGACATCTGACGGGTCTGGCAACGTCCCGATCAAATCGAGATATACTCGCCGTATCAACGTTCTCGAATCTGCCCTCTGAGAAGGGGTCAGAGCGACGGCGTTGAGTTTCTCGTGAATAAAAGCATCGATTGGATGTTGAGGATTCTCTGGGACTTGCCCGGAACGATTGTCCCCAGAGTTTTTTTGCTGGGGATCCATTGGGACGGGAACGGTAGTCGCAACAGGTCGAAACGCCCAATGCAGTTCGTAATTAGCTCCTTGCTCTATCCAATTCCTCAAAATCTCCTTCTCCCGCACGGTCATGACTTTATTTGCCGTTGGCGGCGGCATCTGGATTTCCGGATCTGTAGATTCGATCCGTCGAATCACTTCGCTCTGCTCCGGATCGTGCGGTACTATCGCTCGTACCGACCTCTGAAAATCTATCGCTGATTCCGCGAGATCGAGCCGCAAATCTGCTTCTCGACCTTCTTCATCGAACCCGTGGCATGCGAAACAATAGTTCGAGAGAATGGGCCGAACTTGCGATTGAAAATCAACTGACTCTTGTTGGCCGAAGACAGCGCTACTGCATGCAATAGCCAGAGTAATCCAGGCCGTGAACTGATAAATCAACTTTTGCGTTTCATCCCTACACGCTGCAGGCATATCGCGATCTTCTCTTGGAGCAAAAAATCCCTCAACGGAATACCTTACCGAATACCTTATAGTGTACTCCACGCTTTGTACAATTTCTCCTCCGTCTGACGGGAACCAGGAACTACCGTGACCGGATTCAGCTTGAAAGACCAACTCTTCAATCGAAACAAAGTCGATTATTTAGCCGATTTACTCGCGGCTAAAAATCGTGCATTTGCAAAGGATCAGTTTATTTCGGCTGTGATGTCGAGACTCGGCGATTTGGAGCTTAAAGCTCGTATCGACTGGATAACAACGCAGCTTGAACAGCATCTACCTGAGGAATTCTCAAAGGCGGCACAATCGATCCTCCGCAGCTTGCCACCCCCTCTCGATCCATCAAAAACCGACGATGACTTCGGAGACTATATCTTTGCTCCCCTTGGAGAATACATCGCTCGGCGAGGGCAAAGCACTGAACATTTCGACTGCGCTCTCGAATCACTTAAAGAGCTCACCAAACGCTTCTCTATGGAACACGCAATGCGCCCTTTTCTGATGAACTTCCCGGAGAAAACGCTCAAGCGACTGCATGAATGGGTCCAAGACAAGAACTACCACGTCAGACGACTCGTCAGCGAATCGACCCGACCGCTTTTGCCCTGGTCCCCAAGGCTCGCACTTCCACACAGCGCGACCCTCCCTCTGCTTGATCGACTACACGCAGACCCAACACGTTACGTCACGCGAAGTGTTGCAAACCATCTCAATGACATATCCAAAAGTGATCCTTACCTAGTGATTGAATGTCTTGAGGATTGGAAGTTGCAAAAACTTCAACAGCCACAAGAACTGAGATGGATGACACGTCATGCTTTGCGGACAATGACTAAGCAGGGAGATGCATCAGCGATGCGCGTTTTGGGTTTTAATCCCACTCCCAAAATCAAGTCTGGAGAAATCGAACTCAAGCACCGTCATGTTCGACTCGGTAACAGCCTCGAATTTTCGATTGAGATCTGCGCGCTGCGGCAAGAGTCCCTTGTGATCGACTATGCGATCGATTTCCTGAAAAGCTCCGGAAGTCATTCCCGAAAGGTCTTTAAGCTAACGCAAGTTGAATTATCCAAAGGCGAATCTGTCACAGTGTGCAAAAAACACAAGCTTCGTGCGGAAGCGACAACGTTTCGGTTATACCCAGGAGAGCAGCGAGTGACAGTCCAGGTAAATGGTGTACAGATCGCAACAACCACCTTCAAAATCATCGCTGCAAAGTAGCCGTGACGCAAAACCACCCGGTGCTCGCGCATTCCGGCTCAAAAAACCACCCGGTGCTCGCGCATTCCGGCTCAAAAAACCACCCGGTGCTCGCGCATT
>CAZACJ010000013.1:77854-83084 GCA_964483385.1 uncultured Pirellula sp. | reverse complement strand
AGCACCGGGTGGTTTTTGAGCCGGAATGCGCAAACTCAGCGGCGATTTTTATCTCTGTTCCGTATTCACAACGATAAGTTCGATCGGCAACGTCGTTGGGTTACCGTCGACGTTGGCACGCAAGTGAAACCATCGCGATTGCGGAGTTGCGATCGGAGCGGCGGTGATGAAGACTTCGCGGGTCGATTGACCGGCAGGAATTAGTAATCCATTGAGTCCGATGTTATCGACGAAACAGCCGTGAGGCAGGTTTCTTCCGCTATCGTCGCCACCGAAGGCGATATCACCGGCGAGTTCACCACGTTCGATCACCAGTTTTGCAGAGACCGTTTCCCCGGGGCGAATGCGTAAGCTGGTGATAGGTGGCGCATCATCGGGTGCATCTTTGTCAACAACCTTTAACTGCATTGTTGGTTTCTCGTTGAGCTTCACTTTAAGCTTGGGAGTCGATGTGCTGTTCCATTCTTTGCCGTCTGATTTGCTTTTTGCGACGAGGGTTACTTCGAATTCTTTTGGAAGATCCGCCAGTGAGCCATTGGTCGCTCGCATCAGCCCGATCGCGCGAAGTTGATCGGGTTGAATTGTTAATGGTTGCACGACGGAGATGCCCTCTGGAAGCCCTTCGAAGGAGACTTCGATTTCCGAGTCAAGGCCGTCGAAACGATCGGTCGCGATAGCAAATTCCGTCCCGACATTGGGGCGAAGAGTGATTTCTGGCGTTTCGAGTTTTAGGTCAAAGCGAGGGGTCGGGGGAGTGATCGATAACTTGTATTTGTAGGCTTCTCCGTAGAACCCGCGGGTATCACGAAGACGCACATAATACGTACCGTCCGAAGGGGCAGAAAAGAAGATTACCGAGTCCTTTCCGGCTTTGCGCTGTGGGTCATCATCGTTTGTATAGAAGATCGAAAAGACTGGTTGTCCATTGGATATTGGAGCTTGATCAGCTTGTAATTCGCGAACGATCCAAGCAGGTTCATTTAGCGCGTGAGCAACGGGAGATGTACCAAAGTAGGTATATCTTGAGCCAGTACCGGGGTAGACTTTGTATCCGGAGTCTGGGCCACGAGGATAAAGCCAGAGTCGCACGACTTCTCCGCTGGCATATAACAATTCATTGAGTTCCATGTCTTCCCAGCGGTGAAGTCGAAAATCGTCAATGGTTGTTGAGTCTTTGCCACGGAATGTGAAGTACGATTCTCGCACGGCTTGGAGACGTGTTCGCAATACCGGGTTTCCTTTGGAATCAGTGATTTCCAAGTGGCTATCAAGAGGTGATTTTTCGCGTGCGGCAATCGTTTCAATTTTCCATTGTTCTCCTCGTTTGGCATTGAATGCGAACCAATCGCCACCACTTGCGCGATCATCGGGCATCAGCACCCCTTCGATGTTTGCCGGAAGGGTAAGGACTGGGGTTTCGGGGGGGGGAGCAATACTTGCTCGTTGTGGAGATTGGTTCGCCATGAGTAAGTTAGACTCAGAGGTGAGTTGATTATTGTTGCGAACTACCGAGCGTATGTCACCTTGAAGTGTGGTCCAGCGAATAGCTTCGGGGCTAGAGGAGACCCAAGCCAACGAAGTGGGAAGTTCCGCTGATTTTGGTAGTACTTCGATTAACTCCCAGCGTTGTGTATCCCAAATCTTGAGCGTATTGTCTTGTGCTGCGGTACAGGCGAAGCGATGGTCTGGTGAGAGAGCGATCAAATGGATGGTTGCTTCGTGAGCAAAGACAGCGTGCCGCATTGGGCTTACGGAGGGTTGTGTTAGGGAAGGAAGTTCCCATTGGCGGATTCGCCGGTCAGCGCCACAAGCAATAATCGAGACACCTGTGGACGAGTCTGCGGAATCGCTTGGTTTCGACAAGATACGCACCGCGTATTGTTCCGCTTCGCATTGCCCGAAGGTGTCGAGTCTTTCTCCTGAATCGACGCGCCAGATTTTAATAGTTTCGTCAGCGCTAGCGCTAGCTAGAATCTGGCCCGTTGGATCGAAATCGAGGTCGTAGACAGCACCATTGTGTCCTTCGAAGCTACGCAACAGCTCAGCCGTTTGGTAGTTCCATAGTCGAATTACTCGATCGTATCCTGCGGTGGCGACCCAAGGATGCGTTGGGTGAAGAACTGCACAGTACAGCATGTCTCGATGGGCCTCGAAACGGTGGACTTGCGATGGATTGTTGAGGTCCAAGATGTGGACTTGGCCACCGAAGCCAGGCAGACCAGAAGCGACCGCGGCGCGGGTGGCACTGTGGTCGAGACGGATTTGAGATACTTTGCCAATCAGATCGATGACTTGGGTGGGAGCCCAAGCATCATTTGAAGGATTGTAGGTCAGTCGTTCAAGGTGACCAAATCGTCCCGCCAGCATGGATTGATCGGGAAGAACTGCTGCAGCCGTGATAGCCGGTGTGGTCTTTTTTGAGAGACTGTTAGTAGGTTCAGTTGCGGATCCCGTTGTAGCTTTCGATTGTTGTTGCAGCAGTTTCCATTGATCTTGAAGGCTCCAGGGGGCATCTTTTCCCGGAGCACCTTGTTCGATCCAACGACGAAGTATTTCTCGTTCTTCGGCTGTTGGTTGTGCGGAGTCTTCGGGGGGCATTTTAGGTTCATCCAAACCGCTGACCCGACGCCAGATCAAGGAGGCATCGAGGTTTCCAGGTACGAGAGCCGAACCGGCGTCACCACCATGAAGGATCCGTTGGAGTGAATCGAGTCGCAAGTTTGATTCGGCTTCTATAGCGTTGTGGCAACCAACGCAATATTTCACCAGCAATGGACGGATTTGGTGTGCAAATGGGTTGTCTTGTTCTTCTGCGTGAGCAACGCTAGCGGTCGAGCCGAGCAGCAGTAGGATTCCTGAGAGGCCCAAGCGATACAGAGAGGAAGTGGGATAATCGCAATTATCAATGGATTGGATTTTCATCGGCCTTACCTGTTGGAATCGATTCGGTCGCAGGTTCGTTTCGAATGCGCCGGGAGGGATTACGGTTTTGGGAGGGAGAGTTTGAAGGGAGATACGGATGGGGTGGGGTTTTGGAAAAAACCGCTCTGCCAATCGTTAGATTGTAACCGAATCCTTGGAGAACGGCGGGAATGATGGTATCTTGTGCGACTTCGTATACTCCGGTTTTCGAAATTCCCGGTTCCTTCCAACTTCACCTTTCCTTGTTTGGAGCGCGTAGCGATGGCACGACCTGTCACCCTCTTTACTGGCCAGTGGGCCGATCTTCCTTTGTCCAAGATGGCAGCGTTTACGAAGGAAGCTGGCTACGATGGAATCGAATTGGCTTGCTGGGGAGACCACTTTGAGGTGGACAAGGCGATCGCAGAGGATGGGTACTGCAAGGCAAAGCGAGAGTTTTTGGATAAGCATGGACTTCAATGTCATGCGATCAGCGCACACTTGGTCGGCCAAGCCGTTTGTGATCCGATCGATGGACGGCACAAGGCGATTTTGCCACCTTATGTTTGGGGTGATGGAGACCCTGCAGGGGTCAACAAGCGAGCGATTGAAGAACTCAAGAAGACTGCGCACGCTGCGAAGAAGTTCGGCGTGAAGGTGGTCAATGGCTTTACAGGTTCAAGCATTTGGCACTTGAACTATTCGTTCCCACCGGTTCCGCAATCGATGATCGATGACGGGTTCAAGTTGTTTGCGGATCGATTCAATCCGATTCTTGATGAGTTCAAGGCTTGTGGCGTTCGCTTTGCGTTAGAAGTTCACCCTACGGAAATTGCTTTTGATATTTACTCCGCGAAGATGGCATTGGAAGCAGTGAAGCATCGACCGGAGTTTGGGTTTAACTTTGACCCAAGTCACTTGCTGTGGCAAGGAGTTGATCCCGTAGAGTTTATCCGCGAGTTCCCGGATCGGATTTATCACGTACACATCAAGGATGCTGTGACCAAGCTAAATGGTAAGTCAGGGATTCTGTGTAGTCACTTGAACTTTGGTGACCCACGCCGTGGATGGGATTTCCGTAGCCCTGGCCGTGGTGGAGTGAATTTTGAAGAGATCATTCGAGCGCTCAATGATGTCGGTTATGCTGGCCCGTTGAGTGTTGAGTGGGAAGACAGTGGAATGGAGCGTGAGTTTGGAGCACGCGAGGCAGCCAAGTTCGTCAAGGAGCTTGATTTCTCGCCGAGCAACCGAGCATTTGATTCTGCATTTGATAAGGCCCAAGCGTGATAGTTTCCGACGCCGTAGAGTTGTTTGATTCCCGAGATGAGTCCCTTCGGTTTTTACCTGAGGGACCGTATCCGCTTGACGAGAACCGTTTTTCGTGGGTTGCCATTCAACATGGTGCATCGGCGAAGACGGGTTCGTTGAACATTTACGATTTCAGTACAGGGTCGAACCAGACGTATGCGCTGCCAGGGAGGCCTGGGTTTGCGTTTCCGACTGACCGCGGTAATTTTGTGGTTGGTTGTGAACGAACCGTGGGTATTTTCCGGCCAGCGGATGGTTCATTTACCCCGATGATTGAAGGAATCGATGCTACGGTGGATGGAGGAGTCCCTGGGGGAACCATCATCAATGATGGGCTCGTTTGGGAAGGCAATTTGATTTTCGGCACCAAGGATCTGGAGTTCAAAACCAAGAAGGCCGGATTGTATTTGTGGCGTGCGGTGGATCGTCGATTGATCCAACTGCGAGATGATCAGATCTGCAGCAATGGTAAGGTCGTAATCCCGAATGAGGATGGAACTGTAACGTTGCTTGACATCGATTCGCCGACACGTCAGGTGGTTGCTTATCGATTGGACATCGCCCAGGGGCAGATCGATTCGGGGCGGGTCGTCGTAGATTTGCGGGAAGATGTTGGAGTACCTGACGGTATGACGATCACTCCAGATGGTTCTTGTGTCATCATCTCCTTATACAATCCGCAAGCGGCGGCGTACGGGAGAACGATTCAAGTACGCTTGAGTGACGGAGTGATTGTTGGAGAGTGGCGCACGCATGGCAGTCCCCAAGCGACATGTCCGCAATGGGTAAGTCGATCAGGGAAGGCGGTATTGGTGATTACGACAGCGGTGGAGCACATGCCTACCGAGCGACGCTCTGGAGCGCCGAAAGCGGGTGCTTTATTCATGGTCCCGACGGAGATGGATTGGGACGCAACCGTATTCGGAAGTCTAACACCGAAGTTTCGCGAAGTCTAAAACGAATCCCTGTCGCGTCGATTGTTCCGGATTGCCCATTGTCGCGGATCGCTCCTGCGATCCGA
>CAZACJ010000013.1:0-77754 GCA_964483385.1 uncultured Pirellula sp. | reverse complement strand
ATTGTCGCGGATCGCTCCTGCGATCCGATTCGAGCAGTATTGTCGCGGATCGCTCCTGCGATCCGAATTTGCTGAGTCAGAATCCATCCAACCCGTCAGAGGCGATTCTACGACAAGGAGTGTCAAGTTTCGTTTTGTGATCGTCTAACGAAGAGACTTACCATGACAAACGCTGAAAAGCCTTCAGTCCGTTCTAGGCAATTCGAACGGTATCTCAGGCGGACGCAGCGTGTGGCTCGCTTGCCATGGTCTTGTCTATGGTTGATCGGTAGTTTTTTGTGTCGCAATCGCCTGGGGCGTTTGTACTTCGCGAGTCGATCGTCGGAGTTGCGCAGGCAATTGGAGTTCTCTGAGCGGTTATTTAAAGCCATGGGGTTGCCGCAGAACCGGGTGGATACTGAGTTGACGCAGGTATATCAAAACGGTTTGTTTCAGCCAATTTTATTGGCTCGGCTTGCTGCTTCTGCACCTCAGGACGAAGCGAGTCAGTTTGAGGTTGAGGGTTGGGAGCACATTGAAGCAGAGCGTGCGGCTGGCCGGCCGATCATCATGGGTGGGAGCCACTTTGGAGTGAATCGGCTTTTTTCTTTGTGGGTAGCGCGACGAGGGGTGCAGGTGCTATCTCTCGTCCAGAGAGATTGGTTGCAGACGATGGGGTGTCGCAAGCCAGCATGTCTGAAAATAGTTGAAATCGGAGGTGGGTTTACCGCTGATACTGCGTTGCTGGTGATGCGTCATCTTCGTTCTGGTGGGTGTTTACAGGTCACGGGTGATTGGCAGTCAGAGCAACAACAACCGCACAGTTACGAGCGCAGGTTTTGGGGGCTCTCCAGGCGTTATCCACAGGGAATGGTAAATTTTTCACTCATGAGTGGTGCTGCGATTCTTCCATATTTTTGCACGCTTAAGCCTGGTGGACGCGTGCGGATTTCTATCCATCCGCCACTTCGTCCCCCCGCTTCTGCGGCTCCTGCTGGTTCGCAGGAAAGAGAGGCCCAGCTTGAGGATCTTGTTCAGCGGTTTGCGGCCGTGCTGGAAGCTGAGATTGAGAGGTCTCCGGGAGTTCAGCGCTGGACTTGAAAACTACCATCGGCTTGGATGCCTCCGTCATACGGACGGCTAATGAATAGTTATTATCCAACAGGTTCGAGGTTGGGAGTACGAACGCGTTGCAGCATACGACGCATCGTTAGCACAGCCTCGGATGGCTGGTGTGCGGGGTAGACACGGCCGGCAAAACAGTCGGTGATTTCTCCTTTATGACTTCTATGTGCCATCATCTGGAATGCCAGTGGATATTCCCAGAAAAAGTCAATCACATCTTGGATGACTTGTTGTCCGAAGTCACATGTGGACTCGTAGTCGGCGAATGGATCTGCCGATCGTTCTGTCGAGTTCGCTAGTACCTCATGGATCGCACTGGCAGCCATTTTTGCCTCAGTGGCAGAGAAAAACACTCCGAAGGAGAAGATGGGATCTGTGAATCGATGAGCATCCCCCACGCATACAAAACCTGGACCTGTAAAATTCTTTACATGGTATGAATAATTGGATGCGGTACGGACCGGCTCGGTGAAAGTGATGTTTTGCAGGCGGTCGGTCAGAGCTGGATTTAGATTTCTAAGTTTCCACTTGAGGAAGTCTTCTGTGGATTTCCCAGATTGAGAGAAGTGCTCTCCGGGGACGATTACTCCGATGCTCGTCTCGCTGTCGCTAAGTGGAATGAACCATGCCCAATGGTGCTTTTCTTGGTAGAAGATAAGCGTATTGCCCGCTGCATCACCGCGGTCGCGGGTTGCTCCCGTTACCCGACTGAAGATGCCGACTTGCTTTTCGTAACTTCCTCGTTCTTTTGGGCCAGTTATCTTTTGATTTGCCAAAAACGTTTTTTGCCCGGAGGCGTCAACCAAGATACGGCAGGAAACTTTTCGCGGTCCATCGGGTGTCTTCACAAGCACCCCGCAGACGGCATTGTCATCACGAAGGACCGTGTCGGCATCTCCTTTGAGCAAGGTAGCTCCTCTGGCGATGGCAGTATCGAGTAGAAATTGATCAAACTCATCTCGACGCACTTGCCAGGTGGTGGTTGATGTTAGATCTCCGTCGTGCTGCCGCCGCATGACTGGTACCCAAAAGGTGTTTGCCCCGTTGGTGCCATAGACTGTCACCCCATGTTTGACAGGGAATTGGCGTGCTTGAAGTTCTGCTTCGAGCCCGAGTTCTCGGAGGATACCTCCTACCTCACCGGTCAACGATTCGCCGATATGGAACCTTGGGAATGAATCTCGCTCAATAATCAGAGGGCGGATTCCGTGTTTGAGGAGGAACAAAGCGGTGAATGAACCTGCCGGCCCACCGCCAACGATTACTACATCGTGCATGGTTTGTTCGAAGTCATTCAATTCGATCATGGCACTTGTTCGAGGTTAAGGGGGTGAGCGTTCTTGGAGCAGTAGTTGGAACGTGGATACTCTAACTTGAGATTAGAGATAAGGGGCGATGTCTTTCGCACTGTAAGTGATGATCATTTTAGCACCAGCTCGGCGAATGCAGGTGAGCAATTCGCGAGTCAACTGTCGTCGCATTACTTCGTCGGTGCCACAATGCTGAGCGAGCATTGAGTGAAAACCTGAGACGTCGTAGCCTGCTAGTGGGACGGATACCTGTTCTTTTGCTAGAGCAAGCACGTCGAGCGATGTCAGTGCCGGTTTGACGATTACCATATCTGCTCCCTCCGCGACATCGGTAGCGATCTTGCGCAGCGCTTCGCGGCAATTTCCCACCTGGATCTGGTGCGTCGCGTGATAACTTTCCTGTGGCGTCGACTGGGATGCTGCCTTGAACGGTCCGTAAAACCCCGAAGCGAACTTCGCGCTGTAGGGCATTAACGCTACGTGTGATAGTCCTGCGCTATCTAGTGACCGTCGCAATGCACCGACGACTCCATCCATTACGCCAGAGGGGGCGATGATGTCCGCTCCGGCTTGAGCCAGCACGATGGCAGCTTCTGCCAGGACTGCTACGGTCGCATCATTATCGATGCGTCCGTTTCGAAGAATTCCACAATGGCGATGGTCTGTATACTCACATAAGCACAGGTCAGCGATGACCATGATCTCGGGGCGTTGGTTCTTTATTCTGGCAATTGCCTCGCAGACGGAATTACCTGTACGCACGGCTTGCGATGCCATTGCGTCCTTCATGCTGTTGTCGAGCACCCCGAACACCAATACAGCTGGTACCCCCGCTTGTGCGATCGCATCAGCCTCACGGACTAATGAGGCACCGGCCAGCAGATTCATTCCCGGAATTGCAGCCAGCGGCTCGCAGCGATCATCCCCTGCTCCCGCGAAGATCGGCATGATCAAGTCAGCGGGTTGAAGCACTGTCTCATTGACCATGGCTCTTAATGCAGGAGTTTGTCGAAGTCGTCGCAGTCGGATCGGATCATGTGACATTGAGGTCGGGCTCCACAACAATAGAATGCTTGTCCGGTAGATCGGTGGTCTGAACTTTCTCGACTATAAACCTTCGGGGAATCTTGTACTCAGCCAATTGGCCCCGGCAGTGTGAGAGTACTTCCGGTTGCTTCCAAGTTACTGCTTCGGATAACCACACGGTTGCAATAAGTTGCGGCGGGGTTCCCTCCAGCTCAACTCGGGCGCGAGTCACGCCCGGAAGGGAACGCAAGACCTGTTCGACTTCTCCGGCTGAGACTTTGTTGCCACCGATGTTTAGAAACCGCTGCGATCGTCCTGTTAATCGCACCTGTCCCTTTTCGTCTAGCCGCCCTGTGTCACCGGTGATGTAGAATCCGTCCGGAAGCCTCGCTTGGTCAATCCCCTCTGGCGTCCAGTATCCCTTCATTACGGCTGGGCTGCGCACCGCAATCGCCCCTATCTCTCCCTGGGGCAATGGGTCCCCGTCCTTCGAGAGAATCGAGACACTTACTCCAGGCAGGGGTGGTCCTGCAATACTTTCCTCTTTTCCAGGTTCCGTGTCGCCGTCTTCAACATGGCTGGAAGTTCGAGGCCCGATGGCGATCGTTCCTGTCTCAGAGGTACCAAACAATTCCCGCACCGAGATTCCCCAGCGACGGCGGAATTGTTCCGCCACTGCGGCTGGCAGTGCTGCTCCACTTGAGATTGCGTACTCCAAGGACTTGCAAGCCTCTGGCTGCACATCGTGCCGTAACAGACTCTCAAAGACTACAGGCGAGCCGATAACGATGTGAACTGATTCTCGCGCGATTAAGTCAGTCAACGTAGCGGGGAAGAATTGTCGAAGCAACACAATTTGTGCGCCCGACCACAGAGGTAATAAAAGCCCGTTCGAAAACCCATTGGCGTGAAAAAAAGGGGTAACTGGTAAAATCTTGTTACCTTCCGACCATTGTAATTCGGCATGGACTTGGCGTGCGTTCGCCAGTAATTGGGCTTGGCTGCGGACCACTATTTTGGCGCGGCCGCTGGTTCCTGAAGTCATCAGCAAAAGTGCATTGTCGTTCCCTTGGACTCGCTGCAACTGAACTTCGAGTTTGTCCTGTTCCTTTTTCGTCGGCGTGGACGGAAGGTCTTCCACGGCAATCATCGGTACATTCTTCCATACCTTACTGCTAGACCACAGCCCCAGAGACGGTCGGTTTCCAATAAGGCATGCGATGGGCAAGCCGTCCAGATTCCTTGCTACTTCTTCGGGACGCCAGTGGATGTTGACCGGTACTACGGCTGCCGCAAGCCAGAAACAAGCCATCACTGCTGCGGCATATTCGACTGAGTTGTGAAGTTGGATTGCTACGATCCCACCAGGTACGAAACAAGGTTGCGATCGCCACTGCCAAGCCCAGCCCATTGTTAGTTCAAGCAGTTGGCCATAGGTGGTTTGCTGCCCGTCTTGAACAAAGGCCAAGGCGTGCGGGTTTGAGCGGCAACGGGCTACGAGTTCGGTAATCATTGATCCACCCGAGATAGCTTAGCGTCTAGGTAACGCACTAAGCGTGGGCGATCCATAAACAATTCCATTTGCAAATCGTCGATAGGGAACTTGAGATTAAACTCTTGCTCAAGCGCGAGAACGAAGTCCAGAATACCGACCGAGTCCATCGCGGTGAGGCTCTGCAGAGATTCCGCAGCGCACCAGTCATCCCAACAGCAGCCTGAGGCCATTGTCTTTTGGAAAACCATAAACACGCGTTCTTCGAGCGTCACTTCAGTCCTCATCGTTGTAGCTACATAGAATTTGGCGGGAATAGTTGGGTGGCACGACCAGAACGTCGAAACTCTGCATGGATCTAAATCGTGATTCCTATGCCGCAAGAGTCATTCGATTACGAGCGACGCTCCATGGCACATGAGTACAGTCATGAGTACAGGCATGAGTAAAGGTACACGATCACCTCACTGGTCCGAATCCGATATGTTTTACTTAGGATACTTCCTGAGTAACCAAAATCGTTTTGGCCACGAATTCTCGTGGAATTTTAATTGCTTATGTGATTAGTGGTAGGCTAGCGGAAAAGATATCTAAGGCCGTTGTAACGTACTTGATTTCAATAACGCGTTACCTTTGGCCAGTCGCGCGGGGCTTCGTTCGAGTCACTTCAAATTTTTTCAATCGATCGGTTGGCCAAAGGTACGTTTTTTCTCCTGGACCTGTCACGAGAACGTAGTTCGGAAAATACTCAACGCGAGAAGCCTCCAGTGTGGTCTCGATCGATTCTTCGGAATTGGCTGTTTTGGAAAGGATCAGGTTGTAGGAGACCTCTAGATTCCCGGTGAGAGCTTGGTTTGAGTGCAATAACGTGTTAATTGTGTTTCTTAATGACGCGACATAGACCAGTCCTCCAATTGCAGCGAGCAACGCTGTTGCTAGTGCGTACTGCAGGAACATTTGTTTTGAAGCTTTGTCTTTATTGATTATTTCTTCGTTCATGATGGTAACCCATTAAGGGGGGAGCATATCGCGCCGGTTCACCAAGGTGACATTTGCATTAGGGGCGATTTTTTGCGGTCCGGTCCTAGAGCTTAAGCTGTTTTAATGGCTAGGAAATCGCAGAATTGGATCGCATTGGCAGCTACGCCTTCACCTGCACGCCAGTCGCTGAATTCGAATTGTGGAGCGAATCCCCGCCGTTTGAGTTGATCGAGCAAGAGTTGCGTTGGGTAGATAGTGGTATGGGCGGTAAGGTCGAGGTTCAACTCTTTTTGCCATTCTGGACCGAACGCTGCTTCCACGGTAGTAGGTTCGTCGATGACCCAGGTATTGATGTAGAGGATGCCGCCCGGTTGTAGAACTCGGACGATTTCGTCGAGGTAGGCAAAAGGTTGATTGAGGTGCTCGAGCACGTCCTCCAAGTAGACAACAGCGAACGAAGCATCAGGAAACGAGATTCCCTCGACCGTGCCAGGAATGGCGTTCAGTCCCTTTGCTCGACACACTTCGATGAAACCAGGTTGTAGTTCGGTGCCGATGGCATCAAAGCCACATGCGACGGCAGCTTCCAAGGCAAATCCGGAGCCGCATCCGATATCGAGGAAACGCCCGCGCGAAGAACCTGCGAGCTTTACAATCTTCTCGACCTTCTTTAACTTGCGACGACGTAGCTTATCTTGGATGGCCTGCTGTCTCTTAATTCGCCTGGCGGTATGGCCAGGTGAAACCTCATGTAGCGTCGAATCGGTATACGCCAACCGGGGGTTCGAATAGATCAATCCACAGTTTAGGCACCGCACGTAATTGAGTCGCTCAAAGCCTTCAAGCGAGGCGTAGAAGTGGTACGTGTCGAGATCTCTCCCTTTGGCAAACAACTCAGCGCTTTCGCTCCCGCAGCAAGGGCAAGGATTTTCTCGAATGTTATGTGCAGTGCTCATCTTGGTGAAGGCTCCTCCAGAGAGACACCCTCTACGAATACTTCGCAAGGGTTGAAAAATGTAAAAAGGCCCGAGCGTGGAGGGAACCTTCGAAACGGATCAGCGATTTTGAGTTTTTGACAGAGTACCAGAGGGCTTCTGCGGGTCAAGGCAATCAGATGTCTTCGACGACTCCTGTGCTATCCGCGAAGGAGTCCGTTTGAACTCCAAGTTTTTGCAGCATTGTGACAAATAGATTCGAAAGCGGGATGTCTTCCCGGGTAGCTTTGTCTTGCCATGGCTCTCGATTGCCCATCCAAGCTCCACCTTGGAAGTTATCCCCTGCGGCATTGATGTACCTGCCGTGTTGGAATCCCATGTTTTTTCCTCCCGCAAGTATCAGGGGATAATTGCGTGATAAATGGAATGCGCTTGATGCACTGCCATAAAATATTAGAGAATTGTCTAGCATGGAGCCTGTTCCATTCGGTTCAGGCGTACTGCGTAGCTTGTCAACAAATCGCCCAAACTCTTCATTAAGAAAACGACAATAGATACCAAAGTTCTTCCAGCCATCTGGATTCTTGGTCTCGTGCGATAGTTGATGGGCCAGATTGAAACCGACAGCCCTCGACAAATGGTCGCTTCTGCCGATCCCGTTTTCCCGCCCGATTTGGTAGGTCGCAATACGAGTTGAATCAGTACGAAACGCAAGAAAAACCATCTCGAACATTGTCTGAAGGTACTCGCGTGGCTCATCGGTTGTCAGTTCAAGGTTGAGAGGTTCGCGTTCTACATTAGGCAAAGGAGCATCGAGCCACTTTTTCGCCTTTTCGACTTTAAGCTCCGCTTGGCGAACAGACTCCATGTACTCATCGAGGTGTTTTCTATCTTCATTGGATAAGTTGTATTTCAGAGCTGCGGCATCCATAAGGACTTCGTCCAAAGCACTGCGATTCATGGCTAAGCGTTTTGCCGAGCGTGCGTCTGTTTTCACGAACAGCATGTCGAAAATTTGTTTTGGTCTGTGTTCCGCTGGGATTGGTCGACCATTTTTGTCGAAGGAAATGGTATGCGTTCCTCGGGCAGTTCCCGTTCCACCGTCCGTCGACATGACGAGAGAGGAAAACCTCGTTTGATCGCCGATATAGTTCGCGTAAACTTGGTCCAGTGAAATCGTATTGGCGTAATCACGATCTCCATCGCCGGTTGCTGCTGCGGTGAGAAACTGATCTGCATTGTTGTGCCCATGGACATTTCTCGAAGCGATATGCGAAAAGCCTGAGAGCACCGTCAAATCGCTGCGCAAAGGTTCGAGGGTTTCCATGCATTTGGAGAATGTGAAGTCGGTTCCCTTTCCATGAGGGAACCAAGACCATTCCTGGTACGCTGGATCGTTTGGCAGAGGCATCGGAACGCCATCTGGGAAATAGAAGCACCCGAGCCTTCGTGGATTCGTATGTTCGCTGCCACGAGCGACGCGATGAAGCGACCCTAACATCGGAATCGCAAGTGCGATTCCTGTTCCTCGAAGGAATCGGCGACGGTCAATACGGCTAAGATCTATCGCCATAAGGTTTTCCTTGAAGGTTTCTTTCGGGTATACAATGTTTGTTGGTTTATCGGCACCGGAACAACTCGCTACACACTATTTCCGTAACCAGGGTTTTTAGTCCGTCACCCTGCAATCGCACTTGGGCTGTGATCCGTTCAACGTCTGCTCGGTCTGCAAATTTTAGGGGACGGCCAAGTGCGTACGTGGATAATTTGTGTACCATCGCGCGAACGAACTGATCTTGTCGATTCTCCAGTAAGAACAATTTTAATCCTGCGATTCCGTCTAGCAATTGGTCGTTGTACAGCTTACTCGCTGCATCGACCGGTTTGCCATTCACTTGATCTCTCCAGCGGCCAATGGCATCGTAGTTTTCGAAAGCGATTCCCCACGGATCAATTTTCATGTGACAAGCCATGCAAGCGGGGTGGTTGCGATGATCTTCGATTCTCTCTTTCAGCGTCATTTTTGCAATTTCAGGATTCGCTAGGTCAATTTGCGGAACCGCTGGAGGTGGAGGTGGCGGCGGATCGTTCAGCAAACTTACTAAGACCCACTTGCCACGTTTTAGTGGATGGGAGTCGGGATAATCGGAATTCATCGTTAGCAATCCGGCTTGGGTTAAAAGCCCACCCCGTCGAACATCATTGGGGTTCAATGCGATGCGCCGAAAGTTGTTCCCGAAGACGCGGTCGATTCCATAGTGCCTAGCGAGACGTTCATTCGCGACTGTGTAGTCGTTGTGCAGAAAATCCAGTACGCTCGAATTGGATCGCAATACCTCTCGAAACAACTCGATTGGTTCTTGCCGCATGGCCTCTTTTAACAAAGGGTCAAAGCCTGGTACGTTTTGCTGAATATTGAGGAAATCAAGGAGTTCAATGTTTAGCCATTGCGTCACAAAATGCTCCGCAAGCCGTTCGGACTTTGGGTCCGCAAGCATGCGCGTAACTTGTGCCTTGAGAATCTCTGGGTTGCTCAAAGATCCATCTTGGGCTGCTTGCAGCAACTCTTCGTCTGGAATGCTGCTCCATAGGAACAAAGCTAAACGCGTTGCGAGCTCGTTGGTTGTGATCCATTCGATACGGTCTTGTTTGGTTTTGATTTCGGCCGAGTAAGTCTTATCGGATTGGCTTTCGCTAGTAGGGCTGCTCGCGGTGCGGCTTGTAGCAGTACGATCAGGGGTGACATAGAGAAAGTGTGGTGAAGCGATGACTGAAGCGAGAACCTCAAGAACAGCGGATTCCATATCTTCGCATTCCGTTCTTATTTCAGAGTACCGCTGGAGCTTTTTTGTGATTTCTTGTTCGGAAACTGGGCGACGCCAAGCTCTGGTCATGAATCGGGAAATGACTCGGGTTGCGTAATCCAATTCGAGTTCATTTTCGAAACGACTTGGGAAGATATTTTGGTGAGATCGAGGTGGCCATTGATCGAAGGCTAACGATTGGACTTCGACGTAGTCGATCTGAATGTCGTTTGAGGTTGCAGAGCTATTCGATAGGCGTATGTATTCCGATGGGCTAGGCATGGCACCCATCGGTGAGTCACCTCGAACGGAGTTGCGAGGGTATATTTCGCCAAGCTCAAAAACCCATTCGTAGCACTTCGGAGTTTCATTCGGTGCGTCGATCTCCAGATCGTGCTTGCTCACAGGTAGCAATGCACGTCCTTCGTTGCTGGCTTGCCAGCCAAAATAAAGTTTCAAGCTCGGGGAATTCTCTTTGGTTGAGTCGACGCGTGAGGCTAGTACTCGTACTCGCAAAGGCCCGTTGTCGGGGAGTTGGTCACCCAACTCGATCGTGAGCGTTTGACCGGCGGGTAGGATTGCGACGTGATTGAAATTCTCGGGTGGATTGGGGATGGACTTGTGAGGCGAGTTGGCGTGTTTTGCATCGCCGTAATCCCAGTTCGCGATTGCAGTGCGACCATCGACGCGATTTCGAAAGTAACTTCGAGAATGGGATTGTTGATATTTCTTCTCTAGTTCCTTGAGTTCCCGTTCTAACTTCTCCGGCTCGCCATCGAGCTTCTGCTTGAGTTTCTCCTTTTCTGCTTCTTGTTTTGGCCACTCCAATTTGGAGAGGTCTGACATTGATATTCCCCAGTAACGGGATTCTGGTTTTGGGCCGAGGTGAATCGCTCGGGTTAAAGCTGCATGAGCGGATCGGTAGAAGGTCTCAAACTGTGTCACCGACATGTGCAATGTCTCGGAACTGTTTTGGAAACCGTCATCCGAGTTTGCTTCTGGGGGAAGATCTTTTGCAAAGTCCCAGGGGAGTCCTAACAAGTCTTGGAGTGCATGATTGTATTCGTAGCGGGTCAAGCGACGAAACGAGGAGTGAACCGTCGAATTGCGTCTTGCGAGCGAGGCGGATTGTAATTCTTGCGAAAGCCAGTCGACAATTTTTGTTTTTTCGTCATCGGAGAGTTGCAAGCTGTCGGAGGGGGGCATTTCTCCTTTGCTGATAACGGCAAAAATCTCATTCCACCAATCCAAGTCTCCACCGGTGTGTAGATTTGGATTCAGAGTATCAATTCGAATATTCCCTTGCGGATCGTCAGAGCCATGGCAATCAACACAAGCTTTTGTCAGGATCGGCTCGATAGTAAGTTTGAACGCTTCAAGTTGCGGCTCGGAAGGAGTTTCTGGTGTTCGATTGATTGTTGCTTGCGTATCGGCAGAGACACGATATTGCGAACGGGAGATACCCGTACGCTTGAGTTCCTCAAGTTTCGAAGCAGACGCATTTTCAATCGCAGCAGAGTTAGTTCCCGGGCTGGCTGCATTAGCTGGTGGGGGGGCTTGTCCTGATACCGAAACCAGCGATGAGGACAGGGTGATCCAGGTACAAGCGAGCACGAAACCTCTGAAGAGAAAAGCCATCGTTGAGTTATTCCTCAAAGTTGCAGTCGTCTGGGGATTCGTTCTAGCGAAATCATCGTTGGGGCCATTATCTGAAGGCCAACTCCGCGACGTTTATGGTACGGCATTTCGTTGCACTTCAGTAGATCACGTACTGGATTTCCAATTGAAATCATCGAAGTTGGAATGTGGGAAGACTCGAGTAAGAACATTTTGTCGCCATTCGAGTCAGCGGCGCGACGGGTGCTGCGATTTCGCTTTCCGTGTCGGAGAGAATTGAGAATTGAGAATTGAGAATTGAGAATTGAGAATTGAGAATTGAGAATTGAGGTTAGGATTTAGGGGAGCTGGACTTGGTGGATTTGACGATTGTAACAAGCAGTCTAATGAGTTCTTGGATGTCGCGATGGATGGACTGAAATTGGTCGGACGTTACAAGATCAGATTGATGGAGAAGGTCAATCCAGTAATCGGTTTCGTTCGCTTCCTTGAGGGCGATGCTGAGTTTGCTGATGAAGTCGGCTCTGCTCTGCGCGTGTTCGGATTCACGGACTAGGGCTCCAATGGCCGTCCCACTTCGGAGAACCTGCTTGGAGAGTACAAATTCGCATTTCGCTTCACGAAGAAACTTTGCCAGTCTCACCGTACGAAGAGCAAATGCGAACGATTTTTCACGCACCACATTCTTTTTCCCCAACCCCCGACTCCCCATGTTCCGTCCATGAAGGCACGAACGTGATTTGCCATTTTGATTCTTCCAGATAATCTCCATTTTAGTAATGATTTGCATTTTAAGGCTGATTTTGGTCAGCCAATCTCTGCCCAAAAATCCAGTCTCTTGCAATTCTCAATTCTCAATTCTCAATTCTTAATTATCAATTATCAATTATCAATTATCAATTATCAATTATCAATTATCGGAAGGGATTGGTGAACGATGTTCTCGTCATTTTACCGACGTCAAGGTCGTATTCAGGTCCGATGCCATGCATCTTATCAAGTCTTGCCTTTTCCTCTTTGGCTGCCTCGTCCAATTTAGCCCATCGCTTCCTAAAAGTGTCATACTTGGGGAAGTCCATTTCACCTTTGTAGAGACGTAGAGTCTCATGGAACTGATCGACTAGTTGTTCGTATTCAGAATGCCATCGTTCATAAGAGGATACGACGCTTTTGGCATCGCTTCTTTGTTGAACCTGCTTCGAAATTGCGAACCGATCTTCGTACTTTTTGCACACGCTTTCGGCTATTGGTTCCCATTTGGTTCCTCCCCCACAGCCAATGGCAGAAATCAAAAGAAGAAGAACAAAGAACAGTTGATGAGGGATATGCACGGGGAGTTCGGTTTTTCGATAGTTAAGTAGAACAGTTCAGGGAGATTAGCGGTGGGCTAAGGGATTCACTCGGAAAGTTTTATCTCAGAAATCGCTTTTCCCATCTGTTGAAACACGAGAACGGTATCAAAGTCTCTGAGTTGGCGCCCAAGCCGGCGGACGGCTTCCACATTGCGTTCTGCCGTTTCTTTATCCCCTTTTTGGTTCGCTTCATTTGCACGTTCGATCACTGACCTTGCGAAACGTTTGATTTCTTCAACACGATCGATGAACTTACGTTGCATGCGAGTTTTTTCATTGCGATCTAGTTTTGCGAAGGTGGCTTCTGACATTCGAAGGTCTTCGAGGAACGTGGATTCAATCCAGTTTTCTGGCGCATCTGAAACAAACCGCTGAATTGCGGAATTGAGATCACCTGCATTTGCGAGCTGAAGTACATCTGCCAGTGGATCGGTCGTTGGGGATTTCGAATCATCGCATCCTAGACCGGCGATCAATGACGAGAAAAGGATGAGCGAACCGATGTGGCTTGCGCCTCGCCAGACAAGGGCGAGAGGATTGTGCGTAAGCACGGTAGCTTTTTTGAACGCGAACATGTTTTTGGTTCTCCGGGGGGATTCCACGCAATCGATAGAATTTTATACGAGAAATCTATTCTTTTGGAGTGAATAAATTGAGTGCGATCTCACAAAACGATTCCGCGGCGTAACGCAAAGTCTTTACGCACGATACTTTGAGACGAAATGGAATTGTGAGTTTGAAATCACGCGGCGGGCTGGCATTATTGTCGCTGATCGCTCCTGCGATCAGTCGGTGAAGTGTTGCTGATCGCTCCTGCGATCAGTCGGTGACCTCATAAGCTCCGATCAAATTCCTAGGTTGCTTGATCGAAGTTAGCTTGGTCGCAAGATACTTCCAACGGGGCTTAAGACTTGTGGCGGGCTAGGAGGGTGCCAGCTATGCTCAAACGGATCGACGGAGCGATCCGCGACCATCTGCGAACCGCGACGATTTGCGTTCTGCGATAATGTGCCGTTCGCTTGAGGTAGAGGAGCGCGGCCTAGAGTTTTGTCTCGAGCCATTTAGCTACTAGCTCGGGCTTGCGCACTTTCTTCAAGTGCTCTAACTGATCTGGTGGGATGCCTAATCTCTCCAAGTTAGTGAAGAGACTTTCCCACGCTTTCTCTAATTTCTTGCCCTCCGCAAGATACAATTCCGTCAGCAGTTCCTGCGCTCGCTGCAACGATACGTCGTCGCGATTCTTGTAGTAGTTCTTGATAATCGACTGCTGATACTTGGAAAAGTTTTCCATTGCCATCGCGGTGTAAGCTCCTTCTTCGTTTATTTGGCCATCTCTTCAAGGATGTTGTTCAAGCCGGGTAGTTCCACTCCGTGAGACAACTCGCGAATCGCTTGGACGTGCAATTCCTTCGCTTGCGCAATCGCTTCATTCATGGCATCAAGGGTCAGTCGCTGCACGGTCGATTTGTGTTCAGGATACAGAAGCGACTCGCTGACTTCGACTGTTTGAACCAGCCCTAATCCATTGACTACGACGGAGATTTGATGGTCGCCTTCGCAAGCTCTTCCGCTGATGCGGCGAGCTTCCATCTCCACCTTGAGTTTGCGCATTCGTTCAGGCAGTTGCCCGATGGTTTTCATCAAACCCGCGATGTTTCCTAAGTTTTTAAACATGGTTCGTCCCGGTTCGTCGATGATCGCCTGTAGGTTATTTGCGTACTTGCAATTGCATCCAACCGTCGTCGATCGCGACACTGCAAAGCTTCAGATCGCGGAATTGCTCGGGGAGGCGGTCGGCCCAACGCACGGGTTTATCGAACAGTTGTGGACGAAACAATTGTTCGAATTTGTCTTTGAGGAATGTGCGGAGCGTAACGCCTAGCACACCCTTTTGTGCTTTTCCTACAAACTCCACATTCAAATCACCTTGACGCACCAACTGAATCGTTCCGTCATCTCCTTGGACGATTTGGTAGGCTGCTTCGATCGTCGCAGCTTGGTCAAGCGATTGGTCTTCGCGTTCAAGCTTCAGTGTGCGAATGCGGAACTTTACGAGTGAGTCGTCAAAAATCACATCAACAGGACGGAAACCTCGCAAATGAATTGCCCATGGGCCGTCGTCCGCGTTGCGTGGAATTCCTTTCGCGGCTTCTCCGAATTGGGCGGTGTACCCGTCCATCTCTTCGCTACGCAGTACCCGCCCGGTGAGGATCGGATCAAGCAGGTTACCGAAAAGTGATTGGTGTAATTGCACGGTTAATCCGCACGGGTCGCTGGGGAATGGGCAAGGGCTATCGGCGGCAAGCTGACTTCCAGATTGCACCTTCCATTGCAGTCCGAGTTCGTCGCTTCGAGTCCATGAATTGCGTTGCGGTGGGGTGATGCCTAAACGCTTCAGGACTGGGGTTTCCAATGTTTCGTGCAAGCGTTGATTGGCGTCGCTGACTTGATCGACAAGTTGTTCATGGAACTGCGTGCGGATTCGGTTTTCCATCCTTGCTTCGCCGATCGCATCCGCTTGGGGCTTCTTTTTCGAAGCTTGTTTCGCTGCGATTTTCCTTACTAACTTCGAGCGGTGTTCAATGCTGTCGATTGTTGTTCGAAGGGTGGCGTCGACACCTGTATCTCCAAGCGTTGTCAATCCTGAAGGGGTGAGTGTTAGGGATTCGCAAGCCACGACATTGGCTTGTCCGCGTGTATTGAGGACCACGCTGCGATTGTATCCTTTGTTTTGGCTGGAGAAGTCACCTTGCATGAGCAGTCGCAACGTCGCTTGGTTGGGATTATCGACGAGTTGAGGAGTAACACTGCCGCATAGGAGCCCTTGTCCGTGGATATCGGTCCCTAAGATTACTTCATGCACGGGGCTCGATTGGGCCACGGGTCGTGAGAATGCTTGTCGGACGAAATCGTCCGATGCGAGGACTTGCACGTTTGGAAGGGAATAACGGTTCAGAAGGGATGATACCAACGCGGGGGCTTGGTTGGATTGCTGTAGGTAGGAGGCGAGTTGCGCGAGGTCGTACATGGCGTTCGGGTCGCGCTGCATGTCCGGGAGTTGCATTCGTTCGGAAATTTTTGCCAAACGATTTTTGAGAATTTGCATGGTTTCGTCGGGCTTGGCTGCCATGCGAGTGTCATGCGCGTACTTGGCCAAGGCATCTCGAACCGCAGTGTACTCGGGGCGTTCAAGGCCAGGATAATTTTGGCGGAAGCGTTTTTCGATTTCGACCAAGCGGTCTGGGCTTGGGTTATTGCTAGCGAGTGTCTTTTTCAGGTCGTCCCAGCGCAAGAACTGTTTCCATAAGGGGCCTTGGGTGGGGGAAGTATTGAGGAAATTTTCGAATCGTTCGATACTGCGGTCGAGTTGTTCGCGGGAAACGTTTGCGTTGGGCAATCGACCGGGATCGAGTTCGCTGAGGGATTGGTTGACCAGATTCCACAATGCGGGATCTTGGCCCAAGATTGGTTGCGTGGGAAAAGCGAATGCCGATGCAGCCAAGAATGCCGCTAGTTTTGATCGGAAAAGGGGCTTTTTGACCGACGAGTCCGACTTGTCGATCTTCGCTCGGTTCATTTCGCGCGGGTGGGAAATGGGTTGCATTGGGGCACCAATCCGTGAATTTGCCGTCGTCCGTACCATGCTTCCTAACCAACTTTCTGCCAAAGGAGTTGTCTCAACGAGTCTATGCGTGTGGAGGTTTCACGTTCCATTGTGATTCCTTTAGTTTAGTTTACGAGTGGGGGTGTTCCTAGCACCCATCCCCCCTAGCTTGCCTAGGTTCTCCACTCGCCTGTTTTTCGCAGCTTGAGCTGGGGCATGGGTAGGGGAGATGAACGATCTTCTGAGAACTTCCCATGGATCCGACTTGCGTGCTCGTTCGCGAAATTGCTACTAACTAGGCTCGGTTCCCGACCGGCGTTTCCTTTTCAGGCAAGCAAGTTTTTGAGACCCAACTGTTATGTCAACCCAGTCGCCTCGCACATCAGTGAACTCCCGTCAGCGGATTCGAACGTTGGTTGCCGGTTCGGCTATGTGGTTTTCCGTAGCGGGTACCACGATGGTTTTTGGGCAAAGCCCCCCTGCTCTGCTCGGGCCAATAGGATCGGGGCCAATAGGATCGGGGCCAGTAGGATCGGAGACGGGAGCGAGGCAAGCCTCGCCATTGTCGCATTACGGTGAGGGGTATGTATTGCTTCAGCACGGATCTGTGATGCATGGGTTTATCAAGCCCCAATCCGATTGCGTGACCATAGTGATGGACAAGGGTAACGAGGTTACGGTATCCAAACGGCAGATATTGACGATTGGAGCGAGCAAGGAAGCGTTGTACAAGTACCAGACAAAAGCGATTCGCAAGTGGGGAACAGGCGAGCATTGGCATTTAGCGCAGTGGTGTATCCAGAACGGGTTATTGGATCAAGCAATTGAGCATTATTTAGAGTTGGAGAAGCAAGCAGCGGATAACCCTCGTTTTAAGCAATTGGATTTGCAACTCAAGCAAGCATTGTTGCAGGATGAGCAAGTTCGCAGGGCGATGCATGAGCAAGGTATCTCGCTTCCTGAGGATATAGGATCTTCGTCTGAGGCGCAGTTATCGCATGGCGAGCAAGCGATGGGAAGTGCGCAGCATGAGTTTCAATCAGGTGTAGTGCAGGCTGGGGCCGTCGATCAAGCTGCTGTAGTTGGCGACCGCTCGATTGCAGGTTCGGTTGTAACGGCGGTAGGCCGTTCGGATCAGAGCGAGCCGGTCCGGTTGGCTTCGTCGTATCCAGCGCATACGATTCCCGGTTATATCCGCAAGAGTTTTCAAACGGAGTTGACTCCGGTGGTTGTTTCTCGCTGCGGGCAATCAGGTTGTCATGGGATGTTGGCCAAGAATCCATTTCAGATTTTTCAGCCCGTTGGTGAGCAGGCTGCTTCGATCAACGAACGCAATTTGGAGCGTATTCTTCGTTACATTAATGTGCAGCAACCTTCTGAATCAGATTTGTTGTTGTACGCTTCGCAAGCTCACGGAACGCAGCGTAATGCGAGTTTAAATCTCAATCGCGAAGAGGATCGAATTCACCTTGATCGCATCGCGCAGTGGATACAGTCTTTATCTCGCGTTCAATCGAATGAGTCGAGGGAAGAGGTAGCAGCGAGGGTGATTCAAGCTACGGCGATAGCGATTCCAAACCAAGATCGAGCGGTGCGAACTGCACAAGCGACCTTGGCCAAGGGCTCCACTGAGGGAGTTGGAAATCGCAAAGAGGCAGAAGGCTTGGTTGGGGATCGGAGTGCAAAGTTAAGCAAACCAGCGAAGACTGGTGGGCCTTCTGTAGCTATCGATGCTGCTGAGTTGGCTTTGATTGAGCAAGAGATCGCGAAGCTTGAGCGGGTCCCGGTGGGCAAGTTAGGTTCAGAAGAGGCTGCACCCAAGGACCCCTTCGATGCGAAGATTTTTAACGCAAAGCATCGGGGTGGTAAGTAGCGATTAGTATCTACCCGTAGCCACCGTTCGCCAGACGGTGGGTTTTGGCCATGCGATGCTCTAAACGGGCTCACGCAAAGAAGCAAAGAAGGCCACAGAACATCTAGGCGGACAGTGGCCGCTCAATACGGTACGCCTACGGCTGACTGCTAAACGAAAAAGCTGCCCGGAGCTCGGGTTTTCCGGTTCCAGGGCAGCTTGCGCGTTGAAGGTGATTAAGGTCGGTTTCGAGGGGTAGCGCCGGGGATATACCGCGTCGAACCTTCTTCGAGTAGGTCTTCTTCGCTGGCGGGGCATTGCACCGCTGCGCGGAATCGATGGTTCCCTGCCTTGGAGGCTTGGCAGATGACTTGGAGGGTTACGGTTTGCTTTGGTGCGATGGTTGGAATCGCATCGAAGAGAGCTTGGCCGGGAACAACGCGTCCTGAGTGGCCTTGGATTTGCTGCGGTTCGATTCCTTCTGAGAACTGAGCGATCGCAATGACTTGTTCAGCTGCTTTCGCGCCACGGTTAGTGATTCTCAGTTCATAGATTACCGGATGGCCGACAGGTGCTGGTGCGAAGGGTTCTACGACTGTGAGCTCTAAGTCTGCGATTGCTTCTACTCGTGTTACGAAGTTGGCGGTGAGTTCTGGTCCGTTTTCGCATTGAGCTTGGAAGTTCATCCGTTGCTCTCCGGCTTGGTTAACCATGAGTTGCAATGGGATATCGATCGATTCATTGGCTGATAGTGAAGGGATGGACCATCGCAGCTGTGAACCGTTTTTGGTCAAGCCGGCAGGAAGTGACGTTGGTTCAAGTCCAGCAGGTAGGTTGATCGCACAAGCAAGGTTTTTTGCAGCGAGATTACCGGAGTTCTCGATTGTTAGAACGTAGTCAGCGGGAAGTCCTTGGAAATACTCAGTAGGTCCATTCCATGAAGCTGCGAGCTGCATGCTTTGGACTTGCACGTCGATGCGTTCACGTTGTTCAAAGCGACCGTTTGTCGATTTGGCAGTTGCGACGATGGGGAAGAGCCCTGGGTGATCGAAAGTCAGTTCGACATCGATCTTTTTGGTTTCACCTGGGGCGAGTGGGCCGACAACGGATTCGTATTGCCCGGTTGTTTCCGTTTGAAGTTGCAACGTCAATTCAGGCAGTGGGGCTTTGCCGCTATTCTTGATTTGAATCTGGTACTTCTGTGGTTGACCAATCTGGGTTTCTGCTGCGCCTTGCAAAGTCAGTTCCAACTTTGGCTGTTGGACTTCTACGGCAAATTGTGTTGAGGGAGGGGCGACGGTCCATTCTAGGTTCAGAGCGAATCGATCGGCATCATGGACGGTAAGTTCAAGTTCGATCGATTTCGAATCGTTGGCGGCTAGGGTTGGGATTTCCCAAAGGACAGCGATTTCGGAATCGAGTTCTTCGAGTTCATGCGCGCCGATCGAGGTTGTGACGCGATCGATTTTTACACTGCTTGGCGCCGCAGCGCGGATCAGCAAGCCTTCGATTTTGTCTGCGCCCTCATTGGTTGCGTGTAGCGTGTAGGTCGCGGTTTGACCGACTGGGATGGCTGTGGGACCGTCAACACGTAGTCGTAACTGGGGAGCCCGAACATCGAGTCCTGTCGATTGTCTAGCTTTTTTGGGTACCGGCTCACTGAGTGCAAGCGAAGTTGGTCCGGAAGAAGGAGTCGCAGGGATGCGGCGTGAGCTTGTTCCTGCAGCATCTGCGCGGATTTCGTTCGTCGGTTCGGGAAGGGTCAAGCGTTGCGAAGGAAGTTGTTTGGGTGTTTGTACGGGAGTTGGTGCGGGCGATATTTCAACGGGTGAATCGGTTAGACGAGCGGCCGACTCGGTTGGGGCTGTTACTTTTGTTTGCAAGCTGTTTTGTTCCGGTGAGGAAGACAGGTCGCGTAGGTGTTTGTTTTGCGGTTTGTCGAGTGCGGTAGTCGCAGGATTGGCTTTGCGTCGGCTGGTGTTCGAAGGATTGAATGCGGAATCCGTTGGGGAGGCGTCGTAGGTTTTCAGTTCACGTTTGCTCGAGGGTGAAGGCGGGGCGAGAGAGGTTGTGTCGACGTTGGCGGTTTCGTTGGACTCTGGATCGAAGGATTCTGGATCGTTGGATTCTGTAGATCCATCTTCTTGTGGTGTGGCGTAGCTTGGTGGAGCGAGAACATTGTTCGAGGTGTTGGACGAATCGAGCCCTTGCTGAGCCGACGGTGAAGGACGTTGAGCAGGGGATGAAGGTGCCCTAGTGGAGCGGTTCGCTTCGGATCCGGCACGGGTTGATACTTCTCGGTTTGGCTTGGGAGCGAAAGGTTCGCGAGTTGGTTTCAGAGCGCGATTTAAGGCGATTGGGCCTTGGATGCTCCCCAAGTCATCTTCCTCGGAGCGTTTTTTCCAAGGATTGTTCAGATTGGGCCATGTCGATCGATTGCTTTGGCCGTTGGCTTTGGCTTCTTCGTCCGAATCTTGGCGGTATTTGGTGGTTGCTGCACGGAACCGGCTGACCAAGCCCCCTTTATTTTCTTTGGGTTTGGCGTTTTGAGGTTCGGGTTGAGCCAGGCAGCTAGCCGGGTAGTTCGCCAGTGCAAGGGCGACGAGGAAGCCAGCGAGGGTGGCGGTGGAAATCCGGTACATCGGGGCCATTCCTTTGGATCAGCGACTAATTAGATCAACGAAAGTGAGGGTTGACCGGTTTATGGGTCTGGTGGTTGCGAAGCTCGAGGTCAACCGCGTTGGGGAGAGAATCAAACAACGCGGGGATACTGGAGCTTCGTCTCTGGATGACTCGGCAATAGGAAGGGAGCTGGATGAGTCGATTTGGAAAGATTTGACGCCTTCGGGGACTTTGCCGTTCGCGGTGAGAATTCCGGAGATCCGGTGTTCAAAAATGCTACATCTCGCTGGGTGCAGAGCGTGGGGGATGGTCGGCTTATGTGTTTCCGTTGGCCGTTCGAGGAGTTGCGATTGAGGATTTCTTGTGAGAAAGATGAGCGAATTGCACGCTGGGATCGTATTTTTTCAAGTGCTTTTTTGGATTGGCACGGCGTTTGCTGAGGTGTTTGTGTGGAAGGATATTGGTTCGGATGGATCGGTAAGCTAGGAAAAGTCTTAGTTGCTTGAGCTTGGTTTTTTGGTTGGCAGGTTTTCAGAACCGGTCAGATCGTCAAGATCGGCTTGGTCGACCTGACAGTGGAAACCGATACTACCGAACGAATCTTTCTTGTTTGCCCCTTTTTTAATGGCAACATTTTGGGGGAGAAATACGATGAACATAGTTACGTTACCTTGTCCAGCCTTTTGAGCCATTCGGAGCGAGTCGCCATGCGGATTCACCGTACTCGGAACCAGTCCATTTCCTCGCAAAAAGGGTCTTCTTCGCGAGAAGACTTGCGCAGGAGTTTTCGTCGATTGCCTGAATTAGCGATCGGATTTGCGTTAGCTGTTGGAACACCGATCGCGACGTTAAATGCTTACGCGTCGAGCGTGCAACCGGCATCGAAAGCGAGTCGGTTGGCGACGGTTGAGAGCAGTGGCAAAACGTTATTTGCGTTGAGCTTGATGTCTGGGACGCTTGCGGAAGATAGCTTGGCTCCTCGCGTGGCGATTGTTGTAGACACATCTGCATCGCAGAACGGAGTATTCCGACGTGAGTCGTTGGACATTGTTTCATCGATTCTCGAATCGTTGCCTGCGGGAGCGACGGTATCGGTATTGGCCTGCGACGTTCAATCGGAAGTATATGTTGCTTCTGCGAAGCCTGAGGACACGCGAGTTCAGGTCGGAATGGAGCAATTGGAGAAGCGAGTACCGTTGGGTACATCGGACATTGCGGGCGGATTGCGTGCTGCGATGCAATCGTTGAAGGGTGCGGGAGAGAAGACGATTGTATACATCGGCGATGGGGTGCACCTTTCAAATTTGATGAACACCAAAGAGTTCGATGGGTTGGTTGGCGAGTTGGTTGCCGAGCGTTGTTCGGTAAATTCGTTGGCAATTGGTCCTCGAACGGATTGCGAGTTCCTCAGTACGCTTGCGAACCACACGGGTGGTCGCGTTTTCGTGCGTAGCAACATTCAAGGGATGACGTTGCAGCAAATTGGTGGAGAGTTAGCAAAGGTTGCATCGCGTCCAGTATTTTGGCCAACGCAAGCGGATTGGCCTGCGGGAATCACAACTCGTTATCCAGAGCGTATTCCTCCGATTCGCAGCGATCGCGATTCGATTTTGATTGGAACTTTGCAAGCGAAGAAGTTAGAGGGGACGCTTCGGATCGACGGCGAGCTAGCGGGTCAGAAGAAGTCCTTGGCTTGGAATTTGGTTTCTGAGGCTTCGAATCCTGATTTGGGGTTTGTGGGGGCTTTGGTTAGCAAGGCCAGTGGCAATGGTGGTGTATTGTTGCCAACCGCTGGTTCGGATGCTTTGCGAGAGTTGGGTGACGTACTGAGTGGATCTTCGGACACCTTGGTCAAGGACGCGAAGTTTGCTTTGCACGTCGGGGATCACGTCGCGGCGAAGGCGATTGCAAAGGAAGCGTTGGATCGTTCGCCGAACAACTTGGAAGCTCAAGCGATTTTGGAGGCAGCTTCTGTTGGTGGGAGTGGCAAAGCAGTGAAGGCGGCCGTCAAAGCTACAGTGCCTGAGCGAGATGAAGCTACAGGAGCTGGCGGAAAGAAGGAGAAGGTCCTAGGGCCGAAGATTGTCAAATTTGTGACAGCTCGGGTACAGCCACCATCGGATGATCCGTTCGGCGAACCAGCGCCTGCTGGGCAGGATCCGTTTGGGGATCCGGCACCAAGCGATGCGCCGGCAGGCAATGCCCCAGCGGGTGAATTGCCAGGCAATGCACCGGCAGACAATCCATTCCCTCCAGCAAATCCAGGGCTCAATCAAGATCCATTGATGCCACCAGCGGGTGGCGATGCTCCGATTGGTGCAGATCCTTTTGGAGAACTTTCGGCGGCTGGTGATTTGTTGAACCGCGATGCGGAGATGCGTCGCGTTGCAGCGCAAGCACTTGAGCGTCAAGTGATGTCGGAGTTGAGCCGAGCTCGCGCTTCGGACAATCCTTCGGTTGCAAAGAGTGACTTGAAGTTGTTGCTCGATCAAGTGCGACGTTCGCCTGAGTTGGATCCAGCGAGCCGTGTACAGCTAGAGTCCCGATTGGGTGCAGGCATCCAAGCGACGGCTAGGGCTGAAGCCGACATGCGTGAGCGGATTGCACGTTCGGAAGCTGTGCAATCGAGCGCATCGGCAGCGAGACGATTGTTGGCTGACCGCGACCGTCGCGAAGCGACTATTCAGCAGCTTGTTCAACGCTTCGATTCTCTTATCGAGCAACAGTTGTATTCTGCTGCGAACAATGAGATTGCACCGCAAGTCCACGATCTATCACCGAACTCAGTGATCGACAAAGTCGTTAACTATGAATCGAGTTCGTTGGCAAACTACCGATTGATCATGGACGTGGTCAACCAACGATCGAAGGCATTCGTCGATGCGTTGTACTTGTCCGAACAAGCGTTGATTCCGTTCGTCGATGAGCCACCTGTTCGTTACCCACCGGCAGACGTTTGGCAAGCGCTCAGTGCACGTCGTTTAGAGCGATACGGCACGATTGACTTGTCCGGTGGCAATGAAACAGAGCGTCGGATTTTCCGTGCCCTTCGGGATCGTGGTGAGGTAACGTTTAACAATGCTCCATTGAGCACGGTGATGCAAACGTTCTCGGACCAATACGGTATTCCGATCGTGATTGATCCGAAAGGACTAGACGAAGAGAGCATTACGCCAGAAGAACCAGTAACCCTTAATGTTCCTGAGATTTCGCTGCGATCGGCGCTGAAGCTGATTCTTGAGCCGATGAATCTGACTTACGTCATTCAGGACGAAGTCATGAAGATCACGAACAAGAAGAACTCTGCGAATGTGGTTCGTGTTTACCCAGTCGGCGACCTTGTCGTGCCCGTGATGAGCGGCATGATGGGTGGCATGGGTGGCATGGGCGGCATGGGCGGCATGGGTGGCATGGGCGGCGGCATGGGCGGCATGGGTGGTATGGGCGGCGGCATGGGCGGCATGGGTGGTATGGGCGGCGGCATGGGTGGCATGGGCGGCATGGGTGGCATGGGCGGTATGGGTGGCATGATGGATGTCACCGATACACCTGAGAAATCCGCTGATGCAGCCAATGCATCCGTTGACCCAGTTGCTTGTGTGCAGAAGCTTATTTCGACAGAAGGAAACGAGCGAGCAGATGTTGAAGCACAGTTTGCTGGATGGGTTAAGGAGAAGCTGAATCTTGCGACCCGAGCGATCGAGTCGAAAGATGACGCAGCGGGAAAGACCCATTTCCAAGAAGTTGTTGATCACCTGAATGTAGTATTTCGCGAATCGTTGCCAGCACCTTGGATGTACGAAGCGTTGAGCATTGCAATGCAAGGCAGCGGGCACTCGGGTAAGGACATTCAACGCGTATTGCTTTCGAGTGTAGACTTTGGTGCCGATCCTGTTTCAGCGATGAAGATCGCTCAGTATTTGGAAAGCCAAGGGCTCAAGAAAGAAGCTTTAGGAATTTATCGGGATGTTCATCGCGCCGCTCCAAGCGAGCGGTTGCCATTAGAAGCAGGATTGCGTTTGGGGCTTGAGCTTGAAGACCGCGACAGCATTGTTTGGGCTTCGACGGGCATCTTGAGCCAGTCGTGGTCGGACGAGCATCTTCCGCTCATTGAGAAAGCTTTGCTATCTGCGAAAGCAGCATATTTGCGATTGAATTCCGAAGGTCGCAAGATGGAAGCATTTGCTCTTGAACAAGCGATGAAGAAAGCCCAAACCAGGGACTTGGTTGTTCGAGTAACTTGGACTGGGGATGCCGACGTGGACTTGGTGGTTGAAGAACCCTCCGGTAGCGTTTGCAGCTCGAGCAATCCACGCACCATCGGTGGTGGTGTGTTGCTTGCAGATGGTTCTGCCTTGGACAAACCAGCGAAGGATGGTTTTTCAGAAACATACGCTTGTGCTCAAGGTTACGCAGGGGAGTACAAGATCTCTGTTCGCAAGATTTGGGGTGAGGTTGCAGGTGGTAAAGTCACCGTCAACTTGGTAACCGATTATGGAACCGCGGATCAGAAGGTAGTCACTCAGCAGATTCCATTGGACAAAGAGTCGGTTTATGTAGCTCAAGTCAAGACAGGTCATCGCAGCGAGCCGATGGTTCAAGCACAGCTTGCGAAGGTTCAAGCTGAGAAAACGTTTGCCGGGCAAGCGGTGTTGGCTCAAGCTGGACCGGGGGTGAATAACCCTGCGAATGCGAATCCAGCGAACGTTGACCCAGCTAACGCGATCCAAGCGAACAACAATGGAATGGGCAATGGCGACGCAGACATGAACTGGGCTTACATGGCGATGCTACAGCGATTTGCCATGGGGGGTAGCGGTTCGGGTGGTGGCAGCTTGGGTGGCGGTTGGAATGGTTTTGGATCCAATGGGTTCAATGGTCGTGCCAATCCATTCTTCCGAGGTGGTTCGGTCGGTTATATGCCGATTGTTGTGCCGATTCCTTCCGGTACCTTCATGTTTGCTACTGCTGTGATTTCCGGTGATCGTCGTTATGTACGTGTTACCAGTTCCCCGATGTTCATGGGTGTTGACGGTTCGATTCCAACCTTCGGTACCGGTGTGAATGGTGGTGCTGGTGGTGGACTCGGTGGCGGTGGTGGACTTGGTGGTGGCGGCTTCGGCGGTGGTGGAGCCGGTGGCGGTGGATTCGGTGGCGGCGGAGCGTTCTAGTAGAACGTATGTCTCCGACGCCGTGATACACACGGCAGAGATCGAAGTTCATCACGCGTCAGTCGTGATCAGTTAAATTGGGAGCCCAGTCCATCGGTGAAACGGTGGGTGGGCTTCCTGTCTTTGGTAAAGAACTTTCGATGGCAGTGGCAAGCAGAGCCTTGAGTTCTTTGGTGATGGCTTGATGATCCGTGGATACCGCGAGGTTGTTATCTTCGTTGGGGTCGTTCAGGTGATCGTAGAGTTCGGAGCCTTTTGAACCTCCGTCCCATTCCGTGTATCTCCAGCGAGAGGTTCGAATGGAGTAACCGAAGAAACGGTTCTCTTTGTTGCCACCGCGAGAGACTTGTGTCAGCGCCCATCCACGTCCTGGGATGGATGTGTCGGTGCAAAGAGGTACAAGGTTTTGGCCTTGGAGATTTTTCGGCGGGGTGGTGCCGGTAGCGGCGCATAGGGTTGGAAAAAGATCGACATGGGAGACGGGCGTTGAGATTATGCTACCGGGTTGCGTGATACCGGGTAGAACGAGTATTAGGGGTACGCGAGCACTTTGTTCAAACAGGGACATCTTTTGCCATAGGCCATGTTCACCAAGATGGTATCCATGGTCGCTCGTGAAGACGATTGCGGTTGAATCGCTCAAGCCGAGGGAGTCGAGTTGTTGGATGACTTTGCCAACTTGTGCGTCCATGAAAGAGACGCTTGCGTAGTAGGCTTGAAGTATTTCGCGGGTTGTTTTTTCATCGAGTTCGTTTTGTTCTTTTTTTGCGCTTGCGTAGGCGGGCTTTGGGACGTTGTTCGGCTGTTGCGCTTTTCTCACATAGCGCATCGATTCAGGGGAGTGAAGATCAAAGAAAGCTTGTGGAGCAACGTAGGGGGTGTGAGGGCGGAAGAAGCCGACGGCGAGAAAGAAGGGGCGTTCTGGGGTTTTGGCGCAGCGTTCGAGGACCCATGCTGCGTCTTGGGCTTGCAAGGCATCGGTGTGATGAGGTTCAGGGTGTTTGGAGGCCAACCAACTGAGAGTTCCACCGAATTGGCCTGGAGTGAGGGTGTTGATGGAGGGGTGTTCGGATAATCGATCGAGACCAGCGGGATTGACTTCGACTTCCCAGCTCGCTGGATCATCGTGACCGTTAGTGCCTATCGAGTTTGGAACGTTGTAATGATAGAGTTTGCCGATCCGTGAAGCGAAGTAGCCTTGAAGACGAAACGACTGGGGCATACTCAGTTGCTTGGGGATCGATTGCCTAAAGATCTGACCGTTTGCGAAGATACCTGTGCTGTTGGGGTATAGGCCGGTGAGAATGGCATTGCGGCTTGGGCCGCACAAGGGAAAGGTGCAATAAGCGTGCTGAAATGTGGCTCCGCGTTTGGCCAAGGCATCGATGTTTGGGGTTTTCGCGAGGGAATCTCCGTAGCATCCCAGGGCATTGTTCAAGTCATCTGCGATGATCCAGAGGACGTTACGAATGGCCTTAGCTTGTGGCTGATCCGTTGAGGGAGCTTGTGCGAGAGAAATCTGAATTGTTAGGGAAGAACTTAAAACGAGTAGGGTTGCCAACAGGTAAGTGGCACAGAAAGAGCGGTTCATGGAGAGGGCTCCTTGTGAAGCGGAAAATTGACTAAGAGTTGATGCGACTGAGAGTCGCAAGGGAATGCTCGGGTAGACGCTTGATCGGAAAGGTATCATACTAAAGTTCTCAGCCTGCGGGTTTCGACTTGTTGGGCTGCAATTCCCACCTTGCGGACAACTTTCGCATCCCAGCGAGAGGCTCGATACTGTTTGATTGACTGCGTGATTGACGTATTTAGTTTCTTGTGACTGTTCTTGCCACCAACGAAGTTTTACGGATCGCATGCAAGTTCCATTCAATAGCAGAGTGTTATGCCGAGTCGGATACGCTTGTCCTGTTGAAACTTCTTCTCGAGGAGAGGATGGGTTCGATGGTTTTGTGGATAGGAATTGGGGGTGTAGGCGATGGCTGTTTTTCTTTGTGGTGTTGTGGGTAGGGGGTATTAATAAGCCAGAGGTCTTTGGGCAGGAGGAAGAGCTTCTCAAGAAGTGGGGGAAGTCGTATGAAGAGAAGGTTTTACCGATACTGAAATCGAAGTGTTACGGGTGTCATAGTGGGGAGAAGATTGAGGGTGAGTTTGACTTGACGAAGTACCCTGATGCAGGGGCCGCGATTGCGGCGAATGATACTTGGGAGCGGCTGGCCAAGCGTGTGCGGCTAAATGAGATGCCGCCGCCGGGTAGTCCTGGGTTAACGGATCCGGAGAAAGGAACTCTTCATCGTTGGGTAGACACGCGACCTGGTACGGACTTGTGCAATCAGATCGCTTCGGAAGAGACGCAGAGTTGGTACCGTGGTTTTGTGATGAGTCGTCGGTTAACACGCTATGAGTTTTGTCGAGTGGTTGAAGACCTTACCGGTTACCGTATCAGCGATGAGTTAGCTCCTCCGAGTGACGGAGCTGGTGGGGTGGGATTTGATACGGTCGGTGATTCGTTGTTTACTTCGCCGATACATATCGAAGCGTATCTTGATGCAACCGAGAAGGCATCTGCGCATCTTGTGGAACAATGGTTAATGAAGCGGGCGGGGGGGCTAAGCGAAGCAATTGACGTGAAGTTGGAAACGAGAAGCTTGCTCAGAGGTCTTGCGCGCAGGGCTTGGCGTCGTCCGGTAACGGACGACGAGATACTGCGATTAGAGAAGGCCTTTCTCGAGGAATCCGAAGGGGACAAGCGGGGGCTACAGATGGCGGTGCAAGCGATATTGGTATCGCCCCATTGTTTGTTTATCGTCGAGGAGCCATCGGAGGTGGAGCCCAAGGGGGTACAGCGATTAAGTCAGCATCAATTCGCGACACGCATGGCATTGGTTTTATGGTCGTCGGTGCCAGATGAACCATTATTGGAGCTTGCGGATAGCGGAAGGCTGTTCGAGCCCGAGGTGATTGAGCAGCAGTTGCGACGCATGTTAGCCGATGAGCGAGCGCGTGCGTTAGGGGAGAATTTTGGGTTGCAATGGTTGGGGTTAACCGATTTGTTGAGACAGCAGCCGGATGCGGAGGTGTTTCCTCAGTTCGATGCCGACTTGCTCAAGGACTTTCGCGAGGAAGTTGTAAGGACAATTGGAGGGGTATTCCGAGAGGGGCGTCCATTGACAGACTTGCTGGCCGCCGACCGTGTGATGGTTAACGGTCGGTTAGCGAATCACTATGGATTACCTGTAGGGGAACGGAGTGAGGCGGGGGCTGTTGGGGATGCCTCCGGGGATGCCTCTGGGGAGTTTGGTTGGGGATGGGTTGGAGTAGCCAATTCTCCGCGAGGAGGATTGATAACTACGGCAGCGGTGTTGACGCGGACTTCTTATCCCCGTCGGTCAAGTCCTGTATTGAGGGGCAAGTGGATACTCGAGGAGATTTTAGGGGCGAAGGTACCTCCACCGCCTCCTGGCGTTCCGGCTTTGGAGGAGGTGAAGGAGTCGGAGGGAGTTGTAATGACGCTTAAGGAGAGGTTGAGTAAGCACAGAGTGCAGCCGGAGTGTGCGTCGTGTCATGCGCGTATGGATCCTTTGGGATTTGGGTTGGAGAATTTCAACGCGGTGGGTGTATGGCGAGATGAGGAATTTGGTAGGGCGATTGATGCGACTGGAGAGTTGCCATCTGGGGAGACATTTCAGGGGGCGATGGAATTGAAGAATTTACTTTTGAAGCGTCGAGACGAATTTGAGAAGCATTTCATTCGCAAGCTCGTTGGATTTGCGTTTGGGAGAGAGTTAAACAAGTTTGATCAGTGCGTGCAGGAGCGGGCTTTAGAGAGGTTGCATCGCGAGGGGAGAGCGGATGGAATCCTGGAAGAGATTCTATTGTCGTACCCATTCCAGCATCGATACTATCCAGACAACTAGAATTCAATGGGCCGAGGGAAGAGCCGGGGGGGATGATGAACATGATGGAGAAGAAAATGCGAGACGGACAAAACGAAGATCGGGCTGTTGGAAATCTTGGTAAAAGGGGCTTGCAGCGGCGAATGTTCCTAAGGGGTGCGGGGATTGCGCTGGGATTGCCTTGGATGGAATCGATAGCGCAGAACGTTCAAGGAGCAATCAAGGGAGGCTCTCAAGACAGAGCAATCCGTACCGCGTTTATTTACTTCCCGAATGGGGTATGGGAGAAGGGCTGGGTTCCGGAGGGTGAGGGGAAGGATTACACGTTAAGCCCATCGTTGGAACCGCTTGCGGAGGTCAAGGAATATGTGACCGTATTTAGCGGTTTGGATAAGAAGCACAGTCATGGGGGAGATGGTCATTATGCGAAGACCGCGAATTTTTTGACTGGGATGCCGGTAGCGAAAACGACTGGTCGGGATGTAAGCAGTGGGGGTATCTCGGTAGATCAATTGATTGCACAACGTTGGCGAGGGCGAACGCCGTTAAGTTCGTTGGAGTTAGGGACGGAACCTGTGATCAGTGGGATCGACAGCAATGTGGGTTACACGCGGCTTTATGGCTCGCATATATCGTGGCAGAGTGCACAGCGTCCGGTGGCCAAGGAGATCAATCCTCGGGTTGTTTATGAGCGTTTGTTTGGCAAACGTGGGCAGATGGGCCAAGGGGTGGATGAAGGGTCGGGAGGAGATGCAGCGAAGGCGCGTTTACTCGATTACATTCTTGAGGACGCGAGGGATGTGCGTCGTCGTTTAGGGCGTGACGATCAATTTAAAATGGACGAGTATTTGGACTCCGTGCGAGCGGTGGAGGAGCGGATTGAGTACGCGATGGCTCACCCGGATCGCGACGAGAGTTACCGCCCGCAGGAAGAGTTAGGGCGCACCTTGCCTTCTGGAACACCGTCAGATTTTCGCGAGCACATTGAATTGATGTTGGACCTAATGGTACTTGCATTTCGCAGCGATTCGACGCGAGTTTGCAGTTTAATGTTCGCGAATGATGTGTCGGGAAGAAACTTTTCGTTCATTGATGGGGTTCAAGGTGGGCATCACGAGTTGTCTCACCACGAGAACAATCAAGAGAAGATTGCGCAGTATCAAAAGATCAATCGTTGGCACGTCGGACGGTTCGCAGCCTTCTTGGAAAAACTGCGCGGGGTGCAGGAGGGAGAAGGGACCTTGCTCGATCAGAGTTTAATCGTGTTTGGTTCTAGCATGTCGGATGGGAATCGCCACGATCCAGACAACTTGCCGATACTCTTGGGGGGTAAGGGAGGCGGGGTAATACAATCTGGTCAGCACATTCGATTGCACGGGGAGGTACCCCTGTGCAATCTTTATTTGACTTTATTGAATCGCATTGGGCTACCAACGGATTCATTTGGTGATAGCAACAGCCAGATTGACTTGTTGTAACGCGACTAGCGGTACAAGACGGTCGCGTACCAGCCGTTTCGTCCGCGAGCGACACCGATTCCTACGGCGGTACGTTGTCCCCAGTAGCAACAACGTGAGATCGCGTGTTCGGCTGAAACGGTAGAGAAACCGACGCCTTCGTATCGGCCTGAGCCCATGGAACCGCCGACGTGGCGACACCGCCCTTCGTTGGCTTGTTGTTGTGCTTTGTTTTGTGCGATGCAGGTGTCGCAAGCAAAACTGTCGCGAGCCCCTGTGGCCAAAACACCAATGACACTCAGCAAGCAAATCAATGCCCAATTTCGCATGGCATTATCCTCCTTCAAGACGAGTGGGGTAACCTGTGGCTTGTTCAACTGCGTTCACTCCGCGAACGCCAAGCGTACAAAACCATCCGTGGAAATGCTCAAATGGTCAACCGTCAAAAATTGTTCGCTGAATACCTCTTGACAGGCATAAGTCTCGGCAAGGACTCAGCTAACGTTCGCGGATTTAGGGCGAAAAACTCGGGAATTTTAATTTGACGAATTCAATTTTAATTGGATTTGCATTTAAATAAGCTTGAACTAGTTTTAAAGCACGCCGAAAGAAATTTATTCGCAGACACTATTTAGGAGTTGCATTTTGAAAAAGGGCACGAAGGCAAGCGGGAATACTTCTCAAATTATTAGAGACTTTGCGGCGGCCAACCCAGGCATGAAACCTTCGCAGATTATCAAGGAGTTGACTTCTCAAGGGCACAAGGTTTATCCGGCGTTAGTGAGTCAAGCCTTGCGTGGGTCTCCGACAGGCAAGAAGCGTGGGCGCAAGCCAAAGAGCAAGGTTGCTGTAGCGAAGGGGGCTAAAGTTGCTGCAGGATCGAAGGCTAGTTTTGACGTTGCCAATTTGAAGGCTGCAGGTGATTTCATACGTCAGAGTGGCTCGGCGGAGAATGCGATTGAATCGATTCGCGCGTTCCAAAAGTTGGCGGTATTGTTTCAGTAGTTTGTGTTCGTTAGAGCCGTGGGCTTTAGCGAAAGGACGAAAAACAACTTGTAGAGTAAGCAGTAGTTACTGCTTGAAAGTAGCTACTGTAGAGATTAGAGACGTGCGCCCGTTTCGCAGGAGTTGCTGGGCGGGAGTGATTAAGCGTGATTACGCGTGATAAAGATGGTGTGGGTTTGTTATGAATTTCTCCACCGTCTGGCGAGCGGCGGCTACGGGGCTTGTGGTCGAGCGGTGGCTACGGGGCTTGCATTGGGATGCTTGTCGGTTAGCGCAATTGGTTAGCGGTGTACGTATCCCTTGGGGGGAAGTTGCACTAATCCTCGTTTATTGCGTTCCCAGAGTCCGGTGCGACTGATGCAAGTGCCTATGACTGTTAGTGGAACTCCGCCGATTTCCTTTGGTAGTTCATCAATGCGTTTAGCATCGACGGCCATAAGCAATTCGAAGTCTTCTCCGTCACCGAGAGCGTGATCGAGAGGTGAGAGTCCTGTGCTGGTAGCGCGTTGTACTGCTGCTTGGCTGATTGGAATTGCTTCGAGCTCGAGTTCCGCACCGCAGCGGCTTGCGACCGTTAGATTGAGAAGGTCAATTCCTAGTCCATCGCTGACATCGGTCGCGGCGCGAACGATACCGAGGGAATAGAGTTCTTTTGCAAGTTCCAATCTTGGGACAAAGTCGAGGTGTTTACCGAGCAGGCTACCTCCGAGCTGACCAGAGACAACAATTTTGTCTCCGGGGGCTGCGCCGCTACGGAGCCAGCAGCCTTGTTCTCGAGCGCGTCCGATGGCGGTCATATGCACGACTAGGGGGCCGTCCCAAACGTTGGTATCTCCACCGCCGATGGGAACGCTGTAGCGTTCGCATTCGGTGCAGAGTCCTTCGTAGATTTCCGCGGCAATCGTTTCGCTATGGTTTCTTGGGAGGCAAAGAGAGAGAAAGACAGCGAGAGGTTCGGCGGCCATGGAAGCGAGGTCGCTTAGGTTCACTCCGAGCAGTTTGCGTCCGACGGCAGCGGGCCCACAATCTTCGAGGATGAAGTGAGTGCCTTCGCAGAGGGAGTCGGTGGTGACGACCGTATCGGTGTTGCTTGGCGCGATCAGTGCGCAATCATCGCCGATTCCAAGTTTGATTTTTGGGAGTCGCATTGCGCGTTGTTTCGCCCAAGCGATAAAACCGTGTTCCATTGGTTTGTCTCAGAGAATTCTTGTTGAGCTTTGTGCGACGGTGCATTCTAGACATTCGCTGCGTGTGAGTCTGCAACACCAACGAGTTCATGAGATCTCTCGAGCAGTTTGCGACAGGTGCTAGCGATAGAAGGTGCATCGAGACCGACGGAGGCGAGTAGTTCATTGCGCTCGCCGTGTTCGATGAATCGATCAGGGATTCCGATGGTGCGTAAGATTCTAGTGTCCCAGCCGTGCTCGCAAGCAGTCTCTAGGACGGCGGATCCATAGCCACCGGCCAGAGCGCCTTCTTCGAGGCTGACAACAAACTTGGATGTTTTGAAGACGGTCTTGAGCAAGTTGACATCGAGGGGTTTGATGAACCTTGCGTTGACAACTTGGGTTTCAATTCCTTCTGCTGCAAGTTGATCTGCGGCAGCGAGGGCTTGTTGCACCATTGCTCCGACGGCGAGAATGGTTCCATCGCGGCCTTGGCGAATTACTTCGGCTTTACCAAGTTCGATCGGCTGTTTGGGACGATCGAAGGTCAGGGCGCTAGTTTTGGGGTAGCGGATGGAGGTCGGACTGGAGTGTTGCAGGGCGAATTCGAGCATGGGTTCGACTTCGGTCGCATCTGCGGGGGCCATCATGACGATATTTGGGAAGACACGCATGTAGCCGATGTCAAAGAGACCGTGGTGGGTTGGTCCATCGGGGCCGGTTAGGCCTGCTCGATCGAGCATCATAACTACCGGTAGGTCTTGCAGGGCAACTTCTTGGAAGATCTGATCGTATGAGCGTTGCATGAACGTCGAATAGATCGCGACGATGGGGCGCAGTCCTGTTTTGGCTTGGCCTGCTGCGAAAGCGACAGCATGAGATTCGCAGATACCCACGTCAAAGAAGCGCTCGGGGAATTCATCGCGCACGGGTTCGAGTTTGTTTCCTTGGCACATTGCAGCGGTCATGATTGTGACCTTTTCGTTTTTACGCATCTGCGAGAGGATTGCGTCGCGAGCGTAGTTTGTGAAAGCAGGTTTCTCGCCGATGCTGAGAACCCTGGGCGATCCGTCTTCGTCTTCGAAGGCAGGTGGGGTGTGGAAATACACGGGATCGTCTTCGGCAGGTTTATATCCCCTGCCCTTCTCTGTCACGACGTGCAAAAGCGTTGGGCCTTGGATGTCTTTGACCATTTCCAAGTACTTCTTTAGCAATCGGATATCATGACCATCGATTGGGCCGATGTATTTGAATCCGAATTCTTCGAATAGCATGCCGCCGACGAACCCTGCTTTGACCCCCTCTTTGACTTGTGCCAAGAACCGCTCGGTGGAATCCCCGAATACGGGGACTTTGTTGAGCATTCGAGTGACTTCGTGTTTTAGTCCGGTGTAGAACGGATTGGTGCGTAAGCGGTCGAGGTAGCTGGCCAATGCGCCGACGCGAGGGCAGATTGACATCTTGTTGTCATTAAGGATAACGATGAGGTCTTTATTTAGATCGCCAGCGTTATTCATGGCTTCGAACACGATGCCAGAGGGCAGTGCGCCGTCTCCGATAACGGCGATACTTTTCTTGGGGCGGTTACCGAGGAGATCGTCACCCGACTTGAGCCCCAAAGCGGTAGAGACGCTACATCCCGCATGGCCTGTCATGAACAAGTCGTATTCGCTTTCGATGGGGTTTGGGTATCCCATAAGTCCGCCGCGTTCGCGGATGGACTTGAAGTTCTTATAGCGTCCAGTGATGAGTTTGTGGGGGTAGATTTGGTGACCGGTATCCCAGATTAATCGGTCTGATTTGAAGTCAAAGACGCTATGGAGAGCGAGGCAAAGTTCGACTACTCCGAGGTTTGACGCGAAGTGAGCTGTTCGAGTCGCGAGCAGGTTGCAGAGTACATCTCGGATTTCCGAGCCGAGTTGTTCGAGCTGCTCTGGGCTCATCGAGCGGAGCGGATCAGCCGAATCGAGCTGGGAAAGAAGGGGATGAGAAGCCATTAAGTTTTCCTTTCCAAGATGTACATCGCAAGCTGCCGTAATCCTTCGGCTTTTTGCCCTATCGAGTCCAGCGATCGAATCGCTTCGGCGACGTGGTTTTGGGCCAGTCGCCGACTTTCCTCTATACCATAGAGGCCCGGAAAGGTGAGTTTTCCGCGTTCAGCGTCCTTCCCGGTAGCCTTTCCAGTGTTCTCAGCAGATGACTCCACGTCCAGCAAATCATCGGTGATTTGGAAAGCGATTCCAATTCCCTGACCGTATCGGCTCATGGTCTGCTGACATTCTGTCGTGGCGTTAGCGGCGAGAGCACCGAGAAGCACCGATGCTTCGATCATTGCCCCGGTTTTTCTGCGGTGGATGGATGCGAGGTGATCGTTTGGACGATGCGATGGGGAGGGGGAGCGTTTGAGCATGTCCGGTCGCTGTTCTTCGAGCAGGTCGTCCATTTGGCCGCCTACCATTCCTTCGGCTCCCGCGGATCTCGCTAGGATAAGGCAGCTTTCCACTTTCTGTACAGGTGATAACTTGCTGGCAAGAATTGTTTCGAAGGCCAGAGGCTGAAGGGCATCGCCGGCGAGGATTGCGGTGGCTTCGTCGAATTCCTTGTGGCATGTTTTTCTGCCGCGACGCAAATCGTCATCATCCATGGCCGGAAGGTCGTCGTGGATTAATGAGTAACAGTGAATCATCTCCAGAGCGCAGGCACTGGGGATTGCTAGGGGCGAGTCTCCGCCAAGTGCTTCGCATGCGAGGAGGCACAGTACCGGGCGTAGGCGTTTTCCTGGGGATAGCAAGGAGTATTCCACCGCGTTGCGAAGGAGCGGTGGGCAACCGATTCCCAAACGGTCGATGCTTTCTCGCAGTGCATTATCCACCGTAAACGCGAGTGATTTCCAATGTTCTTGGAAGTGACGATGGGCATGGCCTTCGCCATCATCCCGCGCGCCATCTCGCGCGGGGATCAACGGTTCATCAGAATCCGGATTCTGAGGAGCGATAGTAACGTTCCTGTAAGCTGAGGATATGGGCGCGGGATATCAATCGAGGTGCCTTTCAGTATAAACTGGGTTTGGGGGGGCGAAAAGCATACGGAATGGAAAGCTTACGAAGAGGGAGCAGAAGAGTGCAAGTAAAATTCGGTAGAATCCTTGCGACAGTCAGGAAGCGCGGTTGTATCGATTTCGAGGGCAGATTCGTTCGATACTGACGGGCAAGAGACCATCGCGGGGCGTAACTTCGATATAATTCGAGTGTTGATAAGTAGAAGCTGCTTTGGTAGAGGTTGGGGGCGTGACCGGTTCGGGAACGGGAAGAAGACAGAGGATTGAGAATGAGAATGACAAAACATTGGTGGACGGTCTGTGTTTTCTCCGTGGTGGTTTTGGGGATTGCTCCGCGTCGGGAGTTGACACAGGAGTGTTTTGGGCAGTTCACCGGAGGGATGACCGGTGGTGGGTTTGGTGGAAGTAGTGGAGGATTCGGTGGAGGTGGTTTGGGCGGAGGCGGGTTTGGTGGCGGGAGCAGTGGTTTTGGGGGAGGTGGATTAGGTGGAGGAGGATTTGGGGGTAGCGGTGGAGGTTTTGGTGGGGGTGGGATTGGTGGGGGAACGAACACGAGCAACTTCCCAGGGACTTTTGGCGGGCCTGGGGTCACGGGGCAGAACTTTATTGGGAATCTCAATACGCGACCGATTACTGCGAGCACGACGATGGGTTCGTCGGCATTTGGGGTAGGGGCCAGTGGTGGCGGATCTGGAAGTGCTTTCGGAGCGAATGCCTTTGGCGGGTCGACCGGAGGATTCGGTGGCGGTGGTTTTGGTGGTGGAGGACTCGGTGGCCTAGGAGGAGGCCTTGGTGGGCTCGGTGGACTTGGTGGTGGACTTGGCGGGCTTGGTGGTATCGGAGGACTTGGTGGCCTGGGTGGTGCGAACAACCGGAATCGAGCTGGCGGATTTGGAGGCCAGGGGAATCAGCAGGGCAAGAAGACCATTCGGGCGACGGTCAAGCCAGACTTTGTGTTACCTGCTGGATCGGTCCCAGCGGTGACTAGCCGCATCGAGGAACGTATTTCGCGTTCCCCGATCCAAGATAGGCTTCGCAACCTAGATATTCGTGTTGTAGGTGGCGAGGTGACGTTGCGGGGCAACGTGGCTACCGAAGCGGATAAGCGGTTGATGGAGCGTTTGATGAAGTTGGAGCCTGGAGTGGATTCTGTGCGGAATGAGTTGACAGTGGTTGCGACCCAAGTCCAGGCTGAGAGTGTCCCTGCAGTCCGGAATTAGGCATTATCGAAAGTTGATTTGGCATACCGGGTAGGAGCGAAGGGCTCAGGCTCGCCGTTGGTACATGAAACAAAGGGGTTGATCCCGAGTTCATCGCGTTTTGGATGGAGACATCACGCATACTCGTCTGAGGAGCGTTAAGGGTACCTGTAGGTATTGCGTTACCCGGCATTGCGTTACCGGGCATTGCGTTACCGGGCATTGTGGTGGTGCTAGCTGGTTGGATCCCAAGTTGCTGCAAGGTGGCGGGATCGAAGTTGGCGCTGCGAGCTTGTTCAAGCAATTGGGACGCTTGTTCTGGAGTGAGCAATGGTTGGACTCGAGCAGCGGCGCGGACTGGCATTTGGATGGTGGTCGTCTTGGGTCGGTCTTCCATCACGCCGTTTGAATTGGGTTGAGAAGTGGCAGATGCCAATTGAACACCGGAGGGATTTCCGCCAGAGGGTGACGCTCCAGCCTGAATGACTTTGCCGGAAGCTTCTTCTTCGCTCCAACCTGGTAGTAGTAGTGTTGCTGCGTTACCGCGGATCACCTTGCCGTCCTTGGATTTGAAGGTCGGGATCAGCATGACTTTCTTCTTTGCACCAGGGGCAGCGTCCCAAGGAACCCAGATGCTGTAGGAAGCGCCGAGGTCCCCTTCGGAGAAGTGGGTCGTGAATTGTTCGGGAGTGAATCGGAATCGTTTGTCGGCTTGGTCCATGCCGACACCTTCGTGGGAAACCAACGTATCGTCGAATCCGTAGACCATGACTTCACCGTCGACTGGGATGGTCTGGGACTTCTCGTTATAGAAGTAGATACGTCCGCCAAATCCGCGTGTTGGTGGTTTGCCGGGGACGGAGATAATGTCATGGACCCAAGTCACGTTCATGCTTTGAGGAATCTGATATTCCTTTTTCTTGAACAAAGACCACTTCGAGTCTTCTTTGGACTTGCCCTTTCCCTTCTCGGTCATCGATGCACAACCTGGTATCAGGGTGCAGCAGATGATGCTGAGCAAGAGCCAGGATGTCGAGCTAGCGAATCGGAAGTTCGTGCGAATAGGACACGTTTGGGAGGCTCGCATGATATCTATCTCTGTTTGAATTGGACAAGTGTTGGACGGTGGAGCGGTTTGCTGGAGTACGTGATGGGTACTGAGCAGCAAGAGACATAGTGTTTTGGCACTAACGTTGGCTCATGCCGTTGGTAGTTGGGTTACTATTGTTTGGAGTGGGTATCACGTAAGGGGAGGGAGCGATGGTGATTGGTTGGTAGTTCGTTCCGCTCGCGGTGTTTGCGTTCGTGTTGTTTGGAATCATCCCAGCGACTTGGACTGGTGGTACAGAATTGACAGCTCCGTACCGATTGGATGGGCCACTGGAGTTGTTCGAGTTGTTATTTCGAAGGAGGGTTTTCGGTGGAATTCGGCTGGAGCTCGGAGCGGCAGGGATGCCCTGCGGTGGGATCGCTTGTGTTGCTCCCTGTTGAACAGCGGGTGGAATGAGGGCTGGGATCCCTTGGGGTACCGCTTGTGGGATTCCTTGCGGAACAGTTTGCGAGCCATTTGGTTGGATGTAGACCGGAGTCTCTTCCTCAATAATGATGCCGCCTTGTGAGTTCACGGTCTCATTCGAGAAGACTTGCCCATTCGAGAAGACTTGCCCGTTCGAGATGACTTGCCCGTTCTGTTGGATCATTCCATTGGCGGATATGTTGCCGTATGGATTGACTTGATATTCACCGTTCCAAGTACCGGTTGTTGGGATGCTTTGGTTTGGGATTGATTGAGGAGCATTGTCGAAACTTGGAGTCAGGTATGTTGGCTGGCTTGCATCGGGGCGAGTGTTTGGGCCAGTTTGACCAACGTCTCCGGTTGGATTGACGTCTGGGTAGATTACAGGGCTTGCTGCCGGTCCCCAGAGTCCGTTGCCTTCGGAGAGTCCTACATCGCCATAGATGTTCAGGATATCAGCCAAGCACCAGCTCATACGGGAGGATTCGACTTGTTTGATCATGTCGAGTTTGTTTGGATCGTTGTAGTTGATCACACGAGGTGTCATCACCACCAGCAGTTCGGTGCGTCGTTCCGATTCGCTGTCGTATCGGAATAGCCAACCAGCCAGAGGAATATCTGCTAGGAATGGGATACGTCGGGATCTTGAAGCGCGTTCTTTGGTGATCAGACCGCCGAGGATTACCGTTTGACCGTCGTAAGCGGTTACGCGGGTTTGAGCTAGGGTCTGATTGAAGATCGGGGCACTAATGGGTTGTGAGTTACCTTGGCCATCGATTTGGAAACCGATAGGGATACCGCCACTGGGGTCGATATTCGAACGGCTCACAGCGACGATCATGTTAATCAAGCCGTCTTGGTTGGTTCGAGGTTGGATCTGCATGGTAAGACCGGTGTTGACGTAGTTAACACCGGTGGTGACCCCGTTGATACCGTTGGTTGTACCTGTCAGGGTTGGGACGGACTGCCCGACGTTGACAACGGAGATGTTGTTATCGATGGTCATCAAGCTGGGCCGCGAGAGGATTTGCACGCGGTTTGCGTCTTGAAGCATACGGAAGAGCAATCCGACCGACTCACTGCTTGCGGCGAGCACGAGGCCGCCGTAACCGAGGTCGGCGTTGGAACGCCCCATCGCAAAGCTGGAGAGACCTTGGCCGGCGACATTTTGGGGGCGTCGTTGAGGTTGGTTCAATCCGAAAGGAGTCCCGAGGTTAAATGCAGGGCTGCTCAGAGTGCCCCCGGTAGCGCTGTTTCGATCGAACAAGAGGGAGTCTTGAAGACCCAACTCGGTGCCGATATCGAATGCGTCGTCGAGGGTTACTTCTGCGATCAAGATTTCCACGGCGATCATCGGTTGTTGACGGTCAAGTCGTTCGATGACTTGTTTGATTTGTTGCATGTACCGTGGTGTTGCACTGATGATCAAGCTATTGGTCGATGGCTCTGATACCACGAAGACTTCGCGGTCGATTCGTTCGAAGAGGCTGATTGCTTGGCCGGTGACCAATTGCTGAGTGATAACGGTTCGTTGGTTGGTAAGTAGGGTGTTGAGTGCATTGAACACGTCGATCGCGTTTGCGTTGCGCAACCAGACGACTTCGTTGTTCCGTTGTTGCCCACCTGTTTCATCGAGTCGATACAGTAAGGCTTCAATGACTTCCAAGTCGGAAGGTGCCCCGGATGCGATGATGCTATTGGTGCGGGTGTCGACCGAAATACGAAGTTGAACGAGGGAGCTTTCGCCACCTCCAGTCAGAGCAGCGAGGTTTTGCAGACCGATTGCGGCAGCCGCGTTATTGGTGTTGGTCCCAGCGGTTGCTGGCAGGCCAAAGATTTGTTGAAGGGTATTTGCAAGGCTCGTCGCATCCCCGTTGATCACAGGGTAAACCTTGATCCGAGCATCAGCACTGGGGAGTTGATCGAGTTGTTCAATCAGAGCTTGGATAAGAGGCATGCTCTTGGATGGAGCACGTACGACCAGAGCGTTAATGCTTGGGTTACTCGTGATGGTAACGCCGGCTAGGATACCGGAATTTACCGGGTCACCTTCGCGAGGTACGACCATCAATCGGCTGCTCGGAGCGCGGGAGTTACCCGAACCGCCTGCGGCTTGTTGCTGACCACCACCTCCCCCTTGTTGTCCTGTTGTCGCAGTTGCGGTACCGGTGATCGCCGACTGTAGAATTGGTTGCAATTCGGATGCAACTGCATTCTTGACGGGGAATACGCGGATTTCGTTTTCTGCTGGGGTGGATTCCACATCGATTTCCAAGATCAATCTTGCGACTTCGGCGATATCTCGTGGAGAAGCTTGGACAATCAGCGAGTTGGTGCGATAGTCGGCAACGACTTTTACGCGAGCGTTCAACTGGGTAGCCGCGTTTGCAGCGTTTCCACCTGTGGCATTGGTGGAGATATCCCCGAAGAAGTTCTTTACGATGGTTTCCGCATCAACAGCCGAAGAGTTCACAAGTCGGAAGACGCGTAATTGGTTGTTCGGATCCAACGGTTGATCTAGCTTGACGATCAATTCCTTGATACCGCTGAGGGCTTCTGGGCGGCCGATAAGCAGCAACGAGTTTGGTTGTCCAAGAGCGTAGATACTGATTTGTCCTTGACGTGGAGAGAAGACCTTGTCGTTTAGATCCTTCAAGACAGGTTCGAGAGCAACGCCATTGACGTGTTTTAGTGGGTAGACTTCGATTTCTGGCTGAGTCTCGGCACTCTGCTTCTTGATTTGATCGATGACCTCTAAAACGCGTGCAACGTCGCGCTTGCCACCTTTGACGATGACCAATCCCATTTCGGGCACGAATGAGATATCGACATCGCCGATCAAGCCTGTACCGCTACTCAGGGAGTCAGGTGAGCCTACGGCCATACCTGGAGAGTTGTCATCCGATTCTGGGTTCACAGGGATTTGGCCGGCGGTCTGTTCGTCTTGTGGTGGTTGTTGATAGGACGCCAAGCGGACGAGTCGCAGAGCGGTTTCGATGCGTTCTGGGGTTGCAGGATTGATTGGGACAATTTGTGTTGGACGTTGTGGGTCTGCTTGGGCTAGGTCGACAGCGGTGACGACTTGAGACCAGGCTAGGACGTCTTTGGGGCTACCTTGCATTTTGACTTCGTCGCGGCGTCGGTCGATTGTCATGATCTCACGGGGGCCGGCATCGGTCATGAGTTGCAATTGGGCGAGCTCGCCGTTGTTGGTCGTCGAGACCGAGAGTTTGGAGCCAGCGATGCGAGAGATTGCATCTTCGAGTTCACGCCAGCCAATCTTTTGCAGTTTGTATTGTCGCGATTGGACGGAATTCGAGAGGACATGTCCGGTGACATCGGTCGCGACGGGGCTGAGTTGTTTTGTGATACCCGCGACGGTTTCAGCGACTTGTCGTTGCGTGGCCTCGGGTGCTAGAACCATCAACCGGCCGGTTTCTGGCTCGGTGGTGATCCGCACTCGCTTATCCATTCCGTATTGTGCTTGCAATTGCCCGACGGCGTAAGCGACGTATTCGGTGGGGAGTGCGTAGACTTGAAGTTTGGCATCGCCCGGTGCCTGCGACAGTGCAGGCGTGGCTGATGGTGTACTTCGCTGAGTGCTTGGTGGGAGGGTCATGGGACGCGAAGTGGAATTGCCAGCATTTGGAGGCTGGTTTCCGAGCGTTTGAGCGGAGGATTGTGCAGCTCCGCTGGCGATGGAGACCCCAGCCAGGACAGTCAAGAGGGCATTCTTCAGGGTTGACTGGGCTTGGCGACGTGTGTTTTGGGTACCGAAACGTGTATTTCGGCTGTTAATTCGGTCATTCCTGCGTCGTTTCACGGGGTCGTTCCTCAATCGATAGGACCTTCTGTAGCTCTGGTTGCGAGCCGTACTTATCGGAATCATCGGAACAATCGCTAACGCCACTTCAACTAAACAACTCTTCCTGAGCGTTAAACTTTAACATTTTGCTTTTGTAATCATCGGATTTTTGGGTTGGGTTGCAGAAGCCAGGTTTTTTGGGATACTTCAACGGTTTCCAGGATCACGAAACCATTCCAGGAAACAATCTATGGATGACAAAATTGCCTGTGAGGGTATCACGTTTGATGACGTGCTTATCCAGCCTCGCTATAGCGAAATTCTTCCTTCTCAGGTTGACGTATCTACGCAGTTGACTTCGAGGATCCGTTTGGAGGTTCCGTTGCTTTCTTCGCCGATGGACACGGTGACGGAGAGCGAGATGGCAATTGCATTGGCAAAAGTGGGTGGACTGGGGATTATCCATAAGAACATGGATATCGCTTCGCAGGCAGCGGAGGTGACGAAGGTCAAGCGGAGTGCGAATGGGATTATCCCAGATCCGGTGACACTACGGCCGAGTGATAGCGTTGCGACGGCGCAGGAGGTGATGCGCAAGCAAAATGTTTCAGGTATACCGATTGTTGCCGGGGATGGCAAATTGGTTGGGATCCTGACTCGGCGGGACATGCGATTTCTCGAGTCGAGCGATACTCCGATTGCGTCGGTGATGACGAAAGAGAATTTGGTAACGGCTCAGGGAAATGTATCGCTTGCGGAAGCTGAGCGGATTTTGACGGATAAAAAGGTGGAGAAACTTTTACTGGTTGACGATCAATACCAACTAACCGGTCTGATCACCATCAAGGACATCGACCAGATGAAGAGTTACCCTTCGGCTTGCAAAGACGAGTTGGGGCGTCTTCGGGTGGGTGCTGCGATTGGGGTTCATGATTACGAGCGTGCGGAGAAGTTGATTCAGCGTGGTGTGGATATCCTTGTGGTAGACAGTGCGCATGGTCATTCTTCGAACGTGATTGAAACGGTCAAGCAGTTGAAGCGTCAGTGGAACATCGACGTTATTGCCGGAAACGTTGCTACGTTCGAGGGTGGTAAAGCGTTGGCGTCTGCTGGTGCGGATGCGGTGAAGGTGGGGATTGGGCCTGGGTCGATCTGCACGACGCGTGTGATCTCCGGCGTAGGCGTTCCCCAAGTCACCGCGATATATGAGGCCACCAAAGCTTGTTCGCAAGCGGGCATTCCGACCATCGCTGACGGTGGCATCCGGTATTCGGGTGACATTGTCAAAGCCATCGTAGCAGGTGCACAGACGGTGATGATTGGGAGTTTGTTTGCGGGGCTGGCTGAGAGCCCTGGCAGAACCATCTTGTATCAAGGTCGGACATTTAAAGCCTACCGCGGGATGGGTTCACTTGGGGCGATGGTGAAGGGATCGAGTGAAAGGTACCGGCAGGGAGCCCAAGACCAGTTATCGAAACTGGTTCCTGAGGGGGTCGAAGGCCGGGTACCGTTCAAGGGTCCTTTGGCCGATTACGTTTACCAACTTGTCGGCGGACTTCGTGCGGGGATGGGGTATTGCGGTACTCAATCGATTGCCGAGTTACGCTCCGTTGCTCGATTCATCAAAGTGTCGGCCGCGACTGTGCGGGAGAACCATCCACATGACATCGCCATCACGCAGGAAGCACCCAATTACAGCCCGGAGGTGCACAACTCCAACGAAGGCTGAACCATCGACATTTGATCTTAATGAAGCGTTGCCCCATTGTATAAAGGGACGCACTAAAATATGTCTCTCGCAGCGAGGTTTGCTCCGAGAGAATTTTTCGGCGACGATTCGTTCTCTCGTGACGCCTCTGCTGTTAACGCCAGCCCTGCTCTTTGGGTTTGAGCAATTTGCAATCGGCCAGAATGCTCCTGCTTGGTCCCCTGAGCCGTTTCGACCTGCCTCAAATTCGGGCTTTTCGAATTCGTTATCGAGTAGAGATACGACTCGTCCAGTGGGAGGGTCCAGTGTTGGGCAAACGAATCCCTTGCGTCCGAATCAGTCACTGCAGTCCAATCAATCCGTAACTACATCATCGCAGCAGTCGAGCGATTCCGTTGTTGCGAATCAGGTGGCGGTAACGAAGCCTGCTGAGGTTGTTCGTTGGAGAAAGATAGATGTAGCCTCATCATCTGGAGTTGCTTCATCGAAGAGTTTGGCTGAGGCTTTTCGCAGATCGCAAGCGCCACAGATGCCTAAGGGACCGGAGGTTAGTGGGGATGTGTTTCATGAGGATTCAGCGGTAGCTCGAGTTCAGTTTCAGCAACCGATTCCATTACCTCAATCCAGTTCGACGCGTTCGAGTTTATTGATCAAGCAGCCGCAGGACCCGGCACCTGCTGCGAATCTTGTCCTTCCCAATGTTGCACCACCATCTCTTCCTTCCGAGCCATTGGCGCTTCCGCCCAATGTCCCTGGAGAATCAGTTGAGTCACCATCATTGGGTGTTGAGCCAAGTGTTCCGCCAAAGTCGAGCGGGGAATTGGTAGTTCCGCCCACTACCAAATCACAGGAGCTTGTACAGCCAGAGGCGAATTCTCTACCGAGTCTCAACGAGAGGACATTACCCAACCCATTCCCAAGAAAGGAAGCGGAGGTGATTCCACAATCCAGGCCTGCGGTGCCGCCAGCGGAGTTGCGGTCCCCATCGGATCGCAATCTGCGAGAGCCGGCGCGCTTGGATGATGATTTGCCGCCAACGCCGCCAAAGCGAGCAGAGCAGTCCGTAGCAAATTGTGATCTTGTGAGGTCCTTTGCTGCCGGGACTGACATCCGCAACGTACAAGTGAATTCATCGCCGGAGTATGTAAAGACGAAACAGTCGATGGACAAAACAAATGATACGTCGAAAAAGGAATTCGTAGAGAAGACTCCATATAGGACTTGGCGTGGAATCAGCGGTGAGCAAATTGCTGAGGGTAAGTTAGTTGACTTGGTCTATGGTACGGTTGTCATCGAGCAGAAGGATGGGGCTCGGCTTTCGTACTTGCAACGGCAATTAAGCGATTCCGATCAAGTGTTCGTGGCGGAATCGTGGGGTATTCCTGTGACTTGCTCTCTGGGTGATCAGGGTTTTGCCCCTCGTGCGTTTGTTGAATCGACGGTGACTTGGAAGGCATCGGGTGCATGCAACAAGCCATTGTACTTCGAAGACGTAGATTTAGAGCGGTACGGGCATGAATGGGGGCCGGTGGTGCAACCAGCGATATCTACTGTCCGTTTCTTTGGGGATTTAGCAGTACTTCCGTACAAGATGGGGATTCATCCACCGAACGAGTGTCAGCATCCGCTCGGGTATCATCGTCCGGGTTCATGTGCACCTTGGGGAGTTCGCCCGATCCCAATCAGTGGCAGAGGAGCCGTGACTCAGGCTGCATTTGTAACTGGCACCGTATTCGCCCTGCCATAGAGTGGGCGAATACGAAATCGGGAAACCCACCGGGTTCATCGAGCCAAAGTGTTAGTCGATGAACTTGTGATTAATCGCGACGATCCGGGGTCGTTCCAGCGAACGTTGGATCTGTGATCTCGGCCAACGCAGCGAAGAACCAGTCTTGGTTGGTTCCACCGGTTAGGATATCCGTGTCGGTGTCTGCGAATACCGTATCCGTTACGCTGTCCGCAGCATTGTTTAGGAAGGTAGTCCCGTTCGCACGAGCTCCAGTACCGGTTCCGAAGAGGTTGCTCGTTCTCTGAGCGAATGTACGAGCGGAAATCCATTCCGAGTGGATTGCCAACAATGCTGCACGATCGAGATCGTAGGAGGTTGTTCCGGAGATGAGCAAGTCGTCACCGGCAGCACCGTGGAGAATATCAGCGCCTGATCCACCGATGAGGATGTCGCGCTGACTGCCTCCGATGAGAACGTCATTACCTGCAAGTCCGATCAAGATGGTCGTTAGGGTAGCTCGTCCGGTTAATGAGTCATTTCCCGCACCGCCAGTGACCATCGCAATCGAGGTCATTGCACCATTAATTGCGGTGGCGTTGCGAGCGTTCGTCGTCGACAGGTTTACGGTTACGCCGGTAGTCCAAGCGGAGTAATCGACGGAGTTGATACCTGTGCCGGTTCCGCCGTTGAGATTTCCGCTGAGGGTGCCGGTTGGGGCGATGATAAATTCATCATTGCCGGTGCTTCCTGTGAGATTTTCAATCCCAGAGAAGGTGACTGCGACAGTACCAACGGAAACTGAGCCAGCGTTCGCGGCATCAAGGTTCCAACGTGTGCTCACAGTCGGTCCAGTCAATGTATCTGCGGCTGTTCCCGCTGCGATGGTTGGGATGCTATTGAAGGTTGCCCCGCTGACTACAATTCCACCGCTGGCATTGATAGTCCAAGCCGTCGTTGTATTTGCTCCGACAACTCTGCTACCGGCGATTCCGTTGCCTTCAATGATTTCCAATCCGACGTAACGGCCCACCAAGCCTGTGATCAGTGGTGCGGTGCCTAGTTGGACTTGGATCGGTGTGGTAACGGCAACAAAACTTGCCACGTCCGTTCCTGTACCTGCTGTTAAAGTGCCGGTGATTCGCCCGGCTGGGCCGAAGTCAAACCGGTCAACGGCTGTGCCACCTGTAACGTTTTCAAAGCCAGAGAGACTCATGATTGTGTTCAGGGTAATTTGATTTACGCCTGTAACATTCCATTCGTTGTCGGTATTTGGGGCGATCACCGTATCTGTGGTACTTGTTCCGCCAATGAAAGACTCCACATCAAAGATACCGCCGGTAGAGGTCAGCATATTCGTCGTAAGGTTCAGTGTGTGCGCGGTTGTCTTCGCCGATAGGTCGATCGTATCTGCCCCAGCACCACCTAGGACCTGTCCTACTAGTCTCCCGTTCGCTCCGAACACAAACCGATCATCGTCAGTGCCTCCTAGCAGGGATTCCACGGCCGTGAAGGTTACGGTGTTGTTCAGGTTCCCCGCTCCCGATCCTGCGATGTTAAAAGTGTTTAAACCAGTGGTGGCTTCGAGTCGATCCGTGCCTGCACCACCATCGAAGAAGGCGGTACCAGAAATGACTTTGAGTGTGTCGTTTCCGTTTCCACCGCTGAGGCGGAAGGATTCGATGTTTGTATTTCGGATCCAAGCGCCGTTGACTGCGATACGATTTGCGTCTAGGGTCAAGATGTCGTCAACGGCTCGTCCAACTACTTGGATTGAATCTGTACCTGCCAGACCATCAATCCATAGGTTTTGGCCTGCAGGCACGACGCCGCTGAATACAACAGTACCATTTCGAGTGACAATCCACTGAGCTTGAACGCCGTCTCCGGTATAGTTGGCGACGAAGGCATCGTTACCCGCTGTTCCTGGCAGATAGATTTCTTCAGGGGCATCGGTGACGTTGATCACAAATGCTTTTTCGGTGAACAATCCACCTTGATCTGTGGATCGAATCCTAACCGTGTAACTAGCTTTGGTTTCAAAGTCTAGGTTGTTAGTGACACGCAGGACGTTGCCATTGATGTTAAAAGCAGCGTTATCGACGTCACCTGCTCCAGCAACCAACGAGTACGTAAACGTGTCTCCAGCGTTGATATCGGTCGTGGAGAGGGAACCGACGGTTGCGTTTGCACCCAAATTCTCCGAAATGGTTGTCGAAGTGATCGAGATGTCCGTAGGGGCGTTATTCACTTGAAGAACATTTATCACGAAAGACTTGTCAACCGATAGGCCTCCTTGGTCAGTAGTCCGTATACGGACCGAATAGGTCGCTTGAGTGGCAAAACTTAAGTTGATGCTTGCTCGAAGTGAATTACCGCTGATGTTGAACGCAGAGTTGTCCGTATCCCCATTTCCAGCGACAAGCGAGTAGGTGAAGGTGTTTGATGCATCCGAGTCCACAGAACTAAGCGTTCCGACGATAGCATTAACACCGGAATTCTCAGGGATCGAATTTTTGGAAAGCAGCACATCGGTTGGAGCTTCATTGACCTCGTTGACACTGATCAAAAAGACTTTATCAACAAAAAGACCGTTTTGATCCGTGGAGCGTAGCCGCACCGAATAGCTCGATTTTGTTTCAAAATCGAGACTAGTTGTTGCACGTAGGGTCGCACCACTGATGTTGAATGTGGCGTTATCCGTGTCACCTGTTCCAGCTACCAACGCATAAGTGAATGTGTTTCCTGCATCCACGTCGCTAGTAGTTAGATTCCCGATGGAGGCATTCGCACCGGAATTTTCATCAATGGTGTTTTTCGACAAAGCAATATCTGTTGGGGCTTCGTTTACATCATTCACTGAGACGATGAAAGCCTTTTCGGTGAAGAGACCGTCTTGATCGGTCGAACGAATCCGAACTGTGTAGCTCGACTTGGTTTCAAAATCAAAGCTACTCGAGGCTCGCAGGTTGCTTCCATCGATATTAAAAGCCGCGTTATCGGTATCACCCGTGCCGTTGGCGAGCGTGTAGGAGAAGGTGTTGCCCGAATCCGGGTCGATGGTCGAAAGTCCACCCACAACCGCGTTAGCACCAGCATTTTCGTCGATGGCGTTGGTGTTTATGGAGATGTCGACCGGAGTTTCATTGACATTTAGAACCGAAATCACAAATGACTTTTCTGTGGTCAGTCCACCGGCATCGGTGGCGCGTACCCGAATGGTGTAGGCAGACTTCGCTTCGAAATCCAAACTTGCTGTCGCTCGAAGTGTATTCCCAGCGATGTTAAACGATTCGTTATCGCTGTCTCCCGTTCCAGTAACCAAAGTGAAAATAAATGAATCTCCGACGTCCGAATCGGTTGCACTGAAGTCGCCAATCGATGCATTGGAACCAGCATTTTCAGGAAGGCTTGATCCTTTTAAAAGAATATCTGTCGGAGCATGATTCACGTCGGTGACGTTGATGATGAATGATTTTTCCGTAAACAAGCCACCTTGGTCTGTGGAACGGATTCGAACAGTGTACGTTGACTGGGTTGCAAACACCAAGTTGTTCGTTGCTCGAAGCTCATCTCCGACGATGTTGAAAGCAGTGTTGTCTACATCGCCTGTGCCCGTCACTAACGAATATACGTAGGTATTGCCTGTATCTGAATCAATAGTTGACAGAGTGCCGACGGAAGCATTTGCTCCTGAGTTTTCTGGGATCGAAGCGTTCGATAAACCGATGTCCGTTGGAGTTTCGTTTACATCTGTCACGCCTATAACAAAGCTTTTCTCGGTAAACAAGCCACCTTGATCTGTTGAGCGAATACGAATCGTGTAGGTAGACTTCGTTTCGAAGTCAAAGGATTCGGAGGTGCGAAGTGCATTTCCGCTTACATTGAACGCTGCGTTATCGGTATCGCCAGCGCCGTTCACCAACGAATAGGTGAACGAATTTGCTGCATCAGCATCGAACGTTGCAAAAAGGCCAACGATTGTGTTGATTGCGAGCCCCTCAGCTACGGTAGATGTCGAGAGAATCACATCGGTAGGAGCTTCATTGCGATTCAGGACGTTTACGATAAATACCTTTTCGAACGAAAGTCCATCTTGATCCGTTGTCCGCAGTCGAACGCTGTAGCTTGATCGTGTTTCGTAGTCTAAGTTGTCGGTTGCCCGAAGGTTGCCAGCATCGATGTTGAACGCGGCATTGTCAGCGTCTCCGAGGCCCGGTGCGAGGGTGTAGGTGAAGGTATCCCCTGCGTTAGCGTCGGATGTGCTCAATGCTCCTACAACGGCGTTCGCACCGGAGTTTTCAAAAATGAAACTTGGTGTTAATTCTAGGTTGCTTGGTGCAACATTCTTTTGTAGGACTTGGATCGTGAAGGATCTTTCAATACTCAATCCGCCTTGGTCGGTTGAGCGTACCCGAACGGAATAACTTGACTTGGCAGCGAAATTGAGATTGGCGGTTGCTCGCAACTCATTTGCATTGATATGAAACTCCGCGTTGTCCGTATCTCCGGCACCGGCCACAAGGGAATAAGTAAACGTATTGCCGGCATCGTCATCGGTGGTGCTGAAGGTACCGACGGTCGCGTCAATTCCGGAATCTTCAACAATTGAAGTCGATGAAATTGCTAGATCCGTTGGGGCTTCATTGATGTCTGTAACCGAAATTACAAACACTTTTTCCGTGGACAATCCACCTTGGTCGGTGGAGCGTAAGCGAACCGAGTAGGATGACTTGGTCTCGTAGTCAAAGCTATTGTTCGCACGAAGTTGGTTACCGCTGATGTTAAAAGCGGTGTTGTCCGAGTCTCCAGTTCCAGCTACCAGTGCATAGGTAAACGAATCCGACACATCCACATCCAAAGTGCTGAGCGTTCCTACGACGGCGTTTGGACCGGCATTCTCAGGAAGTGCGGTCGAGGAGATGACAATATCCGTTGGGTTTTCGTTTGCGTTGACGACGTTGATCGTGAAAGCTTTTTCGAAGAACAACCCTAGGGAATCGGTTGATCGGATTCGCAACAAGTAGGTCGACTTGGTTTCAAAATCCAGATTGCTGACTGCATGAAGTTCGTTGCCAACAAGAGCAAAAGCCGCATTGTCTGTGTCCCCTTCGCCGGTGGCGAAGGAATACGAATGCGTGTCGGCCAAATCGCTATCGACGGTACTGAATGTTCCAATCAGGGCATTTGCTCCCAGGTTTTCAGCGATCGTTGAAGAGGATAGCAGGACATCTGTCGGTGCTTCGGCAGCATTGGTTGCTGTGATTGTAAAAATCTTTTCAACGAATAGCCCGCTTTGGTCGGTTGACCGTACTCGAACGCTGTAACTGGACTTGGTTTCAAAGTCGAGATTTGTCGATGCGCGAAGTACATTCCCACTGATATTGAATGCTGAATTATCGGTGTCTCCGGTACCTGCAATCAATTCGTAGGAGAACGTGTTCGCGGCATCGGCATCAGAAGTAGATAGGGTGCCAACAGTAGCGTTTACTCCACTGTTTTCCTCAATGGTGGATGAGGAAATCGAGATGTCTGTTGGCGCTTCGTTCACGTTAAGAACATTGATGATAAAGACTTTCTCGGTGAACAGTCCGTCTTGATCTGTGGAGCGAATACGTACGGAGTAGCTTGACTTAGTCTCGTAGTCGAAGCTTGAGTTTGCTTGAAGAAGCTCACCGTTTAAGTTGAAAGCAGCATTGTCGGCATCACCAGTCCCAGCGACGAGGGAGTAGGTGAAGGTGTTTGCAGGATCTACATCGGTGGTGTTCAAGGTCCCTACAGGTGCATTTACACCAGCGTTTTCAGTGATCGTAGAGGAAGCTAGAGCGATATCCGTCGGTGCTTCGTTGACATTGGTGACATTAATGACGAAGACTTTCTCGGTGAACAGACCGCTTAGGTCGGTGGAGCGAATCCTGAGGGAGTAAGTTGGCTTCGTCTCAAAGTCAAAACTGTTCTTTGCATTTAGATTGGTCCCGATGATCTCAAACGAGGCGTTGTCGAGATCGTCTGTGCCTGGAACCAACGTATAGGTAAAGGTGTCGTCGACATCGCGATCGATGGAACTAAGTCCACCAATAGTGGTTGGGGCGACTGAATTTTCCGGAACGGAGTTTTCGGACAACAAAATGTCAGTTGGGGCTGCATTGGGAATCTGTCCCCAAAGTTCGCTACCGTGAATACCGTCAACGGCTGCAAAAACAAGACTGCCACGGAACGTGCCAAGGGTGGTGGGGGCGGTACCGATCGGAGCGGAGGTAACGGTTGTGGTTCGAAAAGTTCCTTCGGGGGTTCCGTCGGATTGCCATAGTTCTGGACCGTGCACTGAATCATCTGCTACGAAATAAGCGATACCTTGAGCATCAACGATGGGGCTTGGGGTGTTGGATCCAAGACCCGGGTTAATGTCTTTCAGGAGCATGGTGCCTTCGGCTGTTCCGTCTGATACCCATGGTTCGCTACCATTGACACCATCATCGGCGAAGAAAAATACCTTTCCACCTACAGCGGTAATGTACTCAGGTTCACTACCGAGCGTACCGGGAATAATGTCTCGCACCATTACGGTTCCAGTCTCGGTTCCATCTGATTTCCATAGTTCATATCCGTTCACGCCATCTGTTGCGGTGAAGAAAAGTACACCTTCAGCGAGAGCGAATTCCGCGGCGTACGAACTGCCTGGACCTGGCGAAATGTCCTTTACCATAACCGTGCCGGCTTCCGTACCATCGGATTTCCAGAGTTCAGTTCCATTGGCGATGGTTGTGGCGGTAAAGAAAATCGTCCCACCAACATTGGTGATACCGGCGTGGTCATCGAGACCAGAGGCGAAGCCTGTGCGAATGTCCTTGACTCGGACCGTTCCAGCGTCGGTTCCGTCAGATTTCCATAACTCTGTTCCACCTACGATATCGGACGCAACAAAGTACAGGGTTCCGTTGACGTCTGTAAGGTTGTTTGGAAGGGAGGCTATTGTTCCAGGGTAGATATCTTTCACCATCACAGTTCCCGCGTCGGTACCGTCTGTCTTCCAGAGCTCCATACCGTTGGTGATATTGTCCGCGGCGAAGTAAAGCGAGCCGTTTACGTTGGTTAGATATATTGGCTCCGACGTTGCCGCGCCGAGTGCGATATCCTTTACTAGCACTGTTCCGGCTTCCGTTCCGTCGGACTTCCAAAGTTCGCTACCATTGATGCCGTCATCGGCAACAAAGTACAAAATGCCTCCAACGTCTGTCAGGTAGGTCGGGGCGGAACCAAGTGCCCCGGGGTTAATGTCCTTAACCATGACAGTGCCTTCGGCGGTGCCATTCGACTTCCAAAGTTCAACACCGTTGATTCCATCGGTAGCGGTGAAGAAGTAGTTCGCGCCGACCGTGACTATCTCTGGGCCGATTTGCGAATCTAAACTTTCGGGACGGATTTCTTTCAGGAGTGACGTTCCTTCGGCAGTGCCGTTGGAAATCCAAAGTTCGGCTCCGGTTAGACCATCGTTCGCTTGGAAAATTGCTTGCCCATTCCATGCTGCGATCCATGACGGGTTCGAACCGAGATTATTGGAGACACGGATATCGCTTACGAGTATCGTTCCGCCAAGAGTGCCATCGCTCTTCCAGAGCTCGGTTCCTAGCACTCCATTATCTGCGGCAAAGTAGAGTGTACCGTTAATGTTTTTTAAGTTCGAAGGATTTGAGTTTCCCGCCCCGGCTTGGATGTCGCGGACGAGTTGGGTACCCGCTGCGGTGCCATCGGACTTCCACAATTCAATTCCCGAAGCGTTTTGCGCTGCAAAGTAAACGCTTGTTCCGACTGCGGTTAGTTGAGTGGGGTTACTTGCGGTAATGCCTGGGAAGATATCTGCTACGCGCTGTGTTCCCGCATTGGTTCCATCGGATTTCCAGAGTTCGATGCCACCGGTTCCTTCGTTGGCAGCGAAGTACAGGGTTCCGGCGATGTTGGTTAATTGCGTTGGGTTCGAGGAAGTCGCTCCTGCGAAGATATTTCGAACCATAATGGTCGAAGCGGATGTACCGTTCGAGCTCCAGAGTTCGACGCCGTTGGTGCCGTCGTTGGCCGAGAAAAAGAGAGTGCCGTTTACGTTGACCAAGTTGGTAGGGGTCGCGCTTGCTACCCCTGTTCGGATATTGCGCACCATGGTGGTACCCGCGTTCGTTCCATCTGATCTCCAGAGTTCAACTCCGTTGGTGCCATCATTAGCTGTGAAGTACACGGCTCCGGACATCTCGGTTAGGTTCGCGGGCGTAGAGCTTGCATTTCCTGCCCGAACATTTCGGACGAGGACAGTACCGGTGGTGGTGCCGTCAGATTTCCAAAGTTCAGTACCGTTGTTACCGTCATTCGCACTGAAGAAGAGTGTTCCACCAACATTAACTAGGTTCGAAGGATTGGAGCTTTGCGTACCTGTTCGTATGTCGCGGACCAAGACCGTTCCTTCGGCAGTTCCATCGGTCTTCCAAAGTTCCGACCCGTTTGTCCCATTGTTTGCACTGAAAAAGAGAGTTCCATTGACATTGGTCAACTGATTTAGAGCCGACCCGGTAGCCCCCGAACGGATATCTTTCACCAACATTGTTCCCGAGGGGGTTCCATCCGTTTTCCAGAGCTCCAGCCCCGTGGTGTTTCCTGATGCAGTGAAATACATCGACGTACCGACTTGGACGAACTCCGATGGTGTTCCGCCCACGGTTTCTGCGAGAGTGTTGATGTCTTTGACGAACATCATGTCTGCGGCCATCGCAATCCGAGCTTGTAGCGATTCGAGCAATGGCTTTCTCGATCGGAGTTTGTTTTCCCTTGCTCGAACGATTGCATTCCGATTCTTGTTCCGCTTCATCTCAGATCCCCAATTTATAAAAAGCTAACCCGTGTGTTAACGAAAACAGCCATCCGTGGATGGCTGTAGAGAAATTCTTGATTTTCAGGCGATTAAGCTGGTGTGTCGTGTCGGTCTGCAGATGTGCCACCCGTTAAATCTGACACTTCCGATAGCGCGGCAAAGAACCAGTCTTGGTTTGCACCGCCCATGAGGATATCAGTGTCAGTGTCTGCAAAAACCGTATCGGTAATCGCGTCGGAACCACTGTTCAAATAGGTCGTACCGTTCGCACGGGTACCTGTACCGTTGCCCCAGAGATTCGCTGTTCTCTGGGCAAAGGTTCGCGTGGATGTCCATTCGGCATAGATCGCCAGTAATGCTGCGCGATTTCGGTCGTGCGAGGTCGTACCAGAGATCAGTAGATCATCGCCACCGGCACCTTGAAGGATATCTGCACTGGCCCCACCGAAGAGAAGATCTCTTTGGCTACCGCCGATCAGAACATCATTGCCACCAAGTCCGATAAGGAAGGTTGCAAGCGTTGCACGTCCTGTTAACGTATCATTTCCTTCCCCTCCGGTAACGATCTGAATGTTCGTCAGTGCGCCGTTGATTGCAGTGGCGTTCCTCGCAGTGGTTGTAGCCAAGTTGACGATGACACCGGTGGTCCAAGCAGAGTAATCGATGGAGTTTAGTCCCGTCCCGGTTCCTCCACTGATGTTTCCGCTCAATGTGCCGGTTGGGGCAATGATAAACTCGTCGCTTGCAGTGCCACCGGTAAGGTTTTCGACCCCGGTCAAGGCGACCGTGACTGCGCCGACCTTGACTTTTACTGAGTTCGCTCCGTCAATCACCCACTGTGTTGCTGCCGCCGGGCCAGTAACCGTATCAGTGCCTGTTCCGCCTTTGACTTCAGGAATACCCGAGTAGGTGACCTTGTTGGCTGCAACTGCACCGGCTGTGTCGATCGTCCACGATGTTGCGGCATTGGTGCCGATGATACTGCCTCCTGCAACGCCATTTCCAATGATGTTCTCAACCGCTGTGTAACGTTCAACGACTCCAGTGATGATCGTCGTGGTTCCTAATTGAACTTGTAGCGGGATGGTTACGGAAGCAAGGTTTACGGTATCCGTCCCGGAACCGCCCGTGAGCGTCCCTGTAAGGTTTGCACCCGCTGCGAACACAAAAGTATCAACAAGCGTTCCGCCAGTCAGGCTCTCGAAACCAGAGAAAGACATGTTTTCATTTAGCGTACCAGCGTTTCTACTGGAAATGCCCCACGCGTTGTTTGTGTTTGCTGCGATCAGCACATCGTTCGTTGCGGAACCCGCGATGAAGTTCTCGATACTGGAAATACCGCCAGTGGAAGTAAGAGTATTGGATGCAAGATTTACGGTGTGGGCAGTAGTTTTGGCCGCTAAGTTAACGGTATCAGCACCGTCACCGCCGAGCAACAAACCTGTCAGCCGACCGGCAGCACCAAAGGTGAAGGTGTCGTCACCAGTTCCACCCTGAAGTGATTCAATTGCGGTGTAGCTGAGCGTTGTGTTTAGTGTGCCAATGCCTGCGCCTGTGATAGTGAATAGGTTTTTACCGGAGACGGCCGCGACACGGTCTGAGCCGAGCCCTCCATCGAAGGTTGCGGAGCCGGAGACAACATTGAGCTGATCATTGCCATTTCCACCAACAATTCGAAAAGACTCCACATTTGTAGAGCGGGTCGCGAATCCGTTTGCGGAGATGGTACTTCCATCGAGCACGAACGTGTCATCCACCGCCCGGCCAACAACTTGTAAGCTATCGGTACCAGCTAAACCTTCGAACCAAAGGGTTCCGCCTGCGGGAACGGTTCCATTGAACACGATTGTTCCGTTGCGCGTTACAAGCCACTGGCCGGTGGTACCGTCGCCCGTGTAGTTTGCAACGAACGTATCATTTCCAGCAGTCCCCAGTACTTGGAAGTCTTCTGGCGCATCGAGCACCGTTATCGTAAATTCTTTCTCCGTAAAGAGTCCCCCTTGATCTGTTGATCGAACACGCACCGTGTAGCTGGCCTTGGTCTCAAAGTCCAAGTTGTTGGTGGCCCGCAGGGCATTTCCGCTGATATTGAAATCTGCGTTATCAGTATCTCCTGCACCTGCGACCAATGAGTAGGTGAAGGTGTTCCCCGCATCTGGGTCCGTCGTGGACATTGTACCAACGGTCGCATTGGCTCCTAGGTTTTCAGAAATCGAACTAGCCGACAATGTGATATCTGTGGGTGCTTGATTCGTTTGGGTTACGTTGATCGTGAACACTTTCTCGGTAGTTAAACCACCTATGTCAGTGGAGCGGACTCGAACGGAGTGCGTTGACTGCGTAGCAAACGAAAGATTCTTAGTTGCACGCAACGTGTTGCCGTCGATGTTGAACGTCGCATTATCAGTATCGCCGTCACCGACAACGAGAGAGTAGGAGAAGCTATCTCCAGCATCGACGTCGGTCGTTGAGAGCGACCCTACCGTTGCGTTTACCCCCGAGTTCTCAGCAATGTTGTTCGATGACAATCCGATATCCGTTGGTGCTTCGTTGGCGTTGGTAACGCTAATAACAAACGCCTTCTCGGTGAAGAGTCCACCTTGGTCTGTGGATCGTACTCGAACCGTATAACTCGACTTGGTTTCAAAGTTAAAAGAACTGTTCGCACGCAGTGTGTTACCGCTGATGTTGAAGGCAGCGTTATCGGTACTTCCGATGCCAGCTACTAAGGAGTACGTGAATGTGTTTGCAGCATCTACATCGGTAGTGCTTAGCTGTCCGATTATCGTGTTTGCTGGAGCATTCTCGACAATACTTGTAGCTGAGAGTGTTACATCGGACGGGGCTTCGTTGACATTTGAAACGCTGATTAAGAATACTTTTTCGGTAAACAATCCACCTTGGTCGCTCGACCGCACGCGAACTGTATAGCTTGACTTGGTTTCGAAGTCGAAGCTGTTGCTTGCACGCAGAGTGTTACCGCTGATGTTGAAAGCAGCGTTATCCGCATCGCCAGTTCCTGCGATCAGGGCATAAGTGAAGGTATTACCAGCGTCATCATCCGAGGTCGATAGCGTACCGACGGTTGCATTTGCACCTGCGTTTTCTGGAATGATCGTGGAGGAAATCGCGATGTCTGTCGGTGCTTCGTTTGTATCGGTGACAGTGATTACGAAGGCTTTTTCGGTGAACAATCCACCTTGGTCGGTGGCGCGAACGCGGACGGTGTAACTCGATTTGGTTTCAAAATTCAAGCTGTTCGCAGCGCGGAGCGATCCTGCATCGATGTTGAAGGCCGCGTTATCGGAATCACCTGTGCCGGCAACTAATGAGTAGGTAAATGTGTTCCCTGCATCAGGATCGGTGGTGCTTAAGGAGCCCACAGTTGCATTAGGACCTGCGTTTTCCGCAATGTTGTTCGCGGAGAGCGCGATATCTGTAGGGGACTCATTGACATTCGTAACATTGATGACAAAAGCTTTCTCGAAGAAGAGTCCGCTTTGGTCCGTGGTTCGTACGCGAACTGTATAACTCGACTTGGTTTCAAAGTCCAAACTACTTGACGCACGCAGAGCATCGCCGTTGATATTGAAAGTGGCGTTATCTGCATCACCTATCCCGGCGACTAGTGTGTATGCGAAAGAGTTTGCAGCGTCGGCATCAATGGTCCCGAGGGTTCCAACGATAGCGTTTGCTAGTCCCAATTCGGCGATGGATGTCGAGGACAGCGCTATATCCGTAGGAGCTTCGTTGGTATTGAGAACACTTATTACGAACACCTTTTCGGTCGAAAGTCCGCCTTGGTCAGTGGATCGAACACGCACGGAATAGCTTGATCGTGTCTCGTAGTCGAAGCTAATGTTTGCACGCAGGGTAGATCCCAGGATGTTGAAAGCTGCATTGTCAGTGTCGCCAAGCCCAGGGATCAGTGCGTAAGTGAACGTGTCTGTCGCGTTCGGATCTGTCGTCGTGAGGGATCCGACAGAAGCATTTATTCCAGCATTTTCAAAAACAAAGCCCGGGGTCAACGCGATATCCGTTGGAGCCGAGTTGCCTTGAGTTACCGTGATTGTAAATACTTTTTCCGTAAACAATCCACCTTGGTCTGTTGACCGCAATCTCACCGAGTAGGTGGGTTGTGTTGCCAAGAGTAGGTTGGACGTAGCACGAAGCGCATTTCCAGAGATGTTAAATGCTGCATTGTCGGTACTGCCGGTACCGGCGACCAGTGAATAAGTAAATGTATTGCCTGCGTCGCTATCGGTGGTCGTCAATGTACCGACGACTGCATTTGCTCCTGAGTTTTCACCGATCGTGTTGGAGGACAAAGCGATATCACTTGGCGCTTCGTTTACGTCAGTCACGCTGATGATGAATGCCTTCTCTGTGAACAGTCCACCTTGGTCGGTAGAGCGAACGCGTACGGTGTAGCTTGATTTTGTCTCAAAGTCCAAGCTGGCAGTGGTTCGAAGGGCGTTGCCGTTTATATTGAACGCGGCGTTATCGGCGTCTCCAGTACCTGCTACCAAGGTGTACGTGAATGTGTTTCCAGCGTCGACATCGGAGGTGCTCAGAGCACCGACGGTGGCGTTAGCTCCCGCATTTTCCGCGATAGTGTTCGTTGAGATGAGGATATCGGTTGGGCTTTCGTTTACGTTTGTCACATTGATGACTAACGCTTTTTCCGTGAAGAGTCCATCTTGGTCAATTGACCGGACACGCACTGTGTAACTGGATTTGGTTTCGAAGTCGAAACTGTTATTTGCTATCAATGCACCTGCCGAGATACTAAAGGCCGCGTTGTCGGTGTCACCAAGACCAGCCACGAGGCTGTAGGAGAACGTATTTCCAGCATCAGCATCGGTGGTGCTGAGGGTCCCGACGGTTGCGTTTGCACCAGCGTTTTCAGCGATATTCGTCGCTGAGAGTGTTATGTCCGTTGGTGCTTCGTTGACGTTGGTAACACTGATCACGAAGGCTTTGTCAAAGAACAAACCAGTTTGATCAGTAGTGCGAATGCGCACGGTGTAAGTGGGTTTGGATTCAAAATCGAGGCTGTTGGTGGCACGCAATGTATTTCCAGCGACGTTGAACGCTGCGTTATCGGTGTCACCAACGCCGGCGATCAGCGAGTAGATGAAGGTATCACCGGCATTTGGGTCGGTGCTAGTCAATGTGCCGACAGCAGCATTTGCCCCGGCGTTCTCTTCGATTGTCGTTGCAGAGAGAGCGAGGTCTGTGGGTGCGTTTCCAACGATGAGTTCACGCCATAGTTCACGCCCGTTGGTTTCGTCCACGGCTGTGAAATAGGCTATCCCGTTGACATTGGTAATGTTTTCTGGGGCGGTTCCGATAGCGGTAGTCAGTAGGCTCGCAGCGCGGAGGGTTCCAGCGACAGTTCCGTCGGAAACCCACAGCTCGCGGCCTTGAACGCCGTTGTCTGCGCTGAAATAAACCTTGCCTGCAATCTCCGTGAGACCAGTTGGAGCCGAGCCTGAGGCCCCTGTCCAGAGGTCACTGACAAGGACAGTTCCTGCGGCCGTTCCATCCGACTTCCATAGTTCTACGCCGTTGACCCCGTTTGTTGCATTAAAAAACAACGATGTGCCCACAGCGGTAAGTTCATTTAACCCGGACGACTCGAGTCCAGGTCGGATGTCGCTAACGAGTTGTGTACCTGCTACGGTCCCATCGGATTTCCAAAGTTCATATCCTGTGGTGCCGTTATCGGCTGAGAAATACAAGGTACCAGCGACATTTGTTAGTTTGGTTGGATAGGATCCAGCTACGGCTGTCGCAATTGAGCTTACGCGGACAGTACCTGCATCAGTACCGTCAGACTTCCATAATTCCGTGCCTTCGGTTGCATCGAATGCACTGAAGTACAGTACGCCGCCCACGTTCGTCAATTCTGCAGGATTGGAGGAGGCGGCCGCAGTCCCTGGTTGGATGTCTTTGACAAGTACAGTGCCTACATCCGTTCCATCTGACTTCCACAGTTCAACCCCGGTGATGCCATCAAAGGCGGAGAAGTATAGGGTTCCATTGACATTGGTTAGGTAGGCTGGATAGGAGCCGAAGCTGCCAGCCTGGAGGTCTTTGACGATGACCGTGCCCAGTGCAGTCCCGTCGGATTTCCACAATTCGACTCCATCGGTGCCGCTGTCCGCAGTGAAGTACAGTAAGCCTCCCACGTTGGTTAAGTTGGTGGGCAATGAGCTATAGGTACCAGCCCAAATATCTGCGACGATTGTTGTACCGGCGGCGGTGCCATCGGACTTCCATAACTCGACTCCGTTGGTTCCGTCATCTGCAGCGAAGTAGAGCGTTCCATTAACATTGGTCAAGTTGCGAGGATTGGAGGTCAGTTCTCCAGAGGCGATATCGAGAACCAAGCGAGTTCCTGCGTTGGTACCATCGGTGACCCAGAGTTCTACCCCATTAAGTCCATCATCTGCTGTGAAGAACGTGTTTGTACCGACGACAGTTACGTTGGAAACGGAGGAGTCGAGTGTGCTGGTAACGATGTCCTTGAGCATCGTGGTACCTGCGGCGGTTCCGGTCGAGCTCCAGACTTCTATGCCGTTGACACCATTATCTGCAGCGAAAAGAACTGTTCCATTGAATGCGATTAGGCCTTGTGGATAGGACCCTTCGCCAGCGGTTGTAACAATGTCACGGACGAGTGTTGTACCGGCCAGAGTACCATTCGACTTCCAGAGTTCGGTACCGGTGATCCCGTCGCTTGCGGTGAAGTACAAAGTTCCAGCTAGGTTTGTTAGGTTCGCCGGATACGATCCGAAATCGCCGGCTTGCAGTTCAGAAACGAGCACGGTTCCGGCATTTGTTCCATCGGATTTCCAAAGTTCAATACCGGTGGCCAGTTCATAGGCGGCGAAGTACAAGACACCGTTGACGTTTGTGAGGCTGGTGGGATAGCTACCGCCGCCACCGACTTCAATATCTTTGACCAATGTTGTGCCTGCAAGCGTTCCATTCGATCGCCAAAGTTCAAATCCATTCACATCATCGCTAGCTCGGAAGTACAGAGTGTTGCTAATGTTGGTAAGGCCCGTTGGATACGAGCCAAAGGCACCTGTTGCAATATTTCGAACCATCGTGGTTCCTGCGGTCGTTCCGTTTGACCGCCAAAGCTCAACGCCATTGGTGCCATCGTTTGCGGAGAAGTACAGAACACCAGCAACATTGACAAGATCCGATGGGGAGGAGCTAGCTGTTCCTGCGCGTATATTGCGAACTAAAGTTGTTCCCGCGTTTGTTCCGGTGGAACGCCATAGCTCAATCCCGTTTGTGCCGTCATTGGCACTAAAGTAGATGGCAGTCCCGACTGCCGTGAGGTTTTGTGGCGAGGAGCTTGCAACCCCCGCACGAATGTTTCGCACGAGTGTCGTTCCCGCGGTGGTTCCGTCTGAACGCCAGAGTTCGTAGCCGTTCGTTCCATCGTCAGCGCTGAAATAAACAACTCCGCCGATGTTGACGAGCGAATTGGGATTTGAGCTGGCGGTTGGGTGAATATTTGAAACCAAGACCGTACCGGCTGCGGTACCGTCCGATTTCCACAATTCGTATCCGTTGACCCCATCGTTCGCTGTGAAGAAAAGGGTTCCGTTTACGTTGAACAGCGATTGGATTCCCGAACCTTCTACACCAGGACGGATATCGCGGACCAATGCTGTTCCGGCGGTAGTTCCGTCGGTTTTCCACAATTCGCTGCCAGTAGCGGGAGTGCTTGCCAGGAAATAGGCGGTTGTCCCAACGCGAGTGAAATTCGATGGATCGGAGCCGAGGTCATCGACCTGCACGTTGATGTCTTTCACCAGTCCAAAATCGGCGGCCATTGCCAATCGTTGATCCAGCGATTCCATCATCATTTTGCGAAATGCACTGCGACTACGATCCGTTTGTTTTTCGCGAAAACGGGACATCCAATTTGCCATTTGAATCACCTAAACGATTAGAAAGACCAAACCAAGCGGATTGGTAGACGCCAAAACAGTCAGTTCAAATCAATTCGCAAAGAACTGGAGCCAGAACCTTTACTCCTTAGCGGAAGAGAGTGCCGCCTGAGAATCAGCCCACGAAATGCCCATGCTGAGTATGGTTGTCAGCAAGGAGCAGTAACAGGGGATTAAAAGTAAAAGGTTGGCCTATATGGCGCAGGTTGTGCAATAACTCAAGGTGCCGATCAAAGGGCCTTCTCGAAGCACCGCTATCTACCAAGTCCCTTCTGCCCGCTCGTTGGAAACAGGAGCGACAGAAACAGGGAAAGCAACGTGTGGCGACGCCATCGAGTATTTTTGATCAAGCTTGTTGGGATAATAGTGGCGTACCGGGGTCTTAGCAACCCCCCAAAAAAATGAAAACTTCGTCACAGCCGCGCTGACTCGTACTAAGAAGCACTCAGTAGCGGGTTGACTTGGGCGAAAAAACTCGGGGACTTCTTGGGAGATGGGGGGGCAACGGAGGCTCCAGGTCCACTGGAGTGAAGGATGATTTCGGTGAAAATTTATGAAATATTTAATTGGTTGCGTCGGCGTACTCGAAGTTTGCCACTGCGCTGGTTAATCGTCGGATCGCATCGGCTCGATCGTACAGCTCGAGATTACTTTGATTCCAAGTTTCATTTTCTAGATTGCTCGGTAGTCGCCCACGAAGCGTGAGGTAAGCGTGTTCGATTAAGGCCGGTTGTGTCAGAGTGTTTTTTGACCAATGGGACTCCAACAAGGTTAGTTCTTTTGGGGGGCAAGCGATAAATAGTTCGGTCAGCGCTGGGCTGAGTACGGCAGACGGTTGTCTGGCCATGGGAGCTTGCGCGGAATTCTGGATGGTTGGTTGGGTTATGGGTTGTGCCAAAATCGCCCGTTGTTGCAATTCTTGAGGTGGTGGGACGGTTTGGGATACAAAACTTCTGAGGGCTTTTGCTTGGATCTGTTGATCGAAGTCTTGCGTGAATGGACTTGTTCCTTGAGAGGGGATTTGTAGGAATTGCAGTTCTACTTGGTTTGCGATATCGCGAAGAGTATCGGTATCTAGAGTTTGCAAGTCGCTTGCGATTAAGGAGACATTAGGCTGTCGAGACGGTGCGGAATGAAGCATCCAATACGCGAGTTGGCGCAAGGAGGCTTTTTGTGCGGATGATCGTTGACTCAGGAATTCTAGGAGATCTTCACGACTCGAAGATTGAGAAATCGCGAATCGTTCGGAAGGGCGAACCAAATGAACGCCGAAGAAGGATTTCCAGAGAGCATTGATAGGGCCACGATGAGAATGGCTACCCCGTTCCGCCCAATCCGCCATGGCATCCGCTCCTGATTGATGTTCAGAGATACGCACGCCTTCAGGGTTTACGGGAAGCAACTTGATCAGTCGATCTTCTGCATCGCGAGTGAACAGTTCTTTCCGTTCTGGTTCGATGACTCCCACGAGCAATGCGGCGATGGAGCCGAAGGCAATGGGTTTCGCAGTTCTATCATTCCTAACAAATTGTTCTCCGGCATAAAGCGAATTTTCGAACATTAGGTCCTGCGTTGTATGGATACCGGAAGTCTTGACGTTTGCTGGGGCCGGCATGGGGCGTCCCGTCAACTCTCCGGATTTTTGGTGGCATTGAACGCAGGCGAGGTTTGTGTTGTCCGTAATCCGAAGAAAGAGATGTGTCAGCCCGGTAAGAGTCGCGTGTTGTCTCTCTGTAAGTTCCACCCATGTTTGCGGGGATGATGGGGCTTGCGGGGATGATGGGGCCCGGCCAACTACAGGATCGTTGATCCGATGAGTCGCGGAACCAGAACGGGTGGACAATTCCGCCCAGTGATCTACCAAAAATCTCGCTGGATGTTCAGCGGCCCACAGTCCTTGCAGGACTTCGGCTTGGATTACATTCAGAGGGGTGTCCTCGTGGATGCGTCCTGCGAGCCAAAGCTCGAAGGTTTTCGCTTGTTCGAGTTGATCATTTCGTATCGGATATTCGCCTCGATAGAAATTTGATAACCGTTTCGCCCATTGTCTTGCGAACTCTTCGCTGTTGAGCCAGCGACCGGTGACTGCATCGATCCACTCCGCATTGAGTTTCGAAGCTTCTTTGGTACCGAGCAGATCAGCTTGTCTGAGTGCTTCGAGTTCGGTCGGATTTGCTGGCCTTGCCAGCAGATACTGAGCCATTCGGTCGATCGTGTTGGGTGATGCTTGGATGCGAACGGAGGCTTTCTGATCTGGTAGTGGCTTCCACATGTCTTCGAACTGATGGTCGATCACTGCGATAATGTTGCGGTCGGATTCCGTTCCGAGACGATTTTCTGAAGGATACACGGACTGATTCTGCGATGCCGCGTTGTTTTGCAGTGCCCGATTATTCGGAAGTGTGTTGGAAAGAGGGGGGGCTTGGGGGTGGTTCTGGGACTCGCTTGGAACACTTGCAATTTTCAACGCGTCTTTGGTTTGATCGACTTTTCTTTGATCCGTGTTACCCAGTTCGACAGTAGCGTTCTTTGGGCCTGGGCTACCGGACGCTGTCAAGTTTGTTTGGCGGTGGTTCTCAGGGGTGTTGGTGATTTCGTGTGATGGGAGTTCGAGTTTGCTTGCAAGTCCGGTTTCGGAGGGAGATGCTTGTGGGATTTGGGACACTTGATCTCGCCAAAGGACCAACGAGACAGCGAGCAAAGCTGCTGCGATACTTGCCCAGCGGATCCATGGACTTCGATTGCGTTGCGACTTAGGATGAAGTGTTTTAGTAGCCGTTTTGTGCGAGCTATCTTGTTGGGCTGCAAAGAGAGCTTGCTCGATTTCTTGGGATGTGAAGCGTTTTATGTTGTTGGATTCGTTGTTTGCGACTTGGCGCAGCAGTGACTCGAGCGACGGGGTTGTGGGAGTTTGTCGATCGAAGAGTTCATCGAGCAAACCATCAAGAATATGACTTTGATCTGAGGGGGGATTCGGATGGGTCATTGTCGTTTGAGTTTTTCTTCGAGGCACTCCCGCAGTTGGGCTTTGGCTCGTTGTTGCAAGTTTTTCACACCGTGCGAGGAAATCTCTAGGGATTCTGCGATTTGTTCTCTGGAGGCTTCTCCTGCGTATCGCATGCTCAGCGACTGTTGGGCTCGTTGAGTTAAGCGTTGGAAGCAATCGGATAGAGCGTCGAGGAGAGATTCTCCGCTGGCGTCTGCACCGACCCATCGCGTCCAGGTTTGATCTAGCACTTCGAGTTGATCGGTATGAACCATCTTTCCAGCTTTGCGTCGGGTCGCGATTAAAAGGTGAAATGCGACGCGACGCAGGTATGCAGCGGTGGAATGGGGGCTGATCAAATCGAACGGTTTTTTCAAAATGGCGGCGAACGTCTCTTGTGTGATGTCGTCGGCTAGATCCGCCGAGGCCCCCAACGCTCGCAGATACCTCCACACGCCTTGGTAGTGGGTATCGACGAGGGCTTCTGGGTCCCAATTTGGCGGATCGATCGGCACATCTCGGTTCGATCGATCGTCTTGCACGCTAAGCAAAAAGTCCCTTGATGAGTTTTCCGCTGTTGGCGATCTTCATTGGCCGACCATTTCGGCTGGTGAAGGTCGTCTCTAGGGAGATGCCTAGTGCATGACAAACCGAGGCCATCAAGTCTTCCGAAGAGTATGGTTCTCCGACGACTTCGGTTCCGTCTTCGTTCGTCGCTCCGATGGCTTGTCCACCCTTGATTCCTGCTCCGCCTACAACAACGCTCCAAGCTCTCGCCCAGTGGTCACGACCTGCATCTGCATTGATTCGTGGTGTTCGGCTAAATTCACCCATCCAGACGATGCAGGTATCTTCGAGTAGTCCACGGTCTGAGAGGTCGGATGTCAGCGCTGCCATGGCTTTATCGAGAACCGGTAGGCGATCGTTTTCGAGTGTTCGGAAGATATTTTGGTGGTTATCCCATCCTCCAAGATCCACTTCGACAAAAGCGACCCCTGCTTCGACGAGACGACGTGCGAGCAAGCAACCTTGGCCAAAGCCATTTTTGCCGTATCGCTCTTTCATCTCTTCTGGTTCTTTGTCAACTTGGAAGGCTTCCATTTGTTTGCTTGTGAGCAGGTCAAAGGTTTTGCCGAGCACCTTGCGGTGATCTTCAAGAACTGTTCCGCGTTTTTGGTTGATGAAAGAGTTTTCGATGGTTTCCAATGCGATGCGGCGTTGGTTTAGTCGATCGGAATCAACACTCATTTCTAGGTTGCGGACTCGACCGTTGCTAGTGACGTTAAACGGAGCCCAGGACATACCGAGGAACCCTGGTCCTTCGCTAGCTCCGCCGACGGAGACGAACGGAGGAATTTCCAATTCGGAACGCTGAGCCATCAGTTCGTGAGCGATGACCGAACCATAGCTTGGGTAATCAACATTTGCGTCGGGAACGTATCCTGTGTGCATGTAGTACCGACCGCGATTGTGATCGGCTTCACGTGTGCTCATCGAGCGAACGATTGCCATGTGGTGCATTTGCTGCGCCATCATCGGCATGTGCTCACTGATTTGTACATCGCCGGAAGTACTAATTTGTTTAAAAGGACCACCGTTGTCTGTACCAGGCTTGAGATCCCAGATGTCCATGCTTGAAGGACCGCCACCCATCCACAATAGAATGCAGGACTTTCGATTGCTCTTGAGGGTATCTGCGTGGACTCGCAAAGAATGCCCGAGAGACAGCGAGGCGCCCATCATTGCGCTCGCGCCAGCCATGTGAGACATGAAGTGTCGACGGGACATACCCGAAGGAGTAGCAAAGCGATTCCACATAGAAATACCTCTGTTCGTTTGAACTTGGGAAAAGGAGGGTGATGGTTGATTAGTGGTTAAAAATGAACTCGTTGCTGTTAAGGATTGCCCACCACATGTCTTGCAACATGCCGCCGACTTCTCCTTTACGCGCTGCTAAAATTTGGGTCGCGACTGTCAATTCTTCTGGGCGAGGACGACGTCCAAGCCCTGCGATGAATAAGTATTGCACTTTTTCTTGCGGTGTCCCCTTCCCGGTGCTAAGTTCGTGCAACCAGGTGCCTGGATCAAGAGCAATTGCTGAGCGGATCAAGTCCCCGTTGAACATCATCAAGCTCTGTGGGATTGAGCCGTTGAAGGTGGTGGTTTCGTCTCCTTCGTCGGTTCCGAAAGCGACGACGAACTGACGCATCCATTCTTCGCGACGTCGCTGTTGCTCTTCGAGGCTTCCTTTGCGGATGGCTTGGGTTGCAACCGATAGGGATGCAAAGAGCTGTTCGGCAGTCATTTGCCTTGTGTAGAAGTGGCTGAAGCGAGGCAATTCACCCATGGCTGGATCATCGCTATCGTTGTCCTTGGTGATCTTTGAGGTCAACTGATAAGGCTTCGACATCGTGATCCAAAGCATCAGTTGTTTTAGGTCGTAGCTTGAGTCTCGGAAGTCCTTTGCGAGGGTTTCGAAGAGTTCGATATTCGCAACAGGGTTGTGGGGCCCAAGGTCATCAATTGGTTTGGTGAATCCATATCCCAGGAAATGCGCCCAAACTCTATTGACGATGGCTTTGTCTAGGTAGTCGCTTTCCATCATCAGATCGCCGAGTTCTTTGCGGCGGTTGACTTCCGAGACATAACCGCTTTTGCCTATCGACGTGCCGTCGATAAAGGTTGGGTAAGCGACCTTTTTTACGCCATTCCGCAGGTCGTAGTAGATCTCTGCTTTTTCTGGATGGGAACCCTCGCCGGCGAAGTCTTCGTTGACGAGTTCGATGTGGTCGATGTCATTGGTACCTCGAACGAATTTTCGCAGGGCACGGGTTTGACGAAAGAACGCGTTGAATTCCCAAAATTTCTGTTGTTTCCATTGGTTGAATGGGTGATTGTGGCACTGCGTGCACTGAACTTGCAGTCCCATAAAAATGCGGGAGACCGCTGCCGTGGCTTGGACTCCCTTCTCTTCATTGACTTTCATCGCAAGAAAGTTTGCGGCACCATTGAATGATTCGGTGCCAGGTTTGGTGGTCCCCGTAGCGGTCACCAATTCGTAGACCATCGTGTTGTAGGGTTTGTTGTTCGCAAAACAGTCGCGCAGGTACTTTTGCATCCCTTCTTTGTTCGTCAGCGAGCGTTCTTCCATCCCTCCATTCCGGCCGATGAGAATGTTTGACCAAATCGTTGACCAATGATTCGCATACTCCTCGGTATACTGATCGTCTTCGAGCAACTTGCGAACCAAGTTCAATCGGCGGTCCGGAGACTTGTCTTTGACGAACGAAGAAAATTCTTCGAAGCTCGGGATACGTCCGATGATATCCAAGTAAACCCGTCTGACCCATTTGAGGTCTTCTTCGACGGGAGAAGGACGGATTCCTGCGTCTGCCCAGCTTGCCTCAAGGGCCTTATCGATTTTTTCTACCTGAGGGGGCAAGGTTGCACGTCTGGAGACTTTGGTTTCAACCGCAGACGTCTCGCCGGTACCTTCGCCGCTAGTTGGCTGCTGGGCCAGAACATATTCGCTGGAGATTGCAACAATAAGACACAGCGTCAAACACAGTATCGAATGCAGTGTCGAATGCGGTGCCCTTGCGAACGGGGCGAGGTATCGCAAACCAGAACGGTGTAGTAAACCAGAACGGTGTAGTAAACCAGAACGGGTGCAACGGAAAATAAGAAGCTCGTAGCGGTTTAGATAAGGTATTTTCATGGTCGATAACGCGAGGGTTTCAACGCGCCTTGGGAACTGACGGGGTTTAGCCCGAATCATGGCCATCCAAAAGATCCAAGTGCGATTCGATATCGCATTGTACTCATGGAGTGGCAAAGAAAGTGAAATGTAAGGGATTTCTTGTCGGTAGGTTTGAGGGGAAGGCCTGCGTGATGCAGAATTTCATTGTATTAGCCTTGCTTCTTCCTTGCGAGCGGTCGCTGCGATACTAGTGGGGCTTTAATTCCCTTTGGTGTCGGTTTGAAGCGAAAATTTTAGCCAAAAGGCCCTGATGGTTCTTGAAGTGGCCCGCTTCGTCTATTAGTCTATGCACGCCGATTGGCATTCTCTGTGTGGCATTCGATTGAAGTGGCCCCTTCGTACTGATTGCTAATCGTTCTGACTGCCAATCGTTCTTTCTTGCTAATTGTTCTCATTGCTAGAGACTAGGAAGCTTCCTGAAATGTTATCTATGATTGATTATCTGAAGTTCCCTTTGAATTTCCAACGCAGTACTGGGTTTCGATCTCGGTGGCTTGTGGCGGTCCTCGCGCTGTTTCTGGGCATCGCATCACCCGTAACATTTTCGTTTAGTGCATCAGCATTCGGTGCAGATGAGGCTGGAGTAAAGGTGCATGGGGAAGCTGACCTGGAGCTACCGGATTTGGGGAGTTCGGACTTTATGGGGTTCTCTGGCCGCATTTGGCTTTTCGGGGGTCTTGCGATCTGTTTGGCTGGATTGGTGTTTGGGTATCGGATTTTCAACGAGCTGAAGAACATGCCGGTGCACAAGAGCATGTTGGAAGTTTCGGAGTTGATCTATGAGACGTGTAAGACCTATTTGGTCACGCAGGGCAAGTTCTTGGCAGTGCTATGGGTGATCATCGCTGCAGTGATCATCGCGTACTTCGGATGGCTGCTTCAAGAGCCGGTCCAAAAGGTGATGATTATCGTTTTCTTCAGTGTGATCGGTATTCTCGGTAGTTACATGGTTGCTTGGTTTGGTATTCGAGTGAACACATTCGCGAATTCGCGAACGGCGCATGCTAGTCTTCTTGGATTGCCTTACGCGGTATACGCGATTCCATTGAAGGCAGGTATGAGCATTGGGATGATGCTCATCAGTGTTGAATTGTTGATGATGTTGTGCATTATGTTGTTCTTGCCTCGCGACTATGCCGGGGCTTGTTTTATTGGTTTCGCAATTGGTGAGAGTCTCGGCGCTGCGGCTTTGCGTATCGCAGGTGGGATTTTCACGAAGATTGCAGATATCGGTTCGGACTTGATGAAGATCGAGTTCAAGATCAAAGAGGACGATGCGCGGAACCCGGGTGTGATCGCAGACTGCACCGGTGACAATGCGGGGGACTCGGTCGGCCCAAGCGCTGACGGATTTGAAACTTATGGTGTGACGGGTGTCGCGCTGATCACGTTTATCTTGATGGCGATCAACCCTGAAAAGTCTGGCCCTGAGTATGAATCGTTGCAAGTCAAATTGCTCGTGTGGCTCTTCGTGATGCGAGCCATGATGATTGTTGCTTCTGTGGTTGCTTATTACTTCAACGAGCTATGGACCAAGGCGCGTTATGCAGATTCTCCGAAGTTAGATTTCGAAATGCCACTGACTCGCTTGGTTTGGGTAACGAGCGTGATCTCGATTGCGTTGACCTATCTCGTTTCTTACTTGCTGATTCCATCGCTAGGTGGAAATACGAATCTTTGGTGGCAACTTTCGACAATCATTTCCTGCGGTACGCTTGCCGGTGCGATTATTCCTGAGTTGGTCAAGATTTTCACATCGACTTCCTCGGCTCACGTGCATGAAGTAGTGACCAGTAGCGAGGAAGGTGGAGCGTCGCTGAACATCCTCTCTGGGATGGTTGCCGGTAACTTCTCTTGTTTGTGGCTGGGAGCGAGCATTACGGGATTGATGGCAATTGCTTATTGGATCTCGACCATGGGTGGTGACGCCGGGTTGGGAGGCATGATGGTTGCCGAAGAGGTGTTTGCATTCGGGCTTGTTGCCTTCGGTTTCTTGGGCATGGGACCTGTGACCATCGCCGTGGACTCCTACGGTCCGGTTACCGATAACGCGCAGAGTGTGTTTGAGCTTTCATTGATCGAAACGATTCCTAACATCGAGCAAGAGCTCAAGAATGACTTTGGATTGAATGCGAACTTCGAAGCTGCAAAACATTTGCTTGAGGAAAACGACGGTGCTGGCAACACGTTCAAAGCCACAGCAAAACCGGTTTTGATTGGTACGGCGGTCGTTGGTGCGACGACGATGATTTTCTCGATCATCATGAACTTAACCAATGGCTTGACTTCGGACATCGAGAAGCTGTCGTTGATGCATGCTCCATTCGTGTTGGGGCTAATCAGCGGCGGGGCCATTATTTATTGGTTCACCGGTGCATCGACCCAAGCGGTCACCACGGGGGCTTATCGTGCCGTGGAGTTCATCAAGCGAAACATCAAGCTGGATGGTTCGACCAAGGCCAGCATCGAGGACTCGAAGAAGGTGGTTGAGATTTGCACGCGGTTCGCGCAGGTCGGCATGTTGAACATCTTCTTGTCCGTCTTCTTTGTGACCTTGGGCTTGGCTTTCGTAGAGCCTTACTTCTTCATCGGTTATCTCTTCTCGATTGCAATCTTTGGATTATATCAAGCGATCTTCATGGCGAATGCAGGGGGGGCTTGGGACAACGCTAAGAAGATTGTTGAAGTCGAGTTGAAGAAGAAGGGGACCCCGCTTCACGATGCTTGCGTCGTCGGCGATACGGTTGGGGATCCGTTCAAGGATACCTCGAGCGTTGCCCTTAACCCTGTGATCAAGTTCACGACGTTGTTTGGTTTGCTTGCTGTCGCTTTGGCGGTGCAGATTCAGCGATCGCAGGGAGCGCAGGTAACGGCCACCTTCGCTTGCATATTCCTTGCAATCGCTTCATTCTTTCTATGGCGATCTTTCTATGGCATGCGAATTCGCAAATCCCTAACGGATTCGTGATGTTGCCTGTTGAGCCGGAATGCGCGAGCACCGGGTAGTTGGCCTGCCCGGTAACGGTTTTTTGGCAGGAGATTCTGAGAAAAGGGTGGAGTGGTTCACTACGGTACCTAATTGCAAATCACCTTGAGATTTCTTGCCTTTGATGTAGTGGTGGGCTATTCTTAAAAGAGATTCTTATCTAGTTGGGGGTAGGGTAGAGGATCTGATTCGACCTCCAGGAATTATTCTGCCGGCAACGACCGAAGGGCTACGTATGCGACCGATTGCTTCTCGACGTTTCTCGTCTGCGAAACGTTTTTTGTCCCGTTTGTTGTTTGAGTCGTTGGAATCGCGGACGATGATGGCCTCCGATTTATCTTGGATGCCCGAGGGCGCGGGGACTTGGACGGACCCATCAGGGCAGTTGATTGGTACGATTCCGCGCCCGATTTCATCAGGGGCCCAAAACGGTCCGAGACCGAATCAGGGTGGCGATGGTGGTGACGGACAGGGAGATGGTCCTTCATTTGCCCCACTTTCGGATACCTTCAGATTGCACAGTCGTCCGACGGCAACGAAGACCATTTACATGGACTTCGATGGTTTTACTGCGGTGGGAACTTCGTGGAATCGCGCGTACAACATTCAGCAGATCGTCTCTCCTGCATTCGATCCCGATGGTAATGGACCTGCTTTTACAGACAACGAGCTACGGACCATCCAATCCGCTTGGCAGAGAGTTGCTGCAGATTTTGCCCCGTTTGATGTGAACGTCACAACGGAGGACCCGGGCGAGGATGCTTTGGTAAATACTGGCGGCAACGATAATCGTTGGGGGATGCGGGTTGTCATTACGTTGGATAATTTCTCGAATCAGCCGGTTGGTGGGTTTGCGTACATTGGGAGTTTCCGATGGGGGTATGAAGGAGCAGGTGCATCGGACACGCCTTGTTATGTATTCAATAGTTTTTCGCGCGATGTTTCTGCTGCGGTGTCGCACGAAGTGGGTCACTCGCTTGGACTGTCGCACGATGGCACGAATAGCGACAACCCGTTTCAACAAAATGCGGAATACTACGATGGGCATGGTGGGAGCGCTGAGAACAGTTGGGGGCCGATCATGGGGAGCGGTTACTATCGCAACGTGACGACTTGGGATGACGGTATTTACTACGGTGCCAATAATGGTGGTGCGAATGCGAACTACAATTCGGGGCCCAATGATCTATTGGTCATTACCAGCACAGCGAACGGATTTGGTTTCTTGCCAGATGACCATGCGAATACGATTGAATTCGCCCGAGAAGTCACTGGTCCGGTCGACGCATCGGATCGCATTGCGCTTTCGACCTTCGGTACTATTGAAACTTCTGCCGATCGCGATGTGATTTGGTTTCAATCAGGCTCAGGGTTGGTCGATCTCTCGATAGACCCTTACATCACTCAGGTTTGGACAAGCCAAGCGGATGGTTCGTACAGCGACTCGATCGATAGTGCTTTGTTTACCACTGGATTCTGGCCCAACAACCAGGGGAGCAATCTGGACGTCCAAGCGACGCTTTACGACGCCTCTGGCAACGTAGTTGCTGTTTCGAATCCCGATGGTCTACGGGCAAGCTTCGACGATTTGGCGTTATCGGCGGGTATTTATTATTTGGAAATCGATGGTGTAGGGTTTGGTGATCCTCGCGCAAATGTTCCCACGGGATACTCGGACTTTGGTAGTCTTGGTCAGTACCTGATCACCGGTTCGATTCCCGTTGCGTTTGGGGTCGCTTTGTCGTCGACGGTCGTCTCGTACGTCGAAAACGATCTACCCATACCATTGACTACGATAGCCAAAGTGATCGATATCGTTCCTGGAGATTACTCGAACGGCGCGTTGAGTGTATCGATGGTGCCGCAGTCGGGTTCAACCGATTTCATTACGTTGCGAACGGGCGGTGCTAGTCCTTTCACCTTGCAGGGGAATGTGTTGCTCAATAACGGTGAGCAAATGGGGACATTCCTAAGAAGTTCATCAACAGATTTTGTTGTTAATTTTACCGCAAATGCTACCAAGGACTCGATCGAGAGTCTGGTGGAGCACTTGGACTTTGAAGCCCGTGGGGATGCGCCAGATACATTCCAACGCAGTGTTCAGTTGGTCTTGAACAAGGGAAGTTTCCGAGGTGTGTCGCAGGTGCAGGTGCGTGTACGAGCGGTCAATGACCGACCGATTGCAACAACGACATTCATGAACAATATCAATGAAGACGACCGGAGTCCTGCAGGTACAACGGTAGCACAGCTCATCGAGCGTGGTGTTGTTGATGTCGACTTGACAACGGCGACGGGGATCGCGATCTCCGGCGGGAGTTCTGGAGGGCCAGCGGGTGTTTGGCAGATCAATGTAGGGGCAGGCTGGAGCGATCTACCGAATGTGTCGTCAACTTCAGCACTGGTTCTGGGCCCTACAGCTCAATTGCGTTTTTTACCGGCTGCGAATTACTTCGGGCCTGCTCCGGATCTGATGTATCTGGCTCTTGACCCTACCTACACGGGAAGTTTTAGCGATGGCAGCACGTTGTGGTTCATTGATATCGGTCAGGTGCAAGCACCGGATTCAATTTCTGCAGTGGCGGGTGAGATCAAGCAATTCGTACAACCGGTCAATGATGCACCTTTTGTGGTTCCGCCGACTCCATCGGCCAATGGCATCCAAGATGCATTCTTGCAATTTGTGATCCCAAGCGAATTATTCCGAGACATCGACGATACTGTGTTGCGGTACAGCGCCTACACTTCGCCTGGTGTGCCACTTCCGTCTTGGTTGCGATTTGATCCGACGACTCGAACGTTCTCTGGGACGCCTGGAAACCTTGACGTGGGAGCGCGTCAAGTTTTCGTGCGAGCGACTGACCCAGCAGGGGCAGCTGCGGAGGCTCCTGTCGTTATTGACATTGCGAACGTCAATGACGCTCCGACGAACATAGAGCTACTCGGCAGCGCAATTCCAGAGAATAGTCGCGGCATAAGACTAGGGCGACTTTTGGCAACAGATCCCGACCCTAATGACTCGATCCGTTGGGAAACCGATGACCCGCGATTCGTTCTCAGAGATGACGAACTTTTCTTGGCACCGACGGTTGCATTCGACTTTGAGGCATCTCCGACAGCACGCGTAGTGATCCGTGCGACGGATAATGGAACTCCTCCATTGTCTTTCGAGAAAGAGATCGTGATAAACGTGTTGGATGTCAATGAGTTTTCACCTGATCTCGGGCCTATTGCGTTTCAGATATCAGAGAACTCAGTCGGTGGAACAACGGTCGGTCGCATCGTAGCGACGGATGCTGACACGGCAAATACTGTACGGTATCGATTTTTCGGCAATCCTCCTGCTCAGTTTGCGCTTGATCCCGTAACCGGAGTTCTTAGCGTCCGACCGAACGTTGTCTTGGATTTTGAAAGCAATCCGCAGTTTCGGTTTTTTGTAGAAGCCTTCGACAACGGTACACCGAGTCTTTCGACATGGACTTCTGCGGTGGTGTCCTTGATCGATGTTAACGAGTTTGCACCGCAGATCACGACATCGGTACTCAATGTTTCTGAAGTTCAGGCTGTTGGGGCTTCGTTTGGCCGCGTTCAGGCGACTGACGGGGATCGTCAGAGCGTCGTATTTTCGCTACCTGCAACTGAGACGCGATTTGCGATTCAGCCCAATACTGGGGATTTGAGTGTTCTACAGACAGGTGTTTTGGACTTTGAACGTAGTACGACCGAGTTCGTCACGGTGATCGTGACTGATACGGGCGTGCCTGCATTGCAAAGTCAACGTGTGATACGCATTCAAGTGCTCAATGTCAACGAACCCCCGACGAGCGTCTCGGTTCCCAATGGCCGAGTGCTTTCTAACGTGACGGGATGGAATCTGGGAGCAATTAGTGTGGTGGATCCAGACGGTCCCACTCCGTATTCGGTCATCGCGCTCGATCCGCGGTTTGAAGTCGTAGACAACTCGTTGCGATTGTTGCCGGGAGTATATTTCTCCGACTCTGATCCGCTTGTTACTAGCGTAAATCTGATGCTTACCGATACCGTTGGAGGACTTGTGCGGCAATTGAGTTTGCCGATCGAGCGTGTACCGAATCCTGCTCCATGGCGTAATACAGTGATGCCTTGGGATGTGAATCGATCGGGGTCGGTTGATCCGCTCGATGCCTTGGTTCTCGTCAATGCGTTTAACAAAAATCCAAGCGGCACACTGACGAATCCTCGCAGTGGCGATTCTCTTTCTGAACCGGACGTGGATGTCGACGGTGACGGACAGTTGACGCCACTGGACGTGCTTGCGGTTGTCAATCGTATCAATGGGGTTGGCGGGGCGCAAGGGGAAGCTACCGATGGAATTCCGGTGAACGCATTAGCAAGCGCTTCTGCGGGGTGGTTCTCGGACGTAGATGCGGTTGTTCAAAGTGGACGAAGTGAATTCCCGGTAGATTTGTTCTTTGCGAATTGGGGTTCTGAAGAAGAGAAACTGGAAGGGAGTTCAAACGTTGTGCGACGCAATTGGCGTAGTCGTAGGTAGTCGTAACCACCGTTCGCCGTAACCACCGTTCGCCAGACGGTGGAGATGTTGTAGGGTTGCCCTGGTGCGTTTCGCGGTCTGTTGTTTGAACCGCGCACATGGACTCGATGGTGCTCGGTGGTGCTCGGTGGTCCGCTTTGCTTCTCGGCGTGTCCGCCGTAGACGTTCTATCGCCAATTCATAGAGCTTTGAAGAAGAGTGCGGTCGAGAGGGCTCGAACCTCCAAGGTATTTCTACCACTAGCCCCTCAAG
>CAZACJ010000012.1:67740-86108 GCA_964483385.1 uncultured Pirellula sp. | reverse complement strand
TGAGGGTGGCTTTGTATGTGGAGGTTGCTTAGGGTGTTACCGTGGTTCCGGTTGTGATAGGCCGACCGCTTCACCGCACCCTACGGAGCTGCGCAGAGAGTTGAAAGGAGAAAGTGGAGAGTAGATGAGGACCGATTGCGCGCGCTGGTGGGTTCCGCGGTCATTAAGCGGGTGGTTGGCTGAAGTCGGCGTACTTTTTCGACACGATGTTTCGCGGCCATGCGAACCCGAGGCCGGGGCCATGTAGTAACTCGGTTGGGACAACCCCACCCAAAATTCTGAACATCGGGCGATAGAGAGACTCCCAGTCCTTATTCCCCGCAGGGCAATACTGCCGGCCATTCCCTTCGACTGCTGTTACGCCACGCAATCTCGATGCTAACGCAGCAGAAGCCATAAATGACCCACCGACACATGTGAGATCTTGGACGTAGATCTTCATTCCCCATTGTCTTGCAGCGGCACTGAGCAACACCGAATCGCTGATTCCTTTGCACGCTTTTACGGCAATTCCCGAATATCCTTGTTGTTTCGCAAACCTCAACATCTCCAGATCGGTCAACGATTCGTCAATCACCACGGGCTTGAGTCTGCTGACGCGGTGCATTGTTACTTCTTTGCGACTTCTCAAATCGCGGGCCATCGGTTGCTCGATGTAATGTAGCTTGCTCGTCGCGTCGCGACTGAGACGTTCCAGTCGCTCTAAGAAGTCGATGACATAGTCTTCGCTCTCGCAGGCTTCGTTGAAGTCGAGCGAATACGAGAACTGTTTGGTCGGGAATGTTCTCGCTGCGATACGATCAATCTCATATACTCGGCCGACGTCTGCATCCAAGTCTTTGCCGGTGAGTTTGACTTTCAAGTGGGAAAGTTGTTGCGATCGAACCCACTCTTCTAGTGTTTCAGGAAGCCCGTCTCCGATCTTGCGATTCAAATCGTCGTTGCTCAAGGGATCTAGCGAGCCGACCAAGTGGTACAAGAACAAGGTTGGGGAAGGCTTTTCCGAAATAATCTCAGAGAATGGTTTGCCGATGAATTCTTCGCCGAGCCAATGCGATAGATCTGCTCCAACGTGTTCGGGGCCAAAGCAGTCGAATGAGTTTTTGCCGTTCAAGCGACCATACGCATCGTGCAAAGCGATGTCTAAGGGGGAAAGAGCCAGAGCGATCGCCAAATCGGGAATCGGTTCGGTCAATTTCATTGCTGTCGCGAGCTCTTCTGCGAGTTTCTTCGCAATGGGCTTGAGCTGCGTTGCTAAGTGCAATGGGTGCTGGTCTGCTTCTAGGCTACTTGCTGCCGCCACGATACGTTCGGCTAGGACAATAATGGTCTTGAGGGCCATTTCCGGGGAGAGAGCCGTGGTAGGCCAAGCCCACGCAGTGCCCATTGTCATTTCCCCGATTCCGTGAGCCGTTTTCTTTTTGCCTTGGTCCTCCAAGGTGATCATGGCTCGAAAAACAGTCACGTCTTTGACTACCCGGCCGCCGAATTTCAGAGGGAACCGGTAGACGAAAGGAAACTTCTCTGACTCGGCTTCGACGACGGCAATCTTGGACTTGGTCATGGACTTGGGTGTCTCTTTTGATGCTACTACCAAGGAATACGCAGGGGACTCTTTCGATAGCATAGACTTTTTGAGACTTGCCTCGAAAGGGGCCCGGCAGAATTTATCGGCAGAATTTTTCAGCAGAATTTTTAGGGGGAATTTCTCGAGGAAAATTAGGGGAGAGGCTCAATGGGTCGGAGCGAGGGATTCGAGTTGACGGGCAACATATTTTGCCAGGATGTCCGTTTCGAGGTGGACTTTATCACCCTTTTGGAGTGCCCCTAGGGTCGTTACAGCCAGGGTATGGGGGATTAGGGCCACGCTAAAGGCTTGGTCGTCTGCCCGCACGAGGGTCAGGCTAACGCCGTCGATGGTGACGGAGCCTTTGGGGGCCATTTGCCTGAGGAGGTGGATTGAGGCGGAGAATTCGATGAAACGCCATTGGTCTTCTTCGCGTATTTCGGTGACGGTTCCGAGTCCATCGACGTGTCCTGTCACGTAGTGGCCGCCGAGGCGCTGACCGACTTGGAGACTTCGTTCGCAGTTGACTTCGTCACCGATTTCGATGGTGCCGAACGAGGTTTTTGAGAGGGTTTCGGAGCCCAATTCAAAATGGCAGAGGGTATTTGCAATTTCCACAACGGTCAGGCAGCAACCTGAAAGGGCGATGCTATCGCCGATGGCTACGGAGTGAGCCAAGGGGCCCAAATCAAAAATCAGGCGTTTCCCGGGTCCGCACGGTTCTGACCCCACCAATGGTACTTTGGACTCGACCAAGCCAGTAAACATAGGAAATCCGACTATTAAAGCGGTTGATTTATGGTGCGAACGTTATTGCAAATGAGAACCTCATCGTGTGGTTACTACTAGCCAATTTTAGAATTATCGGGCAGAATTCGGAACTGCCGATCGGGAGGAGAGAGGAGAAGTCCAAAAAGTTGGTTCGCGACCGGTCTTTGGCGGACTCTCTAAGCTTTTGCGCTGAGCATTGCTTGCTCATCAGGCGAACGGTTGGCTTTGTTTCGTTCCCTTGTATCATTCTGTAGCTGAGAACCAATCCATGAGCTTGATCGAACACATCCAAGGCCGCCAGATCTTCGATTCCCGAGGCAATCCGACCGTGGAGGTTGACGTACGACTGGTAGACGGTTCGTTCGGACGTGCGGCCGTACCTAGCGGGGCGAGCACGGGTGCACACGAAGCTTGGGAGCTTCGCGACGGCAAGAAAGACCAGTACATGGGTAAGGGGGTGTTGCAAGCGGTCGACAACATCAATGAGAAGATTGCCGACGAGCTGATTGGTTTTGATGCGTTGGACCAACGCGGCTTGGATGCGGCTCTTTGCGACATGGACGGGACGCCGAATAAGAAGAATTTCGGCGCGAATGCGATCTTGGGTATTTCGCTTGCGGCAGCCAAGGCGGCTGCACAGTTCACGAATCAACCCTTGTACCGTTACCTTGGGGGCGCGGGGGCTCACTTGCTTCCTGCTCCGATGATGAACATCGTCAATGGTGGTCAGCATGCTGACAATTCGGTGGACGTTCAAGAGTTCATGGTGATGCCATTGGGATTTGATTCTTTCAGTGACGCTTTGCGATCCGGGACGGAGATTTTCCACAATCTCAAGAAGGTGCTCAACGAGAAGAAGCTCAACACGGCCGTTGGGGATGAGGGTGGATTTGCACCTGACCTCAAGAGCAACCGTGAAGCGCTTGATTTGATCATGGAAGCGATTCAGCGTGCGGGTTACGAGCCGGGCAAGCAGATCTTCATCGCTTTGGACGTTGCAGCGACGGAGTTTTACGATGATAAGACCAAGAAGTACACGATTGATAACAAGCAACTCAGCGGCGACGAGATGGTCGACTTCCTTGCGGACTGGGTCGCAAATTACCCGATCTGCTCGATTGAAGACGGTTGCTCAGAGGATGACTGGGATACTTGGAAGAAGCTCACTGTGAAGCTTGGTAACAAGGTGCAGCTTGTCGGTGACGACTTGTTCGTGACCAACACTGAGCGATTGCAACGCGGGATTGACGCGGGGATTGCGAACAGCATCTTGATCAAGGTCAATCAGATCGGAACTTTGACTGAGACGATCGAAGCGATTCAGTTGGCTCATCGCAATGGTTACACCAGTATTTCATCTCACCGCAGCGGTGAGACCGAGGATTCGACGATTGCAGATTTGGCGGTCGCTTTGTCGACTGGCCAGATCAAGACAGGATCGGCGAGTCGTTCGGATCGGATGGCCAAGTACAACCAGTTGCTTCGAATTGAAGAAGAGTTGGCTGGTGGTGCTCGCTACGCAGGTCCACTTTTCCGACGAAAGTAGGCCTTTGGCCTTTGGTCTCAGGCCCTCGGCCCTAGGCGATAGGTCTTAGGCCATAGGATACAGATGAAGTAGGTTGGTGGGGGGAACACGTGCGAGATCAGTGATTCACCCACTGCCTGCTTGAGAGTTCGCAAGATTGAACTAGTTCGCAAAATTGAATTTCAGAGCCAAGTAAAACGGACTTGGGTTTGAACGAAGGATACAGGGGTAATGAAGGACATCGGGTTGTAGAGCACGGTCCCTCCCACGGTAGCAGCGGTGGGTGGTGCGAGTGATTACCCGGTGACTTGACGATGACCCGATGACACGTCCGAAAAACAGAAGCCTACTCCAAATCAAAGGTACCCTCCATCGTGCCACGACGCACCGACATTCGCAAGATCCTGTTGATTGGTTCTGGACCCATCGTCATCGGACAGGCTTGTGAGTTCGATTATTCGGGCACACAAGCTTGTAAGGCATTGCGTGAGGAGGGTTTTGAGGTTGTGCTGGTTAACAGCAATCCTGCGACGATCATGACCGATCCTGCTTTAGCGGATCGAACTTACATCGAACCGTTGACTTGGGAGTTTGTCGCGAAGGTCATTGAGCGAGAGCGTCCCGATGCGATTCTTCCGACACTTGGTGGCCAGACTGCTTTGAACATCGCGATGGACTTGGCCAAGCATGGAGTGCTTGAGAAGTTCGAATGTGAGATGATTGGCGCGAATCCCGAGGTGATTCACAAAGCCGAGGCGCGAGATGCCTTTAAGGTTGCGATGGAAAAGATCGGGATGGAGGTCTGCCGTGGCGAGGTGGTTCATACGATTGAAGAGGCACGCAAGGTTTTGGCGGAAGTGGGATTGCCTTGTGTAGTTCGCCCGAGTTTTACGATGGGTGGAAGTGGTTCTGCGATCGCTTACAACCGCGACGAGTTCGATTCGTTGGTTCAGAATGGGTTAACGCTCTCTCCAATTACTGAAGTTTTGATTGAGGAATCGATTATTGGTTGGAAAGAGTATGAGATGGAAGTGATGCGCGACGTGGATGACAACGTCGTGATCATTTGTTCGATCGAGAACTTTGATCCGATGGGTGTTCACACGGGTGACTCGATCACGGTGGCACCGGCGCAGACGCTTACAGACAAAGAGTATCAGCGGATGCGGGATGCGAGTTTGGCGATTATTCGGGAGATTGGGGTAGAGACTGGTGGATCGAACATTCAGTTTGCCATCCATCCGAAGACCGGGCGAATGATTGTCATTGAGATGAATCCTCGGGTCAGTCGTTCGAGTGCATTGGCGAGTAAGGCGACTGGATTTCCGATAGCGAAGATTGCCGCCAAGTTGGCGGTTGGGTTCCGGTTATGGGAATTGCAGAACGATATTACCCGTAAAACGCAGGCTTGTTTTGAGCCGACAATTGACTACGTCGTGACCAAGATACCGAGGTTTGCTTTTGAGAAGTTTCCAGAAGCGGATTCGACATTGACAACGCAGATGAAGAGCGTTGGTGAAACGATGGCGATTGGTCGAACCTTTAAGGAATCCTTTCAAAAGGCGCTTCGTGGGTTGGAGGTGGGAGCTTTTGGTTTTGGATCTGACACCAAGGATTTGTGGTATACGGATCGTCGGCCAGATCAGGAAGAGATTCGCAACAAGTTATCGCGACCAAATCCGGATCGAGTTTGGTACCTTCGCTATGCGATGTTGATGGGGTTGAGCACGGAGGAGATTTACGCGATCACGGGCATTGATCCTTGGTTCTTGGATCAGTTGCAGGAGATCGTCGAGGAAGAAGGGAAGCTTCGAGCGATCGGTGAGTTGGAGAGGATAACTGTTTCGCAGATGCGTCGAGCGAAGCAGCTTGGGTTTTCCGACAGGCAGCTTGCAACGATGTTAGCGAGCGACGACAGCGAAGTGCGTGCTTGGCGCAAGTCGAGGGGGATCGAAGCGACATTTAAGTCCGTCGATACGTGCGCTGCAGAATTTGAGGCTTATACGCCTTATTATTACAGTACATATGAGACGGAGGATGAGACGCCAGCGAAGAAGCCCGGCAAGCAGCGGGTGATGATTCTCGGGGGTGGACCGAATCGGATTGGCCAGGGGATAGAGTTCGATTATTGTTGTTGCCACGCGAGTTATGCTTTGCGAGAGATCGGTATTGAGTCGATCATGGTCAACAGTAACCCAGAGACGGTCAGCACCGACTATGACACGAGCGATTTACTGTTCTTTGAGCCGCTGACCACGGAAGACGTGCTTAATATTTACGATCGCATGGCCCCCGATGGGGTGATTGTTCAGTTTGGAGGTCAGACACCACTCAATCTTGCGAGGGCTTTAGGGGATGCAGGAGTTCCGATTGTAGGGACGAGTGTTGAGACGATTGAGGATGCCGAGGATCGCGAGAAATTTCAAAAGTTGATTGAGGAGTTGAAGCTCAAGCAGCCTGCGAACGGGATTGCACGCAACATGGCGCAAGCTCGTGCGGAAGTGCAGAAGATTGGGTTCCCTTGTCTGGTGCGACCGAGTTTCGTATTGGGTGGACGGGCGATGGAGATTTGCTACGACCATGCTCAGTTCGAGCGGTTTGTGGTAGAGGCGTTTGTTGTAGCTCAGGGGCAACCGGTGTTGATTGATCGGTTTTTGGAAGACGCGATTGAGGTGGACGTCGATGCTGTTTCGGATGGTGATGACGTCGTGATTATGGGGGTGATGGAGCACATTGAAGAGGCTGGAGTGCATTCCGGCGATTCGGCTTGTGTGATCCCGCCTTATACCCTCAGCAGTGAGGTGCTTGACGAAGTACGCCGGGCGACTTGCGCGATGGCGAAGCGGCTGCGAGTGATTGGTTTGATGAACGTGCAGTTTGCGATCAAGAAGGAAGAGGATGGGCGGCAGCACGTTTATGTGTTGGAAGTCAATCCGAGGGCAAGTCGTACAGTACCATTCGTTGCGAAAGCGACTGGAGTACCGGTAGCGAACATTGCGGCCAAGGTGATGGTTGGCAAGAAGTTAAAGGAGCTTGGGGTCGTCAGTGAACCATCGCCGCGTAGTATAAGTGTTAAGGAGGCGGTGTTTCCGTTCCGCAAGTTTGCTGGCGTCGACATTGTGCTTGGGCCGGAAATGCGATCGACCGGGGAGGTCATGGGGATCAGCGACGACTTTGCGGTAGCGTTTAATAAGAGTCAGATTGCGGCTGGGACGTTATTGCCTGAGAAGGGGAATGTCTTTTTGAGTATCGCGATGCGCCAACGCCAGGGAGTTGATTGTTTGGCGAAGCAGTTGCATGAGATGGGCTATGCGTTGTTGGCGACCACAGGGACGGCGATGGAGATAGAAAAGGCTGGGATTCCGGTAACTCGAATTAAGAAGTTAGCTGAAGGTCATCCAAATCTTATCGATTACTTGAAGAATGACGAAGTGAGTTTGATAATCAATACGCCAAACGGCAAGGGAGCTCGGACGGATGAGGGTCGGATCCGGGCGGCAGCTGTTCAGTTCGGTGTGCCGTGTATAACGACTTTGTCGGCTGGTAAGGTTGCAGTAGAGGCGATGCAGGCGATGAAGACGAAGCAGATGGGTGTACTGTCGCTGCAGGAACGCTTCGCGTAGTGGTAGCTGGAAGATGTTGGGCAGGAGATAGGTTGTGATCGTTGAAGTTGTTGTTGAACGACAACCTTGGGGATATTGAAGCGGTTTATTCTGTTTCTTCGACATCGCGGCGGATGCGTAGGATAATTCGCTTGATGAACATGCGAACGTCGTCTTCGGAGCGGCTAAGGCGGATTCCGATTTCTCGGAAGGTGAGTTCGTTTTCGTATTTCCATCGGAGGATGGTTTGGATTTCGGGCGGTAGTGCTTCGATGGCTGTTCGTGACCGAATGAGTAGTTCGTCGGTGATTAGATCGTCGAGGGGGTCATCGTTTGGGGAGATGAGAAGTTTGAGTTCATCGGAGGAGAGTTCATCCCGCGAGGATTCTCGTGAGATATCGCGTTTTTTAGAGAGGATGAAACGGCGTTTGAAGTCTTGGATTGTATTGGCCAGTAGTAAACGTAGAAATCCGAGAAATTCTCGTTTCGTTTCTGGAGCTTGGTTTATTTTGGAGGTAGCGACGATAAATGTTTCTTGGATAGCATCGGAGGCATCGAGTTTGCTACCGAGACTTGGGTCTAGTTGTTTCTTTGCTATTTCGAGGAGGATGGGGCGATAGTGTTCCATCCAGCGTTTTCGTTCGTCATCGCTGACTTCCCGGTTGGGGTTCTGGTCCTGTGGGGCGTCCATAGGATCCTAATTCTTGGTAAGAGTATTTGCGGGAGCGGAGGGGGGGAGAGTAAGGCAGGGATTTATTTGGTAGGTGCTTGGACGAGCAGAGCAACGCAATATGCGGTTGCGAGTTCGCCTCTTCCGATTGCTCCGGTACCTTCTCCGGTTTTTCCTTTTAGGGAGACGCGAGAGATATCGGTTCGCAGGATCGAAGCAATTCGCTTAATCATATCTGCCTTTATCGGGGAGAGCTTAGGGCTTTCCAATTGTACAACGCAGTCAAGATTTACTATCTCCCATCCAGCTTGGCGAACTTTTTGCATTGCCAGGTCTAGCATTTCAGCCGAGTCGCGACCGCGATTTTCCGCAGCGTTATTTGGGAAAATCTGTCCGATATCCGGTAGGCTTGCGGCGCTTAAGAGTGCATCGGTGATTGAGTGTAGTAGTACATCAGCATCGGAATGGCCGATGAAGTGCGCGTTGCATTCGATTTTCAAGCCGCCGAGGTGCATGGTGCCGCCGGGTTCGATTCGATGGGAATCGAACCCTAGGCCGACGCGCAGGCCGTTGAGGAGGATGTTGCGCATTGCATTGATTGAGAGGTCAGCAGCCATAGTAGGAAGGTCTGGTTATTGGACACCAGTTGGATTGAAATAGTCTGGTTCATTTCCTGCGACCCATTTGATGTTGCAACCGATGCTAGGGCGTTGCGGTTCAGGGATTGGGGTTCCTGAGAGGATTGCATCGAGAGCGGCACGCAGGTCAGCCCCGGTTACAGGTTTGCCGTTTCTTGGACGAGCGTCGTCTATTTGCCCGCGATAAGCGAGTTTATTTTCTGCGTCAAAGACGAAGATATCTGGGGTGCATGCGGCGTGGTAGGCTTTCGCGATTGCTTGGGTTTCATCGTAGAGGTAGGGAAAAGCGTAGCCTTGTGTTGCGGCTTCTTGCTTCATCAGTTCGGGAGAATCTTCTGGGTGGGTTGAGATATCGTTGGAGCTGATGCCTACGAAATGAACACCTTTACTTTGGTAGTCTTTGTGTAGTCTCGCGAGTTCTTGGGCGATTAGTTTTACGAAGGGGCAGTGGTTGCAGATGAACATAACGACGAGGGCTTTTCCGCCGCTGACATCGCTGAGCGAGACGGTTGAGCCGTCGATATTTGGGAGGCTGAAATTTGGTGCGGTGGTACCGAGAGGCAGCATGGTGCTGGCTGTTTTGACCATAGGTAACTCAGGATTTTGGTGTGAGAAATGGGAAGTGGGGGAAGGTGCTGAAATAACCGCATCCTTCTTTTGTAGGGCCAATATAACGTATGGCGATGGGGAGCGAAGAGTCAGAGCTAGGAGATCTCGAGGTAAAAAAACAGAGCTGGCTGCTGCCGGGGGGGCAGCAACCAGCTCTTGCTCCGGTTATGCGAATCGACTTTGCGTGTGTCGCAAGGTTGCTGTCACACTTTCGGAAGCTTCGTTTAGATGACAGCTTAATCGGAAGCTTGGCCGTTGTCTTCTTCCTTTTTAGTTTTATCTAGGCCGGCCCGTTCCATCAGTGAGGAGCGGAGAGCGATTTCGATTTGGTCATCGTCTCCTGGAGGGGGGCCGCTAGCGCCGAGTTCTTCGGGATTGTATCGGATTTCGTACTGATGTTTGGCGATCGAGATGATGACGCCTGGGTCGCATCGTTTGCGTGTGACTCGGTAGCCGTTTACTTTGGTCCCGTTTCGGCTGTCAAGGTCTTTGATGAACCAATAGCCTTGTTCGAGGGTAAGTCTGCAGTGTTGGCCTGAGACGTTTGGAAAGCGAAGGATAATATCGCAGGTTTCGCGTCGGCCTATCAAGATACGGTTCTTCTTCAGGGGGAGGTCTTCTCCGCCGCCGGTTGGGACTAGGAATCCGAAGTTTGCCATGATCGGGGGTGTAGGGGGTTGGAGGAGATCGGCCTTGAAGTGTTTCGGTGGGCTAAAAAACCAGAATAATCACGCCGGGGGCTGTGAGCGAGGGTGAACGAAGCTATGCCAACCGCGGGCGAGATGTTAAAAATTTACGGGTCTGCCTGGGAATCGTCAACTTTTCGAGGCACCGATTGCTTGCTCAAACCAGGAAAAAACATGGCAAAAACAACGATGCTCTTTGGTGCACTTTTGTGTGGGATCTCGATTTTGGTGCTTTTGTTGCAGGGGGAGGTGGCGAGCATCAGTATTTTCATCCCAATGTTTGTTGGAATACCTTTGTTGATTTTGGGTGCTCTGTCCGAATTTATGCCGGCGCAGCGGAAGCATTTCATGCATGGTGCAGTGACGTTGGCGTTGTTGGGGGCCTTGGCTGCGATTGGGCGAGGAGTCCCCCAATTGGTGAACCTTGCTAAGGGTGAGGATGTGAAGACACTTCCGCTGGCGAGTGTGTGGACGATGATTTTCTTGTGTTCAACGTTTGTTGCACTGTGTGTGCGTTCATTCATTGCGGCTCGGCGAGCGAGGGAAGCTGCGGGAGGATCGGGAGCTGCGGGGAACGATAAGGTGGCTGGATAATCTTGAGCTCAGGAAGTTTCGATCATGCGCTTCGATCTGTAGGGATTGAAGCCGCTTCGTTCTGGGAAGCGTTAGGGGAGAATGAGCGGGCTGGTGGTGAGCCAGTGGTTGCTTGGTTCGAACCGAACTTGAGTCATCAGCTACGTTATGAGTCGACGTTGGTGGTGCTTACTGCTCGGTATTTGTTGGCATGGGACAGAGCTCGCATGGCTTGGGATCGCTGGGAGCGAACGGCGACTCGTGAATTGCGGAAATTGGATCGTGCGGGGCTTGGGGTAATTGAGTTTGTCGACGATCGTGGTTTGATTGCATACTGGCGATACACGGCAGCTCAGTTGAATGGAGCGGCTTCGTTTGTATCGGAGTATCAGAGATTACAAGCGGGGTTAGGGGCGGAGTCTGCAGGTTCCATTTGCCCTTCATGCGGTGGCCCGATGCTTGAAGGGCAAGTGTTGTGTGTGAATTGTGCACCGACGGCGGTTCCGAATACGGTGCAGTCGTTGATGCGGCTGACGCGATTTGCGAAGAATCGGATATGGTTGATAGCGGGTGGATTTGCGCTGACCGTGTTAAGTACATGTGCGGCGATGATACCGCCGCTGTTAACCAAGCCGTTGATGGATGATGTTTTTATACCGTATCAAACTGGGGGGGGCGGGGATTTTCAGTTAGTGCCCTGGTTGCTCGGCGGGATGTTGTTAGCTGCGATCTTGAGTTGGGCATTGAGTTGGGCGAAGACTTATGTCATGGCGACGATTTCAGAGCGTATCAGTGCCGACTTGAGAAATGCAACGTATGGTCACCTTCAGAAGTTATCACTAGAGTTCTTTGGTGGTAAGCGAACGGGGGATTTGATTTCGCGGGTCAGCGACGACACGCAGCGAATTTGTGACTTCTTGTCGATTCATGCTGTGGATTTTGCGACTGACATCATCATGATCTTGATCACAGCGGGCTTGCTGTTTTGGTTGGATCCGACGATGGCTTTAGTGGGTTTGTTACCGTTTCCGTTTATTGCTTGGATCGTAGCGAGGGTCCAAGCGAGGATGCGGGCGGGGTTTGCACGAGGTAGTTCGGCTTGGGCGGAGATGGTCAACGTATTGGCGGACACGATTCCGGGGATCCGGGTAGTGAAGGCATTTGCGCAGGAGCATCGTGAAGTTGAGCGATTTCAGCAGCGGAACAATCAAGTGTTGGCAGCGAATGATCGAGTGAATCGATTGTGGGCTGCTTTTGCGCCGATCATCACATTCTTGACCGACATCGGTTTGTTGATCATTTATGGTTTTGGGGCTTATTCGATTTATCGCAAGGGGATATCGGTTGGTGCGTTATCGGTTTTCTTGATGTGGGTATCACGATTGTATTTGCGTCTCGACGACATGAGTCGGTTGTTAGCTAATGCTCAGCGGACGGCGGCTGCAACGCATCGGATATTTGAGATTCTCGATCGGGTGCCGAGTGTTGCGGAACCTACAGCACCGGTTCATCCTGGTCGGATCGAAGGGCGGATCAAGATACAGAAGGTGACTTTTAGTTATGGTTCTCGGCAGGTGATTCACGATGTGGATTTGGAGATTGAGCCGGGAGAAATGATAGGGCTAGTGGGGCCTAGCGGTGCGGGTAAAAGCACTTTGGTGAATTTGGTATGTCGATTTTACGACGTCGCTAGTGGAGCGATTTGGGTGGATGGTAACGATATTCGGACGTATCCGATCAGCGAGTACCGAAGCAACATTGGGATTGTGTTGCAGGAGCCGTTTTTGTTTTTTGGATCGATTGCTGAGAACATCGCTTATGGTCGTCCGAATGCGACACGTGAGCAAGTGATTGCGGCTGCTCGGGCGGCGAAGGCGCATGATTTCATTTTGCGATTGGCGGATGGATATGATTCGTTGGTTGGAGAGCGGGGGCAGTCTTTATCGGGAGGGGAGCGTCAGAGGATATCGATTGCGCGAGCGTTGCTTACCGATCCGCGGATATTGATCTTGGACGAGGCGACTTCGGCGGTTGACACGGAGACGGAGCGAGAGATTCAGGAGGCGTTGGATGTATTGGTTCAGGGCAGGACGACCATCGCCATCGCTCACCGTATCAGCACTTTGCGCAAGGCGAATCGGATTATTGTCTTGGAGAAAGGGCGTGTAACGGAGGTGGGCAATCACGAGGAGTTGTTGTCGCTCAAGGGGACTTATTACCGACTCAATCAAGCACAGGGAGAGGTGCACTAGCGTTGAGGGGATTCACCGCCGACGTATCTCCAGTTCTTCAGGTAGTCGATCAAGTCAGCGAGGTCTGCGGGAGTTAGTTGGGCTTCGAAGCCTTCTGGCATGAGAGAAACGCCGCTTGAGACAAGCTCATCTATTGAGTTTTTGGGTATTGAGAGGGCTGGGTTTTGTTGCGTTTTCAGGGTGATGTGTTCACCGGATTCTTCGCTGACGATACCGTCGTGCACGGAACCGTCGTTTAATCGGACGGAGACTCGGAAGTACTGATTGTCGATTGCTCGGTTAGGATCGAGGATTGAGACAAGCAGTTGTGCTGGTGTTTGGGTGCGAGAGTCCGAGATGTCGGGTCCGATGTTTGTTCCTACAGAATCTACGCGATGACACGCGGCGCAATGTTGAGCGAAGAGTTGTTTGCCACGTTGTCGATCGGTTTTGATCAAGTTGGGTTGAGTTGTTGGGTGGGTTTCTATCAGGCCTTTATCGTTTAGTTCCTTAAGTGTGCGTTCCACAAGTGATTGGCGGTTAGATTGCACGCGACCTTCGAGAAGTTTTGCGATGCGGGGGGCTATTTCGCCTGTGATTTGTTTTAGGGATTGGATTTGATTTGCGTCGATACGATGGTTTGCAAGAGTTCCGTTTTCCATGGCGGAGAGCCATCGCTCGAGGCGATCTGGGGAGTTTCTAAAGATGGCGAACATTGTTGAGCGGAGCGCCGGGGTTTCGGAATCGTAGTGGTGGAGCATCCAATCGGTCAGAGAGTGATCTTTGTGCTCGGGGTGCTTGGCCCATGCGGTCAATATGGCTTGTTTCAATTCCGGGTCGAGTGGTTGAGGAGAGTTAGAGTTCAGTAGTTCATGGAGAGCCTTTGTTCCATTTTGACTTTGTGTAGTGTTCAGGGATATGCCAGCGAGAGCGATCCAATCTTTGCGGAGTTTTTGGGACCAGAGTGGGTTTGTCAATTGCGTCGCGTACGCTTGCCATAGATCGGATTGTTCCGCGATCCAGGATTGATCTTTGGAAGCGGTGATGCCTAGAGCGATAGCGGAGTGGAAGAGCATTTGCGGTTCATCGATGATTCTTCGGGCTGTCTCATCGTTATTGGGAACTTGTGCGAGTCGTGCTTTGGAGTTTGCAAGCCAAGAGTTTTTTGTATTGTTCCAAGTTTGGTTTGAGGGGTCAGCGACGGTGGCAACGAGTCGTTTCCATGCGGTCGTGGAGAAGTCCCGAGTGAGTTGTTTTTTGTCGATTCGTTCAGGGATGAGATCGATGGCTTGGCAGACGAACTGGTCGAGGGAATGGTGTTGTTGGTGGACTGCTGCGAGGATCATGAGGAGGTGTGGATCATCGGCTGCGTCGAGGGCACAGCGGACGCTAGCGGCGATCAACTCTTTCGAAGAATCGGGGGTAATGGTTGGTGTTGGAAGAAGGGAAAGGAGGGAAGCGGCTGCGAGGGTTTCTTCGCGTGGTGCATTGTTGAGGGTTGAGAGGGCGAGGTGAGCGAGTATGTTCAGAGAGGCCGGTTCGCAGCGGAGCGAGTCTGTGAACGTGAGGTCATCAAAGAATCTTTCTGCGAGCAATTTCCAGAGTGCAGCGCGCCAGGGGGTGGGAGCTTCGGAATGAGGGCGAGCGAGCAGATTGCAGATGGTTGGTATAGCAATGTGGGAATTGAATAGCGAATCCGATTCTAGCTGAATCGCAATTGCGAGCAGGATGCCTTGAGAATGTTCGCGTATGTGTTGGGAGAGGAGTTGTGGATTGGAGTGAGATTGCAGGTAGCTTGATATTTCGGCGAAGACATTGGAGTCGATGGGGTTTTTAGAAGCAACTGCGGAGGTAGCGAGTCGTTCGAAGAGGATGCGTGAAGCGGTGTTTCGGATCCACTGTCTTGGGTGGTTTAGCAGGGCGACGAGTTCGCGGGAGGGGCGAGACATTAGGGGGGCGTTTCGAAGTTCATGGAAGATGGGATCGATTGTGGGGGCATCGCGGTGCAGAACGCGGTAGATACGGCCGGCTTGATCGCCCCAGCGTTCATCGGGTCGGGTTTTGAGTTCGTCGGGAACCCAATCGGGGTGTTCGATGACAGCGCGATGCATATCAACGACGTAGATTGCAGCATCGGGACCTTCTTCGAGGTTCACTGGGCGGAACCATGGATCGTGGCTTGCTAGCCATTCACTTTGTCGAAGAGATTCATTGACGCTTGAGGGGGCTTCGGGGAGTGTGTTTCCGGAGACGCGACCTAGGGGTGCTCGGTGGATGAGGCTTCCGGTTGGTTCGCAAGTTAGAGCGTGTCCGAGTGAGGCTGCTGGGAGGTGGTGGCTGTGGCTGACGAGTAGTCCGCATGCAGCGGTGAATTGGCCTGCGTGTAGGTTGGAGGTGGTCCAAGCGGAGACGAGGGGGAATACGGAGGATCGTTCGCCTGGTGGTAGTACGGGAGAGGTCATGGGGGCGATACCTGCTAGTGGGCTTTTAGCGGCGAGCCAGGGTTCCATGAGGACGGCATCGCATGGGTTTCGGTTGGAGCAGAAGTAGCGATTACCGTAGCGATCGAAAGACATACCGAATTGGGATGGACCTGCTACCCCCCTGCCCTTCCCTTGGCTCCAGTCCCATCGCAAATCATTATTCGCAAAATCGGTTGTTATGGGATTGGGGGAATTTAAAGTGGCTTTGGAGCTTCTCAGACCATTCGCGACGTAGAGTTTTCCGTCGATGCCGAAATCTGGATCGTTTGCGCGAAGTTGTTGGTTTTCTTGTGCGAACCCTTGAAGCCATTCGATTTGTTCATCGGCGGCGCCATCATTATTGGTATCGCGCAGGAACCAGAGGCTGCCACCGGCGGTTAGGAGGATACCATCTTGATGGAATTGGATACCAGTGGGATAGGGCAGATCGGTTGCGAAGAGAGTTGCAGATTCGTAGATACCATCGAGATTTTGGTCGCAAAGTTTTCGGATAGAGCCACGTTGTTGGTTTGGGCGATGGAGGGGGTAGTCGTGCATTTCGACGACCCATAGGTTGCCCGCATCATCGAAGCGGATAGCGACGGGATCGATACAGTTCGGTTCATTGGCGACGAGTTCGATACGTTGTTGGCTTTGTAGTTCAAATAGTTCGAGGGTTTGTTCGGGAGGGATAGCGGACATGGGGCCATCGTGTTGAATTTTTGGCTTTTCGGGAATTTGTTGGGTGTGATTGGAGGAATGGAGTTGGCCGATGAGGGAGTTCAGTTCGGTGACGACACGAGATTCGGTATCTTCTGCGAGGCAACTGGTGCGAGCACGCCAGGTCGTGTATCCACCGAGAGGGAATTGGTTGGCTGGTGGAAGGTATCCTGCGAGATCGTTTGCGAGGCCGATGTTGAGGGTGAAAGGGAATTGGCTTTGGAGTCGGACGGATTGACCGGTGGCGGTATAGGTTTCGGTTGGGAAGGCAGCGATCACCATCTTGCCGATTTGGAGAGCTTGGAGTGGCAAGGTACGGGTCGGAGGCATTTCGGATAGGAGGACCGTTTCGCGGGCGTAGTTTTCTTCGATGGTGGTTGGGAGTCGATCTGAGAGTTTAGATTGGACGTATGCTTTGGCTTGTGCGAGTTCTTGGGGATCTGCCAGTCGCACGTTGGCTTCGATGGTTTTGAAGCGGGCGTTGAGAGTTGGATTGAGGTCGAATTGAGCGTTGGGGAGGGCATCGAGGATACGGGAGGCGACGTACTGACCGACTTCGTGGTAGGTGAAGGGTTTAGCGGGCCGGGAGAAGTCGATGCAGTTGGTATCACCGCTTGTGGCGTTCGCCATGATACCGACGAAGGATTCGGGAGAATCGGGGCGGAGTTGTCGAGCAAGTTCTGCGGAGACGACACCGAAGTAGTCCGAAGAGATTGCGGGCGCGCCTGCGTAGTGGGTGGAAAAGGAAGCGAGGAGTGCGAGTGGGATTCCATCGGCGGATTTGACGAAGAGGATAGGGATGGTGCGGTCGACTTCGCCAGTTTGTCGGATTTTGAAAGGGTTATCGTGACCTGGGTTCATTGCGACGATATTGGATTCACGACCACTGAATGGAACGCCACCAGCGTGACCAGGTTCCATGATCCATCGGCGGCAGTGGACGAATCTGTCTGCATTTGCGGTGGTGTACCCGACTTGTGCTGGGGTTCGTTTTTTGTAGGCCGAGATGATGGCTTCGGCGACCCGGTTGGGAAGTTCTTGTGCGTAATCTGTTTGGGTGGGGGTTCCGTGTGCTCCCATAGCGGCCGGGGCGGAATGAGAGTGTGTCGCGCTGACGAGGATGTGTTTGGGTTGGAGGGGAGTCTGATCGGCCACGAGTTTTTTGGCTTGTTCGACGATATGAGCAGGAACGGCGAGACTATCGACGACGCATACAGCGATCGGGGGATTGGAAGGGTGATCTAGAACAAGGGCGCGGGCGAAGAGAGGATCGACGATACGATCTGATTGGATGGCGGCGATATTCCCGCTGATCCATACAGGGAGTGTATTGGGGTTGATATTTTGGGAGTGGGCTCCGGCTAGGAGTTTTCCGTTCTGTTGCTGTCCTTCGGTGGAACTTGAAGCTTGGGGAGCAGCCGGGCAGGACGGGGAGAGGGTTGGGAGTAAGCAGCAGAGAGCCAGCAGGAGGGGTGGGGGATAATGGGGCATGATGGGCTGGTGGGAATTTCTTGGGAGGGAATTTGGGGGATCTGCCAGAATTATAGCTTAAGGGGTTTGTTAGCAGATGGCATAAGAAGTTATGAGTTTTGCAGTCCGGATCGGGAGTCGTGAAAAGCTAGCGTGGGAGATCGGTGCCATCCACCCTGGACACCACCCACCCTGGACACCACCCACCCTGGACACCACCCACCCTGGACACGGTGGAGAAAGGTGCCACTCACCTTGGCAGGAATCGGTGCCAGCCACCGTGGGCCTGATCTGAGGCGTGGGAACGTCGGCGATTGGTGCCGGCGATTGGTGCCACCCACCGTGGAGTCGGTGGGTGCCAGTCACCGTGGAGTCGGTGTGATCTGAGGTGGGGGGGAATGCTAGCAAAACATGGTTTTTGGGTCGCGGATTGGGGACAGACCCTGAACCGGGGCGAAGAATCGGCATTTGCTAGCAAATAGGGTCAATACGGTGCCACCCACCTTGGGCCTGATCTGATTCGGTGCCACCCACCCAGGACACCACCCAACCTTGACACGGTGGAGAAAGGTGCCACTCACCTTGGCGGGAATCCGTGCCACCCACCGTGGGGTCGCACCGTGGAGTCGGTATGACCTGAGGCGGGGGAATGCTAGCAAAACATGGTTTTTGGGTCGCGGATTGGGGACAGACCCTGAACCGGGGCGAAGAATCGGCATTTGCTAGCAAATGTGGAGTAAGGTGCCACCCACCTTGGCGGGAATCGGTGCCACCCACCGTGGGCCTGAACTGAGGCGGGGGAATGCTAGCAAAACATGGTTTTTGGGTCGCGGATTGGGGACAG
>CAZACJ010000012.1:33779-67640 GCA_964483385.1 uncultured Pirellula sp. | reverse complement strand
CTGAGGCGGGGGAATGCTAGCAAAACATGGTTTTTGGGTCGCGGATTGGGGACAGACCCTGAACCGGGGCGAAGAATCGGCATTTGCTAGCAAATGTGAAGTAAGGTGCCACCCACCGTGGCGGGAATCGGTGCCAGCCACCGTGGGGCTTTGGGCGGGAATCGGTGCCACCCACCGTGGGGCTGGCGTGGGGCCGTGGTTGTGGTGAAGGAGGAATGCTTGTAAATCGTTAGAACTGTTGAGGGCCGGGGCCTACATCCCGCTGCAGTTCCACCGTCGATTCCTCTTCTTATAGACCTGTTTCTCTTTCCCCCCCCTCTGTGATCCTTTGAGATTTTGATTACATTCCCCCCGGTTTTCCGACCGATCGTGGCATTTGGGCTTTCCAAATCCCGCCGGATCCGTCAGATTATTGGCCCGTTTTGTTTTTAATCCCTTTGTATTTTGATTGTGTCAATCATGAGCCAGCAAATTCTTCAAGCCGTTGAAAGCCCCTATCTTAAGGAAAAGGTAGACGAATTTGGGATCGGCGATACCGTTGACGTCTACACCAAAATCCAAGAAGGTCAGAAGGAACGTATTCAGATTTTCAGCGGTACCGTTATCGCCAAAAGCGGTTCTGGCTCACGCGAAATGTTTGTCGTTCGCCGAATCGTCGGTGGCGAAGGCGTCGAACGAAAGTTCCCGGTCCACTCTCCGAAGATCGAAAAGATTGAAGTGAAACGCCGCTCAGTGGTTCGCCGTGCGAAGTTGTATTTCCTCCGCGAACGTACCGGTAAGGGTGTTCGACTTCGCGAACGCCGCGAAAAGTAAGCCGTCTTCTAAGACGCTTTAACTCTTTAAACTACCCAAAATGGGAGGGCTTCGTTCTTCGAATCCCCTCCCATTTTTTTATGCCAATCTTTATGTCGGACAGGACTGGGCCCCATTCCGTCGAATTTATATTTCGATTGGTTCGAGGTGTACTTTTTCGCTGGATAACGCGAGCTCAATACCATCAGATCGACGATTAAAACGACAAGCAAGTTGCCATCGGTTCTTCGCACCCTACGGAAAAAATCATCTCCCACAACTGAAGAATTACGAAAATAGCCACTTGCGACCCCCAACTTCATTGAAGCGGTCGGAATGCAGACTTTTCGGTATTGAGGGTTAGCTAGGAATTGATGGAAGTGATTCGTCGGCGGTAGTTTTCCAGCTGTGCAATATGATCTGCGTGGAACGGGATCCCCTGCCCTTCTATGGGTTCTTCGGGAACAAGCCACATCTGAATTCTGTGGAGTAGATCGTCGATTCCTTCTCCTGTCCGGGAGCTTACACTCGCCACATCCTCTGGCTTGTCAATCGGTGGTGTGAATCCCGTTTGATTTCGGGATGTACGTTCAAGAGGTAAAAGATCAGATTTGGTATAGAGCAGTTTGCATTGGGTGCGAATACTGGAGGTAGTGAGTAGTTCATTCGATTGGATGACGCGTTGGTAGATCGCAGTATGGTCTTCTGTCCAACCTTGGCTGGAGTCGACGAGCAGAAGCACGAGGTCTGATTGAGCGAAGGCGCGTTTGGCTCGGTCGACGCCAGCTTGTTCTATTTCGTCTTCCGTTTCACGAATACCTGCAGAGTCGAGCAAGCGTACGGGCCATCCTCCGATGCTTGTTTCTTCTGCGAGTAGATCTCGTGTCGTTCCGGCTTGTGCGTGCACAATGGCTCGTTGGTATCCGAGCAGTCGGTTGAGCAAGCTGCTTTTGCCGACATTCGGTGGGCCACAGAGGATCACAGTAAACGGAGATACTAGGTGCTTGCCCAAGTTGGTCCATCGATCGAGAGCTTGGATGGCTTGGTTCGCTTGGGCTCTTTGTTGATGACGGATCAAGAAATCGATTTCATCAAATGCGCGTTGTAACGCACCGGATTGTTGTTCCAGAAGAATTCGGGTGGCTTTTAGGGTTTTGGCGTGTTGTATCGCTTCGATGGCTTGGGCGGAGATTGGATCGGAGTTTTGAAGCTTGAGCCATTGCGTTTGAGAGAGAATATCAAAGCCGAAGGCTTCGAGAGAGGCGAGGATTGTAGCGGCGGCGAGCAGTCCGCCGTGGCAATGGATTTCTACGGAGTTCGCATTGGTCTTGCAGACAACGACAGACTCCCCGATCGGATTCAGGGTGGCTGCATGTGTAGTTGCTTTATGATTGTTGTGAGGTAGGGTGGTAAGGGATCCGTATCGGATTGTATTGAGTTGCAGTTCATGGGAGCCAGAGGCTGGGGACCAGTGAGTGGCGAGCCATGGAACGACTTTTGGGCCATGGATTTCGATCACCGCGATTGCGGCCGGTAGATCACCGGTAAGTTTTGCTGCAACTGATCGAGTAGCGTCTTTCATCGATTACTTTCCGAGGCTTTCGAGTAGTTCGATCGCTCGATTCTCAAAGCGATCTTGCCATGTGGCATCGAGGATGCAATCGCTATCTTCTTGAGCTCCCCCTAGATTTTTCAGTTGTTCGGCGGTTGGGCAATAGTAGATGTAGCCATTTGTATAGCCCGAGACAAAAACAGGTTGATTGGTCGGCGAGGTGTGGCTCATAGCATTTTGAATATTCAAGCCGATTTGTACGGTCAGTTCACCTGGAAAGGTGATGAGGCGAAAGTCCCCGACTCGAATTGCGCAGACTTCGGCGTCGATTGTTCTTTTTGGTGCGGTGGTATTATCGAGCTGATGTTTTTTCAGGAGGGCGAGATTGGTTTGCAGGCGTGTGAGGGCTTCCATGGTGTGGATATTTGCGATGTATGCTTGGACATTGCGACGATTATCTGCATCCATGCGCTTTAAGTCTTCTTGGCCTCGTTGGGCTTCGGAGAGGTATGCGTGGGAGGAGTAGCTAGGGAATTGTTCATCGAGGCGTTGTTTCACGACGAGGGGAAGAAACGTTTTGAGGTTTAGGCTGGTACCTTGGAGTGCATTGACGAGTCGTTCGCGTTGGATTTCCATTTCTTCGATTTTCGGGGCGAGGTCAGCGCGAGGGAGTTCGAGGGTGGTTGATTGAAAGGCGAGAATTGGGTTTTCTGTTGTTTCGATCTTGCGAACTGCCTGTAAAGTACTCAGGCCTAGCAAATGACCGTGCCATTGAGCGTCTCGGGGGTGGTCGACTTCTTTGTACCATCGGGGGTTGATATCACCACCGCAGCCTTGGAAGAAGATAGCCAGGGCTCCATTTCCCAGTCCTTCTTCGATTACTTGGGAGGCAAAGCCGACGATATCAGCGGTGTTTCCGCCGTTTGCGACACCTTGAATGGGGTGGCAAGCGAATTGATACAAGACAGCGAGAGTGGTTCCATCGAGTCGGTCGAATCGAAGGGTTGCGATTTTTGGATCGACGGGGCCAACATCCGCGACTTGGTCGTCCGGTGGTAGAGAGTAGGCGTGGCGAACATCGATTTCGCGTCCATCTTTCATTTTGAGTCGTCGGTTTTCCATGATGCGGTTTTCCTGCCCGACTCCTGAGCCGACGCGTACGGGTTGTAGGTTGGCTTGTGCCATTTGGATGGCTTGGATGGTGCGATCGGCTACATCGGCGCAGACGATTCCGTGGCAGTGGCTTGCGTTGATCACAATATTTGAACTGGGGATACCGAGTTCTTTTTCGGCACGTTGTCGTACGGTGGGGAGGTAGTCATTTTTGATATAGCCGATTTCGCCGATGGCGACGGCGTCGACGCCGACGAGGACCAGTTGTTTGGCATCGGATTGCAGAACGAGAGCTTTGGCGAAGAGCGGATCATTGACGGGTCCGGCGGTTCGATCGGTGATGTCGACTTTTGCGACACCGGCTTGTAAGTTTGCGGGCGATTGTGCTTGGGTGGACTCGATTGGCAGGAGAAACAATATTGTCCATGCGAGGAGGGCGAGCGGAGGTCGTGAGGTATTGGAAGGTTGTGTTGAGGGAGGTGACATGGTGGTTTGTTGAGTGTTGGGGCGAGAAGATTGGCTTTGGAACTGGGTGTTCAAGTTGGGTTCGAGGGTGGGGTGCGTGCTAGCATCCAAGCGCTTGGGTGTTGGAGCATACCGATATGAGGGTAGTAAGATTGAGCGGCGGGTGCGGCTAGCAGGATGAGGTTGGTGTTGAGTCCGGCTTGTCTGTGGGTGTGTGCGATGAGTTCTTTGCCGATGCCTAGACGTTGGAATGATTGGTCGACAGCTAGGTCGGAGAGGTAGGTACAGTAGTGGAAGTCTGAGATTGCGCGAGAGATACCGATAAGCAGGCCGCTGTCGGTGCGGGCGGTGATGAGGACATCGGCATTTTTGAGCATTCCGGCGATGGTGTCGGGTTCATCGATGGGCCGTCGTTGGCTGAGGGTGGATCTTCGAAGGCAGTCGAGAAACTCATCGGGGCAAAGACCGAGTTCATTTTGGTAGTGAAACATTGTGGTTCGATGCTATTTAAGCCTTGTCGGACACGGGGTGTGCGAATAAAACGAACGGGGACAAATCTATGGAAAACAGTGGTTGAACGATGATATTTTGGAAAAAGAAAAAGACAGCGTCAGAGTCGGGTTCTACAGAGTCTCAGGGGAGTATACCAGAGGCAGGTAGCGAGGGAGGTACGGGGGCTTCGGCACAAGGTCCATCACAAGTCCCGGCGGAAGGTGGTGAAGGGGCTGGAAAAGGTGTATTGGAGGGTGGCAAGGAGGGTTGGTTTCGGCGAGCTTTGAAGAAGACTACGACATTATTCCGAACGGACATCCGGGATTTGTGGAAGTCGGAGGGAGAGTTAGTAGACGATGCGTTTTTGGATAATCTTTATGCGATATTGATACGGACGGACATGGGTCCGGGGATGGCGGGAAAGATTCGCGAAGATATTCGCGATCAGTATCGCAGTCGTCGAGTGCATCAAGAGGACGTGTTGGGGGTGATCCGGCAGCGGGTTTCGCAGAGTTTGAAGGATCGAGGGGGTACTTTGCGGATGTCGGACGGGAAGCCGACAGTGATTTTGGTGGTTGGCGTGAATGGTTCGGGCAAGACGACATCGATTGCGAAGTTAGCGTATCGGTTGCAGCGGAGTGGAAAGAGGGTTTTGTTGGCAGCGGGAGATACTTTTCGGGCGGCGGCGGTTGAGCAGCTCAAGGTATGGTCGGAGCGAATTGGGTGTGAGATTGTGATGGGGGAGCAGGGAGCAGATCCTGGTTCGGTGGCATTTAAGGCGATGCAACGAGCGGTCAGTGAGGGGTTTGATGTATGTATTGTCGATACTGCTGGAAGGTTGCAGACGCAGAGTCATTTGATGCAGCAGTTGGAGAAAGTTAAACGGGTGTTGCAGAAGCATGTGGAGACTGCGCCGCATGAGGTGTTATTGGTGTTGGATGCGACGGCGGGTCAGAATGCGATCAGTCAGGCGAAGGGGTTTTCAGAGGCGGCGGGTTGTACAGGAATTGTGCTATCGAAGTTGGATGGCACAGCGAAGGGTGGGGTGATTATTCCGATTGCGGAGCAGTTTGGGTTGCCGGTGAAGTTCATAGGATTAGGGGAGCAGTTGGACGATTTGCAAGAGTTCTCACCGGATGACTTTGTCAGTGCGTTGTTTACCGAGCCAGAGGGATCGTAGTTTAGGTTCGTGGTTGGGGACAAGGTAGAGAGCGACAGAAAGAGAGAGCAACGTGGAGTCGGCACAGGATGCATATGCAGCCAAAGTAATGGGACTGGAGTCACGCATTTCGCGATGGGAGGCTACATCGAAGAAGATCTCGCGGGGTCGATTAGGGACAGCATTGCCGGGTTTAGCTTTGTTGATTGCTGGATTTAGTGAGCCTCAGTTGCCCGATTTGGTGTGGCAATTCGGTGCGTTTTTGATGGTTTGTTTTCTTGCGCTGGCGACTTGGCAAGAGAATTTGCGCAGCAGCATTGACTGGAGTGTGCAGCAATTAGGTTTTTATCGGAGGATGATAGCTCGTTGTTCGAGGAGTTGGGAGGGGTTGCCAGCGTTGCCGACGGAGTTGGTTGCAGCGGGTTATTCGAGCGATTTGTCGAAGGACATTGACTTGTTTGGCGATCGGTCATTGTTTCGTTGGTTTTCGTTAGCGGTAACGGAGTCGGGAGCGAGGAGCATTGCGGACTGGATGACGCGTTGGGTGCCGGTGGGAGAGATTGAGCGCAGGCAGGAAGCGGTCAGGGAGATTGCGCAGAAGCGAGCATGGCGGGAGCAGTTTTGGGATGCTGCGTTGGGGTTTCGTGGTTGTGATACTTCTCCGGAGAAGCTAGCTGCTTGGGGAACGAGTTCGATGTATTTGCGAGCGCGGCGTGGGTTGCTTATTGCGAGTTGGGTAGGTCCTGCGGTTGCATGTTTGGGGATACTCTTGGTTGTTATAGGTGGGATAAGCAGGCAAGCGGTATGGTTCAATAGTGGGTTCATCATGTTTTTGGTTGGGGTTGCGATCAATTTACTGATCACATTGGGGGTGATAGGTCGGATCCATGACATGTTTGTCCAGATTGGGAGTGCGAATCGCGAGTTGGCATCGCTGTCGGAGTTGTTTCGTTTGGTCGAGGAGTTGGCACCGCAGTCACCGATGCTCAGGGAGTTGCACGGCGAGTTTGTAGGAGTGGGGGAGCGAGCGACGACGGCGATTGGTGCGTTGCAGCGACGGATGGGGTTTGCGGGGATACAGAGGAATCCGTTGTTCTTTATTCCTTATTGGATCATGCAGTTGATTGTGTTGTGGGATTTTCGAGTGTTGGAGTTGTTAGAGTCATGGAAGATGCGCTATGGTGGGCGGATAGGTGGATGGGTTGAGGCGTTGGGTAAGGTCGAGTCGGTTTCTAGTGGCGGGGCGGTAGCGGACGAGAATTGTACTTGGGGGTATCCGCGATGGTTGGATAGTTCATCGCGTGATCTTGAGGTGACTGGATTGGGGCATCCTTTGTTAGCGGATAGCAAGCGGGTCTTGAATGATGTCCAGATGCAGGAGAGTCGACCGTTGTTATTAGTCACTGGAAGTAACATGGCGGGCAAGTCGACGTTATTGCGGTCATTGGGGGTCAACACGGTATTAGGAAGGCTCGGTAGTCCGGTGGCTTGTGAGTCTTGGAGTGGGCCGAATTGTGCTTTGGCTTCGAGCATTCGAGTTCAGGACAGTTTGCAGGATGGTGTGTCATTTTTCATGGCGGAGCTGAAGCGACTGCGGGCGATTGTGGACACAACGCGTGAGAATCAGGTGGACTTAGGTAGAACGACGTTGGTGTTGCTCGACGAGATCTTGCAGGGGACGAATTCTCGGGAGAGGCAGATAGCGGTCGAGCAGGTTTTGGAGCAGTTAGTGGAGTTAGGGGCTTTGGTGGTTACGAGCACTCATGATTTGGAGTTAGCTGGTTGCGCGGGGGTGGCGCAGATTGCGCAGGTGGTTCATTTTCGCGAGTATTTTGAGAAGACGGATCAAGGAGAGCAGATGCGATTTGATTACAAGATGCATCCTGGGGTGACACCGACGACGAATGCATTGAAGTTATTAGAAATGGTGGGATTGGCAAAGCGGGGTAGTTAAATATGGTTTGCAGGGAAGTGGATAGACCGTAGAATTTGGGGTTTACGTTTGGATGAAAAGCAGCCCCCTTCGCAGAGAGTTAAGTAGTTATGTCGAATTCTACGATTCGCGGTATCGTGCATGTCATCGAAGAGACGAAGACATTTGGCCAGAAGGGGTTTCGCAAGCGAACGGTGGTGTTGGAGCAGAACAATGGTCGTTTTGCGAGTTACATTCCGCTTGAGTTTATTGGTGACGCTTGCGACAGTGTCGACGCGATGAACTTGGGGGATGACGTAACGGTGACATACCGGTTGTCGGGACGAAAATGGCAGAGGGATCCTCAGAGTGAGGTAAAGTACTTTTTGTCTGCGGAAGCGATGTCGTATCGTTTGAGTGGAGAGGGTGGAGGTAGTTCGGTGAACGACGAGTTCAATCAGGCTGCGTCGGAAGATTATGGGGATGCGCCGTTCTAGGGTGGTTGTTGGCGGTCGGTTAGGTTTGTTGTGGAAGCAAAGAATCGAGCAGTGGCATAAAATCTTCGATGGCTGGGGTGATCATGTTTGGGTCTTTGGCGAGATCGTCCCAGCGTCTTAATTGGACCGCTTCGTAGGCGAAGCGTTCGTCTTTGAAGTCATCGAGTTCCGATTGGTTCATCGGTCCACCTTGATCGTAGTAGCTTTTCAGTGAGGTTGGAGAGAGTTTGGATACGTACTCTGGGTCGGTGGTGCAGAGGTATCTTTTTGCGGCGACGTGTAGGCGGACAGGATCTGCGACTGCGGCGCCAAAGTTTGACTTGAGCCATTCGTAGGCTCGGTTTTCGTGAGCATCATCGAGGTCTTCGTTGTCGGATTTGGGTAGGGATTGGCCATCGATGATATGACCGATGTCATGTAGTAGAGCAGCGGCGACCAGTGTCGAGTCGGCGCCTTGTCGTTTGGCGAAGCAGGCGGCTTGGAGTGCGTGTTGGAGTTGCGAGACGGCTTCGCTCCCGTAACGGCCTTGTCCATATTTTTGGAATAGTCGAACGACATCGAGAGTGATGGGATGGGTCATGGTTAGAGGAGATTGGGTTGGGGATTGGCTCGAGAGGGTAAAGGGGGTTTGCGAGTTCTCAGTATAGGCTTGTTTTTGGTTGCATTGTTTGTAGAGAGATTAAAAGGACATGAAGACTTTAGGGGTGTTGTGGGGGGTCAGGGTTGGGGTGATTCGATAACCAAGACTTCTTGGTTGAGTTTATCGATAGGGATTAGGGAGTTTTGGCCTGAGGGCCAGAGGACTTCGAGGGAAGCGGGTTTGTTGGTGCAGGGGTTGGGGATGCCGAAGTGAAGAATGTTTTCGCAGGTGGAAGCGTAGGAAGTACCGGAGGTGGCTTGTCGGATCCAGGTTCTGTCATGGATAGTGAGTTTTGCGACGGTACCGATTGCATCGCGATTGGAGTTGTAGCCGACGAGACGGACGCGTAGGAAAGCGTTGGGGTTGTTGGAAGGGGAGCGGGAGTCGTTGCGTACAAGTGCGATTGGTTGTCCGATACGGGTGACAGCGAGGTCGACGAGTCCATCTCGATTGAGGTCACCGGTGGCGAGTCCTCGTCCGGAGATCGGTTTTTGGAAGAATGGAGAATTGAGGGCTGCGAGTGAGAAACGGGCGCCTTGGTGGTTTTCGAGGAGTTGAGGTCGTTGGTCGTGGTATGTTGCGTAGCGTTCGAGGTGTCCGTTGATCACGAGGATATCTTCATCTCCATCGAGGTCGAGGTCATGCATGGCGGTCCCCCAGCTGACAGATTGTTCATCGGTAGCGGGGATGCGAGTGGCGTTAGAGGCGTAGGAGAAGGTCATAGGGCCTGTGCCGCGGTATAGTGCGCAGAATTCATCGGCATAGTTTGTTACCCAGAGGTCGAATCGGGAGTCGTTGTTATAGTCACCGAGGGCGATTCCCATGCTGCCTTCTGCTCGACCTTGGTCGTTGGTTGCCACGCCTGCGCGACGTCCGAGTTCGGTCCATTGGAATGGGGCTTGGTTTTGGTAGAGGAGGTTTGGTTCGACGTCGTTGGTGATATAGAGATCGGTTTTTCGGTCTCCGTCGAGATCAGCGGCAAGGACTCCGAGTCCTCGGAATCCTTGGTTGGAGAGGCCTTCGGGAGTACGAAGTAAGAATTTCCCATCACCGGAGTTTTCGTAGACGGAATCGGGGATCCCTTGGAAGTCGGAGGGGCCGCAGTAGTCACGTCGATTCGGGTCCATTTGGGAGGGGCAGGTAGGGTTGTTCTCGAGGGACCAGTTTGCGTAGTGGACTACATAGAGATCTAGGTCGCCATCGGAGTCGAGGTCTGCGAAGGCAGCGGCGCTGCTCCAAGCGTTATCGTCGGTCATTTCTATGGATTCGAAGGTTCCGTCGCCTTGATTGTGGAACCACTGCAGACCGTGGTATCCGGTGGCAAGAAAATCGGTGAATCCATCGTTGTCGTAGTCTGCAGCGAGGATGGCGGAGTGGTAGGATTTCGACAGGTCTACGCAAGCTTCAGAGGTGGCTGGCATGAAATTGAAATTACCTAGGTGACGGAACAGTGCGCCTTGGTGACCTGGTAGACGATTGTTTTCGGAATCGATCCATCCTCCGCCGGCTGTTAGTAGGTCGAGTTGTCCGTCGGAGTCGTAATCGAAGAGAGCGGATCCGCCGCCAGTGGTTTCGACTAAGGAGAATAAGTTTGAATCACTTCCGTCTCGGAATTGGCTATTAGGGAGTTCAATGTCTAGTTCGCTAAATAGGAACTGGCTTGTCCTTTCTGTGCTTGTTGAATTGGTATTTTCGTTGGGGGTAGTGACAGATGCGTTGGGTATTGATGTGTTTGGGGTTGAGTTGGAGGGGATGAAAGGAATTTTTGCACGTTGTTGATAGAGTGCGATGTCTTGTAATGCGGGTTGGAAATTGGGGTTAATTTGCAGAGCAGCGCCGAGCCAGTAGAGGCCATTTTCTCTGGATTGTTTGTGCAGCAGTAAATGACCGAGTTTGTAGCAATCTTCGGCGGAGCGGTTTGGGTTGCTGAGGAGTTCGAAGAGTAGTCGATCGATGTTTTGGGTATCTTTTTGGCCTTGGTCAGCGATGTTTGCGTAATATTGTGATTGGCTTGAATTGCCTAGTCGTTGATATGCTTGGCTGATGGTCGAAGCGATTTCGATATCTTCGGGCCAGATATTAGCGAGGGGTGAGAGAGACTCGATCGCTTGTTGGTTTGCATCGACATCGAGCAGTAGTTTTGCGAGCTGCAGTTGAAGGCTTGGGGAGCGATTTTGGGGAGCTACTTTTTGTTGTAGTTGTTGGAGAGCGATGTCGGCTTTCCCGAGTTTGCGGAGAGCTTCAGAGTATTTTAGCCAAGCGTCTTGATCGTTGGGAACGCTTTGCAGGTAGCGTGCGAGGGCTTGTTCGGCTTTGCTGAAATCTTGTAAGCCGTCGTAAGCGGTGGCGGCTTGGAGGTAGTTCGGAACGAAGTCTGGGTGTGAGGTGAGGGAGGGTTCGAGTAGATCGATAGCAAGTTTCCATTCACGTTTGGAGATATGGAGCATTGCGCGGAAGAGTGGAGGCCATGGTGAGTTTGGGTTTTGGGTATTCCAGGCGTTGAGGAAAGAGACTGCGAGGTCGAATTTCTGTTGTTTCAGTAGGCCGAGGACGAGGGCATGGGCACCGCTTTCGAAGTCTTCGGGGTGTGATTCGAGCCAGGCACCGATTGCGGTGATGGGATCTTTCAGGGAGCCCGATTGGGCTTGTTCGAGCAGAAGTTCGCTTTCGAGTGTTGCGGGGGGATCACCGAGTACTTTTGATTTTTCTATTTGTTTGAGGAAGTCGTTGTGGTTATCGGATTGTCGTAAAGCACGTGCTTGGAGTAGTCGCAGACGGCTAGAGTCACCGGAGGATTGTTGTAGGGAGTTGATTTGTTCGAGAGCTTGGTTGTTTTCGAAGTTGCTGAGCAGTGTCTCGATGTTCTTGATGGAGTTGCGGTAGGTGTTTTGCTTCCATGCGTAGAGTGCCAGCAGGAGCAGGCAAGCGATGAGGAGTCCGAGTCGCCAGTGATGTTGGCGAGTTGGCGGTGGATCTTGGGATTTTTGTTTCTCGGATCGCCGAAGATTCATATCAGTGGGGTAAGGGGGTAAGTGGCAGGTTGATACGTTGGCTTTTTTTCATTGAGTGCCGGCGTATTGAGTTTAGCGGGGTTATGGAGTAGATCCGAGCGGAAAAGAATTATTACAACTTGGCTATTTTGGTGGTTCTTGGTTATTGCTGGGTGGAATGGCGGAACGATTGCCGGATCGTAACCCTCAAAGAGGTGATTCCGGAAAAAACTCGGAAAACCACACTTGACAACCCCCTGAAATAGTTGACGCGACACAAAGCCACGAGGTACACTCTTTGTGGAAGTTATTCTCGCGTAAAACGGGCTTAGGGATAGATAAAGCGGTATTATTGGACCTTATGCTTTGAGGTTGGTTTTCGCGGGGACGGATTCGGTTGGTCGTTTTTCTCGTTTCTTATCGGAAGGGTCTATAGCCATGACATGCAGGCAGACTTCGAAGCGCCGAGGTTTCACGTTGGTGGAGCTTTTGGTTGTGATTGCGATTATTGGGATTTTGGTTGGTTTGTTATTGCCAGCGGTGCAAGCAGCGCGCGAGGCAGCGCGTCGTATGCAGTGCGGAAGCAACATTCGTCAATTGGCATTGGCATTGCAGAATTATGAAAGTGCATACAAGCGCTTTCCACAATCGGTGAACTACGGAACGGGTCGTGGTCCATTGCAACAGCATGCTTACCACCACACATGGTTGGCAGCGATTTTGCCTCAAATGGAGCAAACTGCAGCTTATCAGAACATCAACTATCAGTTGCGTGTTTGGGGTCAGCCGATCGTTAGCACGAAGGTAGCAACGTTGATTTGCCCATCGGATGCGAACACCGAGAAGGTATTTGCGCAACACAACATTGCCACCACCAGCTATGCGGGTAGCCAAGGCTTTCACTGGTGGCCGGATGCTGCAGTAGGTAACTGGGCACCTTGGGGTGGTCTTGGATTCGTCAACAACGGTGACATGTCAGGTTTGTTTGCACCATCGCGAGCGAACGGTTTGAAGGATATCACCGACGGTACCTCGAACACCTTGGTTGTAGCAGAGACCGACTCTGCAGGTTTCTTCGGTGGTCCGTTCATGACAACATCGACAGGTAAGCGACGTGCACCGCATACGAGCGGTGTGTTCCGTGCAGCTTTCGTGGGTTTCTCGCACGCTGGTTGGGGAACGAATGAAGGTGGGGCGAACCGTGCGATGGAAGTTGATGGTTCGGGTTACAAGGCTGCTGGTTCTTGGTTCCGTGCTTCGGCTTATGCTTACGAGCCAACGTTCATTTGTGCTTGGGGTGTGAACACAGAATGGCCGGGAACATCTAGTTTCCATGGTCCATTGATCCAAGCTGCTTATGCGGATGGGAGTGCGAGTACGCTATCATCGAATGTCGATTATGGAGTTTACTTGCGAATCAATGCGATTGCTGACAACAACATCACGGTTGATCCACGCGAGTAGTTCGCTGTTCGTTTGCTCTAAAGAAAGAAACGCGTAATGAAAAAGTTTGCATTAAGTCTGTGCACTTTGGGAATGCTTGCGATCGCTTCGGTTGGTTGCGGTTCGCCGGATCCTGCAAAGAACCCTGAGTTCAAGCAGGAAACATTGATGGATCCGGGTGCAGTGAAGATGGGTGCGGATGCACCGAAGCCAAATTTGCCAACGAACTAATACTGTTCGTCCAAGTTGACTTTGGAGTATTAGAAACGAAAAAGAGCCCAGCGATTAATCGCTGGGCTCTTTGCGTTGAGCCTTTGTACGGAAGGCGTTCAACGAAGTGGATTTGATGGGTGTGTGGGGAGATTACCAGGCGAATTGATCGATCATAGTTTCCAGTCGAGAGAGTTCTTCGTTGATGTCGACTGAGAATTGCGAGAGTTCGCTGACGCGTCGTAGGCTCGCCTTTGACCGCATAGGTCTACCGTAACTTGCATTGCGCAAACGTCCGACAAGCATCTGCTCGAGCTGCCCGAGATAGCTCTCTTCCATTTGCCGTTGTTGCCATCTGATTAACATGATTCAAGCTCCAAACGGGAATACTAAAAAATGACTTGGGTCGTTTAATGTTGTTTTGCGACGCCACATAACAATGCAACAGGAATTGCATTGGGGAAGAGTTTTCGTCATCGAGCGGGCTTGAATAAAAATCTTTAGCTTGTTTTTTCGCTACCACTGTTATGGATTCACAGAATCCGTTGCTTTCGGTGGAGAAAGAGTCAGATACAATCGAGAAAGATTGAAGTTTAGTAGCGCGGGGATCGGGAGTGGGCGATTCTATGGGAGTCAGGCTTTTCGGGATGGGTTGGCTTTTGGGATTAAAGAGTTATTGCGGCGTTTGGAAGGTTGGTGAAGTGATGGTTCGAATTGGCTTGTTGCTTGTCGGGTTCTGGTATGTGGGAATTGTGGTTGGGCAAGATCGTTTGATTGATGATTCCCAGGCTGCGGCGTTAGCGAAGTTAGCGATTGAGGGTTTGCACCGCGAGTATCCCAACAAGCCTTCGAATGTGCTTGCGGGAGCTAGTGATGTAAGGAGTCCTAAGGAGTTGCATCCTGCGTTCTATGGTTGTTTTGATTGGCACAGCAGCGTGCATGGGCATTGGATGTTGGTGCGGTTGCTCAAGAGCAATCCGGGGCATGCGTTAGCGGCGGAGTCACGTAAAAAGTTGGGTGTGAGTTTGCAGCGCGAAAAGATTTTGGCAGAGGTTGCTTATTTACAGACGAAGGAAAACCGCTCGTTTGAGCGTATGTATGGTTGGGCTTGGTTGCTGCGATTGGTTGCTGAGCTGGAGACTTGGGATGACGGCGAGGGGCGAGAGTGGTTGGAGTCGCTGCGTCCGTTAGAGCGAGAGATTGTCGGGTTGACGATGGGGTATTTACCGAGGTTATCGGTACCGATTCGAACGGGAGTGCATCCTGATACTGCTTTTGCTTTGGGGCAGATATTGGATTATGCGAGGGTGGTAAAAGACCGGGGGCTGGAGGAGTTGATCGTCAAGCGATCGATGGAGTATTACGGGAATGATTGGGGAGTCGCGACGCGGTATGAGCCTTCTGGGGAGGATTTCTTTTCTGCTTCGCTCAACGAAGCTGATTTAATGCGTCGCGTGTTGGGTCGTGAGGAGTTTCGTCAGTGGTTAGAGAAGTTTTTTGTTGCGGACGAAAAGGACTCGCATCGCGGACTTTTAACTCCGGTGGTTGTCAGTGATGTGACCGATGGGAAGTTAGTGCATTTGGCGGGTCTCAACCTGTCGCGGGCTTGGACTATGGCTGGGATCGCAACGAGCTTACCAGATGGTGCGGTTTGGAAGGATATATTTGCGAAGAGTGCAAAGGAGCATCAGGAGGCGGGCTTGAGTTATGTCTTTAGTGGGCATTATGAGGGAGAGCACTGGTTAGGAACCTTTGCGGTGTACACGTTGACTGGAGTTGGAAGATGATGGAACGCGGTGGCGGGGACCGAGTGGTGTTGTTTGCCACTGAAGGAATGATACGGGCTGAGGCAGGATTGTTGCGTGCGGTGGGGAGGGAGTTGTCGGAGCGGATGGGGTATGTGGTTGAGGTTTGGGAGTCGGTTGACGGGGAATTTGTTGAAGTCGAGTCCTTTGGAGTCCGGGAGGGAGAGGAAGCGGAAGCGGTGGGAAGCGACGAGCGATGGGTGCTTGTGCCTTGTGGTTTTATGTCTAGTGGATATGAACGTGTTGGGACCGAGGATTTTGGCCAGTCGGTTTGGGATTTCGGTGGCTTGCGGTCTGCTTTGTGGTTTTCAAGAATTGGGTATGGGGGGAGCGGGAGTGGTGCGATGCCCAGGGTTTACATGGCGGAGCCGCTGACGGCTTGGGATATTGGCAAGTGGTTGGGGGATATGTCGGAGGGGAGCAGCAATCCGCGAGGGATTGTAGTTACTACGAGTATGAAGGTAGAGGACATAGAGCGGATCGTAACGGTTGTATTCTGGGCGAATCGGAGGTCCGAGGGGAGTTGGCGAGTGGTGATCCATGGAGAGGGGGGGGGTGGAAAGAGTTACGCGGAGTCTAGCGGGATTCAGCTTGTAGAATTGCCGTGGGATTTGAGCGTGGTCGAGGTGCCTGAAGAGGAGTTTTCGAATTGGGCGATGCAACGGGTGTTGCGGGCGTTGCGAACACGCCCAATGTCATGGGAGCCTGTTGAGGATGAGTCTTGGAGGATACTGAATCGACTTCACGATCGATTGGGGGAGGAGTTACCGACGGAGTACACTAAAAACTTAGATGGTGTATCGCCTCGATCGATGGGGAGTGTAGCGATTGTGCCGGATGAGACCGGCAAGGTGCCTTGGGATAGGCTTTGGACATCGTTTTGTGATTTAGCGATGGCGGGTGGTCCACCTCATCGTGGGAAGTTGCTTGAGCCGGTTCCGATGGAGGAGATACGCGAGGATATGGTCTCATACCGCGAGGTGGAGGGAGAGATACGTCGCGGGATAGGGTTAGCGAGTGGGTTGAAGACTCAGGATAGTCCTTACGTGGGATGGGTGGCGGTGGAGTGCACGAGTGAGGAAATGGCGGCTTGGTTATTGCGAGCGATCTTGGTTGAGAACATCTCGGTGCGCCGGGAGGGGAGTCGGCTTTACTTACCAGCGGGTCCCAAGTTTCGCGTCGAGAAAGAGATTAAGAACGTGATCACAGCGGTAGCGAAGACGGTGCATTATTGGCAGGCGCATTTGAGATCGCGTCAGCCTCCGAAGCCGCTGTAGCGCTGTAGTCCTTTTGCGTAGGTCCATCTCGATAGAGCGTAGAAGAAGGCGACCCAGAAGAGAAGTAGAAGCAGGTCCCACAGGAGTGCGGAACCTTGGATTTTTCCGAGGAAAACGGCGGCGGGGAAGTAGGCGAGGTATTTGATGGGCAGATAGTTAACGATGGTTTGGAAAGGTTCGGGAAGTAGGTCGAGAGGAAACATGTGACCGGAGAGGAAGAATTGTAGGAGCATGTAGACGAATAGGAGTGAGGAGACTTCAAGCATCCAGAAGCCAACTAGACCGAGGCAGGCTTCTAGGTAGAAACCAAGAGTGAAGCTTAGCAGCAGCGAGAGGAGGAAGCACATTAGGGTGGTTGGATCGGGCCAACCGGCTGAGAAGTAGCCACGGCACAAGAAGAAGACGAGGAGGAAGGGGCCGAAGGCGACGGAGTAGTACGCGATTTTGTGTGCGACGCGGGACCAGAAGAGGAAGGAGAGGAAATCGATTGGTTGGACGAGGTAGCGTTTAATTTCGCCGTCACGAATGGTTTTTGCGATGTTGGAGGAGAGGCCGGGCATACTGGAGAAAGCTCGACCGAGCATGGTCAGGAGATAGTAGGCGACCATGTCGTGGAAGGAGTAACCTGAGATGGAGGCGGAGTTAGGTGCGGAGGGTGAGAGGGATTGGAATATTGCCCACCATAAGAAGATTTGGGTGATGATTGGCAAGAAACGCATGAGGGTACCGAGAGCGAAGTCACCTCGGTAGGCGAGGCGTTCTGCGAGGGCTGTTTTTAGGATGATGCTGCGAGTTTTCCAGGCGTTTTGCCAGGTTTGGGCAGACTCTTGATCGGTGGATGCGTTCATTGCGTATTCGCGATGGAGTGAAACATTTTCGCGATAACCTCTTCGAGGGGTGGGTCTTCGACGGCTACGTCATCGATGGAGTAGGTGTTGAGGATTTCAGCAAGTGTTTTAGAGACTTGGGGGCGTGGGACACGCAGAGAGACGCGGGGCAAGTCTGCTTTGAGGACTTCGCCGAAGCGTTCGAGACCTTGGGAGGATTGTCCTAATGCGAGTTGGAGTTGGACAACTTTAAAGCCGGAGAAAGCGTCGAGGATACCGTTGAGAGATCCATCGTATTGGATGATACCTTGGGCGATTACGACGACTCGTTGGCACAGTGCGGAGACGTCCTTCATGTAGTGGCTGGTCAGCAAGATGGTTATCTTGCGTTCTTCTTGGTAGTGCTTGAGGAATTGCTGAATGTTGTGTTGAGCAACGACATCGAGTCCGATGGTTGGTTCATCGAGAAAGAGGACTTCGGGGGAGTGAAGGAGTGCGGCGATGAGTTCCATTTTCATTCGTTCGCCCAATGAGAGTTCGCGAACGGGGCGTCCTAGAAGTTTTTCCACATCGAGAAGTGCGGTGAGTTCTTGTAGGTTCTTTTGGAATTGGGAAGGATTGATTCCGTAGATTTGTTGGTGGAGTCGAAAGGATTCTTGAGCGGGGAGGTCCCACCAAAGTTGGTTTTTTTGGCCCATTACTAGCGCGAATTTGCGGCGGTACTGCATATCCCGTTTCCAAGGGGTGTACCCCATGACGGTAGCCGAGCCGCTCGATGGGAAGATAACGCCGGAGAGAAGTTTAAGTGTTGTAGTTTTTCCAGCCCCGTTCGGTCCGAGGAAGGCGACAAATTCGCCTGGTTGGACGCGGAGGGAGATTCCTCGGACAGCTTCGACGGTTTTATATTCGCGGTGGAAAAGCCCGCGTATGGCTTCGCGGAGCCCCTCCTTTTTTTGGTAGACGCGGTAGGATTTTGTCAGTTGATCGATCTGAATAATTGTCATGGGTGGGATTATAGCATCCCGGTACTGGTTCGCTTCCCCAAACGGGACTGGAGGATTTGATGGGTGCAGTAAAGAAGAGGGCGGTGGTCTTGCTCAGCGGGGGCTTGGATTCGGCAACATGTTTAGCGATAGCTGGGGAAGCTGGGTATGAGTTGTACGCGATCAGTTTTCGGTATGGTCAGCGGCATGCGATTGAGTTAGAGCGAGCGAAAGAGATCGCCAAGGGGGCCGGGGTGATCAAGCATGCGATTGTCAATTTGGACTTGGGAGGGTTTGGGGGAAGTGCGTTGACGGACACGTCCTTGGAGGTACCCAAACACGCGACGGTTGCAGAGATCGGTGGTGAGATTCCTTTGACCTATGTTCCTGCACGCAATACGGTCTTTCTTTCTTATGCGTTAGCTTGGGCGGAGGTGCTCGGTGCGTTGGATATCTATGTTGGGGTCAATGCGCTAGATTACAGTGGGTATCCAGATTGTCGTCCGGAGTACATACGTGCTTTTGAAGGGATGGCAAACTTAGCGACGAAGAGTGCGGTAGAGGGGAACCGCCTAGTGGTACATGCCCCTTTGATTCTATGGACCAAGGGGGAGATTATTCGCCGCGGATTGGAATTGGGGGTCGATTACTCCAAGACGTTATCCTGTTACGACCCAGGGCGGGATGGGGTTGCGTGTCGGCACTGTGATTCTTGTTTGTTGCGAGCTAAGGGCTTTGAGGAGAATGGTATGCAAGACCCTGCTTGGGGGTAGGAGCTGGATTGGGCGAATTTTGTTTGGGCTGGCTGCAGACGGATCGACGGAGCGATCCGTGAGTGTGGTTAGATTGCTTTGGGCGGTGGATTCCAGGTATACTCTTTGAGACAGATAGATGAATGGGCACTTTTCAGTGCTACATCCAAGTCCGATTCCCGCCAAATGTTGATCCTGCCATGCTCGATATTCTTGGACCTGCGACTTCTCCGAACTGCGACCATCGCACGCGTCGGCACTTTTTGAAGATCGGAACATTTGGGCTAACCCAAACGACGCTTGCGACATCCGTGCTCAGTGGGATGTCGTTACCGCAGATCCTGCATGCACAGGAGTCATCGTCGGCGGGGGCAAAGAGATCGCTTGGGCATAAAGCAGTGATCATGATTTATTTATCTGGTGGTCCCTCTCACCAGGATATGTACGATTTGAAGATGGATGCGCCGTTAGAAATACGGGGATCGTTTCAACCGATTTCGACGAATGTTCCTGGTATTCAGATCTGTGAGCATCTTCCGCGACTTGCGAAGATCATGGATAAGGTAGCGATCATACGTTCGCTGTATGGTTGTCCGGATCAGCATGCATCGGATTTATGCATGAGTGGGTATCCGATTGGAGCGAATGGACGGCAAGACAATCGTCCGTCGTTGGGATCGTCTGTTGCCAAGTTACAAGGGACGGTGGATCCGGCAGTGCCACCGTTTGTCGGTTTATCGATTAAGAGCAAGCATGACCCGTATAGCAATCCTGGATTTCCTGGGTTTCTCGGTCCGGCATACGCAGCTTTTCAGCCGGATGGTGAAGGGATGGCGAACATGCGGCTCAATGGCATCAGTTTAGACCGATTGCGGGATCGTCAGGCTTTGTTAAGTAGTTTGGATCAGTTTCGACGCGATGTTGATTTGAACGAAGGGTATCGAGCGGCGGATGCGATGACTCAAAAGGCGTTTGATGTATTGACTTCGAGTCGATTGGTAGAAGCATTGGATTTAGAGAAAGAGGATCCGGCGGTTCGAGATCGTTACGGCAGGGGAAGTAGTGATCCGGCGTTTGGTGAGGATGCTGGGCCGCACTGGATGGATCAATTCCTTGTCGCGCGTCGGCTAGTGGAAGCTGGTGTGCGATGTGTGACATTATCTTTCGGTAGCTGGGATCGTCATCATTCAAATTTTGAGCGGCTCCCTGTGCAGCTTGCTAAGTTTGATCAAGCGATAACTGCATTGATCGAAGATTTGCATGTGCGAGGTTTGGATCAGGATGTCAGTGTAGTTGCTTGGGGAGAATTTGGTCGCACGCCCAGGATCAACAAGGATGCGGGGCGAGACCATTGGCCACAGGTTTCTTGTTGTTTGTTGGCGGGTGGCGGGATGCGAACGGGGCAAGTGATCGGTTCAACGAATCGGTTAGGAGAGGTTCCCCAAGATCGTCCTGTTCATTATCAAGAGGTGTTTGCGACGTTGTATCATCGATTGGGAATTGACGTAAGCACCGCAACGATCCCAGACTTTTCAGGGCGACCGCAGTTCTTGCTCGATCGGCATGGTCCGATTAAAGAACTCATTTAAACCACACAGCGTTGGATCGAGATCAGCCGGGTACTTAGAGCTTTCCCGCTTCATTCGTCGATCGTTACTCGTCATCGCGTTGAGCACAGAATCCCACAACGGATTGGGTAATAGCATCGAATGCGATCGCTCGAGGGGTTCGACCACTGAGTTTCCATGATTGAATGTGTTCAAAGTTTGGTAACGACCAAAGGGTCGCTTTAGCGTCTTCGGTTGCGACTAAAAGGGTGTTGTCTTTCGTGATGTTGATCGCAGTGGGTGGGGCGTCGAATCGCATGAAGCGGATCATTCGACCAATCGAGGGATCCCATAGACGAATCGTTTGGTCTTGGCTGCAGGAAATCAATCGAGCTTGACCATTCTCAGTTTGGAAACGCATCAAGCGGGTAACGGGTGCCGTATGGTTATCGAGGCTTCTCAGCAAGCGATTGGAATGATCCGAGAGTTCGTTCTTTGTGCTCCAGACTTTGATGGACTGGTCCGTACCAGCGGAAATGGCAATTTCAGAATTCCAGAAGATGGAAGTCAGGACAGGGCCGGTGTGTCCGTTGAATTCGCAAAGGGGATTTCCTTGTTGGTCTCGCACGATGACTTTGCCAGACCAGTGTGCTTCGATCCATTTTTTACCATCTTCGGACCATTGCACATCGGTGACGACATCGGGTATTGGTGCTCCTTTAGCATCGACGGTGTGTTCGCTTAGGAGTTGTTTGGACTGCCAGTGGTAAAGGCATACCCCCCCCTGCTCTGCCGGAGAACCGCCGGCTACTAGCAACTGTTGGGAGTCTGGTGAGAGAGCGAAGGCAGTGATTTGTGGAAAGCGATGAAGTACGCGTCGGTCAGGATTCCAGCTTTCTCCTTTGGATACAGCGTATAGTTTTTCACTGGGGATCGACTGTATCGAGGTTTGGTTTGCAATGATCCACTGATTGCGGGTCCCGTCTGGGATCGCGGTAGATAGGCGAGGGTTCACAATAGTGATCGCCTCGTGGGTGATCAAAGGTGCCGTGGGATTCGAATTTTTGTCGATTGATGGCGGGGGATCTTGGGCGCGCGATGGGGTGACGGTCAGCCATGCGGTCAAGCATACGAAGAGGCAGGAGACCCAAACACGACTTGTCACGTTTTGTTTTTGAGGGTGGTTTTGATTTTGAGGGTGGTGGCGGTATGGGAGCGGTAACCACTTAGGTGAGCAGTGCATCGATGGGTTTACCGTGTTGGTTGATTGGGATGGGACGTGCGTCAGGAGTTGAGAGGACAGAGGCAGGATCGATCCCCAATCGAATGAGGAGGGTGTGGATCAAGTCAGCGGGCGTTACGGGGTTGGAGGAGGGTTGTTCACCGATCCTATCGCTTTGACCGAATACGAGGCCTTGGGGGAGTCCACCGCCGCAGAGCATCACGCTATAGACTCTTGGCCAGTGATCACGACCGCCGCGTGTGTTGAGTTTTGGAGTGCGACCGAATTCCCCCATAGCGATAATGAGGGTTTCATCGAGTAGTCCTCGTTCTTGGAGGTCTTCAATCAGTGCGGAGGTGGCTTGATCGAATGTCGGGATAAGACCTACACCAACTTTGGCACCCGAGTATCCATCGCGGAGTGAGACGGAAAGATTTTCGTGGGTATCCCATCCGGGTTGAATGACAGAGACAAATCGAACATCGTGTTCGATCAGTCGTCTTGCTAGGAGGCAGCTTTGTCCGAAGGTTCGAGGCCCGTAGCGTTCTTTTGTCTTTTGGGTTTCAAGTTGCAGGTCGAAGGCTTGTTTTGCTTGGATGTCTTCTACCAGTTCAAAGGCCGCGTTCAGACTCTTGTTATCGGAAGGACCGAATTTTTCCAGTTGCTCGAGCATCTTTCGACGCCTTGTAATGCGTTCTCGCGCGAAGTCTGAAGGTGGTGAGAGATCGCGGATTTGGAAGGAGGGTTGTGCTGGGTCACTTCCGATCCAGAATGGTTCCGAGTTTGAACCGAGGAAACCGGCTCCGAGGCCAGTTCGAGGTTCGGGAATTCCGATATAAGGTGGTAGTCGGGAATGGGGAAATCCTGTGTGGGCGTTGGGTTGAGAATGAATTCTGTTTTGCGAACTCGCTTGGGATTGGTAAGCGGCGATGGATCCTAAGCTTGGGTAGATCAGATTAGGTGAAGGTAGATAGCCGGTCAGGGCGTATTGGTTTGCTAGTCCATGTTCACCGAGAGGGCTGGTCATCGACCGGATGATCGTCATGCGATCGGCGATGTTGGCGCAGCGTTCGAGGTGTTCTGAGAAGTGTGTACCTGGCACGGAGGTTGGTATCGAGGCGAATGGTCCGCGTACTTCGACAGGGACGTCCTTTTTGGGGTCCCACATTTCCAGGTGGCTCGGTCCGCCATCGAGCCATAGCAGGATGCATCGCTTTGCAGTCCCGAATGCTTTTGGGGGCTCACTAGCGTTTGAGAACGTTTTAGGAGTCACCGAAGCGAAAGGGAGTGCGAGACTGAATTGCAGGAGGTGGCGTCGATGGAACGCTTGGAGGTTGGGGCGAAGGAGTTGGCTGAAGTTCATTGAGGTATTTTCCATCATTGTTCCTTTAATTTAGCAGGAACTCAGAGGTGCTGAGCAAAGTCCAGAACCAGTCTTCGAACCAGTGTTTACGGTCGGCGGGGTCGGTAGGGATTTGGGTGAGCCAGTGATCCGATTGTTCAGCGGGGATGGGGCGAGCAAACGCTCTAAGGTAGGCTTGTTGCAGAATCTCCCGATTGGATTCCCCTTTTGCGATCGCTTGGTGGAAGAACGCGTTCGGGGCTGAGAGGGGTTTGTTGACGACAGGTCCATTGATCCAGTGGAGTTGTTGCGAGAGCCCCATGTTTGTGGAAGATGTATCACATGGGACGCTTCTTTTGCATCTACCTAGGATATCGAGGGACTCTGACGGGATGGTTGGATCGAGCCACGTTAGAGCTTGGGGGGATCTTTCTAGGATGGGAAGAGTACTCGAAGAGTTGGAATTTGGATCGGGATTGAGAATTGCATTTTGGATTCCATCGTAGAGGACTTCAGGAGGCAGTGGTTTATCGATGCGTACGGCATAGAAGCTAGGATCTACTTTTGGATTGGCAAGTGTCCGGTAGGATTCTCTACGGTAGGCTTGAGATGAGACGATGGCTCGCAGAACGGGTTCTGGGTGATAGTCTGATTGGATGAAAATCTTAGTGAGTGCATCAAGAAGCTCAGGGTGAGAGGGTGGGTTTGTTTTACGGAGGTCATCGATGGGGTCAATCAGTCCGCGTCCCATCATGGAAGCCCAGAGGCGGTTGGTAATTGCGCGAGCGAATGGTGGATGGGTAGGTGAAGGGTTTGTTGTGGTCGTGGGCAGAGAATCGTTGCCGAGAATCCAATCCGAGAGTGCTTGGAGGTTTTCGCGTACGGATTTTTCATCGGAGTGTGGAGGCAGATCTCGCATGCCAGGGATTCTTGGTATTGCGGGCTCGTTGGTTCGCAAGTTCGTAACACGTACCGAGGGGGTATAGCGAACGTTTTTTCCGCGATCGATGCCTGCTAGGATTGCGGCTAAGCCGTGGTAGTCGTCTTGGGTCCATCGATCTAGGGGATGGTTGTGGCAGTTTGCGCATTGCAAGCGAGCACCGATAAAAAATCTGCTGACGGCTTCGGCATGTGCGCGTGGATCTCCTGTCAGCCTCGCAAAGTTCACGGCACCGTTCGTATCGCTTGGCCCGGTGCTTTGGATCAATTCTTGGGCGAGGTGTTTCCAGGAACGCCTTTGTTGCATGAGATCGCGGAGAAATGACTCGTATGCCTTTGTTGAGGCTTGATCGTTTGGCAAGGGGCGTAGGGCGAGCCAACGTGCCAATTGGAATGTCCAATAGGTATTGAAGTCGTTGGAATTCAGCAAGTGATCAATTGTTGAATTGAATCGAGTTTCGGGTGGAAGGGACTCAAAGCGAGTGATGTCTTGAAGGGAGGGAAGTTTTCCTGTGAGGTCAAGAGTGACACGTCGAAGCCAAGTTCGTTCATCGACGGTAGGTGCAGGCGACAGGTTTGCTTTTTCTAAGCCGAGGTTGATCCAGCGGTCGATGGGGTTTGTTGCCGCGTTGTTGGTAATTGTTGAGGGAGAGTTGGGAGTAGAGTCGTAGGGCGAGATCAAGGCGATCGCTTGGAAGGCGGCACCAAAACGTGCTACGAGGACATGTCGTCCTGGTTGTTCGAGGCTGACGCGAAGAGGGGGATGTGTGTTTGCTTGGATAGTGTTGGTGGGTTTGGGTGAATCATCGAGTTGGATAGGTCCATTTGGATCGACTTCCCATTTTGTTTTGTCAGTAACGTCGAATTTCCGACCATCTTGGAGCGTTGCGAAGGTGCTTAATAAAAATGTGGTGGGGGAGACTTGTTGAGATTCGATCGTGAGGTTGGTTACTTGAGCGGGAGGGCCTTGTGGTGCACCTTGTGCAATCCATTGTTCGAGTAATTGAGCTTGTGGGCTATTAGGGTCAAAGAGTTCGGAGCCTTCGTGAGCGATCCGTCCGGTCGGTTTTGCCAGGATGAGGCTATCGGCTGGAGAAGAGAAATTGACGCGTCTGGATTGGTGCGCGAGTACGATTTGTTGGTAATCCGCAGACGGGTTTGAGCCCCAAAGGGACAAGAAGAAATGCCCGCGGCCGGCAGCAGCGCCGTGGCAAGCACCGCTATTGCAACCGGCTTGGGTTAGCGTGGGAAGAATATCGAGTTGAAAGGAGGGAGCTTGAGAGCTCGTTGGCGTGGCGGTTCGGCTTTGAGCAAGAGTCTGGCAATGTGTTTGAAAGATAGAGAGGGATAACAACAACAGGGTAAGGGGGAGGCGGATCGCGAGAGTGGACGCTGAGCGAGACTGGATTTGTGGGGAGAGCGGTGTGGATATCATCGTTGGATAGAAAAAGTCCAAAGGTTGTCGCACGGACAACTATCGGGATGGTTTACCGTATTTTTCGGCCCAGATTTTAAGAATCTCTTGGGCGCGCGGAGTCCCGTAATTTTCCAGTTTGCCGCTTGAGACGATCGTTCGGGCGATACGACCGATTTCGTTTTTCAGTGGGGTGGAATCTGCGATCGCTTGTTCGACACTGATCGCTGCTTCATCGACTTGTTCATCGGATGCATCTTTTTGGATCAGTGGACGAAGCAGAGCGCGGAGGGCTTCTGCATCGACGGATGGAGAGGATGGTTCGTTCGCTGTTCGAGCCATGGAGGGTTCGGTGATAAGATCACTAAGCTTAGGCTCTGGGCCGCCTACTTGTTCGATGAGAGCTCGCACGACTTTCATCAGGTCGGCTTGGAGGCTGGGTTGAACGAGTGCGAAGTTTGCAGTGACCTTTTTTTCTTTTGCGACGAGGATAGTGAGTTGGACGTTACGATTCAGGCCTAGAGCACCGGGGCCTTCGCGGCCATCGGGTGAGACTCCGGTTGTAGCATTTTGGCAGAGGGCGTGTTGGATACGTTTGATGTTTGCTTGGGCACCTGATGTGTCATCACCGAGGAAGATCACGGAGGTGTGAAGGCCATCTTTTTGGCGGGAGTGAGCGTAGTTAGCCAGTACGCGAGTCATTGCAACGGATTGGCGATTGACATCGTGAACGAAGATCAAAAGTAGAGGAGCGTCTTTTGCTTGTTCGACTGGATTCAGTGGGAGAGGAGATAGGGTGTTGGGATCTGCTGGGTTGTTTGTACTAGAGGGTTTGTGATCGGGGTGAGCGAAGGAGGCGAGAAAGGAGAAGGAGGGTAGTGGTTCGCCAGGTTGGGGACCGGAGAAGATGGGTTCGTTTTGTGAACGCGGGGTATCTTGAGCGGTCGCGTGGTTGAATTGATGGCTCGGTGCTAGGTTGAGCGTTGAAGCGAGAAGGAAGGAATAGAGGAGTGACCGAGCAAATAGAAGTGGAGAATGGCGGGACTCGGAGGAACGCATGGCAGTTGTGTGGGAATGAGCTATTAGAGTTTTGCGATGGCTTGGAGGGTTCGATCGATTTCTTCTTCGGTATTGTAGTGCATACAACCGAGTCGAACCATTCCTTGGGGTTCTGTCTTGAGCGCGGTAGAAAGAGGTAGGGCGTAGTAGTTTCCGTGCCATGCGCAGATTGCATGTTCGGCTAGTTTTTCGGCGGCGGCATGGGAATCGAGTCCTTTGATTTGGAATGCGAGGGTGGGTGCTCTTCGAGAGGTGTCATGTGGATCTTTGATGCCGAAGAGTTTGACTTGAGGAAGTTTGCTGAGTCCATCAAGGAGTTGAGAGATGCGATCGGATTCGACTTTTTGGATCCATTGGAAAGCGTTATTGAGGCGTTGTGAGCGGGAGGAGGAGTTAGAGGTGTCGAGGGAGGCGATGTAATCGATAGCGGCAGTAAGTCCGGCGATGCAGGGATGGTTTTGGGTGCCGGTCATCCATCGTCCTGGGATGGAGTTTGGAGAGGGGCGAAGTTTGTAGGGAGAGAGTTCTTGCATGCGGTTTGGTTTTCCGTAGAGGATACCGATGTGAGGGCCGAAAAACTTGTAGGCGGAGCAGACAAGGAAGTCGCAATCCCAGGCTTGGACATCGATACGACGGTGGGGGGCGTAGTGGACGGCATCGACGAACAGTTCAGCGCCGGCGTCGTGAACCCATTTAGCGATGGTTGGGATATCGGTGAGGGAGCCGACAGCGTTTGAAGCGGCGGTAAGAGCAACGAGTTTTGTTCGGTGGGAGAGGAGAGATTGTAGGGAGTGGAGGTTAAGTGTTGCGTCATCGGGGTTGATGTCGATGATTTTTACGGTGGCACCTGCGTCTTGTGCGGCGAGGATCCAGGGGGTGTAGTTTGCGTCGTGATCGAGATTTGAGACAAGTATTTCGTCGCCGGGCTTCCACGTTTTGGCCAGAGCGCGAGAGAATGCGAGGGTCAGTGTCGTCATGTTTGGGCCGAACGCGATGGACTTCGGTTCAGTGGCTTGTAATAGATCTGCCGCCGCTTGGTGGGCTTCGTCCATCACCTGATCGACTTCGATACTGGTGATGAATTTTCCGGCGCGGTTTGCGCTGTGGTTGATGAAGGCTTGATGGATGCGATCGGCTACAGATAAGGGGACTTGTGTGCCTGCGGGGCCATCGAGGTAGATCAGGGGTTGTCCGTTGTGAGTGCGTGCGAGGGCGGGGAACTGAGCGCGGATAGAATCGATGCAGATTGGGGCGTTTGAAGAAGCGGAGGGGGCCATCGGAGTGACTTGGGGAATTAGAAGCGGAACAGAAATTGTGGGGGGTTTTGAAGCGGGGGCGCGGGGGTGTGTGGTTGGTTAGGATTCAGGGCCGACGCTGACACTGACGCGGGTGCGGGAGGCTAGTTGTTCGAAGGCGTGTTGGACTTGTTCGAGTGATACGTTTCGGTAGTGATCGCTAGCGGGTCCGACGGGTTCGTAGGTATTTCGGATGGTCCAAGCGTTTCCGACGGAGAAGAGTCGGTTGCTGGGGCGTTCGGAGGCGAGGATCAGGGATGCGCAGATTTTATTTTTTGCTAGTTCGAGTTCTTTTTCGTTGATGGGTAGTGATTTTGCGTTGGCGAGGATTGTTTGGAGGGTATCCCAGTTTTGGGTTTGTTGGTCGGGGGAGCCGGCGAGGTAGGCGCCGAATACGCCGCAGTCTTGGAATTCTTGGGTGAAGCAGACGGCGGTATCAGCTAGTCCGTTATCGACGAGTTCCCAGAAGAGTCGGCTTCCGGAGTCATCGCCGAGGATAGTTGCGAGGACTCGGGAGACATATCGATTTTCGTCGAGGTAGCCGGGTCCAGGTGCGAATTCGATGGTGTATTGTTGGGTAGCTGGGGGGTGAATGAGTTGAAGGTGTTTGGAGGTGGGAGAGGGCAGGAAGAGTTTGCGTTGTGAGTTGGAGGGTGTCCAGGATTCGGTGAGTCGTTGGGTATCGCGAACGAGTTGATCGAAGTCGACGGCGCCGGTAGCGACGAGGCAGAGGTTATTGGGTGCGTATCGTGCGGCGTGGTAATCCCTCATCGCCGAAGCGGTCAGGTTGGTCACGGATTCTTTGGTGCCGAGAACGCGGGTAGCGAGGGGGTGGTTACCGAAGAATTCTTCGGAGAGTTTTTCCATAGCGCCGTAGGGTGGTTGATCGTCGTACATGGCGATTTCTTCGAGGATGACTTGTTTTTCGGTAACGAAGTCATCTTCGTGGAGGGTGGGTCGCATCATATCGGAGAGGAGGTCTAGGGCATGGAATTGGTTTTCCGGGAGGATGCTGATGTAGTAGACGGTATGTTCTTCGCTGGTGTAGGCGTTGGATTGGGAGCCGAGTTCATCGAGTTCGCGGTTGACATCTACGGAGGAGCGGCGTGGGGTGCCTTTGAACATCATATGTTCGAGGAAGTGGCTAACGCCGGCGATTGGGGTAGATTCATCGCGTGAGCCGGTTTTGACGAAGTAGCCTAGGGAGAGGCTGAAGGCGTCTGGGTTGACTTCGGCGATGATTTCCAGGCCGTTGTCGAGGGTGTGATTGCGGAAGTGCAAGCTATTGGGTTGGCTCATGGGGAGGATTAGAGGTTATGGTGCGTAATAGGGGTGGTGGTTGTGTATTTGAGTTCAGGGGTATTGGGGTTAGGAGGATTGGGTATGCGTTGGGAGTATTGGTATGGATGGGGCTTTGTCGAACTTTAGGGGTTCGGGGCCGATGGTCACGAGGGTCCAGTTTGAGGGTGGGAAATTTTGGAAGTGTTCTAGGAGGGAATCGCAGGAGAGTTCTTCGATTTCCGCGAGGACTTCGGCGCGGGTGGGGAGTCGACCGAGGTTGATCCAGTCGTAAGCCATTTGAGAGCTGCGAGAGGTGCTGCTTTCTTGTTCCATGACGAGTGAGGTTCGCACGCGGGATTTAAGGCGTGCGAGTTCACCGGGTTCGATACCTTGGGCGATCGATTCGATGGTTTCGATGGTTACGTCGAGTGTTTCTTGTGCGCGATTGGAGGTAGTTCCTGCGTAGCACAGGACGCTACCGCAATTTTTTAGGGAGTGAGAGGAGGCGGAGATGGCGTAGACGAGACCTCGTTTTTCTCGGACTTCGGTAAAGAGTCTCGAGCTCATTCCATCGCTGAGGATTCCGACGATTCCGCGGCTACGGTAGTACTCAGGGTGGGAATAGGGGACGGAATTGTATGCTAGAGCGATATGAGTTTGTTGGCTATCGTGGTGTATATGGGAATGGGTGCTGTGCGAGCAGACGGGGGATGGTTCGGGAGCGGATTGACCGCTCCATGAGTTGAACAGTGAGTCTGCGAGTTTTACCCATTGGTCCCAGTCGAAGTTTCCTGCGATGGAAAGTACAGCACCTTCGGGGCGGGTATTTCGGTCGTGGAATTCGAGGCAGTCGCGGTGAGAGACGGATTCGAGGCCTTCGAGTGAGCCGAGTGAGGATCGGCCGAATAATTCGCCAAATCGGATATGTTTGAGTTCTTTGAAGGACTTTTGAGCTGGATCATCTTCGATGGAGGCGAGTTCGAGGAGTGCGGATTGTCGGACTTCATCGAGTTCGTCTTCTGGGAAGTGGGGTTCGCGGACGACCGCTGCAGCGACTTCGAGGGTCGGTTTTAGGACGCGGGCCATGCAGGCCATGGAGATATTTGTGTGGAAAGTGGAGACGGAGCTGGAGCGTTCGACGCCGAGGTAGTCGAGTCGTTCGACGACATCACGGCTGGAGAGGTGTCCTGCGCCGCGTTGAGCGAGTTCGAGGGTCATGCCTGCGAGACCTGGTAGGGACTTTGGTTCGCGGCAGGTTCCGCTAGGGAACATAAGGGTGAAGGCTGCGGATTCGAGCCAGGGCATGCGTTCGCCGAGGAGAGTAAGTCCGTTGGAAAGTTTGAGGTGGTGGACCATTTGCTGCATGCGAGTGCATCCTGAGGAATTGGGCGTGGGGAAATTGGGTTCAGATGGCTTGGAGATTGTAGCAAACGGCGGGCGATGGGGGAGTTAGAAGTTGGATTCCGTCGGTTTTAGGGGGTAGCCTAGTTGGTGGGAGTTGCGAACACTTAGGGCAGAAAGGAGCGGCTCTGTTGAGGGTTCCCTGGCGCAGTTTTCCCAAGTGTTAAATTGGGTAGACGTTCTGGAAAAGGTTTCCCGGGACGGTTATTCTGTGGAACGGTCGAGGGGACGATTTCGATGGAGCAAGAGTGGCAATCGAAATGAAGTCATCATCGCGTGGCCTACCAATTGAGAATAGAAAGTTAGCAATGGGTTCATCCAAGGGGCTCGACGAGCTGCTGCGAGAGTGGAAATTCGATCCGCATTCCTTATCGGTGCGGTTGGTGAAGGGGTCGGATGGTCGGGATGTGATTCAGATGCGGGTCGATTTAGGGGTGTTGCAGATGGAGACGCAGGGGCGTCCTGACGGCGACATGGTGGAGGGGTATGCAACTTATTTGGATCGGCTTTTGGAGTTAGAGAAGCAGGATCCGGAATTTGTGATGGATGACGATCAGTGTTTTGAGGCGGACCGGGAGTTCGTGCAGTTTTATCATCGTCGGATATCATGGTTGCGATTGCAGCATTATCATCGAGCGGTGGAGGATGCGGAGCATACGTTGAGTTTAATGGATGTGTGTCGGGATCATTCTCCTGATGATGAATGGACGATGAGTCACGAGCAGTATCGTCCTTTTGTGATGTTTCATCGCACGCAGGCTTCGGCATTAGCGGCTTTAGATGAGGCGGATGCGGAGCAAGCGATATTGATTTTGGATAAGGGGTTGAATGAAATCCGCGAGGTGTTTGCGGAGCATGAGGCGGAGGAGGACTTTGCCGAGGATGAGATGGTGGTGCAATTGACTCGGATGCGTGATTCTTTGCGTGAGGAGTATCAGTTGGGACCGTCGTTGCAGGAGCGGTTAACTGAGGCGGTGAAGAGTGAGCAGTATGAGTTAGCGGCTCAGTTGCGGGACGAGTTAGCGCGTCGTCAGGCGCGTTAGGGCGAGCGATTTGCTGTGCGGTACCGTCTACTGTGCGGTGCCGTCTACGGTGCGGTGCCGTCGCGTTGCATGGTAACTTCGATAGCAGCGAGGAGAGCTTTGGCTTTATTAACGGTTTCTTGGTACTCGTTTTCGGGGATGCTATCGGCAACGAGTCCTGCACCGGCTTGGATATAGACTTTTCCGTTTTGGATAACGATAGTTCGCAGGGTGATGCAGGTATCCATATTCCCTCGGTAGTCGAAGTAGCCGACGGCACCGGCGTAGGGGCCGCGTTTGGTCGGTTCGAGTTCGTCGATGATTTCCATGGCTCGAACTTTGGGAGCACCGGAGACGGTGCCTGCAGGCAGGCAGGAGCGGAAGGCGTCCATGGCGTTGAGATCTTTTCGCAGGGTGGCTTGGACATTCGAAGAGATGTGCATGACGTGTGAGTAGTTTTCGACGACCATTAGGTCGGTTAATTGGACGGAGCCGAATTCGGCGACACGTCCGACGTCATTTCGACCGAGGTCGACGAGCATGACATGTTCAGCGCGTTCTTTGGGATCTGCGAGGAGGTCTTTGGCGAGCGCCGCGTCTTCGTCTGGTGATTTGCCGCGTGGGCGGGTACCTGCGAGGGGGCGTACGGTAACGGTGCGGTCGAATACGCGAGCCATCACTTCGGGGCTTGAGCCGACCAGGGTGCATTCTGGGGTTCGCAGGAGGAACATGAATGGGCTGGGGTTGATCACTCGCAGTGAGCGGTAGATTTCGATCGGTTCGCTTGCGCAGGGGATTTCGAAGCGTTGGGATAGGACGACTTGGAATATGTCGCCGGCTTGGATGTATTCACGGCATTTCAGGACAGCTTTTTCGAAATCTTCGCGTGAGAAGTTCGAGGTAGGTTTGAGGGTTGGAGAGAGGGAAAGCGGGATATCTGCGAGGGAGTGCTGTGGGGGTGGTTGATCGAGGCGATCGACGATTGTTTGGATCCAGGTGAGGGCTTCTTGGTAGGTTTCTTCGGCGGAGCGTGAGTTATCGCTACGGGCAAGGACGATAACCGAGATGGTTTTGTTTGCGTGGTCGAATACGACGAGTTGGTCGTAGAAGCCGAAATCTAGATCGGGTAGTTTACGGTCGTCCTTGGGAGTATTTGGGAGGTGTTCGACGTATCGTACGACATCGTAAGCGGCGTAGCCGATGGCTCCACCGACGAAGGGGGGCAGGTCAGGTACTGGGGCGATGGATCGTTTTCCTACGGCGTTCGAGAGGTATTCGAGGGGATCATCGCAGGTGAAGTTGTGGGAGGATTCGGCTGTGGAATGGGTGACTTGATTGCCATAAGCGACGATACGATCGCGGGGGCCGACAGCGATAAAGGAGTATCGCCCAATTTTTTCTCCGCCGACGACACTTTCGAAGAGGCCTGCTGAGTCGGTTCCGGAGTCGAGCAAGCGGAAGGCGCTGACGGGGGTCAGGTGATCGCTGAGCAGACGGCGGTAGACAGGAATGATTTCGAATTGACGATAGAGTTCGAGGAATTGATCAAGTTGAGGAAAAGCGTTCATTCCGGGTCAAATTGGTCGAGAGTTCTCGGTTTCGAGGGGTGGTAGGATCCCTGACGATCAGAAAACGCTTATACTAACACTCCGAGAGCAAACCGCGAATTGGAAAAAGAATTTTTGCGATGAAGTGTCAGCACTGCGAGAAAATAGCAACGTTTCATGTCACCGAGTTGACGGATCCGGACGGTCCGACGGTGATTCATTTGTGTGAGGATCACGCCAAGGAGTTTTTCAAGTCCGAGGATGCGGCACCTGAGACGAAGGCTTTATCGGAGTTGCTGACCAAGCAGTTGCAGTTGGAGCAAGCGGCGAAAGAAATTGCGGCGATAGACAAAAAGAAGTGTCCGGTTTGTGGGATTACTTTTTCTGAGTTTCGCAAGGGAGGTCGTTTAGGTTGTCCGTATGACTACGTTGTGTTCGAGGAGGATTTGGTTCCTTTGCTGATGAACATTCATGGTGCCCAAGAGCATGTTGGGAAAGAGCCAAAGCATGTTTGGGGTAGTCCGGAGCGCCAGTTGAGGCTTAAGCGATTGCGGCAGAAGATGGGTCGGGAGGTGGCGAGGGAGGATTACGAAAAAGCGGCGAGGCTTCGCGATCGGATAGCGGCGATTGAGGCTGGTGAGACGGCAGGTTTGCCTTCTGACGACGAGGATTTGTTGGAGGGATTGGATGATTCTTATCAAGCTGCACCGAAGAAGAAGGGTGCGGTAGGGGCGTCGGAGGATTTTGGCGAGGACGAGTTCGACGAGGAGGCGGATTTTGAAGAGGAGATGGATGAAGCCCAAATTGAAGATGAGGAGTTCGATGGCGATGAGGACGATTTAGATGAGGAGGATCTGGATGAAGATTTGGACGATGAAGATTT
>CAZACJ010000012.1:30717-33679 GCA_964483385.1 uncultured Pirellula sp. | reverse complement strand
GACGATGAAGATTTGGACGATGATAGCCTAAGCGAGCTTGATGACGACGACTTGGACAGCATGGAAGAAGACAGCATGGAAGACTATGGAGGTGAGGAGGGGGACGACGAGGATCCTGGTGAGGGTGGTTCTGGAGGAGATCCTAAGGGGCGGAGACGTTAGGGTTGGGGGAGACGTTAGGGTGGGGAGACGAGTCGGGTTGTGGATCAGCACGGGTGTGAATAGAAGCGAAGAAGTGAGACGGCGAACACTGTGAAACTTGATGAATTAGCGAAGCGAACTGGGGAATGGATGCGGGGAGCGGGTCCGGAGTCAGACATTGTCATGAGCAGTCGTGTGCGTTTGGCGAGGAATCTTGCTGATTTCCCGTTTGTGCGGAAGTGTACGGGGAAGGATCGTCAAGCGATAGCGAACTTAGTCGAGCGAGCTTGGGAGCGTGTTGGAGGAACGAACGAGTCGGAGTACATCGACGTCGCGAAGCTTGGGGATTTAGATCGACAGTTTTTGATGGAGCGTCAGTTGATCAGTCATGAGTTGATCGATGCAGAGGGGGCGCGGGGAGTGGTATTGGATCGGCAGGAGCGGTACAGCATCATGGTCAACGAGGAGGATCATTTGCGTCTGCAGGTGATGCGAAGTGGTTTTGATTTGGATGCGGGATGGGGTCGGATGACTGAGTTAGACGACATGTTGGGACGCGAGTTGAAGCTTGCGTTTACAAAGCGATTTGGCTACCTGACGGCTTGTCCGACCAATGTTGGTACGGGGTTGCGGTTGAGTGTGATGTTGCACTTACCAGCGTTGGTGGCTACGAAGCAGATTGAAAAGGTGTTTCGCTCGATGAGCAAGATGAATGTAGTGGTGCGAGGGTTATTTGGGGAGGGCTCGCAGTTCATGGGGGATTTTTATCAGGTTAGCAATCAGACGACTTTAGGGAAGACAGAGGACGAGTTAATTCAGAAGGTCAAGGAGGTCGTGCCGCGTTTGATTGATTATGAGCGCAAGGCGAGAGAATTTCTGTTGAGTGAGGATCGCAATGAGTTGAGTGATTTGGTAGGTCGATCTTTTGGGATATTGAAGACGGCTAAAAAAATCAGCAGTGAAGAGACCATGCATTACTTGAGCAAGGTCCGGCTAGGGGTGAATCTAGGGTTGATTGAAGGTGTCAAGATTGCGATGGTCAATCAGTTGTTTTTGCAAACACAACCTGCGCATTTACAGAAGTTGCGAGGATTGATGTCGAATGCAAGTGCTCGGAACACGGAGCGAGCAAATTATCTCCAGCAGCATTTGAAGCTGGTTTAGAGTTGTGTAAAGACTTCGATGAATCGTTGGAGGGCTTGGATGAACTCGGCGGTTTCTAGTTGGGAGTTAGGGTGTATTGTCGAGTTGGGGGCTTGATAGTTTTTGCAGGAAGAGAGCTGCGAGATGGGGGGACTTTTCTTTTGAAGTTCGAGAAATGCGTCGACGATTTGCGGTGGTAGTAGGGGGGTATTTGGGTTGAGATTTTGGAAGTTAGCAAGATCATCGAAGTACATTTCGATAGCCCAGTAGGTTTGTTTTGCGACCCATTCGTTTCCGATGGAGTTTTTTCGATGTATCAGTAGGGATCGTAGCCACGTTTCGGCTTGTGACTGCGTGAAAGGTTCTTTGGCGAGTTGTTCGAGCGAAGATAGTTTTTCTGCGATTGCTTGTTCGAGTTGTTCGGGAGCTGCGGAGAGAGTGTTGGGGTTTCCGAAGGGTTGTTCGAGGAAGGCTTGGTCTAGGGTAGAGGCGAGTTGGGATGGTGAGGGGAGTCGGGTCCAGTATGGCCAGAGTGGTCTACCGGGGGTACGGTTGTTGATTTCGGTTGCTGGGCGGATTTGTTTGTAGAGGGTTTGGTGGCAACCGATGCAGTCGAATATTGCGAAGTCTCCCCAAGTTCCGGTGTTTGCTTGATAGAGTATTTCTCGCGCGTTGAGAGCGAAGCTCGTTTCGAGGCTAATGAAACTCTTTTGGGACTTAGGAAAGTGGTTCGCAATTTCGGACTTGATCGTTTCTGCCGAGGGGTTGGATGGTGAGAAGTGGGCGAGTAGATATTCTTTGCGTGGGTCGGGTTGGGTTGGGGATGGAGTCCAACGTTTTGATTTTTCTTGGAGGCTGATCCAGTGTTTTTCGCAGGTTTCATGAAGGAATTTAGCAAGGTCGACGGGTGGAAGAGGAGGGTGCCCTGCAGCGTAGGTTGCGTGTGGGATGTATTTCGATTCTTTGGCGGAGCCGAGGTGGCAGCTTAAGCAGACTTGGGCGGCTACAGAAGCATTTGCAAGGTCGTAGAAACCTTTTTGTGATTTGGATTGAGGGGAGAAGCCGAGCCAATCTTGGGATTGGTGGGGAAGTAAATACAGGGAGCTAGCTCCGTGGCAGGCTTCGCAGCCGATTGAATCATTGGCTAGGGTGGAGCGATCGAGAGCGAATGCTATTTGGGATCGGCCGAGGTGTGGGGTTGGTTGTTGAGGGTGGCCTGGTTGGATGGGTAGTTGTCCTGCGTGGCATGTAAGGCATTGGTTTATGAACTTTGGATCTTGGACGGAGAGATTGAGGTTATCGAGGATGATTTTTGTTCGTGGCGTGGGTGCACCGTTTGCATTGAGGATTTTGCTGATGGCAGATGCATGCGGGTCGGTATTAGTGCTGATTGGGTTTCCTTTTTCATCACGTCCGAGGAAAAGACGTGCTTGTTGCATGCCGATGGTATTTTGTGATGCGAGTGGGTTAGGATTGGAGTGGCAGAGGATGCAGCTACTGCTCCCGATTGATTCAGCGTTTGGATTTGAGGAGGGTTGGGGGGGTTGTGCGAAGCATGTATTTAATGCCCAAACGGGGAAAAGGAGAGCGAAGAGCGATTTGAGTTGAGCCATGATGGGTGGTTATGGGGTATCGCTAAAAGCATCGATCTAGGGAAAGGCATCGATCGGGGGAAAGG
>CAZACJ010000012.1:0-30617 GCA_964483385.1 uncultured Pirellula sp. | reverse complement strand
TCGGGGGAAAGGCATTGTTCGGGGGAAATGCATCGATCAGGGGAGTCAGTGACGATTTCCAGTTTATGTTAGTTGAAGTTTGGGGAGATTGGGAGTTTGGAGGAAACAGAAGTGACTCTCTGAGAATAGAGATTTGCGATTTGATATGTGGATTGGGGGGATTCGTTTGCGACGCGAAAGCTGGCAGGGAAGCGATATAGGCTAGGGAGGTGATTTCCCAATCTGGGGAGGGTTGGTCATGTGCAAGATGATTCCAGAGATTGGCGGCGTAATGATGTTGGTCGGCGGTTTGCCATTTCGCTGGAGCGTTTGGAGGGAAGAGGGATTGCATTTGCTGGGAGAGTTTTTGGCGAAGGATTTGGAGTGTGAGGATTTGGGGTTCGGGAGGGTTTTGGGCAGAGAGGGAGAGAGTATTCAGAGGTGGTGGTAGGTTGGCGGGTATTGGGGGAGAGTTGAGGATCCAGAGTGCTTGGAGGTTCCAGAGTCTTGGGGAGGGTTGTCCGAGAGGTGTGGATTTGGAAGTTGGTGAGTTCGAGAGAGTTTGATGGCAGTCGGTGCATTGAAAGTTAGCGAATTCGGGCCAAGTGGAGGTGGAAGTTGAGTTGTGGGATGCGTCGGGGTGAGTGAGTGCTGATAGTCGAGTTTGAAGGAGTTCGAGTTCCGAATCTGTGGCGGCGAGTTGGCCGGCGAGCCATTGTTGTGCGGATCGGTTAGGGTTGGATTGGGAGTCTGACGAGAGGCGCCAATGTTTCGGGTAGGCTTGGAGGTAAGTGTTGAAATCGAAGTAGAGTGCTGGGTGTCCCGCGGCGATGATATCGTGGTTCATATCTCGGTCTGGGGCACCGACGTGGCATAGGGTGCATGTTTTGGCTTGTGTGGGGAGGGACTTGGTATTGACCATGCCGAGGTTTTCGATGGCGTTATGAAGGCTGTGGGGGCCTTGGTAGTGTTCATGTTTCCATTGATTGGCGGGTCCGTGGCATGCTTCGCATCCGACACCTTCGGGGGTTTTGGGGAGGGGGAGGTTTGAGTCGAGTTCTGCGGAGTCGAGTTCTGCGGAGGCGAGTTCGGTGGAAGAGTTATGGCAGGCGAGGCAGTTTTTGAATGCGGGTACGTTTAGGAGGGTTCCGTCGACGACGATGTTCAGGCGTCGGAGGATATCGAGAGATTTGGGGGAGTTAAGTGTTTGCCAGGACTTGGCGTGGGGGTCGCTTTCGAGCCACAGGGGGTATTCGGAGCCACGGGTAGCGGAGGTTGAGGAGACGCCGGCGGAGGGTCCAGCGTGGCAAGCGGTCGCAGCGCAGGATGTCGCACCGAGAGTGGGGCGGGTATTAGCGATGAGAGAGGAGGTACCCCAGGATTCGTTGGGGTTAGTGGGTTCTGAGGCGAGAGTATCAGAGTCTAAATGTTGGAGTAGGGAGGTCAGTGCAAGAGCAAGTAATGGGGTGGCGAATCGCGGGGTGAGGGTTCGCGTGGTGTAGATAGCCATGATAAATTCCCCATAAAATGCTTAGGCCGTTCTTTTCAATGCTTGTCTATGGGATGATAACAAGAGCATTGGGTTGTCGAGGACAAGCATCGGATGTGGGGCTTAACGGTAGTAAGAGAATCGTGTCACTAAAAGTCACACTTTGCAAAGAAGGCAAGCAGATAGGGGAGTTAGACGTTTTATCCGCTGTGGAGATAGGCCGGCGTGACAAGACGGATCGAACGGTGACGATACCGTCGAAGTATGTTTCGAGTGAGGGGGGGGATCGTTGGGTGATAGCGGACTTGGATTCACCGCGAGTTCCTCGCAAGGCATGTTCGATTGAGGTTGTAGGTGATCAGCGGGTTCGTGTTTCGAACATTCATGCGAGCAATCGGGATTTGTGGATTGAGGATGACGGTCAGCGATTGCAGATTATGCCGGGAACGACGCTGGAGGAGAGTTTGCCGGTTGCAGTGATCTTGCCGGAGGGTTTTCGGCTTGATTTGCAGTGGGAGCGTTCCTTGGATAGCGAGTTGATGGATGTGGAGGTGGGGGTTAACGGATTGGAGGAGCGGGTGAATTCGCTATTAGGTTATTCGAGTGGAATGTCCTTTTTATCTGGGGATCATAGTGGGCATTCGTCGGGGCTAACGATGTTTGGTGGGGAGCAGGATGCCAGTTTGTTATCGGTGTTAACGGGGGTGATTTCTGCTTTGCAGGAGCCGATCGAGATTGCGCATTCACGCAAGTATTTCATGGAGATTGCCAGGGGGATCATTCGGCAATTGAAAATGGATCGGGTGGAGATTGTTTTTTGGCGGGATGAGAAATGGGTATTTGACAAGGACTATCGGTTTTTGCGGAAGGGTTCTGGGCGAGAGCATATGATTCCGTCTCGGCATTTGTTGGATCGTGTTCGAGCGAGCAAGCAGATGGGGATTCACCCGGATGAGATGGACGAGGTACCTTCGGAGAGTCAGTTAGGTGTGCAGTTAGCGATAGCGAGTCCGATATTAGATTTTTCGTTGCCGGATTCACCGTTGATTGGAGTGTTGTATGCGGATCGACCTAGTGGGTCGATCGGCGACAGCATTGGGAAAGACGAGTTGCATTTCATCGCGTTATTGACAGCAGCGACTGCTATGCGCTTGGGGGGGTTGAAGAAGCAGCGTGAGTTGACGACATATCAGCAATTTTTTTCGCCGAAGGTGGTTGAGAGTTTGGTCGACAAGGGAGAGGAGTTTTTGGATGGTCGGGACACGGAGGTGAGCGTTTTGTTTTGCGATTTGCGTGGATTTAGCAAGGCGACAGATACGATGGAGGCGAAGGAGGCGATGCGTTGGCTCAGCGACACGCTCAGTGAGTTATCGCAGACGGTTTTAGAGGCAGATGGGGTCTTAGTGGATTATGTAGGGGATGAGTTGTTTGCGATGTGGGGGGCGCCGGAGACGACTCCTTCGCATGCATTTTCGGCGGCGACTACAGCTTTGACCATGTTGGGGTTGCGGAAGGTGCTCAATGAGCGTTACTCGGGCAAGATCAAGTTCGCGATTGATTTTGGGATTGGTTTATGTACGGGTATGGCGAGGGTTGGCAATACGGGATCGAAGCAGAAGTTTAAGTATGGGCCGATGGGTCGGACGGTGAATTTGGGGAGTCGGATACAGGGGTTGACCAAGCAGTGGAAGGTATCGGCTCTTATGTCGCGCAGTACGGCGGAGTGTTTGCCGCACGACATGCTCAAGCGTCGATTGTGTACGGCGCAGGTTGTGGGACTTGAGGGTACGGTGGATTTGTATCAATTGATGACGGACGAAGAGGCTGACGAGTACTTGGTGCGTCGTTACGAGGAGGGGTTGCAATTGTTTGAGCGTGGGAAGGACTTCCGTGAGACGGCGAGGGTATTTGGGGAGTTGGTGCAGAAGTATCCTTTGGATGGTCCGTCGTTGAATATGTTGGTTCGTGCTGTGAATGAACTGGTGCATCCGTCGGAAGTTTTCGATCCTGTATGGAAAGCGACGACGAAGTGACGCGAAAGATTTGTCCAGTCTAGTCGGTTTGATTTAGCGCGAAGATGCCGAAGGAAGTTCGGTGGTAACTGGATTAGGTTTTGTAGAAAACTTGGAAAATTTGACTTTGAAAGGACGACAAACTACAACAGAGGTTTGCTGAGAATCATTTTTTGCTTGGGATTCTAAGTTGAGAATCTGCGTCGCGACTTCGGGGATATTACCGTGTTACTGGTCCGAAAAATGCGACTTCATCTCGGGCCTTTGGTGCTTGCAAGTGCTTTGGTGTTATTGGGTGCTCTTTGGCAGTTCTGGTTTGAGCCTTCGCGGGATGATGGGTTTGGAGGTAGTGTTACGGGCAGTTCGACGGCGGGGTTAGTGACTGGGAGTATTGCGGCTGGCATTATATTTTTCGAAATGTTGTTGTGGCCGCGGAAGCGACTAAGAAAGTACAAGTTAGGGCGAACGAAGTACTGGTTGGCGTATCATTTATGGTTGGGGTTGGCTTGTGGGCCATTGGCTTTGATTCACTCTGGATTTCGATTTGGTGGGCAGTTTACGTCGATTTTGATGTGGCTTTTGTTATTTGTATTGGCCAGTGGTGTGTTTGGTTGGGTGATGCAAGTGGTATTGCCCCGTTGGATGTTGGGGAGTTTACCGCAGGAGACGATTGCGAGTCAGATTGATGATGTTTCGTTGTTGAGTGCTTTGGAGAACCGTCAGATGTTGACGGTTGTGTTGGGTGCGAGGCCTGAGCAGGTGAAGTCATTGGCGGAGTTAGATGAGGGTTTGGGGGTGCTTAAGCGGGGGGGATCACTTCGGGATGGCGATATTGGAAAGCAGATCATCGTGGGTGCGGTTCAGCGGCGTGATCCGCAGCGAGCGTCATTAAAGGAGTTGGGGGTAAGCGAGAGTACGATGGCGGATCGGATGGTGATATGGAAGCAGTATGCAGAGGTGATTGAGCCATTTTTGCTTCGAGGAGTCACGGTTCCAGGGGGTGTGGAGGTGAAGAGTTCGCCTTTGCGGACGCTTCAGCGGTCCAGGGGATGGTTTGCGAGTTTGCGGGAAGCATGTTCATCGGGGGCAGCGGGGGTCATTGAACGGTTGGAATTGTCGGTGACGCAGCGGTTGGAGTTTGATGCGCAGAAGTTAGCGCATGCGTGGTTGCATCGCTGGATTGCATTTCATGCAGGGGTTAGCGTGATGTTAAGCGTGTTGTTAATCGTTCATATCATTCAATCCTTGAGATACATTTAGTCGATCGGATGGCGAGGTAATGAGATGGCGCTAACAGGCAAGCAGCGGGCATCGCGAATCGATCGACGTTATACCGCCATAGTGGATCGTTCGATTCACTGGAAGCGTTGTTTTGGTGTGTTTGGATTGTTGGCAGGTATATTGTATGGTGCTTGGGTTTTACTCAGTTTGGGCGGTCAGAAGCAGATTAGTCCTGGCGATTTATCCAAAGCGCATTTTGCTTGGAATGATACAGGTTGTGACGAGTGTCACGTTGCTTTGGCACCGATAAGAGAGACAAGTTTTGGGCGGACAGAATCGGTTATTGCTTTGAACAACGAGAAGTGCAGTTCTTGTCATCGCATGTCCGATCATTATGCGGATCGAACCAAGCCTGGGGTGTTGAAGTTGCAATCCTGTGTTCAGTGTCATCATGAGCATTTAGGGTTTCATCACAACTTGTTGGACGTTGCGGATCGAAGTTGCGTGGGGTGCCATTCTGATCTTGGGTCTTTTGTCAGAGAGGGTGGTCGGGCGGTTTCGAATGTTTCGAGTTTTGATACGCATCCGGCGTTTAGGTCAATTGAGCAGCGAGAGGATCCAGGGACGATTTCGTTTAGTCATATACAGCACATGTTGCCGGGGCAACCGAAGCAGGAGGGAGGTGCCGACGCGATGACTTGGGAGGGGGTATTGGAGTGGTCTAATCGCTTTGCGCTCAAGCGACCGGAGGGTGCTTTAGGATTGATACAACTTCGGTGTAGCGATTGTCATGAGCCAGACGCTCCATTGGCTTTTGGGGAGGTGGCTCAAGAGTTGATGATTCCGAAGGCTGACATGGTCAGCGGAGCAAAGCCGAAGGGGGTAAAGAAGACTTCTAGCAGTCATCGGTTGTACAAAGGGGTTCAATTCGAGAGGCATTGCGAGGTGTGCCACAAGACCCCTGTACCTCATGGAGTGGATATATCTAGGGCGTTGCAAGCCGAGGAAGCTCGTGTAGGGCGTGAATTGGCAGAGGGTAGTCGCGTTAACTTTGGTGCCACTGAGGTGACTTCTGAGGTATTGCGGGAATATGTGGAGAAGGTTCAAGCGAACAGTGTTGGCGAGTCTTTTGCCGATTTGATGAAGCGTGATATTGAGCAGGTTCGACGCGGGATGTTTGTTTCGTTCGGATGCAAGAAGTGTCATCAAATGCAGGGTTGGGATGAAGGAGTAGGAGTCGAGGAGAGGGAGCGTGATCCTTGGTACAAGGAGATTGTTCGTCCGAGTGGTATTCCTCAGCAGTGGCTAGCGGATGCGAGCTTTACGCATGGGGCGCATATGGATGTGCAGTGCCAGGTTTGTCATAAGTTGGCGGGTGATTCGAAGCGGGTGATGATTGAGGGAGTGCAAGGGTGTCGCGAGTGTCATGTCAGCGGTGCAAAAGAGCGAGAGTTGAAGGTGCGGAGCAACGATCATATAGCGACGGCTGATTGTGTGGATTGTCATCGTTATCATCACTCCCCCCCTGCCCTGCCCTCTACTACTGTGAGTGGCTTGTCAAAACCCGTGGATGGGTTGACGCCATGAGAGTTGGGTTTCGATTGAAGTATTCGGTTCGTTTGGTTTTCAGTGGTTTTTGGATGCTGGCTGGTGCGACATGTTTTTCGCAGGTGGTGGAAGACTTCGATCGCACGAAGTTAGTGTCGCATGCTTTTTTTGTGAGACAGGATTGCAATACATCGAATTGTCATGGTCGCGAAAGCATTACAGACGAGATTTGGAGAAGTTCGGGAGATGTTTGGCTTAAGAGGGATCCACATGCGAGCGCGTATGTGGGGTTGTCGAGTTCGGAATCTCTGCGAATTGTTCAGAGGTTGTGGCCGCAGGGGGAAGCGATACCTGAAACGACGAAGTCTCAGGGATATGTAGAGTTTCTTGAGTCGCGGTGTGTGGCTTGTCACGCCAGTGAGCTTGCGCCGAGAACACAACGGGTTTTTGGGGTGGATTGTCAGAGTTGTCATGGGTCAGCGGGTGTTTGGGGGGAAGCCCACTATTCACCGCAATGGAGGGGGATGGGGTCGAAGCGATTTGAGGATTCTTCTGCGCGTGGGCGTGTCAATACGGGCGATGTATGGGAGTTAGCACACGTGTGCGTAGCTTGTCATGTAGGTGAGTTGGAACGCGATTCGGGGTATAGGTTCGCGGATGGGGAGGAGATCAGGTTTGGGGATCGCGAGGTGACGCATACTTTGATGGCGGCGGGGCATCCACCGACATACTTTGAGTTTAGTCATGCGATGCAGAGGTATCCGAGGCATTGGGACACGGTTGGAGTGTCTGGTGAGGCTGAAGGAAACGCAGAGATCGAGCTGTGGCGGATTGGTCAGTTGGTAGCAGCGAGGCAGCGAGTCCGATTACTTTTGAGGCGTGTTCAGCGGGGTGTGGAATGGGAATTGACGGAGTATCGATGCAGTAGTTGTCATCATGATGTTGGGGGGCAGGTAGTGGAGCGAGATCCGCATGGATTGGGGCGTGTACCTTGGGATGGTTGGTACATGGAGCAAGTGGATTTAGCGATATTGCTGAGCGATGTTGGGGCCGATGGATCCAATAATGGGGTAGTTAAGACCGGGGTTATTGATGTTGGCGACGCGGGCTCATTGGTGCAGGTTTGGAATGTTGTTTTGGAGCGATTGCGGTCGATTATGGAGGAGCCGAAAGCGATGGTAACTGAGGATTCGCGGCTCAGGATTGCGCAGGAGTGCGAAGTGATGTTAGGGATTTTGGATCCGTTGATTGAGTCGCGGGTTGGATTTAGATTGCCATCGGATTGGGGGCAGGTTGATCGAAAGTTATTTGAGTCGGGTAGAATAAGAAGTTGGGAGTCAGGGGTGCAGTGGCAGAGAGCAGCAGGAGTGATTGCTAGGCGGCGTGGCGTTCAAGAGGCGTATAAGGAGGAGGGGTTATATGAGCCGGCTTGGGGGTTGCCGCGCGGTACGTGGCGGCGAGGGGAGCGGATGAACTACAGTGGATCTAGGGAGTATCCGAGAGACATTACAGAGTGGGTTGAGCAGATAGCAGAAACGATGAAGCGGAAACCATGAGCTCATTAGTCGAACGTCAGGTAGGAACGAGAATTGCGAAGATGTTGCAAGAGGTGCAGCATCGGCAGGGTTATGTTGCAGAGGTGGATATCCGGCGGATTGCGGGCCAGGTGGGAGAGCCTGTGCGAGTGATTCAGGACGTGGTGAGTTTCTTTCCGCATTATCGTCGGACACCTCCGGCAAGGTGTAGAGTAGCGATTTGCCGGGACATGAGTTGTCGGTTGCGTGGGTCGCAGGGAATAGCCAGTGCGTTGAAGGGTTTGGTGGATGAAGTTGGGGGTGAGGAATTAAGTGTGCATGAGGCGTCTTGTTTGGGGAGGTGTGACCGAGCGCCGGCGATGTTGATCGAAGGGCAGGGAGAAGGGCAGCAGTTGGTGGTGGGCCGCGCGGCGGGGGTTTACAGGGAGATTGTTTCGAAGGTTTTGTTGGGAGAGGCGGTGGAGGTCGACAGCGATTTGCAGGTTGCGGAGCGGACGTTAGCGCGATCGCAGATCGACTGTTATAGGCGGATGGAAGATTGGCCAGGGGTGAGTGAACGCTATGCTGCGGTTCGGGGGTTCTTGTTGGATCCGAGTACTGAGCGAGTGATACAGTCGTTGAGGACGGCAGGGTTGTTGGGGATGGGTGGTGCAGGTGCGCCTGCTTATTCGAAGTGGGACGAAGCGAGGTTAGCGCCTGGTGAGATGAAGTATGTTGTGTGCAATGCTGACGAGAGTGAGCCGGGAACGTTTAAGGATCGGGATCTTTTGTTAGCTGCGCCACATTTAGTGATTGAGGGGATGATAATGGCTGCGTTTGTCAGTGGAGCGCGGCAGGGGTACATCTATGTACGTCATGAGTATGAAGAGCAGATCGGGAGGTTGGAGGAGGCGATTGGGGAGGCGCGGCGGTTGGGTGCTTTAGGGAAGAACATTTTTCAGAGTGGAAGGAGTTTTGAGTTAGAGGTTTTCGTAAGTCCTGGGGGATATGTTTGTGGGGAGCAGACGGCATTGATTGAGGCATTGGAGGGGAAGCGATCGGAGCCGAGGAATCGGCCGCCGGAGTTACAGACGAATGGACTGTATGATCAGCCGACAATACTCAACAATGTGGAGACATTTGCTTGGGTACCATCGATTTTGTTACGAGAGCCGACGGGTGGTGGATGGTTTCGGGGGGCGGGCAAGCATGGAGCGAAGGGAAGGCGTTTTTTCAGCATCAGTGGAGACGTGAAGAATCCGGGGGCTTATGAGGTTCCTTGCGGGGTGACTTTGGGGGAGTTGATCGATGGTTATGCGGGTGGGATGCGCGATGGGAGGGAGTTGTTAGCCGTGGCGTTGAGTGGTCCGTCTGGTGGGTTTTTGCCAGCAATGTTGCCTGAGAAGTCTATACGGTTTCCTAAGAAGCTCGATGCGCAGGGGGTGGAGACGGCGGAGCTGAAGTATTCATGGTTGGTTGGTGTTCCCACGGACACACGAGGTTTGCCTTTGGATATCGAAGCGTCGCGTGAGATTGGATTCATGTTAGGAGCGGGTATTGTTGTGTATGGTGTGGGCGCGGACTTGTTGGATCAAGCGATCGCATGTAGTTCGTTTTATCAGCGTGAGTCGTGTGGTAAGTGTGTTCCATGTCGATTGGGATCGCGGAAGATAGTCGACATGGCGGTTCGGTATCGGGAAGAGGTTCGATCGACAGACGGCATTGTCAGCGAGGGGCATCGGCAGGAGATCGTCAGTGAGTTGATCGAGCAGGCGAACTTGTTATCGCGGATTATGCGAACGACAAGTATTTGTGGATTGGGTCAGGTTGCAAGTGAGCCTTTGCGGACGTATTTGAGATATTTTCATTCGTTGAGATAGGATCATCATGGCGATTGAGCAAGATTCGGATGAGAGCGAGTACATCAGCGCGCGGGAAGAGGCTTTGTTCGCGCGGGACATCGATGGTCAGTTGATTCGGGCAGCGGACGCGACGCTTGGGGATTTGGAGAAAGACATACATCTTACGATTGATGGTCAGGTAGTGGTGGTCAAAAAAGCGATGCCGATGCGGAATTCGCAAGGTGTGGTGGTGGTCAATGAGCGAGGGGAGTTGGTACCTCGACCGACGACCATATATGACGCTGTTACGCAGATGTATGTAAGGGGGGTAGAGGATGTTAATCCGGTGCCAGTCTTGTGTCATCGGGAGCATTTAAGGCCTGTGGGGGTATGTCGTGTTTGTTTGGTGGAGATTGAGGAGCGTCGCAAGAGTGGTCGTGTGAAAAAGGACTTGGTTTCGGCATGCACTTACCACGTGAAGGACGGGATGTTGATAACGACCTTGGCGAGTCGCGAGAATCCCAAGGCGGTTGAGACGATTCGCGATTCTGTTGGGGTGATTGTTGAGTTGTTGGCGGCTGAGCATTTGAGTGAGGGAGAGCGAGAGGGGTTGGTCGAGGCGCCGAAGGCATATGAACCGAATGAGTTGAAGAAGTTAGTGCATCGGTTTGTGCCGGATCCTGTTCATTTGCGGTATTCTCCGAGTGGTTTGGCGGGGCGTCGTGGGGTGGATGTTTCGTCGGAGATAATTTCGGTCAATCATGATGCATGTGTGTTATGCCAACGCTGTACTCGGGCTTGTAATGACATCAAGCGCAATGATGTGATGGCGAGGGCTGGGAAGGGTTATCAAGCTAGGATTGCATTTGACACTGATTTACCGATGTTGGAGAGTTCCTGTGTATCGTGTGGGGAGTGTGTGATTTCTTGTCCAACCGATGCGTTGCAATTTCGTCCGTTGGTGGTAGAGAAGCAGATCGAGAAGTTATCGGACGACACGGGGTATCGCCGTGAGCAGGAGGGTGTGCGATCTGTCTCGATATTATCACCGGAGGAGATGTTAGAGATACCGATCTTCGCTGGGATTCCTTACAAGTTTTTGCAATTCAACGGGGGGGCTTGTGTGCGTCGGGTGTTGCAACCTGGAGATGTGTTATGTCGTGAGGGTGAGTATGGGGCGACGGCGTTTTTGATACAGAGGGGGAAGTTTGAGATTCAGTTTCGACGGCGAGGTCGAGTGGAAGCCAAGGTGGGTGGGGCGACGAAGTCTCGATCTTGGGGACGGTGGTTTTCTCGGGGGGGGGGTGCGGTACCAACGTTGGCGACGGGGGCGGATACCGCGAGTGTTGCGAAAGAGAGCAAGGTATACCGGGGGGCGGAAGATGTGATCTTGGGCGAGATGGCTTGTTTGAATCGTTACCCTCGAACGGCTACGGTGGTAGCGGTAGAGGAGTCGGAAGTGATTGAGATTGGGAGCAACGTGTTGTACATGTTGCAGCGCAATAGTGCGAGTCGTCGTGTACTCAATGAGGCTTATCGGCGGCACGCGTTGAACACGGACTTGGGGCGAATACCGATTTGCAAAATGTTATCGGAAGTCGAATTGAAGCGATTAGCTGGTGGAGTGGAGTTGATGAGTGTTGAGCCAGGGCAGCCGATATTTCGGGAGGGGGAGATTGGAGGAGATCTGTATTTGATCCGATTGGGTTATGTGAAGGTATCTAGGATGCAGGGAATGCGGGATCAGGTGGTCAACTACATTGGCCCGGGGAGTGTTGATGGGAGCATAGGGGTATTCGGTGAGGTTTCGGTGTTGTCGAGATTGTACCAAGCGGAGCTTGCTGACGAATTGAAAGCGTTGGATTACGTACCGGGCGTGCGTACGTCGAGTTGTACAGCATTGGATCACGTTGAGTTGGTAAGGATCGATGGTGAATTAATCCGAGAGATTGCCGATAGCAATCCCGAGTTCAAACGCACCTTGATTGAGCGCGCGGAGTCGTTGCTTAAGCGGGATGCGAATCGGGTTGCGGTGGATGACGCGATGCGGGCGAACTTTGTTGCGCAAGGGTTATACAATGCACAAAGTTTGTTGGTATTGGATTTGGAGTCTTGTACGCGGTGCGACGAGTGTTCGAAGGCTTGTGCGGACTCGCATGGAGGTCAGACCCGATTGGTTCGTGAGGGGTTACGGTTTGAGAACTTTCTGATTGCGACGAGTTGTCGATCGTGTACAGATCCTTATTGTTTGGTTGGTTGTCCGGTGAATGCGATTTTCCGGGAGGGGGATAAGGAGATAGTGATTGAGGATCACTGCATCGGGTGTGGTCAGTGCGCGACGAATTGCCCATACGGAAACATTACGATGGTGGGGCAATCGGATGGGTATCGTGAGGAGGCGGGGGAAAAAATTCCTGTGATACGGCAGCGTGCGACGACATGTGATCAGTGCAAGAGTATAGGAGGGACACCGCGTTGCGTATATTCTTGCCCGCACGATGCGGCGTTTCGGATGACGGGCGAGGAGTTGATTGGGCAGGTAAAACGCTAGGCACGGGTAGGTTCTTGGGATTCGATGGCAGGGTTGCCAAGATTGAAAAGTCGCTACAATGCGCGGGATACAGCGAGGTGGCTTTTCGGCTTGGCGAGCTATTTCAGGTCGGTTGGGAGGGAGCTTTGGCTGTAGAAATCGGTTGAGTACGCACAGCAAGATTGTAGGAGAGAGAGCATGGCATTAGACGTTGTAGCAGGAAAGCCTTGGGTATCGGTAGAAGAAGCGAGGCGTGCTCAGTCGGTTGGGCGTCAGGTACAGGTGCGAGGTTGGGTTCGCACGCGACGGGACAGCAAAGGGGGATTTAGTTTTATCGAGCTCAACGACGGAAGTTCGTTTGGGAATTTGCAAGTAATAGCCGAAGGTTCTTTGAGCAATTACGAAGCGGATGTATTGACATTGACTGTCGGTTCTAGTGTGGTGGTTGAGGGGGAGCTCAAGGCGAGTCAGGGGCAAGGTCAAGCAACGGAACTCTCGGCAAGTTCGCTGCGTGTGATGGGGTTAGCGAGTGCGACGGATTATCCGTTGCAGAAGAAGCAGCATACGTTTGAGAAGTTGCGGGAGTGGGCGCATTTGCGGCCGAGGACCAATACTTTTGGTGCGGTGACACGGGTCCGAGATCGGATTAGTTTTGCGACGCATGAGTTTTTCCATCAAGAGGGGTTCGTGTTGGTGCATACCCCTTTGATAACAGCGAGTGACTGCGAGGGTGCGGGGCAGATGTTCCGAGTGACTACCTTGCCGTTAGATCAGTTGCCGATGGCGCAGGGGAAGGTAGATACGAGCAAGGACTTCTTTGGGAAATCAGCGTATTTGACGGTTAGTGGTCAGTTGGAGGGTGAAGCGTACGCTTGTGCGTTGGGCAAGATCTATACGTTTGGACCTACGTTCCGCGCGGAGAATTCCAATACATCGAGGCATTTATCTGAGTTTTGGATGATTGAGCCTGAGGCAGCTTTTTATGAGTTATCGGACAACATGGGGTTGGCGGAGCGATATTTGAAATTCATGTTGCGCGAGACGTTAGAGCATTGTGCGGAGGACATGGATTTCTTTGAAAAGCGGATTCAGCCTGGATTGTTGTCTGCGTTGCAGTTGGTTTTAGATAAGCCGTTTGTGCATATGTCTTACACTGAGGCGGTCGATGTATTAACGAAGAGTGGGGAGAAGTTCGAGTATCCGGTTAGTTGGGGGACTGATTTGCAGTCGGAGCATGAGCGGTATTTGACGGAGAAGCACGTGCAGGGGCCTGTAATTTTGTACAATTACCCGAAGGAGATTAAGTCTTTCTATATGCGTCTAAATGATGACGGCAAGACTGTCGCGGCGATGGACGTGTTGGTACCAGGAGTCGGAGAGATTATCGGAGGTTCGCAACGAGAGGAGCGGTTGGATGTTTTGATTACTCGGATGGAGGCATCAGGTTTGCGAGCGGAAGATTATTGGTGGTATTTGGATCTTCGCCGATTTGGAACGGTGCCACATGCTGGGTTTGGGTTGGGGTTGGAGCGGATGGTTCAATACACGACGGGGATGGCAAACATCCGAGACGTGATACCGTTTCCTAGAACACCTGGTAATTGCGAGTTTTAGTGTAATTGCGAGTTTTAGTCGCTCAGGGTGGTTGAATCGGATTAATCCTCACAAACCGATTGGACTGACTTATTTGCGAAACGCTTGAGGGGCATCTGGAAAACTTCGCTGGCTGATCGCCGGTTCGTTGGACGATGAACGCAATGCCATGGCGATCCTTAGCAAGCGGAGTTTATTGATCATTGGATTGATTGGGGGGCTTGTTTACGCTTCCCAATACTACTCGATACGAGGGTTAGATGCGTTGCGCATTGAGCCGAAGGGCAGTCAGGTGGGGCAATCTGAGGTAGGTGTTGGGATAAGTGAGCGGGTGCGTGGGTGGGTAGATCCCAAGGATTGGTTTCCGATATCGCATGAGGGTAGTAGGACCGTTGGTGCGGTGCAGTTGGAGGGGAGTGGAGGATTAGTACCTGATGCACCTGTGACACCAACATTGCGGGTTGCGACGTTTGACTTGCAGAGCTACGACGAGGAGAAGAGTGCTAGGTTAGCGGTGCAGGAGGTTATTGCGAGGATTGTTCGCAATTTCGACGTAGTTGCATTGCAGGGAATCACGTCTCGTCAGCGGGATGTGTTACCGAAGTTGGTTGATCGGATCAATCAATCGGGGGGGGCTTATGATTACATGGTTGGGCCGAGGGTAGGACCTTTGCATCAGGCGATGCATTTTGCTTTTGTTTATGACACTCGGCGGGTGGAGACGGATCGGTATCAGTTGTACACCGTGGAGGATCCTGGTGAGTTATTGGATTTTGATCCGTTGGTGGGATGGTTTCGAGCGAGGATAGTTCCGGCGGAGCGAGCGATTACTTTTTCGTTGGTGAACATGCATGTATCGCCGAACCGGTTGGAGCAAGAGCTTGCGGTGTTACCCGGGCTGATCGATAGTATTCAGCGGGATGGTCGAGGAGAAGACGACATACTGCTTGCCGGTGGTTTTGGTTGTTCCGATAAGCGGCTTGAGGTTTTGCGTGGGATGAAGTGGATTTTTGCGATCGAGAACATGGCGACGACGATACGCGGTGACGAGATGTTAGATCATATTGTCTTTCCGCCGCAGACTGGAGATGAGTTTACGGGGAGATCAGGAGCGATAGATTTTTTGCGCAAGTTCAATTTGAGTTTGGAGCAAGCGAGTCAGGTGAGTGAGCATTTGCCGGTATGGAGTGAGTTTTTTGCGGAAGAGGGTGGCTATCCGGGTTATCGTTAGACTTGGGTAGAATGATTCCGAGGAGTGAGTGGTTATCGGTCGATAATTGATTGGTACATTGAACGCTAGGGGAGGGTTACTTGCGTTTGAGTATGTAGACCACATCTTCGGTAGTTTCATCGATTTCGATCGGTTCATCGATATCGTAGCTGAAATCGTATGCGGTTTCGATTTCCCATTCGGGGACTTTTTTGATCATTGTGGCGAACTGTTTGTAGGTGTAGCTACGCAGGACGAGGCAATCATCGATTCGCATGGATCCGGTTGGTTTATGGACATCGAAGCGGAGGTTGAAGCGTTCGATACGGGTTTTTGTATCTTTATCGCGGGGCCACATGGAGGTATTGACTTGGAGGTGTCCACGGCGTGCGACCCATTGTTCTTCGTCTGTGGTGGGTCCGACGAGGGGGGTGAGGTGAAACCCGAGGGCGTAGATTCCGCCTGGTCGGATTGCGGCAGCCATGGCGCGAAAGTGAGCGAGGGTAGCTTTTTCGGTGAGTAGGTGTCGGAAAGAGTTGATGGTATTGAATGCAGCATCGTATGGTTTTTTGACGGTGAAGTCGCACATATCGGCGACGAAAGCCGTTTCTTTCATGCCGTGCTTTTTTAGGCGTTTGTTACAGAACGCGATGGCTTTTTCGTTGAGGTCCAATCCGTCGCATTGGTAACCTGCTTTGAGCATGCGATAGAGAAGTCGGCCGGTTCCGCAGGCGGGTTCGAGGAGGCGTTTGCATTTGCCTTGGACGTGTTTGTCGAAAGCGGCGGTAAGGAATTTGTATTCAGCGACCCAGTCGCTTGCAAAGATCAGATCGTAGTAGACTGGGTAGTCGTAAATACTCTCGTGGACGGTTTCCATGATTCGCGATATCGTACTGAAGGGTGTTACGTGGGCTGAGCTTTGGAGATGTAAGGATACCTAAAAGACGTACGGTTGGAGTATTGGATGGCAAGTGTATAGATTTTTTTCGTATAAATTCTTGGCCGAACTGGGTAAGGTTGGTTGTGGTAGAGGGGATTTGCGATGGAGTTGGGATTGGTGGGGCAGGTGCGACGATATTCGATTACGCATGTGACGGATTACGTGTATTCGACGGAGAGTTCGTTGTGCCATAACCAGCTTCATTTACGGCCACGGGAGTTGGTTTATCAGAGGACAGTGCATGCGCAGGTGGAGATAACCCCGCCTCCGGATTATCGCGTCGGCGGGGTGGATGCATTTGGGAATCCGGTGGAGTTTTTTAGTATTGAGCGGGTGCATGCGTCGATGCGTGTGGTTTCAAAATGTGAGGTAGAGCGAGCTGGCTTGGAGGTACCGAAGTTAGCAGGTATAAGTCTACGGGCGTTGCGAGCATGGATGATAGATCATCGAGATGTGGAGGTGAGCGAGATGACTTATCCATCTCGGTATTGCGTACCGCATGAGGACTTTGAACGATTTGTTGCGCCGGTGTGGGATGAGGATGCTGATGCTTTGCGGGTGGTATTAGCGTTGAATCAGAGGATTCGAGAGGAGTTTCGTTACAAGCCGGCATCGACTCAAGTTGGAACGCCGCCGAGGTTGAGTTTAGAGAAGCGTGAGGGAGTGTGTCAGGATTTTGCTCATGTGATGATATCGTGTTTTCGAACGATGGGCATTGCGGCTCGGTATGTCAGTGGGTACTTGTTGACGCAGCCTCCGCCGGGCAAGCCTCGGTTGGTGGGAGCGGATGCTTCGCATGCTTGGGTTAGCGTGTATTTAGGTCCTTTGGGTTGGATTGACGTGGATCCGACGAATGGCGTGATACCTGCTTTGGATCACATTACGATAGGTTGGGGGCGTGATTATGCGGATGTTGCGCCGATTCAGGGGGTGTTTGTAGGTGGTGGTTTTACGGCATTGCAGGTGGCGGTGGATGTGTTGCCGATTGAGGTCGTTTAGGATTGCGGGGGGGGGACAGGGGCTGACAGGAAGGATCCATTGCGAAGCGAATCGCATTGATAGCATTTGATAAACTAAGGGATTTGGGTTGTTTTTTGGAAGGTATAGCTGACGTACTGATCTTGCTTTGGGAGGGTGAAAAAGTGGACACTGCGGGCCGTTGCGCGGGGGGGCTCAAGGGGTTGCCGTTGCGTGGATGGGGTGGGTAATAGCGTCGCGCGATCATGGAGGATCGGACGGAATGCAGAACGAAATTTGGTTGTGTACAAGGTTGGTTCGGACGTATTTCGTCGTGGCGATGGGGATCGTGTTTGGCGGAGTTGTGTGTGACGGCGTTGTGTATGGTCAGGGATTCAGTGGTGGAGTTGCCACGCAGGTTGGGGATTGTTTAGCTGTTTGTTTTTTGGATGGTGGGGACAGCGTTGGCCAGGGGATGGATGGGGTAATTGAGGAGGCGGTTGCGCGTGGTTGGGTAGTACGCCGTGTGGATATGCGGCTTGAGCCGCACGTGGTGGAGCGTTGGCGGGTGCATTCCTCACCGACGACATTGTTGTTGCGGGGTGGTCGAGAAGTGGATCGGATTTTAGGGGGAGTGAGTTTGCAGGAGTTTACCCAGCGGATGTTGCGAGCTTCTTCGGCGGATTCGTTGCGACCAGCGCGAGAGGTAGTTGGAATGGTTCGGCATCAATCGGCAGCGCAAGAGATACAGCGTGGGGAGCGAGGGATTGATGGCTTGGTGCCCATGGTTCCTATTGGGAGCAATTCACCGGTGGGTAGAGTCGCGGGAGGGGAGCCTAGGGTATCTGCTAAGTTGGCGACGGTACGAATTATTGTGGATGAACCGTCACATCAGGCGGTTGGATCGGGGACGATTATCGATGCGCAGCAGGGAGAGGCGTTAGTGATTACCTGTGGTCATTTGTTTCGGGATATGCAGCCGAATAGTCCTATATCGGTGGAGGTATTTCAGGATGGAAAACCGATCGCTTATCGCGGCGAGTTGATACATCATCAGATTGAGGAGAAGGATATCGGCTTGGTGGTTTTTCGACCGGGGCGAGCAGTGGCGGTAGCGCCGATATTGATGCGGGAGGAGCGGTTGCAGGAGGGTGAGAGTGTTTTTAGTGTGGGTTGTGACCACGGGCAGTTTCCGAGTGTTAGGGATTCGAGGGTAACGAAGTTGAATCGTTATTTGGGCGCTGCGAACATTGAGACCTCAGGAGCGCCGGTACAGGGGCGTAGTGGTGGTGGTTTGTTCAATTCGGAGGGAGAATTGGTTGGGGTATGTTATGCCGCCGATGGGGATTTGGATGAGGGGCTTTACTGTGGTACCGAGGTGGTCCATGAGCAGGTCTTGAAGTTAGGCTTGGGACGATTGTTGGAGCCGACGCGAGCGGTAGAAGGAGTTGGGGTGACGAAGCTGAGCGTTCAGTACATTGATGACCAGGGGCGAGTCCGGCAGATGCAGATTGATAGTCCGAGCGCATCGTTGGTTGAAGCCTTGGAGAGTGCGGCTCGCAGTCGGAGCGATTCGTCGATTCGCAATGCTGGGTCTGCCAAAGCTGGGTCTGCCAATGCTGGCCCTACTAGGGCGATGGGATTGCAAGGAGATCCGGGCAAAGGTTTTGCAACTCGATAGGTTTTATTTGGGCGTTGAGGAAAGAGTTACAGGAATATGCGAACAGGGCGATTCGAACGCAATGGTATGCTTGAAATGATCGAGGTACCGGTGCGTCTATTTTCGCTTCGTTTTCTGGGCTGGCTTTTGTTTGCTGGTTGTTTATCGTTGTTGATTCCTGGATGTGGGACGACAAAATCGGTGACAGCGACGGAGCAGTTATTGATGAGTGATGCGGTAGATTCGACGGTGTCGCAGATCGATTTTCGCCCGTTGTCGGGGTACAAGATATTTTTGGACACAACGTATATGTCTTCGGCGGGCAAATCGATACCTGGGGTACCGATGCCCCATAATTTGGTGACATCTGATTACGTGATCAGTTCGTTGCGACAGCAGTTGACGGCGGCTGGGTGTATGTTGGTTGACACGAAGGACATGGCAGACATTATCTGTGAAGCCCGTGTTGGAGCTTTGGGTACGGATGGTCACAACATGACCTATGGATTGCCAGCGAGCAATTTTCTTAGCAGTGCATCTACATTGATCACATCCGCGCCAAGTTTGCCAACGATTCCTGAGTTGTCCATAGCGAAGAAGGAGACGAAAAGTGCCGCGGCCAAGGTCGCGGTGTTTGCCTATGATCGCGAGACGCGGGAGCCTTTGTGGCAATCGGGTGTTGCGCAGGCGGGGAGCGATGCGAAGGATAGTTGGTTTCTTGGTATTGGGCCTATACAGCAGGGGTCGATTTATCGCGGGACCCGCTTTGCGGGGAGTGGGTTAGCGAGTCGGGCAGAGAGTAATGACGAGTATCCTTTGGCTCAAACGCCGAATGGAGTGGAGCATCGTTCGCAGATCACGTTTGCGCATCCGTTGCTTTCCAAGTCAGACGACGGGGTCGTTACAGAGCGGTTAGCTAAGGAGAGTCAGGGAAAAGGTGCAGATGCGGTGGGCGAGAAAGATGCGGTTGTTGGTGGAAAGGGGGTACCGGCTCGATTGACGAGCGATCCCAAGCGTACTGCTGTGGGGGGGGCCAAGTAGGGGGGATTACTAGCGAGATTGATGTGTATGGGATACAGTAGCGGGGTTGGTCGAGTATTCTACCCGTTCTCTCGCTGTTGAAATGCACTTAGATATGAGATCTTTGCAAGGTTTGATGCGCCGATATTCTGTCGCGGTTGTTGTATTTTGGGTGAGTATTGGGCTCTTCTTCTGTAGCTCAGTAAATGGCGAATTGCGTTTGCCTTCGGTCTTTGGAAGTCGGATGGTATTTCAGCGGGATCAGAAGATCCGTGTATGGGGGTGGGGTGAGGCTGGTGAGCGAGTGCGAGTGGAGTTCAAGGGGAGTGTAGCCGAGGTTCAGGTAGATCAAACGGGGCGATGGGAAGTTACGTTGCCGCCGATGAAGGGATCGAAGGATCCTGGCGTGTTGCTCGTTCAGGGGACGAACACGGTTCGGTTTGAAGATGTCTTGGTTGGAGAGGTGTGGTTATGTTCGGGGCAATCGAACATGGAGTGGACGGTTGCGATGAGTGGCAATCCTCAGGAGGAGATTGCCTCAGGGGATCATCCGATGATTCGGCACATCAAGGTACCGTTGGTAGCATCGATGGTACCGTTGGAGGACTTTAGAGGGGAGTGGCAAGTATGTACGCCGCAGACTGTGGCGAACTTTACTGCATGTGGATATTACATGGCGCGGGAGTTAACCAAGGAGTTGGATGTTCCCGTTGGCTTGGTCAATGCATCGTGGGGAGGGACCCGTATTGAGCCTTGGGTGCCACCCGTAGGGTTTCAGCGAGTGGAGTCATTACAAGAGATTTATCGATCGGTAATGGGTCGTACACCTGGGACGCAGCAGTACAAAGAGGTGTTAAAAGAGCACATTGGTCGCGTTGAGAATTGGTTAGAGCGAGCAAAGGCTGGGTTGGGGGGAGGGGGGTTAGTGGAGCCGAACCCGGGTTATCCGGCGGAGTTGGCTCCTTTTACGAGCAATCAAGATCCGACGATGTTGTACAACGGGATGATTCACTCGGTCGTAGGTTTTCCGATACGAGGAGCGATTTGGTATCAGGGTGAGAGCAATCATGATGAGGGAATGTTGTATTTAGAGAAGAAGCGAGCATTGATTCAGGGATGGCGAGAATTGTGGGGGCAAGGAGAATTTCCCTTGTATTACGTGCAGATTGCACCATATCGCTATGGGGATGCGGATCCGACGATGTTGGCGCGTTTTTGGGAAGCGCAGAGCATGGTTGAGAAGAGTATTCCAGGGACTGGGATGGTGGTAACCAATGACATCGCGACAGTGCATGACATCCATCCGCCGAACAAGCAGGAAGTTGGTCATCGTTTGGCGTTGTTGGCTTTGAGGAATACGTATGGAAAGAAGGATGTGGTAGCGAGTGGGCCGGAGTTGGATCGACTGGAGGTTGACGGGCGAGCTTTGCGATTAACCTTTAAGAACACTGCGGGTGGATTGAGGACGCGAGACGGCAATGCACCGAGTCATTTCGAGATTATCGGTGTAGGGTCGAATGGATATCGCCCAGCGGAGGGGAGGATCGATGGTGATCGATTGATATTGAGTTCGCCGGAGGTGGCTGAACCGCGGGCTGTGAGGTTCGCTTGGAACATGCTTGCTGAGCCGAATCTGTGTGGTGCAACGGGGTTGCCTGTTGCTGCGTTTCGAGCTGGGGATGAGCCGGAGTTTTTGGACTTGGTTCCGACCTCGAAGGAGTACACCTTGGTATACGATTTGGATTTGTCCAAGTTGTCGGGGGATATTCGGTACGACGTGGATCGGTCGGCGGACGTGGGGGGCTTTGATCGAATCGGGTACTTAGTCGAGTTGACCGATACCAACGGTCAGGATCGCAAGGTCTTTGTAACGATGAAAGCATTTACGGGTGAGGTAAAGAAGATTGGGGTTCCGACGTTGGCATCTGGCGCGAGGTTTCAGATGCCAGTTGAGGATTTGGACATCTTTAGTTCGACTGCAAGTGTTGCGAGTGGTCGAGGCATTGGATCTGGTAACATCGAGTTTTGGCCTGACAACTATGGGATGGTCAACGGCGCGCATGTCGAGGGGGCTTCGGACAGCATCTATGACTTTGGAGACGAGATTGCAGTTCCTCCGGATGGTTATGGGAGTATGCAAGTGCATCATGGCAAGGCGGGGCAAACGGTGTTTGCGATTAATCAATGGAAGGCTGGTGCGCGAGCGGACATTGGCATAGGGAACAGCGAGGGGAACACCAGGGACTGGACATTTACGAGTAATGCTTCCGCATGGAGTAGCAAGAGGCTCAGGGTATATGTTCGGCAATTAGTTCGTCAGTGAGTACCGTGCGACAGGAGTGAAGCGGTATTGGTGTAATTAGGTCGGGTAGGCTTGCATGAAGCAACTATGCCCAAGTTGTTTTGAAGTACGTTCTTCACAGTAAAGAAGTTTTCCTAGGAAGTGAGGTGCAACATGGCAAGCGTTGGCGATCGAATCAAGAAGCGTCGAAAGGACTTGGGATTAAGTCAGCAGGATGTATGCAGTCGTGTGGGATTGAGCAAAAGCTTTTTCTCTGAGTTGGAGAGTGGAAAGCGTAATGTGAGCTCTTCGAATTTATTATCGATTGGGAGAGTACTAGGTGTATCTTTAGATTGGTTGATGACAGGTAAGGAGTATCAGGGTAGCGCGATGGCGGTGGAGATGCCAGAGGCATTGGTTGAGTATGCGAAGAAGCAGAAGATAGCACCGAAGGTAGCGAGTACGATGTTAGCAGTGCAGGAGTTGATACTATTGAGTAAGGCGGGGAAGGCTAGCAAGAAGAAGGGAGTCGACTTGTCCAAGGTTGATTGGAAACGGGTGCATGGGGCTTGTAAGGAGCTGTTAGGATAGGTGCGATTACTCTCGCAGTTCTCTACCGGTGAGGTGTAGAAACACGTGATGAAGGCTTGGTGAGTGGACTTCCAAGTTTTTGATACGTACGCCGGCGTGCGTCATTTGTTGGATCCAGAGGGGTAGTTCATCGGCGAGGTTGTGAGTGGAGCCTACAAGGACATTGGGTTCTTGTTGTTGGAATCCGGATGGTAGATGTTGCAGGATGCCTTCGATTTCTAATAGGACTTGTTTTTGTCGACCGATGGTTTGATCGATGAGTTGATCGATTTTCCCGTCGGCGATGACTTGGCCGTGATCGATGATCACGATGCGATCGGAGCGTTGTTCGGCTTCTTCGAGGTGGTGAGTTGTCAGCAGGATGCTGGTACCTTCGGCGCTGAGTTGGTCGAGCATATCGAAGATACGTTGTCGGCTTTGCGGGTCGACACCGACGGTTGGTTCATCGAGGAGGAGGATACCTGGGGCGTGCATGACACCGCAGGCGATATTGACTCGCCTTTTCATTCCTCCGGAGAATTTGGCGGTAAGGTCTTCTGCTCGGTCTTCGAGGGCGATCCATTTAAGGGCCCAGGCTACACGTTCTTGGAGTTGTCTTCCGCGTAGTCCATGGAGTCGCCCGAAGCACTCAAGGTTTTCGCGAGCTGTCAGGTCACCGTAGATGGCGAGTTCTTGGGGGACGACACCGAGTTGGGTTGATGCGTTTGGGAGTCGGATAGATCGTCCGAAGAGTTTAATATCACCCTGGGAGACTTCGGTGCGTCCGGAGATGCAGCGAATTAGGGTCGTTTTTCCGGCTCCATTGGGTCCGAGCAGAGCGACACGTTCCCCCGGGAGGACTTGCAAGGAGACGCCACGGAGGGCCTGGTGCTCGCCGTAGGATTTACGCAAGTCGCGTATTTCTAGGGCGAGAGATCGATTTGGGGGTGAAATAGTGGTGTTGGGAGTGGATTGGGACACGGTATTGCTCCTAGGTTATGTCTATCGATAAGGAATTGTTGGGGGGTAGGGCAAGCCCGTTTGGGGGGGAGTTGATATAATACAGGAGGTAGTTCATTGGATTGCATCCCGATCAAGCAACGGAGCATCGATGGGAATTTTCGATAAGTTGTTCAATAAGAAGCCGGCTAGTGGTGGGGAGTCTGGCAAGGTTGCCAAGGCGAGCAAGTCGGTGGACATTGAGGGTCGATTTGAGCGTTTGAGGTCGGCGATTAGCGGCACGATGAGCAACTTCTTTGTTGCTAAAGATCGGCAGAACGACAACCGAGTGGTTGGTGTAAAGTTGTGTGATACGGACAAAGTTGAGTTTTTTGAGAGTCGATTTAAGGGGTTGAACAAGCCGAGTGAGGGTGAGATTGCGATTCAGATGCAACATCCGAACATCGTCAAGACCCTCGAGTATGGGACTTCGTCGAAGGGGCAGTTGTTTTTGGTGATGGAGTACATAGACGGTCCGGGTTTGAATCAGTTGATTCAGGAGCGTCAGGAGGAGATGTTAGCGGGGAAGCGATTGGAGATGATTCGGCAGATGGCTGAGGCATTGGCGTACGTTCATCGCAAGGAGTTTATTCACCGGGATATATGCCCGCGAAATTACATGGCTACTAAGGACTTGGGGGCGGTGAAGCTAATTGATTTCGGATTGACACTGCCGGCAACACGTCCGTTTATGGCTCCTGGGAATCGAACTGGGACTCCTTTGTATATGTCACCGGAGATCGTGCGTCGTAGGGCGACGGATAAACGGGTTGATATATTTTCGTTTGCGGTGACCTGTTATCACTTGATCACGTTTGATTTGCCTTGGCAGATTTCAGACACATCAGGTCGAGCGGCATTGCATCACGACACGTCACCGCCGAGGGACATACTTGAGCATCGGCCGCAGATGGATAAGAACTTAGCGCATGCGATTATGTCAGCGATGCATGCGAACCCGGATCTGCGTACGCCTGATATCGAAACGTTTTTGCGTCAGATTCGCAACGTCAAGGAATCGCCTTAAAGGAAGTCGAGCGCAGTCGCCCTGTTTTGCAATGATGTGCATCGATAATCGATACAGTAGGGGAGTGACTCAGGTTGTTGGAGAGGTGAGTTGTTTAAGTCGTTCGATCCGTTTTGGAGGGACTACGTGGGTACTCGGCAAGTTGTTTAGGGCTTCGTTGGCAAGAGACCGAGAGGCGTCATGATCTCCGTTGGCTTCTGCGATGGTTGCTTTTGCCAGTAGTTCCATGTATTTGTAGTAGGTAGAACCATTGCACAGACTCATCCATTGTTCCGCTAGAGATGTGTCGCGGAAGTGTTCGACGATATGAATGACGATTGGGAAGATTAGGTCATTGCGCATCATCGCTGGGTAAGCTTGCAATCCACCGTCGTGTAGTTGTTTTGCGAAGTTTTCGTAAGCTTGTATTGTTTTCTTTTTGTCGTCACTGTCTTCGGCTGCTTCGGCGAGCATAAAATGGGCGCTGACCCGCGTCAAAGGGTCAGAGACTTCCGCAATTGCTTCTTCGAGAAGTTTAGTAGACCAATCTCTGGGGCGTACTCCGGCGATACTTTCACCTACGACGATTGAGATTTTGTGTTTTGCTTTTGCGATAGTTGAACCGCGCGCGAGTTGTAGTAATTGCGCGCCATCGGAATCGAAGCCTCCGGCGCGAATTGGGAGCAGAGTGGCGACCGAAATCAGGAGTGATATGATAGCGAGGATACCGATTGGAAGACGGTACCAGCCAGTGAGTTGATAGGTCACAATACCTGCAACCAACGCGAGAATCAAACTTGCCAGCGGGCCCCCGGCTATCATTGTGGGTAGAGACCATTTTCTAGTACTTCCTTCACGCGGAGTAGCAAGGGCTAGGCCGCCCCAAGTTGAGAAAACCTTATTTAGATGGATGTTTACTATTGAGTTTTCAAAGGAAACTTTAAGAGGTCCAGCGAGTAAAAAAATCGGTTTCATTCCTGCAAGCATGCCGGCGCATAAATGTCCCGTTTCGTGAATGAAAATGGCAGTCCAAATTGCAATGGGAATCGATAGGAGGACTGCTGCATCTTGAAGTGGGTGCAAGGACTTTATTTCTCGGATCAAGCTGGGGGTTAAAAGCAGAGAGAAAACTGTATAGCTTCCCAATCCACCCAATAATGCGGAGAAAAGTAGAATCCAGATGGAGGGTTTCTTTGTGACTGTCTGCGTTGGTGAGGGTGGGTGACTCAGGTAGTGCAAGTCGGTAAGTCGCGTTCCGTAAGTGTCTTGTGCATCTACCATGTTGTGACTCAGCGGTTCCTTGGAAACTAGGGCCAGATCAATTTCCGGGTTTGGGGAATCCCAGTCAACATCTACTTCGAGAATTCACATTTTGGCCGATTGGAACTCATGGTCCAGAGGGATCGGTCGGCAATTGCTTCTTTGAGGATTGGAGACGGGCACTGAGGGAGACTTTTTTGTTATTATGGCACGCCGGTTTCGATGGTGTCCTGGTCGAATCAATTCTCGCAGAGACTAAGAGAGAAAGTTATGTCCAAGTGTTGGATGGCTTGTAACGCAATGAGCAGCATCGTTGCGTTCGTTTTTACTATTGCTCTTCCCTTGGTGTTTGGCCAGGAGTCCGTTTCGGGACAACGAAGGGTTGGAGCGGATGAGACCGAATTGAGGCACTGGTTGGAGAATATGGTTTGGTATCATGGTTATTCGCGAGAGGAAATACTGGACGTCACCGGATTGCAACCAGGTGAGTTAGAGGGGGCGTTGAAGCGCTTTAATATTTCACCAAGCAGTAGGCCGTTGTCGGAGGTCGATCCGCCGATCTTTGTATTGCCCTACCCTGGTGGACGGCATCCGAGAATTGGGTTTCTCGATGGGGCGATTGAGCCTCAGCGAGAAACCAAGCTCAGTATATTCACCCCTTGGGATCCATCGAGTTATGTGGTGTTGGATGCGCCGGAAGCCCTGTGGTCGAATTTAGGGCTAACGTATCTCGCCCATACGCATATCGATACGATTTGGGACAAGCAGGGGATACGACTAAAGCAATTGGAGTGGGTGCGAAAGCCGGACGGAAGTTACTTTCTTCGTCGGGAGTTGCCGAACAAGATCGTCTATGAGTTGCTGGCCACACCCCATCGCGATCATTTGGCGATTCGCATGACACTTACGAATGGTACCCCTGAAGTGTTGTCGGATTTACGTGTGCAGATGTGTGCGATGCTCAAGGGGTGTAAGGACTTTGATCAGCAGACGAATGACAACAAGATATTTCGTGGTTCTTTGGCAGCTTGTCGCAATTCTGAGGGGAATCGTTGGGTGATACTTGGGTTTGAGCCGAACCATCGTACATGGGGTAATGCCCCCTGCCCTTGCCTGCACTCCGATCCGATCTTTCCTGAACTCGCGTCTGGGGAGACGGGAACTGTTCATGGTTGGCTGTCGTTTTACCAGGGGACAGAAATCGATAAGGAGTTATCGAGGATTGAAAAGCGATGGAATGCGGTTGATGAGCAGTTGGTGCTTGGGCGGGTTATCGATGATCAGACGGGTGAGCCGATCGCCAGTCGAATGTATGTCCAGAGTGAATCAGGGGAGTGGTATTTTGCGGAGGGGGCCGAGTCTGAGGGGAGGACGGTGCGGTATGAAAAGCAAAATTGGATTCGGCCCGATTCAAATGAATTCCATACGAGCGTATCGGCGCACCCATTTTCGTTGCGGTTACCTCCCGGAAATTACAAGGTGACTGTAGAGCGTGGCAAGGAGTACTTTCCATGGACCAAGACCATTCAAGTTGGAACGCAGGCACCGACGTTAGAGGTGCGACTGAAGCGTTGGGTCAACATGTCAGCCAATGGGTGGTACAGCGGCGATACGCACGTTCATATGAATGTCGATCGATTGAAGGTTGCGATTGAGGCGGACGATGTCAACGTGGCATTGCCGATGGTGTACTGGACTACCCGTAACGACCGAACTGCGGAATTTGGAGATCGCACCGACCCGGACGACGCTCGGTTACCAAGCGAGTTGATTGCGGTGGATGGGTCCCATGTGATTTGGCCGAAGAACACCGAGTGGGAGATTTTTAGTGTTGATGCCAAGTCGCATACGCTTGGGGCGTTATTCGCGTTGAATCATCAAACACCTTTTGGAGTTGGAATTCCCCCGGTCCGACAAGTGATTGCCCAAGCGGATCGGGAGGGGGCAATTTTAGATTTGGATAAACACGACTGGCCGTTTGCATTGGTCTTGCCACCGTTGCTTGGGAATCGTTTGACGTATGAATTAGCGAACAACCATATGTGGAGAACGGAGTTTGCGTTCAGTAAATGGACGACGCCAGCACCGGATTGGATGCGATTAGGAGATGGGGTGTCTGGTGGGGAGAAGGAATGGATGGAGTACGTACATCGAACGTATTGGACGTTATTGAATTGCGGCTATCGTTTGCAGCCCTCTGCGGGAACGGCATCGGGAGTGCATCCGGTGCCGGTAGGCTATGGTAGGGTTTATGTCCATTTACCGAACGGGTTTCATTATCGTGATTGGATCGAAGGATTACGAAAGGGGCGTTCGTTCGTGACGACGGGGCCAATGGTTAGCATTGAGCGAAAGGATGATTCGTTGAAGGTAATGGCACAAGCGGATGGGCCGATAGATTCGATTGAGTGGATAGTGAATGGCAAGGTTGAGCAACAGGATGTTTCCATCCAAGAGCGTAGGCCTGACGGTTCGAGCGCAATCGAATTTCGCCGGGATGTTCGATTCGATACGACGAGTTGGGTGGCGGTGCGGGTGTGGCAGAAATCCGACGGGGGACGATGGAGATTTGCTCACACGGCACCAATTTGGTTTGATGTTGCTGGAAAGCCGTTGGTACCTTCTGAGCAAGAGCGGCAGTACTTGATTGATCGAGTCGAGGGAGAATTGAAACGCAGTCGAGGTGTCTTGTCTTCCGATGGTGTTAAAGAGTACGAGGAGGCTCTTGAGGCGTATCGCAAGCTTGTTCCTAGGAAATAGATCGTAGAGGTTGGATACAATGCGGTCGCCCGATGTTACAATTGAAAGATGCGTTAAGTCTTTATTGGCCATCAATAGACTTGTGAGTTTATGAAAGCATCATGGCAAGCATCGCGATGGATCCCGGTCGTGTGTATTACTCACTGTTTATGTCTTTGGCTTTGGCCGCATTTTATTTGGTAAGACGATTATTGCCGAAGGAGAGTTCACCGATCACGAAGTTGAGTTTTAGGGAGCAGGTTGTATTGGCTACAGCGGCGTTTGCTGGAGGGATGCTAAGCGCAAAAATCCCGTTTGTGCTTACATCGATTACTGAGTCAGGTTGGTCTTTTGCATGGGTTGCCGATGGTAAGACGGTCACGGCAGGACTGGTTGGGGCTTACTTAAGCGTTGAGATTGCCAAGTGGTTTTTAGGGATCCGGTTCAAGACGGGTGATAGTTTTGCATTACCGTTGGCGGTTGCTTTGTCGATTGGAAGAATTGGTTGCTTCTTCAATGGATGTTGCTACGGAATTGCAACGGAGTTGCCTTGGGGCATCGACTTTCATGGGTTTGGCCGTATGCATCCAACGCAGCTGTACGAAGTTCTCTTTCACGGTGTGCTCGCAGTGATTCTCTGGCGTTTGACGATCACAAATCAGCTTGCCACCCATCGTCTACAATTCTACTTGATCACTTATTGCATTTTTCGATTCATTACCGAAGCGATTCGTCCCGAACCGGTTTTTGCCTTGAACTTTACGATTTATCAATGGACCATGCTATTGTTTGGTGTTGGGCTTGCCATCCAATGGAGTTATGAGTTGTGGTGTCCAGCTCGGAGCGCGAATCGATGAGCAATCAATTGAAATGTCAACGTTGTGATACGGAGATAAGTCTCTATTGGGCTTGTTGTCCGAGATGCGGAACGAAAGTTCCTGAGTTGCCGATCCGGGATGATGTTGCAGAGAAGCAAGTTCCGCTTGGCGATCTCGATGAGAAGCGTGATCAGTTAGCTGGCATGATCGTGATAGGTGTGCTTGTCATCCTCGGATGTATTGTACTTGGGATTTATCTCCTAGGCGGCACTGGTAGCGGGAACACTGCACGAAACTATGGGACGCCACCGAGATCACGAAGCTCAGGGAGTTACGACATTTATTCCTACGGGCCGGTCGTGTTCTACTTCGTTGCCCTATTTTTGGGAATTTTATGCTTTATTGGATTGGGTCAGAAGACGAGCGGTAAGGAATCGTCTTCAAATCCCGCTTCGGGGTGTCTTGCGGCCGTGTTATCGATTCAAGCGTTTGTCGTTATCATCTTTTTGGTTTGGGTGTTGCCGATAATTATATTACTTTATAACATGTGTTGCAAACCTCCGATATGAGCCGGATGTCTGGGGATACTGTGTGATGTCTTGCAGGCGTGCTGGCGTAATCAATCAAGCCAGGATTAAGAATTAAGAATTAAGAATTGAGAATTGAGAATTGAGAATTGAGAATTGAGATCCAGGCGGTTCGGCGTGTTCTAAGTAATTCTCCATTCTCAATTATCCATTCTCAATTTTTTTGCCAGGGCGACCGGTGTGGCGAAGGTGATGGCGGAGTGAGACGGTGGTGTGGAGGGGGTGCCCGGCAACGGGCATCCATACCCGATTTCTGGCTCTTCGTCGTGCTTGTGCTCAGCTTCGCGGTGCTCGTGCTCTTAATCGGCTGACTGATTGTACTCGCTCGATGATTCCGAGACACCATCGAATTTTATCGCCATCCGAGTCAACATCGCGACCATTCGAACCAGTTTGGATTTCCATTCGTGATCCGTTGCCCGACTCATGCCACCGGAAACAACGAGCACATCTTGAATCGCAGCGCACTCTAACGCCGAACCACGTGCAATGTCCAAAAATCTAGCACGATCTTTGAGGCTACGTTTTCCATTACCCTCGGCAATGTTCAGTGGGATTGATTGGGCAGCGCGAAGCCATTGATCGCGAGCATGTCGATAAAGCCCTTCGAGTGGTTGTGCCGCCTCGAATGACCGAGCAATGTAATCGATCGATAAACGATACACGTCGAGTCGTTCGTGGTCGAAGGATTGCACCGTCATCAGGGCTGGTTCCGATTACGATTACGAGCACCGTTGCTACGCAACTGAGCACGAGCACGACGGCTGGCAGCCAGAACTTGTTTTTAAACGGATCAGCCTAAACTCTGTAGACCGCACCAATGCAGCCTATCACGCAAGCTAG
>CAZACJ010000011.1:42084-87252 GCA_964483385.1 uncultured Pirellula sp. | reverse complement strand
ATGCCAGTATGGTTGGTGATGATGTTGCCGATGATGGTGTGGTTTATCGCCGTCCGAGATCCGCTCGGACCGATCGCAACGACGCTTGCGATGTTTCCACCAAGTGCTCCGATGATGAACGTTTTACGAATGGGGACAGGTGTGACGATTCCTTACTGGCAACCTATCCTTGGGGCCGTACTTCTCGCTGCTTCGACCGCTTTGGTGGTATGGGTGGCTGGGAGAGTCTACAAGATGAGTATGTTGCGAAGTGATTCCGTGAAGAGCTTAGCCCAGTTGCTAACGCGGATTGTTACCGCATCCTCCCAAGGCTATAGCAAGTAACCCACTCCTGTCCACCTTGACGTCCCCGATTGACGCGGACCGCTCCGTCGATCAGTCTGTGAAAGTTGCACGTAGAGCGTCAGTCGTCATCCCAGTAATCGCGCTTTGTCCGATGTTCGAATCACGTATTACTTACCCTTTGATACCTTGGGGATTGAATAACCAATTTGTCCGGGACAAAGATTCCGCAAATGACTTTTGAGATCTGTAGAAAACACGTGGGATGAATTGAAACGCTGATCAGCGACGTTCGGGGGACTGATCGGTGGATGGAGTTGTGTCATTGGGGAGTGTTCCCCACGCGAAGGCGACCATGAGGGCCAGGGCGACGCTAACAAAGATATCGGATAAATAGTGCGCGCCGACAACGAGACGTTGCAGTGCTGCTAATGTTGCCATGAGCAAGAAGAGCGGTTTTCCTTTGGGGTAAACATAGGTTAAACCTATAGCCATGGCGACTGCAGTCGCGGCATGTCCTGAAGGAAAAGAACGGATCGATTCGTCAAACCACGATTGGGTAAATGGTATCCCCCAAACATCCCAACTCGACAGGAACGGTTCACTGGGATCTCTGTCAGGATTCAGATGACTCCATGGTTCCAAGTCAAACACAGTTGGACGGCTTCTTGGAATGATGTATTTCGCGAGATTGGCTAGAACTCCACAAGCCAAAACGAACACAGAAGCGTTCCAGATTTTCTTACGATTCTTTTCGTCGATCCATAAAAGTGTTCCGAGAATCAAGATGCAGCCGAGCGTGTGCGCGAAGATCTCCATCAAGTAGATAAACCTTCGCAGGTCACCGGGAATCTTGGTTTTTCGAACCAACTGAGAAATTTCTAGATCCCAAGGAACAACGATCATTGCCATCAATAAAAACACGGCAACGATCAAGACACCTTGTCTGAATATTTTTCGGCGATCATTTCCGAAGGGTGTTAACACCATTGAAGGCTAACTCAACTTTGCGATGTCCCCGAATCGATCCTTCAGTGCGGTGTAAAGGCTTCGATATACCGGGAATCCTGATTGGTATGTTTTCACCGCGTTGCGTTGAGGGGGTACTTTTTCAACGACGGAGATAGTTGCTTTGCAGGCTTCTTCGATGTTGGAGAAGGCTCCATCGCCAACGGCAGCTAGCAGAGCAACACCAAATGCTGGACCTTGTTCGGCATTGATCGTACAGACCTTTTGTCCAAAAACGTCAGCAAGAAGTTGTTTCCATAGGTTACTTTTGGCCCCACCGCCACTCAAACGAATTTCTTTGACGGGTACTTGCAGTTGTTCGAAGATGTCCAAGCTTTCTCGCAATGAGTATCCCACGCCTTCCATGACTGAGCGAGCCATGTGACCTCTCGTGTGTTTATTGGTCAGTCCGATAAAGCTACCTCGTGCGAATGGATCTGCGTGTGGGGTGCGTTCACCGGCGAGATAAGGCAGGTAGAACAAGCCTTCTGATCCCGCTGGTACTTGGGCTGCTTCTCCGTTAAGAACGTCGTAAGGATCGGTTCCTTTTTTCTTGGAGAGTTCGATGCAGAGTTGTTGTACGAACCATTGAAGTGAACCTGCTGCGGAGAGGGTCACACCCATCATATGCCATTTTCCGTGTACTGCATGGCAGAAGGTGTGTACTCGGCCAGCGCGGTCGTATTGTGGGGAATCGCTGTGGCAGAAGACAACTCCAGAAGTTCCCAAGCTAGCGGTAACGATGCCCTGTTTGACGATCCCATTTCCGACGGCTCCTGCAGCGCAGTCCCCTGCCCCGGCGACGACTTTGCAATCGGGGCTTAGGCCTAGCATCTCAGCTACGTCTGGGAGTAGGGTTCCGGTGACTTGTTCGGATTCGTAGACAGGAGCGAGGATCGAAGGATCGATTTGTAGTTTCGCAAGCAGCTCTTTGGACCATTGTCGTTTGACGACATCAAGCAGTAGCATTCCGCTAGCGTCGCTCACATCGGTTGCGAACTCACCTGTTAAACGACGGCGGATTTCATCTTTGGGCAACAACAGACGTTTGAGTTTGTCGTAGTTCTTCGGTTCGTTGTTTCGTAGCCAAAGGAGTTTCGGGGCAGTGAAGCCAGTAAGGGCAGGGTTCGCGACCATGGAGATCAGGGCTTCTCGCCCCCCTGCCCTCTTGGTTATCTCATCGCATTCGGCGCTTGTTCTTTGATCGTTCCACAGCAAGGCAGGCCGAATAACCTTTCCTTTTGCATCGAGGAACACGGAACCGTGCATTTGTCCAGAGAGGCCAATCGCGCGGACGCTCGTCCCTTTGACCTTTGCTTTTTTTAGTACCGCTGTAATCGTCCCCTTTGTAGCAGTCCACCAATCCTCTGGATTTTGCTCGGTCCATAGCGGCTTCGGGGTAGCCAAAGGGTACGTCAAAGTAGCTTCTGCGATTGCATTGCCCCTTGGGTCAATCAAAAGACTCTTGGTGCCGGAGGTTCCGATGTCAATTCCGAGGTAGTAAGAGGCAGTGGCCATTGGGGTATCGCTAATACAAGTGGAGAAACACGGTGGAAAAGGAAACTTGAAGGTTCCTAAAAACCAAACATTCTGCGGGAACCTCCCGATAACGGTTGTATGGTATCCGAAGCAACTCGAACCTAATAGGAGAGGAAGTCGTAGGGGAATTGGCTGGGCCGATAGCAAGCTGACGGAATATGGGTTAATTTAATAGAGCAACAGCGGGGCGGTGTCGGGCAAGTTCGAATTGAACCGTATGAACATCGAATAAATCGCTTTCTATAGGCTGACCTATGCGAATCATTTTTACCCTGCGAACCTCGACTTGTTGTTTTCCGGGTTTTTCGAGGGCGTTTAGGAGTGGGGTAGGCGGATTGATGATAAGCGTTGATTTTGGTCGTTCGTTGGTTCATTGCGGTTTAATTGCAATGTTGTGTTTGTTCACGGGATGTTCTCAGCGCGTTGGGACGGGCGCGGGAGAGTCGGTTGGGGGGGGGACCGGCACGTCCGTGAATTCCTCGGATCGTCGGATTGCGTCGGAATTTCCGCCGTTGAAGATTGGGCTTGTGGATTGTCCATCACTTGAGGCTGAATTGAGTAATCGCTGGGCAAGCGTTTCCGAGCAGCCTTTGGAGATTTTGAAGATTGATCGGGGTGCCATTCGGTCAGCTTCTGAGACGCCGATCGATGTTTTGATCTATCCGGGAAATTTGTTGGGAACGATGAATGCGTTGGAATGGATCGCGCCGTTGCCCAAACCTTTGCAGCAGAGGATTGAGTTGGGGCTCAGTGAGTTTGGGCCCAGTGAGTATCGAACGAAGTCGACCATGGCCACTGGTGGGGAATATAGGGACAAGGGGGTGGGTTTTGATGAAGAGTCTCGCAGTGCTTGGCCTTCCCGATGGCTTGCGATATCGAAGCTTGGAAAGCAGACCATGGGGATACCGTTAGGAGCACCTAGTTGGGCCATCGCGACGCGCGGTGCCGATACGGGTTCTCTCAAGGAACTTCATCGGGCGTTAGTCTCTAGTCAGAGCACCTCGGAATTAGCAATTGGACAATGGGAAAAATTTTTGGAGTCTGCGGAGAATCGGTTTGAGGATCGACTTGAAAAGAATCGCGAGACATTACGAGCTTTGCTTGCGCAACGAGAATCTATCGATCGTCGCGCCGTTGTATCTCGATATTTATTGATTATGTCCACAACGGAATCGCGTTATCGTGGTTTATTTGATTTGTACAAAATGGTATCCCGTCTAAATCTTCCGGAGTTTTCTCGAAATGCCAAAGTGCTCGAGCGGTTAGCAGTACTTGAGCCATCGACGATATTTGTCTCGCCCACAGAAGCGTGGGAAAGTGTGGCGGCTGGTTCGGCTTGGATTGGGATCGGATGGCCTCGCACGGATGGGTTGCAGGGTACACAAGTTGAAGTTCAGGCGGGGGAGTTTGGGTTATCGCCGTTGTTATGGAATGGCGCGGACGGTTTGATCGTATCTTTGGGTAGAAAGACCCGGCAATCAGCAAACGCTGCTGAATGGATCGCTTGGTTTTCTAGGGAGGAAAACCGGATTGCGTTACAGCAGCAAACCTCGTTGGTAGAATTGCTCGAATTGGACAATGATCGGAATCGTGTTCGTGAAGATTATCGAGAGTATCAGTCTTTACAGCGAATGGAATCATCAAGTGTTTCACTGGAACTGACACCTCGATTTTGGCATGCAGACGAGTTGTTAGAACCACTTGCCGAAGCATTGCTTGACACGCTTGCTGACCCGTCGATAGCGGAAGAGCGATTTTTGCGTTGCAAGCAGGAATGGGATGTTTTGATTGAGAAATACGGTAAAGAAAAGTTGCGAGCGAGTGTGGAATCAACGATTGGGCTTTCCAAGTAAACGCAGGGGGGGGGAGTGAATGAGCGGTTCGTCGCGACGACCAGTTTGGATACGATGGCTTAGGGCGATTGTAATTGGGCCGTTCCGAGCTATCGGGGAGTTACTCGGTTTGGTGCTATTTGCGAAGGAGTATGGGGATCGTCAAGCGAGCGAGGCGAGGAGGTCGGAGTTACGGCACCGTAGGAAGGGGCTATTGATTGGTTTGCCAGCGTTCTTGACCGTTATTGCGGTCATCTCGATTTCTTCTTGGGCTTGGGCTTCGCGATCCTCGGTATTGAATCGCTATTCGGAACGGGCATCGGATCGGTTATCTCAATCGATGGCGGGGGATACGGCCGATTTGCGATCGATCGAGACTTTGGGCAATCGAATCTTTGATCAGGGTGTACGAACGAATCCAGAGCTTGCGCTTGAGTATTGCAAGTTGTTAGCCAAGGAGAAGCGATTGGAGCAAGCGAACATAGTGATTGCTCAATTGGCTCCGAACAATGCACCCGGGTATCGTCCAGCGCATGCTCAGCGAGCTATCGCTTTTTCGAATTTGTTAACACAGGGGGCTTCGCCAAGTTATTTGCCGACCTTGTTGTGGCATTTGCAGCAGGCGGGGCAACCGGAATCGGAAAGCCTATGGCTGGCTTGGGCGAATTACTACCGATTGGAGGGTAAGTTGGACCAGTGCGTTCAAGCTTTGGAGTCGGCTGCGGTTTTGAATCCATCGCATTGGTTTTCGGTCGCGGATCTTTATGTGTTGGATCAGAAACCGGAGTTAGCCAAAAAGGCGCTTGCGAATGGTGTGACTGCATTTCGGTTGGCGATAGCGAGGGATCCCTTGTCGATCGATGACCGTGTTCAGTTGGCTTTGGCTCAGGCTCGGGGGGGAGATACCGAGCAAGCGGACGGGACACTCAAGACTGGACTGGAATTGATGCCCGGTAACCAGTCATTACTTAATGCACAGGCTCAATTAGCTTTAGCTGGTTTAGAGCGTCGTTATGCGCAAGCGAAGTCGGTGGGAGAGATGTTGGATGTTTTGCGTCAGATGCGTGATGCGATGACGGATCCGACTGGGGTTTATGAACGCGTGGTTGACGTGTACCGTGCTGCAAAGGATACGAAGGAAAAAGAAAGCGTCTTGCGTTATCTTTCAGAGAGTATGGAAACTAAAGGGCCTGATCCAACATTGTATTTCACGCGAAGTATTCTTGCGGTGATCGAAGAGCGGATTGAGGATGCGAAAAAGGATTTGGAGACTGCGTTGGAGTTGAAGCCAGACCATGGTTCGTCGCTCAATAATCTTGCTTGGTTGCTTGCTACTCGCGAACCCAAGGACATTCAGCGCGCCAAGTTATTAGCGAAGAAAGCCATTGAGACGAATGAACAGATTGCGACGTATCGCGACACGCTAGGTGCCATATTGTTGGAGTCTAATGAAATTCCTGAGGCCATTGAGCAACTCGAATCGGCTTTGGCACGCACAGCGATGCGGGAGCGTTACAAACTTCATCAGAAGTTGGCTCGGGCATACGGAATGCTTGGGAATGAGCGGCTTGCTAAGCTTCATCAGGACAAGAGCGAACCAGCCATGGAACAGCGGTAGGTGATCGAGTGCGTTTTCGATTCGTCGCTATCAGGAGTTAAGCAGTACGTCCTACGATGACGACGCACATATCGTCTTCTTGTTCACACCCATCGATATGTTCAAGAACGGATTTGACGAGGATTTCTCCTGCTTCTTCGACGCGTCCTTTGGCATTTTGTATGATTTCGCGAACGCGATTGATTGAGTACTGTTCGTGTCGAGCGTTCGGAGCTTCAAAAATACCGTCGGTGTACATGGTTAAGCATTCACCGGGTTGGAGGGTGATTTCTGCCGATTCGAATTCGATATCCGACATAATACCTAGCGGTGGTCCTGAGATGTCTTCGCCTGGCTCGGTGATGGTTCCGTCGGCATGGTAATGAATAGGGGGCATGTGACCAGCGATAACGATCGTTGCTTTGTGAGTTGACTTGTCGAGGATAATCACTGACATGGTGATGAATCGGTCGGCTTCGAGCGCGGTGATTCGATCATTTAGTAGTGCCATGGCTTTGCGCGGATCTGGAATCGACGCGAATGCAAATCGGGTTTCGGCTGATAGTTTCGCCATGAACATCGCTGCGGCAACACCGTGTCCGACGACGTCCGCCAGAGCGATGGCGACACGGTTGGAGTCGAGGTCTAGGTAGTCAAAATAATCTCCGCCGATTTGTTGTGCTGGATTGTAGTATTGGTAGTAGGCATATCCGCTGCATGTAGGCGACTTTTTCGGCAAGAATGCCATTTGAACTTGTTTTGCCAGTTCGAGATCTTGTTCGACCAGTTTTTGAGCGATCATTCGTTCGTGAAGTTGTGCGTTTTCGATGGCGATACCAGCTTGATTGGCGACGCCGACGAGAATTTCAAGGTCTTTGCTTTCGAATCCACCTTTGGTTTGCACCGAATCGATATGAATTGCGCCGAGCGCTTCGCCCTCGGAATTCAGGAGGGGGGCTACAATCATCGAGCGAATTTTGAAGTCCGCGATACTTTCGCTCATGCTGAAGTCGTTTTCAGCGTCGAGTGAAATGATCGCTTGTTTGTTTGCGATCACTTCTCGCAAGACGGTTTTCGATAGACGTATCTTGTCTTCTTGATCGGGGCGGCGTGCCTTGACCCAACGCGGTATCAGATTCCCGGCCTCATCTTTGAGAATAATGAAGCCTCGATCGGCTTGTAGAAAAATGGTGAACAGGGAATCGAGGACTTTCGGGAGGACTGCTTCGAGTCCAACGGTCTTCCCGAGGCTTTTCATGATCTCCAAAAGTGCGGATAGTTTTGCTTCTGGGGATGCGGAGAGTTGAACACCGAATTGGCTTCCGCGTACATCGAGTTTAGCGGTAACAGAACGTGAGCCTGCATCTTCGTCTTCGTCTTCGGCGATAAGCACGCCGAGATTGGAGTTTTTTGAGGGAGCCAAGGATCCGCGGTAGGAGCTTTCGACAGTTTCGTCTCCGAAGGCGAGTTCGATGTCACAGATTCGAATTGTGTCGCCGTCGTTGAGAGTGGTGGGGCCACCGATGAGTTTCCCGTTGACGAACGTTCCGTTGCGGCTTTCTAGATCCTTGATCGCGTAGCCTTGATCCTGAGCAAAAATCTCTGCATGTTGCCGTGATACGATGGGATTTTCTAGGACGACATGGCATTCAGGGTGTCGTCCGATCAGGTATTGAGGATTCTCTAATTGGATTCTACGACCCATCGCGGGTCCGCTTGTAATTTCTAAGTATGGCATTTCGATGACGAGTCGAGAGTGGCAGGGGACGGTACGATTGCAGGGTGAGAGCAAACGTTGGAGTGTCCGCGGACTTCTGTCCTTGGACTCTTGTGGAGGCGCTAGATTTGGCCATGACGATAGGGTAACGTTTTCCGAAGGCATTTGGGAGGGAATCTACGAGGATCCCAAGGGGAGAAAGGATAATTTTCACACTCTTTAGTGCGAATTCGAAGAGAACGGGGTGTAATCGTGGTGGCGATGTGATTTTTGCCGTGATGGCAATTTGTCGCTCATTTGGATCCTGGATCGGTTTGGATTGAGGGGAAGTGGCTATCAGGCGATACTATAGGGATCTTCCGATAGTGAGTGACATAAAGAAATGGTTTCGACATGATGGCAGGATCCTCTGGGATGGGATTACAGGGTGCGGGAAATAAGCCGGGCAAATTGGGTGTACCGCAATCACCGGAAGGGGTGCGGTTGATCAATCTTTCCGCCGATCCATCTGCGAATCCTGGCGGGCCTGGAGAGTTACCGGTGGCCAAGCGTAAGAGTGCGATGAGCGAGCGGCGCTCTGCTGCATTTTGGTGGATGTTTATTCTTGCGTTGATGGCCATCAATCTCGGAGTGGCAGGGATGGCAGTTTATATGGCGGTTGGAGACCCTTCTTTTCGCCCGTTACCGAATTACAGTCAGGACGCTATTGATTGGCAAGTGCGTAAGGATCGACAGTTGGCATCGGACCGTTTGGGATGGCGTGCTACGTATGAACGATCTTTGGAGCCGTTGGGGATTGTAGTCAAGGTTGTTGATAGGGATGGTCAGGGGCTCGTCGGGCAAGGAACTTTGCACGCTTATCATTTCACGCGTGTTGCCGAGCAGCGTATGGCGGTCTTGCAGGCTATGGGAGACAGACCCGGGGAGTATTTTGCGGAGTTGGATGTCGGGCGTGATGGAAAGTGGCAGCTTTCGTTTGAGTTTCGACGCACGGGTGATGAGGCGTCGATCTTTGTCGAAGAGATTCAAAAGAATTGGGAACGTCCGTGATTGAGTTGTTGATTGCTGTTTTTGTTTCATCGTTGCTAGGCTCCGTTCACTGCGTGGGTATGTGTGGACCATTTGCTTTGCTTGCGACACGATCAGAGGGGGCGATTCGAGCAAGAGTACCCGCGGGGCGGGAAAGCACGCTTGTTGATATCCCCGCTGTCAGCAGGATTTCGAGTGTGTTAAGGCAGAGTGCTTATCATCTCGGTCGGCTTACGACTTACTTGGTGCTCGGTGCGCTTATGGGAGGATTGGCAAGAGCCGGCAATGGCTTTGGAGATCACTTGGGTGTCGGTCAGTGGGTCGCAAAAGTTGTTGGTATAGGGATGATTTTCTTGGGCGTATTTCGGGTGAAGAAGTTACTTGCGGGAGGGGACGTCGGAGTATCGCATTCAAAGTTTTTCGAGGCGTGGAATCGGTTCTTGATTTCGGTTCGCAAGAGTGTTCCTAGACTTGGTCCGATTGGTAATGCATATACTTGGGGATTGATCAGTACTTGGTTGCCATGCGGTTGGCTATATGTCTTTGCGTTAGCTTCGGCGAGTGCTGGGGGGGTGTTACAAGCGATGGCGCTGATGTTTGCGTTTTGGCTTGGTACATTGCCATGGTTGGGAGTGGTTTCCCACGGGTCGCAGTGGTTGCAACGTATACACCCACATTCGTTTCAATGGATGGCGGCATTGATGTTGATTGGATTTGGTTTTTGGACATGGGCCGCTCGGTCGGAGGTTGATTTGCGGGGATTAGAGCGTGTGAACATGTCTCGAGAATCGGGAACGACGCTGGAGGATGTGGAAGCGATTGGAGAGACACCGTTACCTTGTTGTGCGAAAGAGTCCGAATGAGTGGTGCTTTGGCCGGCCGGGAGTCTGATAGCAACACGACACTGCAGTGTGCGCACTGTGGACTGCAGACTCGAATGGACGATCCGGCTGCATGGGGCTACACGCGAGGGGAGCAGCAAAACGAGTCAACGGCTGAAGCTTCGGAATCCCAAGGAATGGTGTTTTGCTGTCATGGGTGCATGGGTGCTTATGCTTTGATACATGGTTTGGGGCTGGAGGATTTTTATTCGCTGCGTGAGTTGACCGAGAAGAATCCGCATCCGGTGCGTCATGTTCGGTCTTCGGAAGTGCTGCGAGACTTAGAGGCTGCTGGCGTGCAGGTCGAGGCGTTTTCGGATGGACTTTGTAGAGTCCGATTGGGTGTCGATGGACTTCACTGTGCGGCTTGTTCTTGGTTGATTGAAAGTGTGCAACCATCGATACAGGGTTTACGATCGGCGCGGGTTCGATGGAGCGATGCATCGGTTGAGTTGATTTATGATCCTTCGAAGACGCATCCGAAGCAGGTTGCGGATCATTTATCGCGATTAGGTTATGCATTGCGACCGTGGACTTTAAACACGCAGGAGGATGCCGAGCAACTTGCGATTCAGCGGGAGCATTGGAAGGGGATTGCCGTTGCATTTTTTCTAGCGGCTAATGCGATGTGGATTGGCATCTCGCTCTATGCGGGAGAAGCGACGGGAATGGCATCGAGTCACGCTTTGTTTTTGCGATGGACAGGTGCGATTCTTGGCTTGTTGTCAGCCTTGTTTCCAGGGCGCGTGTTTTTTCTGTCCGCTTGGCAGTCGCTGAAGGCTAGGGTCCCGCATGTGGATGTGCCGGTTGCGATCGGGCTGTTTGTCGGGACGATTGGTAGTTTTGCAGGAGCAGCCTTGGGATCGAGTGATGTCTATTTCGACTCACTCGCTTCACTGGTTCTATTGTTAAGGGTAGGGAGATACATTCAATATCGGGCGCAGTATCGGTCTGGGTTATCGATTTCCAAGTTGCTGCGGTTTCAAGAAATGGATGCAGTGCGGATTTCCGAGGATGGTTCCGAGACGACGGTGCCTGCATACCGACTGCAGTGCGGTGATATGGTACGGGTATTAGCGGGCGAGAAAGTACCAGCCGATGGAGTGGTGGAGCGAGGAGAAAGTTATCTGCAAACCGCCTTTTTGACGGGTGAAAGTCGTCCGCGAAGCGTTGTAGTCGGTGAGGATGTCATTGGAGGAACCTTGAATTTGCGTTCTCCGCTTTGGGTGCGAGTGCGAGCTACTGCGGCGGATAGTCGATTGGGGAAATTGAATGAATTGATTCGGCAAGCGAGTGCAGATCGGACACCGTTGATTCAGCTTGCCGATCGCGTGGGGGGTGTATTTGTTTTGGTGGTTTTAGCGATCGCACTTGGCACCGCAATAACTTGGTGGATGATCAGTGGCTGGCAGATTGCGCTCGAGCATACGATAGCCCTATTAACGATCGCTTGCCCGTGCGCGTTAGCACTAGCCGCCCCCTTGGTGATCACTGTGGCATTAGGGCGAGCAGCGCGGGAAGGGATTTGGATACGCGACGGCAACTCGTTGGAACGATTGGCAAATCCGGGGACGATTTGGTTTGATAAGACAGGTACTTTGACCACGGGCGATTTGCGTGTGATTGGTTGGGACGGGCCAGACTGGGTATTGCCAGGGGTCTTTGCGATCGAATCGCAATCGGACCATCCCGTTGCTCGATCTCTCTGCGCGTATCTGCAACCACTTGTGGCGCGGGAGTCTCAGCTATTAGTAAAAGCGAGCCAAGTGGAGCAAATCTATGGATTGGGTGTCCAGGGTATTGTATGCAGCCATCATCGAACAAATCGATTTCTTTTGCGAGGGGATCGCTCCGATTTATCGAGCTGCTCGCAATCGCAAGTAGTTGGAGCGGTTGGGAGTTGTGAGGTTGGAGAGTATTCAGCGCAGATGCGTGTACGAGTCGAAGTGGATGGCGAATTGGTAGGTGTATTTATTTTGGGAGATGCATTGCGACCTGGAGTGGTCGAGACGCTAGTGAAGTTACAGGAAATGGGTTGGGAAGTTGGATTGCTTTCTGGTGACTCGGTTGAGCGCGTGCATGCGTTTGCGGAGTTGACGCGTCGTAAGGGGGTGACTTGGAAAGAGGTAATTGGGGGAGTCAGTCCGGAAGAGAAATTACAGCGAATCGCCGAGCCGGACGCGAGGCCACGTGTGATGGTGGGGGATGGCGTAAACGATGCGGCAGCGTTGGCAATTGCCGACGTTGGGATTGCAATTCGCGGTCCTTCGGAAATTTCGCTACGAAATGCCCCGATCTATATTGGAGAGGATCCTTTGGGTAGTTTGTTGCGGCTGATCGACGCTTCGAAGCGTACCGTTTGGGGAATCTATCGATGTTTTGCCGCTTCTTTGATTTACAATACGATCACAATCAGTTTGGCGGCTAGCGGCTTGATCCATCCGCTGCTTGCGGCGATTTTTATGCCAATCTCGGGAATCACGGTACTGATTATGGCTTGGTCGGCTCAAACATTTCCGCCGATTACGAAGAAGGGCTCAGAGCATTAGGGGCGTTTGATGAGTGTCTTGTACGTCGCTTTACCGGTTGCGATCCTATTGGGAGGTGTTGCACTTTGGGGTTGCTTGTACTGCATCCGATCAGGTCAGTACGATGAAATGGAGTCGGCATCGATGCGGATTTTGATTGACGACAAGCCGGTAGCGAGTCAAGAGGATCAGTGTGCGTCTCGAGCCGACAGAACAGAGGGCGGACGATAAAGTCTCAGTCGTTCGAACTAGTAGTCGACTTGGCCTTCATCTTCTTCTTTGCGACGATCGCGAATTTCCTGGGTGACTTCTACGAGGAGTGTGGCGAGATGCTTGATTGCATCTTTGGCGTTTTTGCCGTCAATCAGACGCTTGGCAGCTGAAATGTTTGACTCGAGGGCAGGTAGTTTTCGCGAAGATCCGTTGGCTTTAAGCCATTGAGTCAATTCGCGCACTGCCTCGTGAAGTTCATTTGCAAAAGCAATTGAGGGTTTTAGGGAGTACTTGCGATATGGGGCTTTTCCGGTGCCCTTGCCGATAGTTTCCGTGGGTTTCTCGGTACTCATTTTGATCCAGCCGGTGACCAACGCGATCAGTGCTGCTGCCGCGAATACTAAGGCTAATGGGATTTGTTGGACGAATGCGAGGAACAGTGCGGTGAGAAATCCGATTGCGGCGAGGAGTCCGAAGAGGGTAGGGAATGTACCTACATTTCTCGATGCGGCTGATGCTGACTGAGATTCCATTCCGATGTCGCGTTGTACTTCTGCGATGACGACCGTAATATTGTCTGGTCCGCCACGGCAGTTCGCCAAGTCGACCATGGCTTTTGCTCCGGCATGGATATCGAGTAAGCTCAATAAGCTACCGATTTCTTCATCTGCAAGTTGGCCGCTAAGTCCGTCGCTACAAAGCAGGAAGCGGTCCCCTTTCTTTACAGAGAAAGGCCCTTCTACATCGATCATTACGGTAGGGCTGGGGCCGAGTGAGCGTGTGATGACGTTCTTCGGGATCACGCTATTTCGGATTGATTCTTCGCTAATCTCCCCGGATTGCTGCATTTCCCATACTAAGGAGTGGTCAAAGGTGAGTTGTTCGAAGGATTGATCGCGCAGGCGGTAGACGCGAGAGTCACCAACATGGCAAATCACTGCGCCGATAGGAAGGATTGCCAGAGCGCAAGTTGTAGTGCCCATACTTCGGAATTCTGGGTTCACCATGCCCTTGCGATGGATTTCACGGTTTGTTTCTTCGAAAGCTCTTGCTAGGGCATCGGGGAGTTCGTGTTTTGAGGTTAATTTTGAGAAGTGGTGGGGGATCAGTTCGACCGCGAGTTGACTAGCAAGTTCACCGGCGGCATGTGCCCCCATTCCGTCGGCGACTATAAGGAGATCGCCGGCACGTTGCCATTGGTCTTGGTCTGTCGCGAGGACGATTGCGTAATTGTCTTGATTGTTCGCCCTGCGCATTCCAACATCGGTCAGCGCGGTGGCTTGCACAGCGGCTTGGAGAGCCGACGTGATAGGTGAACCAGGGACGGTGCGTTTGAGTGGGTCGTCGGCCAAGAGACTATCCAAAGCAGGGACATGTGTTGGGATGATGCTTGAGGGCAATTCAGAGAATATCAGTTTAGCATATTCCTTGATGTTCGCTCGGGTTTCCGGGAGAATTCAAGTGGTTCATCTGCTACAACCATTACGAATGGAACTGCAAATGTGCTATGGAAAGTAACAGCCCATTTGGGGGGCTTACGCGGCAGGCTCGAACCGTGCAGTAACGCGTGAGAATGTGTTTTTGGTTAGTTTGGCTTCGATTATTGGATACGTGGAGGGGGGACGACACTTGCTCTTGCTCCTGTGGTTGCGTTGGGAAGGCGCCTACGGATTGGAGCAAAAACACTTTGTGCAGAAGAGGCCATTTCCGAGATAAGTTCGTCGATACGATTGCGGAAGATAGCGAAGGCCCCCAAGGAGGGGATTGCGATCAGGAGACCTGCAACGGTGGTGACGAGCGCGGAGTAGATTCCTGAGGCCAATTGTCCGGCACCTGCGGTTCCTTGGGAGAGAGCGACTTCTCGGAACGCGATGATCATCCCTGCGACGGTACCGAGTAGTCCTAGCATGGGTGCAAGATTTCCGATGACGGAGAGGTATTCGAGTTTTCGGTACATCCTTGCTGCTTGTTCTGCGAGGGCGTCTTCGAGTGATTTTTCGATTGCTGGCCAACCAAATTCAATTTCTGCGATGCCGCTTGAAAGTATGTATGCCATTGGGCTAGGTTGGCTTCTGCAGAATCCATCAGCATCTTTGAGTTTACCTTGAGCAAGTAGTTGACGAACGTTTTCGTTTAAGGCTGTTGGTATTAGGTCTTTGCGTCGGAGGGTGAGCCATTGATCGAAGATAAGGTAGACGGCGATAAGGGACAGTGCGATCAGGACCACCATGATAGCGCTGCCCAAGATGCCGCCGCTGAAGACAATGTTGAACAAGCTTTCCTCGGTGACGGGATTGCCTTGCAGAGGAGTTGCAGGGGGGGGAGTTGCAGCGGGTGGAGTTGCAGCGGGGGTTTGTGCGGCTGTTGGGCGATAGGTAGACCACCAGATGGCGATTGCCTGGAGCATTCGGATCTGAAGCGTTCGGATATTGAGCATTCGGATCGTAGCGGACTTTGTTAGGTTTACGAGACGCGATGCAAATTGCCGAATTAATTGGATCATGGATGGATTGGGAGTAGTAGTTTCTAAAGGGATCGAAAGAGCATCGATTATTGATTGGGTTGCGGTTGACCTATGGCTTTGAGTGTGGCGATCTGTTTGGAGAGTGTATTGCTGCGGGTTTGTGCAAGTTTCGCGAGTGCGGGGCGATCGGCGTGCAGGCAGAGGATACGGTGCCATTCGGCAAGTGCGAGTTCGAATTCTTTTGCTTGTTCTAATCTCGTGGCAAGCAAAGCCGTGGGGCCAGCTTGTGTCGGGATTTGCAAAGAATCACGAAGCTCAATCCAGGATTCCAGTTCTTTTGAGACGATATTATCCACAGGAGCAGTGCGCCACAACTGAACTTGTGCATAGGTTGCGATCAAGCGATGGTTGGGTTTGGTTTGTTCTTTGAGTTTGGCAAGTTCTTTCAGCTTTTCTACTGCTTCCAGTCGATTCGGTCCAGTCAGAGACCAAGAGGCTCCTAGAAGTCTCAGAGTTGGAGCTTCTTGATTCATCCAAACGCTAGCTTCTGAGGCGACTGCGGGTGGGACATTATCAAGTTCGTTTGCCCACGGCAGAGGGATTCGAGAGAGCAGTAGTTCAGGGATCGGATCAACCCCAAGGGCTTGGAAAATGCGACAAGCGACAGCGAGTTGATTGATTGCCACGGCCGACTCGGTCATTTCGGTAACCAGCAGGCGTTGTTGCCATCGAGGAATTTCCCTTTCCGCTAGTGCTTTTTGCCCACTGGTGATCACAGCGGTGAAGTCCTTGTTTAGCCAAAGTTGATGAGTGCTTTCAAAGGCGGGGGATTTCCAACCGGGCGTTATTCCGACGAGCAGATCCCCTGGTAGGGTTGTTGTGCCAGTGCCGTTTCTTTTTACGAGGGTGAGTTGTTCTGGTTCCCAAGCGACGATCACTCCTTCGAGTTCCACGAGTGATCTAGCTTGCCAGCGATCCAATGACGAAGGGCCTGCTTCTGCCCATACGATGCGACTGGATGCTCCGAGTTTTTCTTTGGCTTGCAGAAATGCGGGCGACTCTTCGTTGGGGGAAAACGCTGAGGGTGGTGGGGGATTTTGAGCGCAAAGTCTATTTCCCAGGGTGGCGGATGAGAATAAGAGACTTGCGACAAGGAGCGGAAAAACCAGTCCGAGAATTGTGTGCGTTGCGTTGGAGTTTACGAAGATCGATCTATAGGGCACAATCCTGACAGGTCGATTGGTTCTCTTGCTGAGAAACGCGGCGTCAGACGGCATTGTGTTTGGCGGAGGTTGAATTCGCTGCATGGTGTTTATTGCTGACTACGAAGTCTTGCGAAATTGCTTTTGCAAGACTTCGCAGAGTCTCGTTACTACCGGTGTGGGAGTCATTACAATAGTATTTTTTAGCCTTGCGATGGATTGGGAGATCGATCCTATCGTGGTTTTACGTTGTGGTGGAATCAGTCGGATTGCGTTTCATTATGTTCCCCGTTTCATTTTGGTTTTTGTATGCTTCAACTCATTACCTATCCGCACCCAACGTTACGGTTTGCTTCGCAACCCATAGTGCGGGTCGATGCGGCCTTGCGTGATATGGTCGAACAGATGTTTGAAATCATGTACGAGAACCGTGGTGTGGGGCTCGCTGCGAATCAGGTGAATTTACCCTTGAGGATGTTCATCGCCAATCCGACAGGGGAAAAAGAGTCGGGGGAAGAGTTGGTTTTTCTTAATCCGGTGATACGCAAGTCGAATGGTTCTGCGGAATCGGATGAAGGCTGCTTATCGCTTCCTGGAATTCATGCGCCGGTGAAAAGAAACAAGTCTGTGCACGTGAAGGCTTATTCGATTACTGGGCAAGAAATCGATCTGCATGCGGAGGGATTTCTGGCTCGGATCATCCAGCACGAAATCGATCATTTAGACGGAGTGTTGTTCATCGATCGCGTTGCTCCGGAGACGCAGCGGGTCATTCTCGATGATCTAAATGGATTTGTTTCAACCCATGAATCGAAACAGAAGCATGGGTTGATTCCTAGCGATCAAGTGCTCAGCGAGCAACGCCAGGAATGGCTTGCCCGCTATTGTCGCTGAGCGGATAGCTCGCTCGAACTACTTGCTCGGTGCTCACTTATTCGATTGGCGTTTCCTTGTCGCCGTTGCGAAGGAATGGCTTGCGAGCTTGCTTTCCTTCTACTGGTACGAGAGGTCGGACCCAGATGTTGCGGAAGCGAACGGGATCACCGTGGTCTTGCAATGAAATCGGGCCCTTGTCGGCGTGTTTTGTGTACTTCGGCGGGCGGTTAAATGGCGTATCGCCCTTGAGTTCAAAGTGGTTCAGAATCAGGACGCCATTGTGTACTGCAGTGATGTATGCGGGAGACTTGAGTTTTCCGTCTTCTTCAAATCGAGGGGCGGTCCAAAAGATATCGTATGTGTTCCATTCCCCTGGCTTGCGCATGACGTTGGCCATCGGTGGGGTTTGTTTGTAGATCGCACCTGCTTGGCCATCGAAGTAGGTCGGGTTTTCAAAAGAGTCTAGGACTTGCAGTTCATAGATTCCCATTAGGAAAACACCGCTATTGCTACGGCCTTGTCCTGAGCCTTTGGCTGGGGTGGCAGCAGACCATTCGATATGCACTTGGCAGTCACCGAATTCATCGACGCTGGTAATCGAACCGCGTCCTGCGACTAGAGCGTCACCTTCGATCTTCCAGTCGTTGGCATTCTTCCAGTGAGATTTGTCGGTTCCGTTGAAAAGAACGACTGCGTCGGAGGGGGGAGCATCATTCGTGTTGCCGGGAGTGACAAGAGGTGGTTGTTTCCATTCGATTCCGTTGAGGTACTCTTGGGCTGTGCCAATTTCGGAGCCTGCGACAATTCCAAAACTCGCAAGAGTTGCGGATAGCCACATTTGTCGAGTTGCTTTGGCGGTTTTGGAACAGAAAGACGAAAATTGCAAATGCATGAGGTCAATAACTTTCGGTTAGTGGATGAAGGGATATGTTCCGAGCGAGACTTTTTCGCGGGGAATCCTTGACGAGAAAGGGGGAAAAAAATCCCCAGGACTCGTTTGCGGGCGTTGTATCAATCAAACTGGCTTCGATACTGTACCATTTTCGGTTCGATTTGGGTTACAATCAAGCAGGTTGAGTTCCCACCCGCCTTTTTCCTACCTCGTATTTCCTGTTGTCAAAGCCTTTATGCTACGCAGTAATTTCTCTCCATGGTTTTTTGGTTCCGCGTCCGATGAGCCCATGAATCCGGTGATCAGCATTTCTTCTGATAGGCGGCTTGGCTTCGGAAGTCGAACCGGGTTCGTTTATCGGTTGGCGTTGGGGTTCTTGAGTTGCGGTGTGGTGGGTGCGTTTTTGGCCGAGAGGGAACTTCATGCGACGGAGGTGGTGGCGACGGAGGTGGTGGCGACGGAGGTGGTCACACAGGACGGGGGGGCTGGGGCCAGCAATGCTGCTGGGGTTATTCAGCCTGGTGATCGCATCGCATTGATTGGAAGTGGTTGGGTGGAACGCATGCATCGGCATCCTTGGTTCGAGATGATGCTTTCGATGGAAGTTCCCGGTGTGACATTTCGCAACATGGGCTGGAGCGGCGACACGGTTCATGGCGATGCCCGAGCGGTGTTCGGATCACGGCAAGACGGTTACCAGCGGCTGATCAAGGACTCGGAGATTGCGGCTCCGAATCTAGCCATCCTTTGTTATGGCGAAAACGAAGCGTTTCTCAATGAAGCGGAACGCGCGGAGTTTTTGAAAGGTTACCGCAAGCTCATTGATGACTTGAAGTCCAAAGGGAGTCGTGTTGTTTTGGTCATTCCTCGGCAGCGTGAAGATGCTGGTCCTGAGTTTCCGAACCCAGCTTACTACAACAGCAACCTTGCACAGGTGGCAAATGGGATTCGCGCGTTGGCAAAAGAGACCGGCGCGGCGCTGATTGATCTGGAGAAGTTCGCGCCGGACCAACGATTCACTGAAGAAGGAATTGCTTGGAACGACAAAGGGTACCGAGCAAGTGCTAAGGAGATGATGAGGCAATTGGGCTTTGCCAACCCTGCATTGGATCGCGTTGGCTTGAACAAGCCTGAGTTGCTCGAAGAGTTGCGGACCGCTGTGGCGTCTAAGAACGAGTGGTTTTTCCATCGATACCGCCCACAAAATGAAACCTATTTGTTTTTATTTCGAAAGCATGAGCAGGGAAACAATGCCGTGGAGGTCGAGCAAATGGAGCAATTTGTTCGAGATGGAGAAGCAAAAATCACGCAGTGGCTCAAAGACAATCAAGTTGCTCCGATCGCAAAGTAGGCGAGTTGTTATCACGCTGTTAGAAACGACTTCGTAAGCGATAGCGTTGAGAGTTCGCTATCGATTTGATTAAAACGTAATCAACGACTCTCGGGCTGCGAAGTATGCGGCTTTCCGAAACTGTTCCTTCAACCCAATAGAATTGATCATGCAACCAAAAGTTCGTCGAAAAAAGGAGTTCAAGTGTCAAAAAGACCTACTCAGGCTTGTCCTCTGTTTAGGAACCATTGCCAGTACAAATCTGCCGCTGAGCGTTGCCAGAGGGGAAGAACCACTTTGCAAACCTAAAGAGTTGGCAGTGCGTTGGCAAATCGAGCCGCTTGCGCTCGACGCAAACGAAGGGTGTGCCATAGGAGATATTGATGGGGATGGCAAGCCGGACATTGTGGCGGGGCGCAACTGGTATCCAAGTACATCGCTTACGCCGCGCCCGCTGCGAACCATTGAAGATTGGAATGGGTATGTCCAGAGTAATGGTGATTTCCTTCTGGACGTTAATCGAGACGGACGCACGGATGTCATTGCTGGCTCGTTTGTTCCAACAGAGTTGGCTTGGTACGAAAATCCAGGACCGGAAGGTTTGCGCCTCGGACGGACTTGGGCACGCCATTTGTGGGTGGATACGAAAGCCTCAGAAAACGAAGCCCAGTTGATGCATGACATCGATAAAGACGGGATTTTGGATTGGGTGGTAAACAGTTGGAATGCCAAGAATCCGATGACGATTTGGCGTTTGGTTGATAATGGCAATCGCGATGGCAAGGCTTCTAGTTACAACATTGAGCAAAAAGTGATTGGCCGATCTGGAAATCAGCACGGTATGGGCGTTGGGGATATCAATGGAGACGGCCGAGATGACGTCTTATTGGGGCATGGATGGTATGAACAGCCTGAGAAGCCTTGGGATGGTGAATGGAAATTTCACGCCGATTGGAATATCCAAGGAAGTATTCCGATGATCGTCGTCGATTTGGATAAGGACGGAAAGAACGACATTATTGTCGGGCAAGGGCATGACTATGGACTGTACTGGTGGCGGCAGGTGGGATTGAAGGCCGACGGATCTATCGATTTAGAGCGCAAGTTGATCGACAATGGGTTCTCGCAACCTCATGCGATTGCCATGGCTGATTTGGATGGGGATGGCAAGCAGGAGATTATCACCGGCAAGCGTTACTACGCGCACAATGGCGGGGATCCAGGTGGACAGGATATGCCTGAGATTCATGCATATTCCTATGTTGATGGGCAATTCACCAAGTCCGTCATTGAACAGGGGCACGTAGGGGTTGGTTTGCAGATCGCCACGGGCGATATCAATGGAGATGGGCGTATTGACATTGCTGTTGCAGGGAAGAGTGGCACGTATGCTTTGCTAAATCTGCCAAAGTAGTTTTGTTGTGCAGCCGTGATTTTTTGATATGACCGAATCGATTGGGTAGTGGTTTATTTCTTTTTGTAAACGCGAACCCAGTCGATGAGAAATTGAGCAGGGAAGTTGGTTTGAGGAGAGACGTCTCCGACGAATCCTCCCCCGACGGCGAGATTCAATACGATGTGAAAAGGTTGATCAAATGGAGCGGGATAGTTCCCATTTTCGCTAGTCCACTCCTTTTGCACGTTCCAAACTTCACCATCGAGGAGCCAGCGAACTTCCGTTTCTTCCCATTCGATTCCGTAGACATGGAAGTCTTCGGAGAAGTCAATTCTCTCGAACTTTTGAGTTTTACCTTTGAAGGTATTTCGAGGCCAAGCGCCCCCGAAGTGTAGGGTTCCCCACAGCGTATCCGTCTCTTGGCCTTTGAATTCTAAGATGTCGATTTCGCCGCTGGCGGCCCAAGTACCGTATTTTTCATCGGTTGGTAGCATCCAAAAAGCTGGCCAGAGCCCTTGTCCTGCTGGGAGTTTTGCGCGGCATTCAAAACGTCCGTACTTCCAATCCCCGCGTCGTTTGCTTCGAATTCTTCCGGACGAATAGTCCCTTTCTGTTCCTGCGATTCCTGTTTTTTCTTTCCAGGCTTCTAGAACGAGGAAGCCGTTTTCGACGCGTACGTTTTGGGAGCGGTCTGTGTAGATCTGCAATTCGTTGTTTCCACCGCCAAATGCGTTGACTTCGATTTCCCACTTGGAGTAGTCGAGTTGGTTCCCGCTGAATTCGTCGTTCCAGATTTGTTCCCAGCCTTCGGGCGTTTGAGCCTGGGTAGCATTGGGAATAGATAGGTTTGCGAGAGTGCCGACGGTAGCGAGTAACCAGGAGCGTAGAAACGAATTCATCGTTGAGGTACCTTTAGGGCAGAATTGAAGTGTCGGTATGTTCGTATCCTGGGGCGCAGCAACAGAGGAACACGAGATCTTCGCTATCTTTGTTTTCGATGCAGTGGGGCACGCCTGGTGGGATTGCAATTGCATCGCCGGGACCAACTTTGCGTTCCTTATCTGCAAGTCGCATCAAGCCGTAGCCTCGAAGAATGTAGTAGATTTCTTCAGTTTGCGGATGCAAATGCAACTGTGTTCTGACGCCGGGAGGGACAGTGGCCTCAGCTAACGATTGATTGCGGATTGACGAATTTCGATGTGCCAAGAGTTCGCGGATCGTCGATCCGTCTTTGGTGATAAATGGAGTACAATGCTCTCTGTTGATAACTTCCATTGGATTTGTCTCTCCTATGCCAACTGACTCGAGAATCCGAATCTTACTGTGTTCTTCGTCGATGAACGGAGGGGGAAGCGAACGTCAGTTACTTTACTTGCTCCGGGGGCTCGATCGGACACGGTTTGAGCCGTTGCTTTACCTGTTTTTTGAAGAGGGCGCATTGCTCGAGTCGGTTCCGAAGGACGTGTCCATTTTTTCGTTCTGGAAGAATCGAAAGCGGCCGAAACTTCAATGGCCGGGGCGGATGCATCGTCAGTATATCTCTGATTTGACCGATGTCATCCGTAAACAGAAAATCCAGGTCTCCTACGACCGGCTCTTTCACATGACGTTAGTGGCTGGACCTGCGACTCACGCTACACGTTGCCCGAGGGTTTCGACGATTGTCTCGCCACCTGAGCATGACCTTCAGCGGCGAGAGGAGCGATGGCAGTGGATAAAACGCAGAAAGTTATCCAGGGCTTACCGTGAGAGTGCTGCATTGCTGAGTGTTTCAGCGGGAACTGCACAGGCTGCGAGCGAGTTTTACAAGATTTCGTTTTCGCAATTTCAAATAGTACCGAGCCCGTTGGATCTTGAGGGGATCGATCAGAAGAAGAGGGGGCGACTTCCCGAAACGGTGGGGGTAACAGATGCGCTGCGCCACCCAGGGCTCAGGCACATCGTGTCAGTAGGTCGGTTGAGCCAAGAAAAAGGGCATTCGGATTTGCTGGAAGCGTTTCGACAATTGGTCGAACGACATGGTACGAGTTATAGATTGCACGTGGTCGGGGATGGTCCCTTGATGCAGAATTTGCAGGAGCAGGCCGTTCGTGGTGGTATCGAGCAGTATGTTTTCTTTCATGGGCATCTGTCGAACCCTTATCCTTTGATGCATCGGGCGGACTTGCACGTTCTACCCTCGCACTATGAGGGGCTTCCAAACGTGATGTTGGAATCGATGGTGCTGCGATGTCCCGTATTGGCTACGGATACAAAACAAGGTGCTGGGGAGTTTCTAAGGGAGCATCCTTTTGGCAGGTTGGTTCCGGTGAAAGATCCGAGTGCGATGGCCAAAGCGATGGCTGATCGATTTCAGGATCCCGAAGGATGGTTGGGAGTGGTAGACCAAGCTGAGAGCTATACGCGCCAGTATCATGGATTGGGGCACTGGATTGAAACTCTATCGCAACTCTTTGAGCGAGTTGCAAGGCGGAACGGATGAGTACTGAGAAACCTGAGCAACCAATACTCGTATCGAATTCTCAACTTGTAGAGATCTTCGAGGAAATGGCTGATCTTCTTGAGCTATCCGGCGAAAACGCTTTTCGCGTACGAGCTTATCGCAGTGGGGCTGCTGCAATCGCCGGGTTATCGCAACCGGTCGCTGAATTGATTTCCAATGGATTTGATTTAACGTCGATCGATGGCATCGGGGGAACTTTAGCAGAGAAATCCAAAGTTGTGGTGCAATCTGGCCGTCTTCCACAACTTGAGAAATTGAGGGAGTCGGTGCCTTCGAGTTTACGAGACGTGATGAGGGTCCCTGGGTTGGGTGCCAAGAAAGCGATGAAGTTGCATCTAGAGTTAGGTGTTGCCGATCTGAGCAGCCTGAAGGCTGCTTGTGTTTCAGGTCGAGTTGAGGGGCTCAAGGGGTTTGGGAAGAAGACGCAAGACAACATCCTGCAGAACTTGGAAATTGTCATGCAAGCAGCGATGCGTCTGCGACTCGACCAGGCAGAGGAGTTGGTGGAGCGACTGCGGTTACATTTTCAAGGATGTCCATCGCTGGAGAAGATCGATTTCGCTGGGAGCTATCGTCGACGCAGGGAAACAGTGGGTGATTTGGATATTTTGGTGGTCAGCGAAGAACCGGATCAGGTGATGGATCGGTTTGCGACGTTTCCAGGAGTACAGGAGCTGATAGCGCGTGGCGAGACAAAAATGAGCGTCCGGCTGGCAAATGCGTTTCAGGTAGATTTGAGGGTTGTCGAAGGGCGTTGCTGGGGGGCAGCATTGCAGTACTTCACTGGAAGTAAAGAGCATAATGTCCACGTGCGGTCGATTGCGAAAACCAAGGGGCTGAAAATTAGCGAGTATGGTGTCTTTGCAGAGGGGGACGATAAGGTTGCGATCGCAGGTGAAGACGAAGTGGGATTGTACGCAGCGATTGGAATGCCATGGGTTCCGCCATCGCTTCGAGAGAACCGATTTGAGTTTCAATCTGATTTTACGGGTCGGTTGGAGCGATTAATCCAAGTCGAAGACATTCGCGGTGATTTGCACATGCATACGACCTACACCGACGGTGAAGCATCGATTGAGCAGATGGTACAAAGCGCTTTTGAGCGAGGTTTGCACTACATTGCCATCACCGATCATTCCAAACGAGTCAGTATTGCGAGGGGATTGGATGACGAACAAGTTCTCGAACAGTGGAAGGAAGTCGATCGCATAGCAAAAGAGTGGGAAGAAAAAATATCGGTCTTTAAGGGGATCGAATGCGATATCTTGGAAGACGGAACGATGGACTTAAAGGATGCTACGTTAGCCCAAGCGGATTGGGTCACAGCGAGTATTCACTTTGGACTCAAGCAGAGTCGGCAAGAGCTAACGGACCGGATTCTATTCGCAATTCGGCATCCTAGTGTTCATGCGGTTTCGCATCCCACCGGCAGGTTACTTTCTCGTAGGCAGGCTTATGAAGCGGACTGGACAGCGATCATGCAAGCTGCTGCAGAGCATGGTAAATGCTTAGAGATCAACGCGAACCCAGAGCGGTTGGACTTGAGTGATCTATTGGCAGCCGCGGCTGCGGATCACGGCGTGGTTTTGGTGATCAATACCGATGCACATGCAACAAGCCAATTGGGGCTCATGCGATATGGAGTCCAGGTAGCTCAGAGAGCTGGATTGACCAAACAAAGCATCCTGAATACTAGGACACGCGAAGACTTCAAGAGTTGGTTGTCGGATCGATCCCGATTTCCTGTTCGAGGCGGATGACGCGTGCCGAGAGATGTTCGACTAATTCCTTCAACGCATCGACTTCCTGCTGCAAGTTTGTTATGGAAGCGTTTGATGGAGAATGCCGCGTTGTGGCTGGGGAACTGTTTGAAGTAGAGGAACTGGAGTCATCACTATCTTCTACGGAATCAATCGCCGCACCAGATACTCCGCTTGCGACACTCTTTTGAAGAGATTCGAGTTCCCATTCGGGGTAGAGGTTATGGGAAAGTAATTGACCGCGTCCTGGGGGGGATAGTTCAACGACCAGATTTCTCCGTACAAGTTCAGAGACGAGACGTTTGAGTTCATCGATATCGTTGATTGGTTCCATGCGTGAAGCGCGCGTACGTAGTTCACCGAGAGTTTGTTCTCCTCGCAATAGAAGTTCAGTCATGATTGCAGCTTCGACTTTGCTAAGGCCTAGCCAATTGTAAGCGTAATGGCGGACTTTCGTTGTCCGTCCGTTTCCTTGCACGATGGTTACTGCGCCGAGAGCACGTAGTTCATCGACAATGGATTCGACTTGTTCGACGGTATAGTTGGTGATGGGGAGTCGATTGCTTTTCTGATTACATCCAGTGACTAATCCGGTAAAGGTCATAGGATATGCGTCGGGAGTTGTTTTAGATTTCTCCATGAGTGTACCGAGGACTCGGCGTTGCTTGGAAGTGAGGGGTTTCCATTGTGGCTCAGCGGTCGTCAGGGGGTTTGAAGCGGTTTCGCTCATGGGGGATTTGATTCCGAAAGGCTTGGATGAGAATTTGGATGGGACTTGCAGTTGCATTCCTGCAATGAGCATCAATCTATCGCAGGAGGGGGGCCTTTTTGAAGTCCCCCTCGGGTCCAATCGCAGCTCCATCCAGGAAAAGCGAATGCGGGAAATGGATCAGGAGCAATCCAGTCTTTGGATTCGTACACGATGTCGAATTGTCGATCCGAGCGTATTTTGCCTAGTCGGAAGCGTTTGTAGAGATGATGTGTTTTAGGATCTACTTTGACCTTTCCGCTGGGTGCGTCGAATTCGATACCTTTTTCAAGTTCCGCTCGGATTTTGTCGGGTTCCGATGATTTAGCGCGGCGGTAGGCTTCTTTCCAGATGTGAACCTGCAGGTATGCCGCTTCCATTGGATCGTCGGTAACTCTGTCGTATCCAAATACAGTTTTGACTTTGGCGACAAATTTGCGATTTGCCGGAGTGTCTATGGATTGAAAATAGCTCCAGGCTGCGTAGTGGCCTTGAACCACATTCGGTGGAAGTCTTCTGAGTTCGTCTTCTCCTACGCTCGTTGAGAGGATTGGCAGGGTGTTTGGATCAGGGAAGCTTGCTTTGAACGCATTGAAGAAGTGGGTGTTGCTATCCCCGTTGATGGTATTGAGGATCAGATCTGGCTTAGCAGCTCGAATTGTATCGAGTGTTGTTGCAAAATCTCGGTGGCCGAGCGGCACATAGGCTTCGCCGACAGCTTCTAGTCCTTTGAGCTGAAGATACTTCTTTACGATGTAGTTTGCTGTTTTAGGGTAGAGGTAATCACTGCCCAATAAAAAGATCCGTTTTTTATTGCCGCCATCTTCAGCGAGAAAATAATCGATGGCTGGAAGGATTTGTTGATTGGGTGTGCTGCCGAAGTAGAAGACATTTCTGTGCGATTCAGCACCTTCGTATTGCAGGGGGTAGAAGAGTAAAGGCCGTTTGCTGGAGGTGTTGTTGCCTGAGGCATAAATCAAAGTTGCGTTCTGGATTTCGTCGATAACCGCTGCGCGATCGGAGCTGGTCCAGCAACCGAAGATAACATCGACATTTTCTCGGTCGATCAGATCGCGAGTGCGGCGACGAAAAATATCTTGGCGTGAACGACCGTCTTTAACGATGGCTTCGAATTCGACGTCTGGAAACTCGTCGCTGGCGTTGATTTCTTCGATCGCCAAAGTTTCAGCGTGCCGCAGGGACATCTCGCTCATTCCCATCGTGCCGGTTTGGGAGTGAAGAATTCCAAGTTTAATTCGTTGAGGATCCTTGCGGGGGGCGAGCCAATCGAGAATTTTCTTTTCCTCAGACCCACAGCCGACAGTGCAGCTTATGTAGCAGCTGATCAAGCAGGTCAAGAGCCGAAGTGATGATCGACTTTTTGGAATCGTAGAAGGTCGAGAGTATTTCAAGGCGGCAGGCATCTTTGGTGTCTTACTCTTCCATCAGGTGGGTGAGGATGTCTTCAAAGGGTTGTGGCGAGATGGACAATTCACCTCGAAAGGGGTTATCGAGCGAAGCGATCAGAAAGATCATCAACCCCATAAAGGCAGCGAGAAAACCGCCGAGATACAGGTGATTGAGAATCTTCATATCGAACATCCAGACTAAGGCGATATTCATCAAAGCACCGATCAGTACGACTGTCCACATGACCGTTGGGATCGAGGTTGTTACTGAAAACAATCTCAGTCGTCGGGCTTCGAGATAATTATTGAACTGTCTTAGAGCTTCTGCGTGGAGGATTTGTTGCCCAGGGGTCTTGGGTTCAAAATCGATTAACTGCTCGTGAAAGGCAACCATGCGTATGTTTCCTTCTTCGGGAATTACCCCTTTCTTCTGAGCGGGCCAAGCGTATTTCACCACGTAGCGAGTGTAGTCTCTGAGAGTCCAGATCATGTTGGTTCTCTCTGGTTCGGGATAAGCAGAGACATCTCGAACCAACGCAGAGAGCGTGGAAGCTTCTTTCGAGACAATGGTTTCTACGGAACTGAAATTTTGATAGGCAGCCACAGCCAGGAGGCCGATAAGCAAGCCATAAAAGACACCGAAGCAAGAGAGCATGTAGCCGATCAAATCATTGATGTCAGATCGCTTTCTCAAAAAGGTGCGTAGAATCGGACGTACCAGGAAGGTACCGAGCCAGCTAAAAAGCACGAAAGCGCCCGTGATGAGTACTGCTAGGGATGCACTCGGGACATCGTAGATCCAATAGAACATGTTGAGGGGTCCAAGCTGTTGAGAGCGTAAGGTAGAGCGATTATGATTCGCAGTTCTGTTAAATTCCAGTCACGCTCCGGGCAAGTGGCGGTGCTTCCGTGGTCTTTATTGGCAATCTGGCAATAAAATTATTGGCCGAGATATCGGTTTAGGTACTTTCGCTCCATGCGAGAAGGCTACGGACATTCGGAAAGAACTGACCGAGAGTCTGTAGTGGTTTGCCGAGCGCTAAGAGGTAGCTGGTGATCCCGGTGAATCCTTTGAGAGCAAAGGCATAAGTGATGCCGAACACGACGATATTCATGGGCAAGATGAAGCACCAGATCAATCGACGGTCGATTCGTAGATTTGAAGGATTGGTGTGCCGCAGTTCGACGTAGACGGAAAGGAGGTGATAGGCTACTCCAGCGCCTAGGACCAGGCAGCGGATGAAAGCGGGGAGTATCAAAGCGCTTGCAAGCCAGAGGAGCATCGGTGCGCTGGGTAGAAAGAGCGGAGCGCAGCGGGCTAGCCAGTTTTCGCCCGCGAACGCTAGGTCGGTTTCCGCATCCTTGGATTCGAAGTTACGTATTGATTCTGATGGTGCATATTGGTCTGTTCGAGGAGTGGGATTAGGCAAGATCCAACTTTGGAGCCAGCGGAACGCCTGTCCTGCGCCACGAAGGAGAAAGAAGTTCACGATCGCGCGGGACAACTGACGTTCCCGAACGATCCATTTTAATAGCCACTCGTGTGAGGGACGTTGGGAGCGAAACAGGACACAAACCAGGGCAAAACCAAGCCAAAACATGGTGGCGTACACGGGGTAGTCACTGGTTCTCCACAGCCATTGCAATGTTTCTGCAATAAATACGGGGGTCAGCACGAGCGTCAAAATCGCGATCGGCCATTGCAAGCGTCGGACAATTTCGTCGATTCGCTGGGCAAACACAAGGAAACTCCCTGGCAGAAACCGATCGGACCTTGGAATTTACCCCCCTAAGGGTAAGCTTTAGCAAAGTAAAAACGGCGGGGCGAATCAGTCGCTCCGTTAGGTGGTAGGGTACCTGAATCCTTCTTGAAAACAAGAACAGAGCCAAGCGATGAGTGGAAGCGAGTACGATCTGGTGGTTCTCGGTGGTGGTCCCGGAGGTTATGTCGCGGCGATTCGTGCTGCGCAACTCGGGCTCTCAGTGGCTTGTGTAGATGAGAATGACAAGTTTGGTGGGACATGTTTGCGTGTCGGGTGCATACCGAGCAAGGCACTCCTTGAGTCGAGTCACTTGTACCATGACACCAAGTCATCGCTGGGAGTGCATGGGATTCAGGTGGGCCAAGTTCAGTTGGATCTGGCCGCGATGATGAAGCGAAAAGACCAGATTGTTCAGACGCTAACAGGTGGAATTGACTTACTTTTTAAGAAAAATAAGGTCACCGGGTACCGAGGTCGTGGGGTGCTTACTAGTCCCACGAGCGTCGATGTGACGATGGATGGCAAAGTGACGACGTTACGTGGAAAGCGGCTATTGATTGCTACGGGTTCGAAGCCCGCATCGATGCGAGGGGTTGAAGAAGACGGTGTTCGCATTGGCAACTCGACGACTGCGTTGTCGTTTGACAACGTGCCGGAACGATTGACGGTAATCGGAGGGGGGTACATAGGACTTGAGCTGGGGAGCGTCTGGAACCGGCTTGGTAGCAAGGTAATTGTTTTAGAGGCTATGGATCGAATTCTTCCGGGGATGGATCAAGAGTTAAGCCAGTTAGCGCAACGAGTCTTTACGCGTCAGGGAATCGAGTTTCGGCTTCAGTCATGGGTGGAGTCTGCACGAGTTCAAGGGGATAAATGCATTGTGAAGTGCAAGGAACAGGATCCGATTGAGTGCGATCGTGTATTGCTTGCAGCGGGGCGAGTTCCTTTGAGTCAGGGGATAGGTTTAGAGAACTTGGGTATCGAGGTGGACAAGCGCGGGTTTGTGCCGGTTGACAGCAATTATCAAACGAAGGTGCCGGGAGTTTACGCGGTAGGAGATATTATTGGCGGAGCGATGCTTGCACACAAAGCGATGGAGGAAGGGGTCATTGTCGTCGAGCGATTTAGTGGAATTCATTCCCATTTCAACTACGACTGCATTCCTGCAATCGTCTATACGCATCCGGAAATTGCAACTGTTGGCAAAACAGAAGAGCAATTGAAGGAGGCGGGGATTGCTTATAAGAAGGGCGTTGGGGCTTACGGAGCCAATGGCCGTGCCCGCACGCTCGGAGAGGCGGAAGGCCGGGTCAAAATACTTGCGGATGCAAAGACAGACCGAGTCTTGGGAGTCCATATACTTGGGGCTCGGGCTGGGGATTTGATCGCAGAAGCGTCCGTAGCGATGGAATTCGGAGCGAGTAGTGAGGATATCGCGAGGAGTTGTCACGCGCACCCGACCCTTTCCGAGACGCTTCATGAGGCGGCTTTGGCCGTCGATCAGAGAGCGATCCATTCCGCTTAACTCCCTTGTGGTTGCTGAGCATTCATATACGTCGGTTTTCTTCGTCCTGCGATTTTTCCGTCCTGCGATTTTTCCGTCCTACGATTTTTCCGTCCTACGATCCTTCGAAGTACTCAATCAATGCCTCGTTACAATCCTGCAGTCATCGAACCAAAGTGGCAACAGTACTGGGAACAGAACAAGACTTTTCGTTGTCCTGAAATGCCCGATCCGAAGGGCAAAGGCAAGCTATATGTTTTGGACATGTTTCCTTATCCGAGCGGTGCGGGATTGCACGTAGGTCACCCTGAGGGGTACACCGCTACGGACATTTATTGCCGATATTGGAGGATGCAGGGAAAGTCGGTTTTGCATCCGATGGGATACGATGCTTTTGGATTGCCGGCCGAGGAGTATGCGATTCGTACGAATACTCCACCGCGTGAAAGTACAGAAGCGAACATTGCCAACTTCACTCGCCAGTTGAAGATGCTGGGATTTTCTTATGACTGGGACCGATGTTTAGCAACGACCGACGTGGAGTATTTCCGTTGGACGCAATGGATCTTTTTGGTGCTGTTCGATACGTGGTACGATCCTTTGCTCGGGAAAGGGCGAGCGATTTCCGAGCTGCCGATTCCTGCTGAGATAATCGAGCAAGGGGAATTGGCAGTAGAGAAATACCGCGATCGACATCGGCTGGCGTATCAAGACGATGCGTTGGTGAATTGGTGTCCTGCGTTGGGGACTGTCTTGGCCAATGAAGAGGTCATAGACGGTAAGAGTGAGCGAGGAGACCATCCGGTACAGCGTATTCCATTGCGACAGTGGATGCTTCGTATCACCTCGTATGCCGATCGATTACTGTCGGATCTTGATTCGCTGGATTGGTCTCCGGGAATCAAGAAGTTACAAGCGGATTGGATCGGACGTAGCGTGGGTGCGGAAGTTGATTTCGCGATTGTGCAGCAAGGGCATTGGGAGACATGGGTAGAGACTCGTTCTAGATCTGGGTTCCCGGCTGGGCCAGATTCCCAAACGTTGCGAGTGTACACGACGCGACCCGACACACTTTTCGGCGCAACGTATATGGTGGTTGCTCCGGAACATCCCTGCGTGCAGCAAATTACCACACCCGAACAGCGTTCTGCCGTGGAAGCTTACGTACAGTCCGCATCGTTCAAGAGCGACCGAGATCGCACAGAGGGGGATAAGAAGAAGACAGGGGTATTTACTGGCGCGTATGCAATCAATCCGGTAACTGAGCTTCCGATCCCCATTTGGATCGCTGATTATGTTCTAGCGAGTTATGGAACTGGCGCGATCATGGCGGTTCCCGCTCACGATGTACGGGATTATGAGTTCGCAAAAACGTATGGGTTGGAGATTATCCAAGTTGTTGAGCCGAAGGATGCTTCGGCGGAGGATCTGCGTGCGATCCGCGAAGGGGAGATTTGTTTTGCGGATGAGGGAGTAGCCATCCAAAGCGGTGACTTTTCAGGACTGTCGACGCAAGAAGCGAAGCAGCGGATGACAGAATGGTTGAGTCAGCGAGGGTTTGGCCGCCAGGCTGTGAATTACAAGTTACGGGACTGGCTTTTTAGTCGGCAGAGGTTTTGGGGGGAGCCGTTCCCGATTCTTCATGAAGTGGATGCTGACGGGAAACCCAACGGGCGGATACGTGCAGTACCTGTCGAAAGCCTGCCGGTGGACTTGCCCCATTTGGAGGATTTCAAGCCTCATGGAAGGCCTGAGCCGCCGTTGGCCAAGGCGGATGATTCTTGGCTTTATGTCGAGCTTGATGGGAAGAGGTATAGGCGAGAAACCAACACCATGCCACAGTGGGCTGGATCGTGTTGGTATTACTTGCGGTTTATATCCCCTGGGTGTCACAGTGCGATGGTGGATCGTGAACAAGAGGCGGCGTGGATGCCGGTCGATTTGTATATCGGTGGTGCTGAGCACGCTGTATTGCACCTCTTGTATTCGCGGTTTTGGCACAAGGTGCTGTATGACCGTGGGTATGTCACGCACAAAGAGCCGTTCCAGCGACTGGTCAACCAAGGGATGATTCTCTCCTATGCTTATAAGGATAAGCGAGGGGCGTTGATATCCGGCGACTCGATCCGGGAGGACGAGCAAGGGGTTGCGACGCATAAAGAGACAGGTGAGGTTTTAGAGCGAATCGTCGCCAAGATGTCGAAGAGTTTAAAGAATGTGATCGACCCGGAGGGCGTCGTAAGAGAGTACGGCGCGGATGCGCTTCGGCTTTATGAAATGTTTATGGGCCCGTTGGAGGCAACGAAACCATGGAGCATGCAAGGGGTCAATGGAGTCAGGAACTTCCTCGATCGAGTATGGCGATTGATGGTCGACACACGGGCCGAGGATAATCAACTGCTCGATGGTGTAAAGGATGTTGCACCGACAGCGGAGCAGGAGAAAATGATCCATGCGACCATTGCGGCTGTCACTCGTGATGTCGAGCAGCTATCGTTTAATACTGCGATTGCGAGAATGATGGAATTCGTGAACTTTTTCACTAAAGAAGAGGTTCGCCCTTTAAAGGCCATGGAGACCTTGACGCTGTTGTTAGCACCATTTGCTCCGCATCTGTGTGAGGAGTTATGGGCCGTACTAGGGCATTCTAATACGTTAGCTTACGAATCGTGGCCGGTGTTTGACCCACAAAAGCTAAAAGCAGCGGCGGTGGAAATCCCGTTGCAAATCAATGGCAAGTTGAGGGCGAAGATGACGGTTCCTGCGGATTGCAGTCCAGAGGAACTTGAGCAAGCGGCTCGTTCACACGATCGCCTTTCCGAATTGCTTGAAGGCAAGCAAATTGTCAAAGCGGTTGTGGTTCCGGGGCGAATGGTAAATTTTGTGGTGAAGTAATCTTGGAGAGTAATTTTAAGAAGTAAGATCGCCGGTTCTTACAGAGAATTGTCATCATCAGCACTTTTATAGATCGGTACTCCCTTTCGGCGGGGAGTCGATTGAGGCATCAGGGGGGGCTACCATGCAGGAATCCGTTGAACATGGAGCGGAGGGAGACGATGGAGAGTTGTTCGAGGAGCGTGATGTATCGGAAGGGAGAGGTAACTCGCTCGACGGCTATGTGACAGAAAACACTCGGAGCTTTCGGCGTCGTGTTGAACGCCGGACACTCTTGATCGTTACTTTGTTGCTTAGCATGATGATAATGACTCGATTACTATTGATGGCAGCGGTGCTGATTCCGGGCGTCAGTGCTTCGATGAGAAATTGGTTGCCCATGGAATGCAGGCTGCAGAATTTGGGAGCAACAATATGTTTGGTCTTTGGTACTTACAATCTCATCGCATTAACTGGCTGGCTGATGCAGGATGGTTGGGGGTGGTGGATGTCAGTGATTGGGATTCCATGGGTGGCGTTCCAGTGGATTGCGAGCGGATTGGTGATGATGACGTTCTCTGAGTATGCTTTGCCTGGTCAATTAGTGCTCGGCGTTGGGATTCTGCTTGTGGTTCCCTTGAGTTTCTTAGTTTGGATGATGATGGGTAGGAAGACACAGAATCGTTTTGGGGTGATGGCGGGCCAGCGTCTTCCTTTGATTGTTGCAAACACAGTGGGTGCTGTGCTATCGGGGGCGTTTGCCGTATTCTTGATGCAGCAAATGCGTTAGATCCAGAGTTTGAGTCGTCCATCGAGTCGATCGGGTAGTGCCCGATCGACCCATCTTAGGATTTGTTTGGCGTTGTAGCGGACAGAGAAATGCCCGCAGATTATCAGATCGTTTCTGAATTGGTCTTTGCGCTCCACAAAGTCGTCGAGGTGCATATGACCATCTTTATGGATTCGATCTTTTCGATGGTCGGGAGCCAAGAAAGTCATTTCCGTGATTAAGACTTTTGCGCGGAGCATGTCGGGGTTACGGTCAAGGCCTTCGGGTGCTGTATCGCCTGTGTAAGCAACCAGAGGGATTCTGGTTTCAAACGTCACCTCGACGCCCTGGAGTTTGATATCTCTGATTTGCTCCCCTGAGAAATCTTGGTATTCGGGTTTGAGTTTTCTTCGGCGTTCCCAAACAATAAAACCGAGTGCTGGGATGGAATGTTTCATCGCGTGGGTGGAAACAACGAGTTCTCTTGAAAGTTCAATTTCTTGGTTTTCTCGAATGGGAATTAAATCGCAAGGCATTCGTCCGCGATCTAATCTAGAGACGACTTTGAGCATTTGGTCAACGGTAGCTACCGCATAGTCGGGTAGGTAGATCGTTGGAGGTTCCATTTTCATCATTCGTCTTCGGGCGATGTAAGAAGGTATCGCGGCGATATGATCGAGGTGCGGGTGCGAAATAAAGTAGCGAGGGAGGGCCATGAAGTCCCAGGGTTGTGCACCGAGATCAAATCCGATTTTCAGTTCCGCGATGCGCCAGTAGCTTTGCACTGCTGCCCTAGAGTAGCCATCGATGGTTAACCCTTGGTGGTGCAAGCCGAGAGTAGGGGCGTTGTCTACGGATCCGATCGCATCGGATGCTTCTTGAGAATTCAATTCTCCGGTAGCCGAAGGTTCGTTTGCGGGTTCGGTATTTGGGGATTGTTTTTTCTTCATGGTGCCGAACTCGGTGGAAAGTAATCCGAGAGGAGTGATTGGATCAATGGTACTAGCTGTTCTTTAGCTTGGGATGACCAGTTCAGTACGTCTGCATGATCGGTTACCGTAGCGTTGTCGCAGTTGGCGACATTGGTGACGATAGAGAAAGCCAGTACGGGGACATTGTGATCGAATGCGAGTTTGGCTTCTGGGACGGTGCTCATACCGACCATATCTGCGCCTAGGTTTCGGAACATTCTGTACTCGGAGCGGGTTTCGTAATTCGGTCCGAGGGTAGCCCAATAGGTTCCAGTGGTGAGTGCAAACCCGAGTCTCAATGCTGTTTGCTGTGCTCTTTCCATCCATGTGCGGTCGTAAAGGGTTACATTACGCGACAGGATGCCGTAATTGGGTTTGGATTGAAGTAGGATGGGTTGTGGGCGGAACATTCCGTCGATGTGTGAATCGATCAAAACAACTTGGCCGGATCGAAACCTAGGATTGATGCCACCGGATGCGTTTGAAAGAATTAAGAGATCGATATTAAGGTTGATCAATGTTTGAACTGGTACGAGGGCTTGTTCCATGTGCCAGCCTTCGTATAGATGGCAGCGACCTTGGAGAGCAGCCACCGGGGTACCGGCAAGATCGCCGAGGATTAGCTTACCGGCGTGGCCACTGACGCGGGTGGTTGGGAATTCTGGTATTTCGTCGAAATCAAAAATAGCAGTGGGAGTGATTTGTTGAGCGAGATCACCCAGTCCACTGCCCAATACGATACCAACGCGGGGTTTGAATTTGGACAAGCGAGCGCGAAGGAACTCGGTGGATTTCAAACCCAAAGATGAATGATCGGACCGCGCTGAGGCCATACCGGTTGCGGCTGAAGGTTGACTTGACACCGTATTGAGTGAATACCAATTTGAAGAAGACTTGAATCGTATTCGAGAGGGCGATCGAAGGTTACTTTTGGCTCGCTACGTCGGCTTCTAAAACACCTGTAACGAGAGTCGCAAGCCTTGGAGCGGCTTGATTTGCGATAGCGATGATTTTCTGGACATCGGCGGGTTCGAGAGCATCTGGCAAGCACATATCGGTGATAACAGAGAATCCAACAGTGCGCATACCGCAGTGGACGGCAACGATAACTTCTGGGACAGTTGACATGCCTACGACATCAGCGCCGATCATGCGTAGGAAACGGTATTCGGCACGCGTTTCGAGATTAGGGCCACTGACGGCGACAAAAACACCTTGATGTGCGCGAATATCGTTTTTGCGAGCGACCCGAAGCCCTTCTTCGATTAATGAATGATCGTAAGGGGCGCTCATATCTGGGAATCGAGGGCCGAGTCGATCGTCGTTCACACCGATCAGCGGGTTGTCCCCCATCAGGTTGATATGATCTTCGATGAAAAGGATATCACCGGCTCGGTGGTTAGGATTCATGCCACCGCAAGCGTTTGAAACGAGTAGCAGCGACGCTCCTAAAGCGTTCATCACGCGTACGGGTAGAGTAATTTGTTTGAGCGGATAACCTTCGTACATATGGAATCGACCTTCCATTGCTACGACGGGTACACCGCAGAGCTCACCGCAGACGAGACGACCACGATGGGAGGTTGCCGTGGACTTCAGGAAGTGTGGGATTTCTGCGTAGTCGAACGTTTCTTGGACATTGATTTTTTCGACCAGAGGTCCCAAGCCGGTTCCCAGGATGATACCTGCGTGCGGCTTGCGATCCCAACGCTTGCGAATCGCATCGCAAGCTTCCTGAATTTTGTCGTAGAGATCCAACATTGGTAGTCAACCGGAAAGAGATAAGTGGAACGTTTGGGAAAAGATACTGGTAATTTCCAAAGTTTTACTTGAGAATCATGTCGTCGACCGTCTTTCCGGAAGGAATCATGGGCAAGACGTGTTCTTGGTATGGGACTTCAACATCTAGAACGAATGGTCCTGGGTACTCGATCATCTCCTTGAGAGCCGCTTCGAGATCGTTTTTACGGCGTACAGTAGCCGCACCACATCCGTAGCCCTTGGCGATTTGCACAAAGTCTGGATAGCGTTCAGCGGCGTAGGAGTGGGCGATGGTGGATCCCGGTCCGCGAGCTTCTTCGTGGTCGATAGGGCCGAGGTAAGTATGAGCGCGGTTAGACCCCATAAAGCGGTCTTCCCATTGGACCACCATTCCCAAGTGTTGGTTATTCAGAAGCAATACCTTGACGGGGAGTTTCTCGCAGTGCAAGGTTGCAAGTTCCTGGATATTCATCTGGAAAGAACCATCACCATCGATGTCGATCACGAGAGCATCGGGGTGTGCCGCTTGGACACCCATCGCAGCCGGAAGCCCGAAACCCATGGTACCCAGGCCGCTACTGCTGAGCCAAGTTCTCGGTCGGCGGAATTGGAAGAACTGTGCGGCCCACATTTGATGCTGCCCGACACCGACGGTCACGTAGGTTTCCCTTTGTTTTGTCATGTTTGAGAGGGTCCGGATGGCATGCTGTTGCAGGATGCCATCGAAGTTCTCATCGTAATGGAACGGAGTTTTGGCTTTCCAATCACGGCATTGTTGGATCCATTGAGAGATGTCTTCGGGAGCTTCGACGATCTTGTTCAATTCGTCCAAAGCGTAGCGAATTTCGCTACGGACAGCGATGTGCGCTACTTTGTTCTTATTGAGTTCCGAGGCATCAATATCCACGTGGACGATCTTAGCGTGTTTGGCAAAGGAGGCGAGATGTCCGGTAACACGATCATCGAACCGCACACCGAAAGCCAAGAGGAGATCGCAGTCGCGCACGGCGTAGTTTGCGTATGCTGCACCGTGCATTCCGAGCATGTCCATTGACAGTGGGTCTTCGGCGGGAAGGATCCCCAAGCCCATGACGGTCATGGTGACTGGGATACCGGTTTTGCGAACTAATGTGCGAATTGCCTCGGAAGCTTCTCCCGTGACGACGCCACCGCCGCAGTAAATCATTGGGCGTTTGCTGTGGCGAATCGCTGCCGCTATTTGACGAATCTGCTCCGGTGCGGCATTTGGATGTTTCGTGGGTTTGTATCCAGGCAAGTTCATCGGAATCTCATCTGGGACTTCGCAAGAGTCCATCTGCACATCCTTGGGCATATCCACCAAAACCGGACCGGGCCGCCCTGTGGTTGCGATGTGGAATGCTTCCTTCATCACACGAGCGACATCTTCAACGCGGGTGACCAAATAATGATGTTTGGTAATTCCGCGGCAGATCTCTACGATTGGAGTTTCTTGGAACGCATCGGTACCGATCACTGCGGTGGGAACTTGACCCGTGATTGCAATCAGAGGGATGCTGTCGAGTTTTGCATCGGCGATGGCGGTGACCAAGTTCGTGGCACCCGGGCCGCTGGTTGCCATGACAACTCCTACTTTTCCGGTCGATCTCGCGATACCTTGAGCGGCGAAAGCACCACCTTGTTCATGTCTCGGGAGGATCGTACGAAGTTTGTCGGAATACTTGGTCAGGGATTGATGCATAGGCATCGAGCACCCGCCGGGATAGGCGAAGATCACTTCTACCCCGTGATCCACCAAGGACTTAACCACGATATCGGCACCGGTCATCACTTGGGATTTCCGAGTCGTAGCGGTAGAGGTCGTTGGCATAGATAGGCTCCTTGTGGGAATCGGGGAATCGCAAAAAAGTTTATAGGCTTAACTATACCACGTGTTTTCAAACCCGTCGAACGCTGCCGAGTGCGACATCGTGGCGTAGTGTGCGACATAGTGGCGTGCCTGTGTCGCACTTGAGGTTGTAGCGCAGGGGGCTCGGCTCTGTCCGTTTTAAACTGAGTTTGGCCTGTTGATCAGGGATTCTCTCGATTCTCGGGCAATCCCAGCCCCCGGGATTACTTTTTTGACATGTTTCGGTTCTGGTACGCTGATTGCTTACTAGTGGAGTATACAGAGCGGCAGTCTGATGTACCGCGATCCTTGCTCCGGGCGTTAAAACCACCCAACCGGTTTTAATGGCGAGAATCGAACAAGTGTACTGGGCTGTCGCTCTTTTTTTGTTTGATCGGTTCGAACTTCCGTTGTTTGCCAGCGCACGGCGGTTTGGCTAGGGAGTCGGATACGTAGGGGTATCGTTGTCGAACTGTCAGATTCTGATCGATGTGAAGTCGGTTAGGCTTCTGTGTCCTGCGCGTCGCTTTCCTCTTCATTGGACTGAGTAACTCCCCACGCTTTCAGTTTGCGTTGTAGGGTTCTGACGGAAATTCCGAGTGTGTGAGCGGCGTGTGTTCGGTTGCCAAAAGACTTTTTGAGGGCGCTGAGGATTGCGTCTTTTTCGAGTTGCTGGAGGTTTAGAGGGATTCGGCGAGAGCTTGAGGTTTCCGTTTGGGGATTTCCGCTGAGATACTTCGGTAAATCGCGTAGTGTCAGGACTCGTTCTTCTCCCATGACCACCATGTTTTCGATTGCATTACGCAGTTGTCGCACGTTCCCTGGCCAGTCGTACTGTCCGAGGTATTCCAGTAGTTCGGGTGCTACGTCGGGGATGGGTCTTAAGTGCCGTCGGGCGCAATCTTCAAGGAAATGTTCAACGAGGATTGGGATATCTTCGGGGCGTTCCCGAAGAGGCGGAAGTTCGATGCTCAGGACGTTGAGTCTGTGGTAGAGGTCGATCCGAAAATGGTCTCTTTGGATCATTTCAGAGATGTTTCTACTCGTTGCGGCGATGAGTCGAATGTCGACGGATGATTCGATATTGGTTCCCACGGGAGCGAATGCATAACTTTCTAGAACGCGTAAGAGTTTGGGTTGTAGAGTAATCGGAAGGTCTCCGATTTCGTCCATAAAGAGAGTGCCGCGGTTGGCAGCACGGAATCGCCCATCGCGGTTTTCTTGGGCACCGGTAAACGCTCCTCGCACGTAGCCGAATAGTTCGGATTCGATGAGCGCGTCAGGAAGCGCTGAGACGTTGACTGCGACGAAGGAAGCGTTCTTTCGACGGCTGTTCTCGTGAATCGCCGAGGCTACAAGTTCTTTGCCTGTACCGGATTCACCGGTGATAAGTACCGTCGCATCGGAGGATGCGACGCGGAGGATCTGTTTAAAGACTTCTCGCATTTTATCGGACTGGCCGATCATTTTCCCGATGCCACCGATGTCTATGGCGGTCTGGTTATTTCCTCTTAATCGCATGGGAAGGTAGCGATTGAGCAGTACCAATAGCTCTTCTGGTTTGAGGGGTTTTGTCAGATAGTCGGAAGCTCCGAGTTTCATTGCTTCCACGGCGGAGTGAATATCGCCGTAGGCAGTAACCATTAATACAGGTACTGTTGGTTTTTCGATTCTCCATTGTCTGAGGACTTCTAAACCATTGTCTTGACCGAGTCGAAGATCGCAGACCACTAAGTCCACCGATGACTCAAAAGCTTGGATCGCTTCCCTTTGATTGCTCGCGCCAACGGCTCGGTAGCCTTCGGATCGCAGCAGTCGCACCATTGCATCGCGTTCTCTGACTTGATCTTCAACGACGAGAATAGACAGGCCGGTATTCATTTTGCTGCGTAGTTATTGGCTCGTGAAATGGGAAATGAGATATTTGTGATTGCGTGGAGGGATCATCGTCCCCGGAACTACCCTCGACATGTCCTTGAAGTTGCAGTTCGAAGCATAATCCGCCTAGGTCTGGACTTCTTTTACAGGAGATAGTTCCTCCGTTTGCCTCCAAGAGGTTTCGCACCACTGCAAGTCCTAGGCCAACGCCATCCCGTCGTGAGCTATAAAAGGGCTCAAATATTTTTTCGTACATACTTTCGGGGATTCCTGGCCCGTCGTCTTCGAAAGCGACGAGAATCCCGTTCGGACTGTTATGTACAGAAATACGAATGCGTCCACCATCAGGCATCGCATCGCGAGCGTTCTGTAACAAATTGAGCAAAATTTGGCGAAAATGTTTCGAAGAAATCATGGCTTGCGCGTGGGGGGCGCCCATTAAAATCGAAACCTCAATGCGATGATGCTCATGGATTTGTTTCATGAAATTCAGGACGGCTGTCAGTTCTCGATCGATGTCAATCCACGCCTCTTGTTGGTTTTCGATTCTGGCAAAACCGAGTAATTGTCCAATCAGGTCGTTCACTCGCTCCAATTCACTGACTGATTCTCGGATCATCATGGAGGCTTCATCGATTGGGACATTGGATTCACCGCGTATAAGTTTTTCGGAGGTGAATAGATTCAGTCGAACTGCGTTAAGTGGGTTTCTCAGTTCGTGAGCGATACCTACGATTAGACGGCTTAAATCCGCAAGCCGGCGGGTTTCTGCGGTCCGCAAGGCCTCTTCTAGAGCTTTGGCATGTTTGCCTAAACGGAATAGAGATACGGAGGTTACGCTGACGATTGCGATCATGGAAAGTAGGATCGTTACCCATACTACCCAACGGGAGCGTTGAGCTTCGACCACAAGATTCTCTAGCCAAGTCATCGGAATAGCAGTCGAGTAGGTCGCTAGCACTTGATCCCGTTTTCCCACGGGCGCTTGGACTTCGATGACATCGATCCAGCGCCCTTTTTGCCTTACTGAAATTTTTCGGACATTGCTTGGGAATCCTTCAACTGGTTGTGCCGTTTGCTCGAGTTCGAAGGGACGGTCGAGGATTCCACCCACTGCGAGGACTTCGCCGGTGCGGCCTTCAATTTTTGCATAGGCACGATCCTGTTTATCGATGATTACCCTGTTCCAGTGGTCAAGGAGCCAGGGTCTTACGTTTGGTTCCGTGAAATCCGCGAGTGTTTTTCCGTCCGTGAGATCCGATTCAATCCGTACAATGGTTCTCTCGATGTGTGATTGAAGCTTGGCAACTTCAGCGGAATAGATCAATTTCCGGCGGTTGGAAAGGTCGTTTGCAAGTCCGACGAAGCAAACGACCGTCACGAGCAGCACTGCCGCCGCGATGAAAATCAGCGGCGCAAATTGTCGAGTCGGGGACGCATTTTCTTTGATTTTCAGAGTATCCATTGCATTTGTCTCCCGAATCAAGGCTTTCTCGAACCCTTATTATGCCTCATAATATTCCCTCATGGAACCAGAAGCGACTTTCTCCCGCCTTATCTTCGCCCAAACCAACTATTCCTTTGAGGATATTCCGTCGGGATTATCTTCAGTCGATGCCTGCGACTATCATGCCGCTTGGACGAGCCTTTGGCACCCACTGATTATCGATCGTCTTGGATTCCTTCCCGAGTCGAAAAGGACCGATCAGTCCGGCTTGGACGTTGAAAATGCTTTGATTTTGGTCCCCAATGCGTCTTCTGAGAAATTGGATCAGCCGCTCGAGGAGCGACTTGCGATCTCCCATTCGACGTTATTGTTCTCGCGTTCCTCTGCTCGAGGAGAGCTTGTTAAGTCTTTACTCCGAGCGATAGCGATTCGCAGCGGGGACAACGAAGCCGGTGATTCTGGAATCGAATCCGCGATCCTCGGAAACACTCTTGCTCGTAGTCTAGTCGAGGATTTTCATGCCTTTGGGTATGCTGTGCAGCAGGTTCAGTGCATGGCTCGAAAACTGCGGTACAGTTTTAACTTGGACTGGATGGTTGTTACGGAGCAACTTCTTTCCTCGGCTCGCTGTTTCGCGTCTGGAGAATTCGATGAATGCGAAAGGTTGTTAGCCGCGGCTTATGACTCGCTGTCGCAAGAAAGGGACCGATACTGTTCTCAGCAAGCGTACTTGATGCACTTAGTATTGACTGCTTCGGTAAATCCTGAGAGTTCCAAAAGCCCGATTGGTTCAATATTCGTTTCTGAATTGAATCGCGAAATTGTATCGAATGTTTTGGCGACAACGGAGACACTTGAGAAGATTCGATCAGGCAACTCGCGTGGATTTGAACTGCTTCAGAATCGACTCCGCGAAAAGACCCTTTGCCTACTAGGTGGCTTTGCAAAAGAACTTCAGCACACCTATTTGACAGAGCAAGCGTTGCATCGCAGTTTTGTCCAAGCTCGTCGCGAGGTTCAGCGTCTCGGTTTGCCAGTGGTAACGACGCTAGCCCCTTTTCGTCCGAGCATTCCTGGTTGTCTACCGAGCATTGCCCTATCGCACGGATATCAAGGGGCTCTGATTGCCCGGTTTAGTGATGGCATGATTCCTGAAAAGGAGCATTCGAAACTCCGGTGGCAAGAGACTGCCGATAGCCCGGCACTCGATACGATTCTTGGGCATGTCCTTGATGCAAATGACCACGAAGCACTTTTGAACTTCGGCACCGAATTAGCAAAGCAATTGGATTACCATCAAGTTCCAACGATGGTACTTGCTCACTGGCCGTTACAGGTGTGTTTGGGGTTCGAAGATCTTTTGAGGATTGCGCGGCGCTCCCCTGCTTTAGGGAAATTTGTTCTTGCGGATGAGTATTTCACTTCGACTTCTCAGCCGTATTGGTCTGAGCAGTTCGCAACATCTAATTTTCCATTTCCGGTTCGAGGGCCGAGTCAGAGGATGCATGCGATTCAGTGCAGTTTGATCCGGCTACAAGGTTTGCTTTATCGAGCTGAGCGGATTGAGGAAGCTCTCGAGTTGATCAAGCCGCTGATTAAGCTTGAGTTAGTTCAGGAATTCGTTAGCCAGTTGCGGGAGTTGTTGAAACGATGCGATGCGATCGCGCAGCACGATTCAATCGAGATCGAGTATCCCGAAAAATGGTATCCTGAGTTGCTTGCGGAGGTTCAGGTGTTGCAGGATCGAGTTGGTGAGTTACTGCAGACGACCTTTGGGACTGGAGATAGATTTGCAGTGGTTCATCCGGCCTCGCATCCTGCGCGTCGACTTGTAAGGCTTTCGATTCCGAAAAGTCAGCTACAGTACACCAAGAATGACCGCATCATCCATGCATGTGATCTTCCGGGTGGAGAGAGCTGTGAATTGCTCGTGGATATTCCACCTTACGGATTTACATCGATCCCAAAGATGGAGTCGGGCAAGCTTGATTCAGATATGCCTCGCGAGAAGAGATCCACTGGATTGTTTTCAAGGTTGTTTGGTAGCAACCATCCAATTGCTACTCCTGCGGGGTTGTTATCCAACGAATTCATCGAAGCACAATTCGACTCGACAAAAGGGCATTTGCGGGCGTTTTACGTCCGGGATCAACGAGGGAATAGACTCAGTGCCATGTTGTCGTTGGTCCAACGACCTTTGGACTTCACGACGAAGTATTCAGAGAATGACTTTATTGCGTTGCAATCGGTTTCGATGGAGATTTCAAATCCAACCGAAGCTTCTGGAATCGTTTCAATTCGAGGGGGCTTCACAACGAAAGGAGCCTTTGGTGGTGGGCCACAAATCACTCAAACTTTTACGATGCACAAGCAGGCCAAGTGGTTAGAGATCCACGTGAAGGGAAGTGGATTTTCAGCTAGCGAGCACTATCCTGTTTGGCGAATGGTATGGCCGAGTGAGGCTGCGAGTCTTAGTTTGTGGGCGGCGAGCAACAAAAGCAAATGGCTTCAGCCGTTGCAAGCCAACACGGAGTTGATTGAGATCGATGACGCGCAGTACAAGCTTTACATTGCCACGGGTGGGCTAAGTATCCATAGGAAGTATGGCCCGAACCAATTGGTAACAGCTTTGCCCATCTGCAAAGACGGTACGGTCGATATTCGGTTGTTTATTGGTTTGCAATGGCAGCGTCCATGGGAGACTGCCATCGACTTGTTCCAGGCTCCGTGGGTACTGCAGGGCAAGAGCAAAGTGGTGTCTTCATCTCCCCCACAAAGTGCTTGGCTGGCGCAATGCAACCACCCGAATGTCCGCATGAATTTTTTAGCGAGTGATTCGGTGTTGCCAAATTTGGGAGAGGGTACTTTGGATCCTGGATTTTTTCGGCCTGAATCTCTCATTTCGGTCCTCGAGACGGCGGGTAAGTCGGGGACCGCAAAAATAAGTTTGCCGAAAAAACCTACCGAAGCGTTCAAGATGAGCTTTACCGGTCGAACGTTGGATAAACTAGAGGTCCAGGGTACGAGTATCTCGGTTCCCTACGGACCGAAGGAGCGTTGCTTGTTAGGAGTTGCCTATCAACCAGACGACTCGAACGAGATGGTTGCGGGGGAATCGCAGCAGGGAA
>CAZACJ010000011.1:0-41984 GCA_964483385.1 uncultured Pirellula sp. | reverse complement strand
GGGAATCGCAGCAGGGAACCGCAGCAGGGAACTAGAGTGAAAACCCATGAGCCGACCGATTGAATGCCATGAGCGGACCGAGTGAATGCCATGAGACCGAGTGAAAGCCACGATTTGACAAATCAGACGATTGGAGGCTACAGCATTCTCCATCGGCTCGGGGTTGGGGGAATGTCCGAAGTTTATTTGGCGTTCCAGAACTCGCTTCATCGCCATGTCGCATTGAAGGTGCTTCGATCAGATTTCGTGGGTTCTGATGAGCACGAGCAGCGATTTTTGCAAGAAGCACGATCAGTTGCATCGTTGATGCATCCGAATATTGTTCAGGTTTACGACGTAGGCAAGTTTGATTCGGTGCATTACATCGCGCAGGAGTATGTGCCTGGCAGTAATTTGAATTCGTTCATTCAGCGGCGTGGAGCTTTGCCTCTTGAGGAAGCTACGTCGATACTGTGGCAAGCGACATCTGCTCTTCAGAAGGCCGCGAGTATTGGACTGGTCCATCGGGATATTAAGCCAGATAATTTGTTGCTGACGCCGGATGGAGAAGTCAAAGTGGCCGATTTCGGGCTTGCGAGAGCGCGAGGACAGAATCAGAATCTGACGGCGGTAGGTGTGGCGCTCGGTACACCTTTGTACATGAGCCCCGAACAGATACAAGGCTTCTCGGTTGATTCGCGTTCGGATCTGTATTCTCTAGGGGCAACTGCATATCACATGTTGGCGGGGCGTCCACCGTTTTCAGGTGAAACCGCGCTGGCGCTAGCGATGCAGCATATCCAAGCCGAACCGGTATCGCTTGAACAACTCAGGCCTGATTTACCGAAGGCGATTGTTGAGATCGTTCATCGACTTTTGAAAAAGAGCCCGGAGGATCGTTTTGGGTCAGCGATGGAGTTGAGTAGGGAGCTGCGACTCTTTATCGATGAGCACCTACAAGGGCGTGGCGACAAGATGATCCCCTTCACAGGGCTTGTGATTGAACATCAAGCCATCACGTCTAGCGCAGCGACCGAGGAGCTACAAGTACTTCTCAACAGTCAGAAGATATCCAAGCGGTTAGAAGAAGCTTCCGGGAGACGAAAAGCCGAGGACTCAAAATCCGAAAAGTGGTTGAGCCGATTGAAGAAATCAATCGCATGGATTCTCTTGCCAATGTCGATTACTGCAATGGCGAGCTTTTTGCTTTTGCGAATGGACTTGTTTGCGAATCAATCTTCAAGTACTGCCGGGGTGACGAGGGAGTCCTCCATTCAGCGTCAATTCGCGACTGCATTGCTGGAAAACGACTTGAAGAATTGGAATGCGGTCAGTGAGTTTTTTCCACCCACGGATGCCATCTCTCGGAACTATTACCTCAAAGCACAGTTACAAATTGCCAGGTTGAGGATAGAAGGGGAGGACTATGCAGCGGCCGCTCGCAATCTTTTGGCTGTGATTGACTCGCCATATTCGGATGATGTTTTGCGAACTGTAGCGAGAATTCAATATGGCTGGACTCAGCAACGTCTGCGACGTGTTGGTCAGCGAAACGATTGGTATGACAGGGCGATGCGAGAGATGTCGACCATGGTGCCGGAAAAACAGAAGTTGATTCGAGAGGCGTTGCATCCCCGAGTGCGGGCGGAATGGGAGACGGTCGATTATCTCCATCAATCGCCGGTTGACGAACAACCGCGACAATCAACACCCGTCAGTAGAACAACCTCCATCCCGGCTTTTAAAAAGGTGTAACCTTGCTCGTCACTCGCCTTCGTTCCGCAGCCGTTCTCATCGCTTTGGTGTTTGGCTTTATGTACTTGGATGTAGCCTATCCGTTAGCGGGTATTCCAGGGGTTTGGATGATACCTTTTTTTGGAATTCTCAGCATTGGGACGGTGAGGGAAGCGGGATTGATTGCGCAGAAAGCTTGGGGGATTCCCATACTGATCACCCCTGGACTTGCGTTACTGGCGATCTTGTTTCCTGCATATCCCGAATTACTGCGGCTCTTTGGCAGCGCCGGAATTTTCAACATCACGTTGGCCCCCGAGATGCAGACGATTTGGGCGAGGCTTGGGGTAACGCTTCTTGGGGCCTGGGGGATGGTAGCTTGGATGGGTGTTCTGACGATGCGAAGTTATCAATCCGCCGCGAATGCGTTGGGTTGGCTCGTCAGTTCCGGGTTGCTCATGTACCTTTGTGTCGCATTGGCTTGCTGGTGGATAATTCGGCAGGTGGGAGCTCCTACGACGGGGATGCTACGTATTATCGGCATTGCCACGGTTACAAAAATGTCGGATACGGGTGCATATTTTGTCGGAAAGTCTTTTGGGAACAAACGTTTGGTTCCATTACTGAGTCCGAAGAAGACTTGGGAGGGTTTTCTCGGCGGGATCGCGTTCGCTTGTTTGGCTTCGGTTCTGTACTTTCTGTTCGTGTCACCAAATGCTCAAGGGCTTGCCTTGCCGTATTCGCTCTTTGGGCCAATCGCTTTGGGGATCTTGCTCGCCCTAGGTGGCTTGTTCGGTGACCTGATCGAATCGATGCTCAAGCGATCTGGAGAAGTCAAAGATAGCGGTACGACATTGCCTGGGCTTGGTGGAATCTGGGATGTTTCAGATTCGTTGATACCGGCAGGAGTTGTTGGATTACTCGCGATTGCTTGGGGATGGATTTGAATTTGTTGGGGCTTGGGGTGACAATACGATATAAGATTCATTCTCGCTAGGAACCACTCATATGTCAGAATCGACGCTAACTTTGGGAGATCCCCAGTTAGCCATACAGCTCTTTGGGCCGCAAGATAATCATCTTCGCAAGGTTCGTAACCAGTTAGGAGTTGCGATTACCCATCGCAACGGCACGATTCGAATTGCAGGGCCTAGCAACTCTGTCGACATTGCAACGGGTATCTTGGAGAAGCTCAAAGAGAAACTCTTGCGGGGTGGATTGATCGACACGGAGGAGATCGAAAGGATGTTGAGTCAAGCAACATCACCGGCTTCCAAGTCCTTTCCGGCGGAAAAGTCCGATTCTAGGGAGTTGGGGATAGGGAATGCTGCCAGACGCATCAAGCCGCGGACGCAAGGCCAAGCGGCTTATGTGGAAGCTATCCGAAACCATGATATGACCTTGTGTACCGGGCCGGCGGGATGTGGTAAGACGTATTTGGCGGTAGCGACTGCGGTGGAAGCGTATCGAGCGAGAGCGATTCGCAAGATTGTCTTGGTTCGACCTGCTGTGGAGGCAGGAGAGAGTCTTGGGTATCTACCAGGTGATTTGAACGAAAAACTCAATCCTTATTTGCGTCCACTGTTGGATGCGATCAACGAAATGGTAGATTTCGACCAGGTCAAATTTTTGATGGAGCAAGACATCATCGAGGTTATTCCGTTGGCATATATGCGAGGGCGAACTTTGAACCACGCGTTCATTATTCTCGACGAAGCCCAGAACGCGACTGTGGCACAGATGAAAATGTTTTTGACCCGGATGGGCGAAGGGTCGAAAGTCGTTGTTTCCGGGGATATTTCGCAGGTAGACTTGCCTTATGGGGTAACGAGCGGTTTGCGAGACGCTATACAACGCTTGCACGGAATCGAGGAGATCGCCATCATTAGGCTACAGGAGTCCGACATCGTCCGCCATCGGCTTGTCCAGCGAATCGTTGCAGCGTACGAACACCCCTCCAATAACAAGTCTCGTTCATACGGATCCGACGAGCAGTCATAGCAAAGCCATGGCGGTACGCACATTCTTATGAGTCAGTCACAACCCAAGAGGAGCCGAAGCGAGCGCGCGGCGGCATTAAAGCTTGGAAAACTCGATTGGGAGATCTTGTTCGAGCGGCTGTTTAGTACAGACGCGATGATTCGTCTTGGTATTGCAGCCATGGCAGCGGTTTTGTTGACGCTATTGGTACGTGGTTGGGAGCCCCCATTTCCGTATCGAGTTGGATATGTCCCACCACGTGCGATCCCGGCTCGTGTTCCATTCCAACTGGAGGACGAAGTTCAGACCGACGTGCTCAGGAGCCAAGCAGCGCGTGAAGTACTTTGCGTCTATGAAAATCGCAAGGAACCGCTTGTGCAATTGCGAGGAGCGTTGAAGGACGCCTTGTTCTCCCTGCGTATGCCTTCGCCGTCGTCTGATTTATCAGCGATTCAGCGTGAGAACTTAAAAGCTTTTGCGATCGAGTCCGACGAAGGTGAGCCACTCCGTGATGGTGCTAAGATCATTACAACACAAGAGGCGATCGATTGCATTCGAAAGACGCTTGCGACAGATGCGGAGATATCCAAATATGATTCTGCGATTCGAGAGATTTTCGACCCGATCGAGGAAACAGGTGTGTTGCAATCGTTGCGGCACGATAGCCAAAAAGGGAATCAGCGGTTCATCAAGGTTTTTAATCTTGGTGATGAGTCCAATCGCCGAGAAATCGATGTGGCGCGGGTTCGAATTGCCGAGGTCACGGTAACGCTCAAGTCGGCTCTCGAGCGAGAGTTTTCAAATCAGTTTGGTAGCGAGCATTCACGGATCCTCGCATTGATGATACATCGCTACATCAGTGATCGCGTTCAAGAGACTCTTACATTTCGGGAAGACTTGAGCAATGTTGCGAGATTGGCGGCTGTGAAAGAGGTCAAGCCAGCCATGATTTCCTACGAAACTACGTACGGAACTTTAGTAGGTATGGGCAAGCTGCTTGGTGCCAAGGAGATTCGGCTTTTGCGGGCTGAGCATGATGCATATCTAGAGCAGATGGGGTGGGGATTGCGGTTCCAAAGACTAGCTGCGTTCCTCGGGTTGTTGATCGCTCTTTGTGCTCTTTGTGGTTTCTTTATTCATCAATCCAAAGATAGGACGCCGATTTCGAACACGGTCAAGTTCCTTCGGATGATCGGATTGACTGTTTCAACGATCCTTGCCGCCGTGTTCGCATCTCAAGATCCATTTCACTTGGAGATTATCCCGGTGACGCTATGTGCGATAACGGCTACGATTATCTACGGTAAGCCCACGGCATTGATGCTCATGGCGGCGATTTCATTGGTTATTGCTTTTAGCACAGGGGTTGATCTGAGTGAATTTATTTTGCTATCCAGTGCAGCTGCCGGTGCGATTCTACTGTGTTCGCGGATCCGTAATCGGACAAGATTGGTTTACATTGGTTTCGGTGTCGCTTCGATTGTGTTTTCAACTTATATCGGACTTGGAATTCTTACGGGGCAGTCGATCGAAGTCGATGGGGAAGCGTTAACTAATCAATTGACGACGGGTAATACGGCGTTTTCAAGCCGTTTGATTTATGAGGCTTTGAAGCAGTTCGCATTTGTAGCGCTTTGTGGGCCACTGATGACCGGAATTCTACCGTTCATGGAACGCTTCTTCGACGTACAAACCGATTTGACACTGTTGGAGCTTAGCGATTTAAGTCACCCGTTGTTGCGGGAGCTCGCTCAAAATGCGCCTGGGACTTATAACCACACAATCTCGGTCGCTTCCTTGGCCGAACCGGCTGCTGAGGCTATTGGCGCGAATGGTTTGCTCGTTCGTGCAGGAGCCTGTTTCCACGATATTGGAAAGATCTTCAAGCCGAATTACTTTGTTGAAAACCAAATGCCCGGCGTCAATCGCCACGATACTCTGCAGCCGGAGTTAAGTACCTTGGTGATAATTGCACACGTTAAGGACGGTGCTGACTTGGCCAGACAGCATGGTATACCTCAGAGAATAATTGACTTCATCGAACAGCACCACGGTACAACTCTCGTCGAATATTTTTACAGGCAAGCGCAAAAAGAGAACGTAGGTAACGAAGAGAACGAAGAAGTTTCCGAACGAACGTTTCGGTATCCTGGGCCCAAGCCGCAATCCAAAGAAGCGGCCGTGTTGATGATTGCCGATGCTGTGGAGAGCGCAAGCCGAGCATTGAAAGAGCCTACTTCTTCGCGAATTCAGCATTTAGTTGATGAAATTGCAATGAAGAAGCTGCTCGATGGCCAATTTGATGAATGCGAATTGACGCTCAGGGAAATCGATCGTATCAAGCAGTCGCTTGTGAAGAATTTGAACGCTGTATATCACGGGCGTGTCAAGTATCCTGACCAGCAGTCTGCTAGTTAAGCTCTGAAAGTCTTGCTTCTTTTCATGTCGGCCGATACATTTTTGCTCCAGCTTTGTAGGGTACTTTTACCCGTCTCCAGTGTTTCCGCGATTAGAATTTACGCCCATGTCTGATCAAGCCAACAAGGCGCCTGCATTTCCCGCGGAACCATTAACTCTTTCGATGAATGTTCCGCTTGTCTCGATGAGCTGGATCGAGAAGTCTTTGGTGCTAGCCGAACTTTCGAGACTTGCATACGGACCGCCGGAACAGATTTCAAAAATTGTGTACGAAGCTGGTATCGACCAATGTGACTTTATCCAGGAAGCCGGTTCGGAGGTATATATATTCGGTACACGTTATGACTGTTTGGTTGTAGCGAGAGGTACGGAACCTACTAAGTGGGATGATATCTCAGCAGATGCGAAAGCTTGGACTATCGCGTGTGAAATCGGGCGCGTGCACAGTGGGTTCCATCGGCACGTTGATCTTCTATGGCCTGATATCGAAAGTCAGTTACGAGAGAATCAACGCCCTGTTTGGTTCGCTGGTCATTCTTTGGGAGGAGCGATGGCAGCGGTTTGTGCCGTGCGTTGTAAGCTTTCGCCAATTCCGTCGAACCCCCAAGCGATTTTTAGTTTTGGGGCACCGAGAGTTGGAAATCGAGAGTATGCGTCGTTCTTGCAAATTAGGCATTACCGTTGGGTGAACAATAACGATGTCGTGCCTCGCGTACCTCCTCGGCTTCTAGGTTATCATCACATGGGACGAGAGATCTATTTGAATCGCAAAGGGAAGATCAGTCGCATTCATCAATGGCTACGGTTTCATGATCGTGTCAGAGGATTTTTCACTTCGTTGCGCCAAGGTAAGATTGATTATTTCTGCGATCATTCGATGAAAGAATACATGCGGATCATTCGCGAATTGCATGCCTCTGAAAAAAATGGGGAGCGAATTCGAATCCCCAAGGGATTGCGCTAAACGGATTCTTCGTTCTGAGCGAGGAATTAAGGACGCTGGAGGCTTTTTGTACCATTCTGGAATGGAATCTGTTAAAACGTATCGATTAGGCAGTTTAAGCCAAACCGGATTGACGCATACAAATCCGTCTTGCCGGTGTTTTCGAGAAAGGAACCCTCGGGGGTTTGCCGAAATGGAATGAGATATCAGGTTGTCTGCTTGCGGGTCGCATCAAGGATCCCGGCGATGAATCACTAGAAATCGGATTTAGCCATGAGCATTCATTCGGAATTCCATAGAAGAAGTTCGTCACTGGTTTCGCGCCGCAGGCTTTGTAAGCAACTTGCTCTGTTCATACCAATCCTGCAATTCTCCCCATCGTCCCGAGGGCAGGATCAGCTTGATCCGCCAAAGGATGCAAATAAAGGCGTAACGTACTTTGCACCACGAAAGCTTGATTTCCAATTCGGAATGAAGTTCAAGTCCAACGATAATTTCTGCTCGAACCTTTTCGCCACAATTGCGTTTCCAACCGACTGGCCAGAGCAGAGGGTTCAATTGAAGCAGTCGAATATACCACCGAATGCGCAATGGCAGTTCCGTGATCTGCCCCCTAACGCACCGACGACGGCTCGGCAAATGCTGATGAGCATTCCGGGTTTGCAGCCCGGGGCGCAGCTAGACATGCTTTTTGACGTCGAAGTCGTGAAGTCATTTATTGATCCCCCTTCTGACACAAGTGTTTTTGTAATACCGAAAAAGGTTCCTAAAGAGCTCAATTGGTTTATGGGCAATAGTCCAATGATCGATGCGAACGCTTCGGATATCAAGAGAATTGCGAAGAGCATTAAAGACTCGAAGCCCGAAACGGCTTGGGCTCAGGTAGAAGCGATCTACGATTGGGTGCGTGAAAACATCGAGTACCGAAATGGACCGATCCGCAACACCCGTGAGGCGATGAAGGACAAGCAAGGAGATTGCGAGGAGATGACAGGAATCTTTATTGCCTTGTGCCGTGCAAGTGGCATTCCAGCGCGATGCGTTTGGATTCCTGATCATTGTTACCCAGAATTCTACCTTGAAGACGACGAGGGCAAGGGGCACTGGTTTCCTTGCCAGGTCGCTGGAGATCGGCAGTTCGGTCAGATGCACGACTACCGACCTATTCTTCAAAAGGGAGATCGGTTTAAGGTTCCTGAATACACATCTCCGCAGCATTACTTGTCGGAGTTTTTCCGGTGCAATCAAAAATCCGTTGGGCCTCGGGACCCAGAAGTGGAACCTGTATTGGATTTGGGACCACTGCGAGAGGAAATCGATGCCTTGCAAGCTCAAGGTCCAGGGAACAACCGTCCTTAGCTAGTTTTAGCAAGCGGCGTTGTGACGCTAAGTAGCTCCACTTTCGCGGATTTGATCGGATTTTCTAACTCACAGGAATTAAAGTGGCTCATCCGAAATGTGATCGATGTCAAAACGAAGTAGACTTAGCTCGCGAAATTCACTACCACATTACGATTGAAATCGAAGCGGGAGGATTTGTTGATGCAAGAGAGGTCGACGAACCACTTGAAGCTATTGATCGTCTCGAAGATTTGCTAGACGATGCAGATGAATTGTGTGGTGTCGATTTTGAAGATGCATGGTTCCAAAGCAAGCAATATGTGTTGTGCCAATGCTGTTACCAAGAATACATAAAGAACCCTTTGGCAAAATCGAATTCCTGAACATTCATGTTCGGGTTGCATGCCAGCCCGTAAACCGTGTTCTTGTTTGGTGTTCTACTTTGCTGCGAGGTTTGCTGCGTGCCCTCTTGATTGTTGCTCTGTACCTAGTTTCGTTAAATGCATTAATCTCACTTACCGCGCTCGCCCAGTCGCTTGAAGAGAAAAGTAGATCGATTCATGGGGGCGCAACGGGCCCGAAGGTTGTTTTTGACGCATATCATTCACATACCTGGATTGATACGCTTCCAGCGCCGGGGCTGAACCAGTATCACCTGCTCTCTAATCTTACGCGTGCTTGGAAATCTCTGGAGGCGCAAGGTTGGGAATCTCGATTGCAGCTTACTGCTTGGGATTCACAGTCACTCGAATCGGCGGATCTGGTCGTTCTCAATTTGCCTTCGGCCGATCTTCCTCCGTTCTTGGTGCCAGAAGTAGTCGCTTTGCGCGAATACGTCATGCAAGGTGGTGGTCTTATTATGATCTTAGACCATACCAACTGTTACTTTCATCAGCATGTATTCGGATCGCTATTTGCTGAACTGGATATTGCACTTTGGAACGAGACCGCTTGCGATCGTGTTCCGCACAAGCTGGCTAGCGGCAATGCTTGGCTTCGGATCCGAGGTTTTTCAGAGCATCCGATCGTCAATGGACTCCGAGAAATTGGCGTACAAACTTCAGGGGTTACTGATTCGCGTTATGGGATCGCTTGGACGGGGGCGCAAGGCTGGGGGGACATCGGAAGAGTTCCGAAGTACGGGGAGGGGCAGGATGTTGGATTTTTCGGGGATTTTCAGCAGCAGCCGCACGAGCGAACGGGGCCTCTTCCGGTTGTGGCAGCGAAGGAGTTTGGGAAAGGTCGGATTGTTGTCATTGCGGACCAAAATCTTGTAGGGAGTATGTTTCTGCCGTACGCAGACAATCGAAAGCTATGGATTCAAGCCACTGCATGGGCGAGTGGTCGCGAGCCGATAGAACGGATTGGCGTCGACAAGTGGTACGAAGGAGAACGCACAGTTGTGTGGTGTTATGAGCCGCTTGCAATGAACAAAGCATACTGGGGATCGACCGATCCAGAACGGTTTTATCATGCTTATGGTTTGCTATCGAAGCACACCGAGCCCCATGTTACTGATCGGGCTGTTCCTGATTCTCGATGGCTCTTCATTCCGGATGATAGTTTGTTTGACAATCCTGAAGTAAAGCGTTTAGCGCAGCAGTTTATCCTATCTGCCGAGCGGCAATTGGTAGTTTTTTCGACTTCTAACGAAGATGGCGAATCACCTAAACGCAGTGAGGCTGTTCCGCCATGGTTGAATCTACTTGTGGGGGAACCAACATATCCATTAGATATCGCACCAGGATTTGAGGGAGCGGGCGTGAGGAGTTGGAAGTTGGCCAATGGGTCTAAGATTCACGTTGCATCGAAGCTCCAGTGGGACAATCGCGCGATTGCATCTCCTTACAAAACGCGCAATGAGGATCAAGAGCGGGAGGACTTGGCTCGGTTAGAGTGTTTTTGGAAAAATGGAATGTACCGTGTCGAGTCGATCGACCAGGAGTTTCATATCCCCGTCGAATAGACTCAGCGCATACAATCGAGTTGTTCGGGGGTTTGTTAAGAACCTACTTGCATTTTTCAATGGTTCTGCGTTGTGTCAGTCGACTTTTGAGCGATCACTCTGATGATATGAATTGTGTAGGAACTTACTCGAATCCCCGAACTGAATCGGTTACGATAGAGGTTGGTAGATACGTACTCCTCCCTCGTCAGTATCGGACACAAATTCATGCAAGCCATTTTGGCACTCGACCAAGGGACAACCAGTTCTCGAGCGATTTTATACTCCCACGAAGGTAAAGTTCTTGGGGTGGCGCAGAAAGAGTTCCAGCAGTATTATCCTGAGGGAGGATGGGTAGAACATGATGCGATTGAAATTTGGCAATCGCAGTTGGAAGTGGCCAGGCGAGTGATATCGGAATGCGGCTTGACCGCCAAGGATATCGAAGCGATTGGGATTACCAATCAGCGGGAGACGACTGTCGTTTGGAATCGCAAGACTGGTCAACCGGTGCATCGTGCCATTGTTTGGCAAGATCGTCGTACTGCTTCATACTGTGATGAATTGAGGCGAACTGGGTTTGCGGATCAGATTACGGCCACGACAGGCCTGGTCGTGGATCCGTATTTTTCAGGTACTAAGTTGCGGTGGATCTTGCAGAATGTCCCGGGAGCCCGTGAACAGGCTGAGCGAGGAGAACTTGCTTTTGGAACGATAGATACTTGGTTGCTTTGGAATCTTACCGGAGGGGTGACACACCTAACCGACGTTAGCAACGCATCTAGAACCCTTCTGATGGATTTGAAGACACTTGATTGGGCTGAGGAGATCCTGAAGCTCTTTGATATTCCAGCGGGAGTGTTACCTTCGATCCGTTCATCGAGCGAGCGATATGCGGAGACATCCAGTCAGTGGTTTGGGGCCCCTATTCAAATAGCTGCAATGGCTGGGGATCAACAAGCGGCTTTGTTTGGTCAGAATTGCACGCAGCCGGGAATGGCGAAAAACACCTATGGCACAGGTTGTTTCATGTTGATGAATATCGGGACTGTTCCGATTGCCTCTGACCAGCGTCTCTTGACCAGTGTGGCTTGGGGACGTGATTCCACGACGGAATATGTATTAGAGGGATCTGTATTCATTGCTGGAGCAGCAATTCAATGGTTGCGAGATGGATTGAAGATCATCCGTTCAGCGGCGGAGGTTGAGGAATTGGCGAAGCAGGTCCCCGATAGTGACGACGTGTACTTGGTACCAGCGTTTGCGGGGCTTGGAGCACCTTATTGGGATGCCTATGCGCGTGGGACCATTGTGGGGATCACTCGGGGAACGACTGCAGCACATCTAGCGCGAGCTGCCTTGGAGGGAATAGCGTTTCAAGTCGCGGACGTATTGACCGCGATGGAGAAAGACTCAGGCAGGGCGATTACGGAGTTGCGGGTCGATGGAGGGGCAAGCTCAAACGACTTACTGATGCAGTTCCAGGCAGACATTTTGCAATGTCCAGTCGTAAGGCCGAAAATAATTGAGACGACGAGTCTAGGTGCTGCATTTTTAGCTGGTCTTGCCGTCGGGTTCTGGAAAGACATCCGTGAAATCGAACAGATTTGGCAGACGGATCGACGATTTGAACCTTCCATGAGTGCTGATAAAGCAAGGTTGCGAAGAGAGCGGTGGGCGGATGCGTTGGGGAGGTCTCGCGATTGGGATCGACCTAGTAACTGAGGAAAGTTGGATATCTGATATGAATCGTGACCAAGCGCTCAAGCTATTGCAAACCACGCCCCGCTGGAACATGGTAGTCGTCGGTGGAGGGGCGACCGGAGCGAGTATCGCACTCGATGCGGCAAGCAGAGGATTGCGCGTCGCGCTGATCGAAAGGGATGATTTTGGAAAAGGGACATCGTCGCGTTCTACCAAGTTAGTTCATGGAGGGGTTCGGTATTTAGCACAAGGCAACGTTAGTCTGGTGCGAGAAGCCCTACACGAGCGAACCTTGCTCAGAGAGAATGCGCCACAAGTGGTTCATGAGCTTTCGTTCCTAGTACCTTGCGCAAATCGTCTGCAACATTGGTACTACGGACTCGGTTTCTTGGTCTACGATTTTCTAGCCGGACGAAGTGGTTTTACAAAAGCCAAAAGGTTGAGGTTGCAAGAATGCCAGCAGCGAGTACCAACGATTGCACCTGAGAAGTCAAAATTTGGGATTCTGTATTCGGATGGCCAGTTTGATGATAGTCGATTGTTGATAGACATCGTTAAGACTGCTAGTTCTCAAGGTGCTGTTGTATGCAACTACATTGAGGCGACAGGGCTGCTGAAGAACGAACAGGGCCGAGTGATCGGGGTGCAAGTTGCTCAACGTGAGTTCGGGGGAGACGGCCCTGAGACTTTCGCAATTACGGCAGATTGCGTGATCAATGCAACCGGGCCATTCTGCGATGAACTGCGGAGAGCCAATGATCAAACGACCAAGCCGATGATTGCTCCTAGTCAAGGCGTTCACATTGTTTTGGATAGGAGTTTTCTTCCTGGAGACTCCGCTGTGATAGTTCCAAAGACGAGTGATGGACGTGTGATTTTTATGATACCTTGGTTGGGCCACACGGTAATTGGTACAACGGATACTCCAATCGGCGAGGCGGTCAGCGAACCAATAGCCCGAGAGGAGGAAATTGATTTTCTGTTGAAGACATCGTCGGAGTACTTGAGCAAGCAACCCAAGCGATCCGATATCTTAAGTGTCTTTACGGGCATAAGACCGTTGGTTCGCTCAGGATCCGTAGGTAAGACATCTAAGCTTTCTCGAGATCACACCATTGAGATTGCTTCGAGTGGATTGATAACCATTACTGGTGGAAAGTGGACGACGGCAAGAAAAATGGCGCAGGACTGTGTGGATCAGGCCCTGGTTACCTCGACCATGAATGGAGTACAGCCACGCCCATGTACAACTCGCACTCTTTCGCTCAACAAGGACGATGCGTCAACCGTAGATTTGTTACTTCGGGAGAATCCTGCATTCGGAGAAACGTTGGTCGCGGGATATCCTTACCGACTGGTGGATGTCGTTTTTGCAGTTCGGTATGAAATGGCGCGCAGCATTGAGGATATCCTTGCTAGACGTACACGTTTGTTGTTTCTCAATGCTTCTGCGGCATTGCAGGTAAGCCCTACGGTCGCACGAATAATCTCGGATGAGTTGAATAAAGATTCTTTTTGGATAGAAGAGCAATTGAAGCGATTCCGAGAGATCGCCACCTATTACCTTCCTCCTTGTATAGCCCCTTCTAAAATATGAGCACTCAATTTCGCCGTACTGTTACGTACCTTTCCATGTTGTCTGTGGTCGCAGGACCTTCCATGATTGGCCTTAGGTTGCAGGGGCAGGATACTCTGCCGATAGCCCCTCGAACTGAGAAGAGATCGGAGGGCCCAGAGAAGGGCAAGGTCGGAGTTGAGGATTACGAACCAACCGAAAGGGATCGTGAGTTTGTTGGGGGATCCATCGAAGACTCGATTGTTACCCCGGTGAATCAACGATTAACACCGATTGGTAAATGGCTACCGTTGCCTGGGATGCGTCCGCAAGTCATTGCGATATCGCCGAATGGAAAGATTGGCGTGACCAGTGGTAAGACTAGCAAGCTTGTTGTTTTCGATCCGGAAACGGCAACGATTCTCCAACAAGTCGAGTTTCCAAGTGAAGAGCAGCGGACCGCACCGTCGCTTCCTGCCGCAAACAATCTACAACCGGATACCAAGGCGATTGCAAGTTTTACAGGATTGCTTTTTTCCGCGGATGGTAAACAGATCTACTTGAGCAACGTCCAGGGGTCCGTGAAGGTGTTCTCGGTGGATGAGGACAATCAAGTTACGCCTTCTTATGCGATCGCCTTGCCAGATGCGAATGCTCCGAATCGAAAACAGGAAATTCCAAGTGGATTGGCGCTCAGTGGCGATGGAAGGAGGTTGTATGTGTGTGGGAATCTGTCGAACCGACTGATTGAAATCCAATTGGATACCGGGATCGCATCAAGAACTTGGGATGTTGGTGTAGCGCCGTATGACGTTCGTGTTGTAGGCGACACAGCGATTGTGAGTAACTGGGGTGGGCGTCGGCCAGGTCCCAATGATTTGGTGGGGCCTGCAGGCAAGGGAACGACGGTACGAGTGGATGCTCAGCGGTTCATTGCCAATGAGGGGAGCGTCAGCTTCGTGGATCTTCAGGAGAACCGTATCGATGAAGTGTTGGTAGGTTTGCATCCATCGGGACTCTGTGTATCGCCGGACAAAAAGTATGTTGTTTGCGCAAATGCTGGAAGTGACACATTAAGTGTGTTGGATTTGGAATCCCGCAAAGAGGTCGAAAAAATTTGGACGAAAACGAATCCTTCGGAGTTGTTTGGTTCTAGTCCGAATGCACTTACTTTTGGTCAAGATGGAGAAGAGTTATTTGTTGCCAACGGAACGAACAATGCGATCGGTGTGATTGAGTTCGAACCCGAGGAGAAAGGGGAAAGCAAGCTACGAGGTTTAATTCCGGTTGGATGGTTTCCTGGAGCTATTGCTTACGATGCTTCTCGTCGAGCTTTGGCGGTTGCGAACATTAAAGGGTTGCCCACCGAGCCAAGAAAACAAGGTAAAGGTGAGGGGTTTAATTCTCACCAGTACAACGGTAGCCTTTCTGTTTTTTCCGTTCCCGATAACGAAGCATTGTCAGCGCTATCAGAACGAGTCAGTAGGAACATGCGTATGGATGCGATAGTTCAATCAAAGCTACCGCCGCGTAGTGACCAACCGGCCCGTGCGATTCCGCAACGGATCGGGGAGCGAAGTCTAATCGAACACGTTGTTTACATCATCAAAGAGAACCGGACTTTTGACCAAGTCTTAGGCGATGTAGGAAGAGGGAAGGCCAATCCAGATCTGTGTATCTTCGGTAAAGAGATTACGCCGAATCAGCACAAGCTAGTTGAAGAATTTGTATTGCTCGACAATACCTATTGTTGTGGGATTTTGAGTGCAGATGGCCATCAATGGAGCACCACTGCTTTTGCCACGGACTACTTGGAGAAGAGTTTCGCAGGTTTTCCGAGAAGTTACCCTGATGGCATGGAAGAGAGTGATATCGATGCACTTGCATACTCTCCTGCCGGATTCATTTGGGATAATGCGGTAAAGCATGGCAAGTCGATACGCAACTACGGTGAATTCATGATGCCGAAAGTGCGTTGGAAAGATCCCAGTCGCAAGGGATCTGTCGATTTCCTCAGTTGCTATAAAACTTGGAAGGGTACAGAAGACTTAGTGATCTTCGAATCGACTCCAGGAATTGAGAGTATTCGAGAGTTCTCTCCGACGGGATACGTTGGCTGGAATATGTCAGTACCCGATCAGTACCGCGCAGACTTCATTCTCAAGGAACTTGCCGAATTCGAAGCCAAGGGACAATATCCGCAATTGACCATCGTTTGTTTGCCCAATGATCACACGAGCGGTACGGCGAAGAACTGCCCAACACCAGCTGCATGTGTTGCAGACGGAGACTTAGCAACTGGCCGAATCATTGAAGGATTAAGCCATTCGAAGTTCTGGTCCAAGATGGCGGTGTTTGTCATCGAAGATGACCCGCAAGCTGGTTGGGACCACGTCAGCGGATATCGAACCACAGCCTTTGTCGTAAGTCCCTACGTAAAGCGGGGGGCTTTAGTGAGTACGCAGTACAACACGACGAGTCTGCTTCGTACGATGGAGCAAATTCTTGGATTGCCACCGATGAATCAGTTTGATGCAAGTGCTACACCGATGTTCGATTGTTTTACAGATACGGCCGATTTGCGACCTTTCGATGCTGTGCCAGTCGCAGTCCCGCTTGATCAGATGAATCCCGGTTCGGTTGCCCTGAAGGATCCGCTTCTAAAGCTGCATGCACAGTGGTCTGACGCGATGAACTTCGATGAGATCGACAGAGCTCCGGAGGATCAACTGAATCGGGTCCTATGGCATGCCATGCGAGGCGCCACAGCGGCTTATCCTGAATGGGCGGTTGGGGCTTATGAAGACGATGATGACGAAGAAGAAAAAGCTTTGAAGATAGACCGCTAGTTGCTGATTTGTGTAGGTGTACGCTCTCTTACTTCGGTAATGGAGGTGTATCAGCCAAATCAATTTACAAGGTTGGATTCGTAGGACAACGATTCGACCAGAATGTCATCATCAATCCGCTGGAGAAATGGCTTCAAAAGTCGAAGATTGTTTTCCGCATCCTTTTGGGTCATTTTGTTGTCGACGCAATTCAATATAATTCGGTCGATCCGAAGGTTGAAACGAAGTGCGCTGAGAACGGTGGAAAGGACCTGGTGAACACAGCCCAAGCGGTTTGCTGCAACGATGATTAGAGGGTAATTCAATTGCTTTGCCAGATCGGCATTGGTCATGTTCCAAGTGATTGGAGATAACAGGCCGCCGGCTCCTTCTACCAATAGCCAATCGCAATGAGGGTACCAGTCAAATGCACCGTTTACGAGTAGGGATTCATCGATAGTGGCGTGAGAAATTTCGGCGGCGATGGGTGGAGCAAATGGAGGCAAGAAACATTGAGGGTTGATGAGATTTAAGGGAAATGCGTGCCCCATCGCTAGGTTCATTCGTGCCGCATCACTGCGTGCGTCTTCTCGCGGGAATCCGCTTGCCACCGGTTTATATCCTCCTACTCGCACACCCGCATTTCGGATCGTTCTTAGCAAATGCGAGACATAAAATGTTTTTCCAACGTCGGTGTCAGTACCGGCGACAAAGCGTCCGTTCGGCAAGCCTGGGGCGTGCTCTGTTGGTAACTTTCGAAATCCTTCCCATGTCATCGTTTAGCTTCCTCTGCGGCGATGGCCACATGTTTGGGGCCTATTTTTGTCAGTAAAAGCCAACGTACTTCGCTAGCCGACTTATTGGTGATTAGTTCCCTTTGAAGTTTCACTAAATCGATATCAATGTTGCGGCTTTTTAGCTCCCAGCGTTTCGTATCCACGGAGCGAGTGTAGGCTTTCAGTTTCTTTCGATCCAGCGGCAGGATCTCGTGAACACGAAACCAGCGGAGCATGGGATGCTCAAGGATTGATGAAGCATGAAAATATCCGAATTCATTGCCCAAAATTCTCGCACCAATTCGCCGAGCCAATGCAGAACTGCATTGCGCCGCTCGGAGTACAGGGTCTTGGTCTGCAACATAACTTCCTAGTTGCAAGCGAGTGAAATCGTCATCGATGAGGTTCGTCGACAAATTATCGTACGAGTCTGCATTCCAATTCCCGAAATCCAGCTGTCGATACACCTCACTTCCGGTGATTTCGGTTTCCGAGAACTGTTCATGAATCCAATGACCATCGTTGCGTTGAAGGCTAACGATTCGTTTTCCGTTACCCCAACGAGGAAGTCGCCAGTAGAGCCGTTGTTGCCGTACGGAACCGTCCCGAGATAGCCAACGCCGCGCATCGGGGGGACCGCACTCTCCCCACTCGAACCCTTGCGTTGTTTGAAACCCCGGTGCAATCTTGATCGAAGCACCTTTGCATCGGCACAGAGTCGCTGCGATCGATTCCCATGCCGGCTGCATCTGTTGCAATTGGACGTGCCTATGGCCATCGGCTCGCCGGTCAGGATCCATATGGAGCCAGCTATCCTCGCTCAATGAAATATCTTCGAACTTGGATTCGATCGGATGGACCAGGAATCCATTATTGCGGCTGTTCAAAGCGGTCAAGCTACAAGCGATGCCACTGGCGTCAACGGGAACTACCAAATCTGTAGATAAGCCTGTTGTATGAAGGTGTTCAGATGAAATGTTTGAGGCACTGAGCATGCGCCGACACAATGCAACAGTATCGACTCCTGCCCCAGAGCAAACGTCGATAACTGGTTGCCCTAAGGGGAAGTCGTTCGCGGTTTCCGCTGCAGTCCATTCGTCAGACGCCTGTTCAAGCAATCTTTGAGTCCAACGCCAGCGTTCTGGCTCGAGCACTTTTCGTTTGGCGCTACCCATGGCGAAGGCAACCTGTTCCTCGAGCAGTAGCTGCTGGGAGGGACGCAGCCTTGCGAATACCGGAGTCGATTTCGCAGTGGCAGACCTTTTGCCTTGGGTGTGAGCATCTGCCCATAGAAACGACCAAGCCTCGGTCGCGTCGACCGAGGCTAGCCAGTGATAATCATCTACGCTAATCACGAAACACCAAGCTCCGGTAGGAAGTATGTCCTCGCGATTACTCGATTCTTGGATTTACTCGTCGAACGACGGAGCATCTGTGGTTGGGGCCGCTGGAGTATCCGAAGCAGGTTTTTGCCCCGAGATCAGATCTTCCAAGCTAGGACGTGGAGCGTCACTGAGTAGTGGATAGCTTTGTTCAGCCGCCGCCGCACCTCGATTGACCAAGTCTTCCAGAGCTTCCTTGCGATAGGAAACTTCGGAGTCTTGGAAGACGCGGAAGCCGGTACCTGCGGGGATCAAGTGACCGAGGATCACATTTTCCTTAAGGCCGACCAGGCGGTCAACTTTGCCTGCCAACGCGGCTTCGGTCAACACCTTGGTGGTTTCTTGGAAGCTAGCTGCCGAGATGAAGCTGTTGGATTGAACCGATGCCTTTGTAATGCCCAAGAGCTGGACTTCAGCGTGAGCTGGCTTGGGTTTCTTGCCCTTCGCGCCTTTTCCTCCAAGTCCTTCACACTGTGCATTCGCCGTATCGAATTCTTCCTTAGCAACAATTTGGCCGAGTGCAAACTGGGTGTCCCCTGGATCGGTGACCTTCATGCACTTCGCGATGTGATCGTTATGTCGTTTGAACTCATAGCGATCCATCACAAGGCCTGCGAGCAATGTTGTATCACCAGGATTGGTGATCTTCACCTTGCGCAACATTCTTGCGATGATGATTTCGACGTGCTTATCGTTGATTTCCACACGTTGGGAACGATAAACCTGCTGAATTTCGTGGAGCAGGTACTGTTGTACTGCCTCTTCACCGCTAACACGAAGGATGTCGTGTGGGACCAGCGGACCTTCGACCAATGCTTGACCTGCCTTGACGGTGTCATTGGAGTGGACGAGGAAACGCTTTCCTGGTGGAACTAAGTGTTCTACTTCTTCACCGCTGTCGCTCTTGACCAAGATCGATCGCTTGCCGCGTTTTCGATCCTTGGAGATTTCGACCAAACCATCGATCTCCGCAACAACGGCTGGATCCTTTGGCTTGCGTGCTTCGAAGATTTCGGTGACGCGAGGCAGACCCCCGGTGATGTCTTTAACGCCGGTCGCTTCGCGAGGCATTTCTGCGAGTTCGGTACCCGCATTGACCTTCTTGCCCTCAGCGACGTTGATAACTGCCTTATCGGGTAGATAGTGAACGTCGACTGCTTTGCCTTCTGCATCTTCCAAAACGATCTGCGGATGGAACTTACCACGCGAGTCCATGATTCGGCGTCGGATGTTGCCGCTTGGATCCTTTTCAATCTTGAGCGTTTCACCTTCGACGATGTCGACGAAGCTAACTTTACCGCCGACGGTCGAGAGAATTGGAATCTTGTGCGGGTTCCACTCACAGAGGACTTGTCCCTTTGGATATTCTTGGTTTTCGGTCACCAACAGACGAGCACCGACAGGGATTTCGTAACGCTCTAATTCACGACCGCGATTATCGACGACGGCGATTTCGCAGTTTCGGGTAAGGACAACGTCATTTCCATCGTCGTTACGAACGAATCGCATCTTGATGAACTTGATAACCCCTGCCTTCTTGGACTTGATATCGCTTTCTTCAACGGTCGTACCTGCCGCACCACCGATGTGGAACGTACGCATCGTCAACTGGGTACCTGGTTCGCCGATACTTTGTGCTGCGATGATTCCAACCGCCATGCCTTCTTCGACCATCGAGCCGGTGCTCATGTCCATCCCGTAGCAGAGACGGCAGATACCCAAAGGTGCATCACATGTCATCGGAGAACGAACTTGGATTTTCTCCAATCCCATTTCTTCGATCTTACGAGCGACGTTTCGGCTGATCATTTCGTTCTCTTCGACGATCGTCTCAGAGGTGATCAGGTTGACGATGTTCTGACGGCTAACACGACCTGCGATAGATTCCGTCAAGCGAACTTCCACTTTTTCGCCACGGTAGATAACGCCCTTCGTGATCCCCTTGGTCGTTCCGCAGTCGTGCATCGTGATGACCACGTTTTGGGCGACGTCGGCGAGCTTACGGGTCAAGTAACCGGAGTCAGCAGTCTTCAAGGCTGTATCCGCCAGACCCTTACGAGCACCGTGCGTCGAGCTGAAATATTCAAGCACCGAGAGACCTTCACGGAAGTTCGACTTGATAGGCGTTTCGATGATTTCACCGGTTGGCTTCGCCATCAATCCCCGCATACCTGCCAACTGACGAATTTGTTCGATACCCCCCCGTGCACCGGAGGACGCCATCAAGAACACTGGATTGACGTACCAGTTGCCGCGGTGCTGGTCCGTTTCCATGGCAGCAAGCATGTCCTTTGTGATCGCTTCACGAGCGGCGGTCCAAGCATCAAGCACTTGGTTGTAACGCTCCAATGCGGTCATCACACCCTTGAGGTAGTTCTTTTGGAACGTCATCACCTTCTTGTCCGCTTCGGAAATATGTTTCGATTTCGATTCGGGGGTGACGAGGTCGTCGGCACCGAAGGAGAGGCCGGAGTGAGTCGATTCACGGAATCCAAGTTGGTTCATGTCGTCGAGCAGTTTGATCGTTGCACGTCGACCTAGCAATTGGTAGCAATCACTGATCACAGACGCGAGGTCACTGGATTTGAGCGATTGATTGTAGAAGTCCATTCCTTCAGGAAGAATCGAGTTGAAAAGGATTCGACCATAGGTGGTTTCAATCAACTGACCGCCAGGAGCATCTGCTGGATCGGTCTTTAGCTTGCGCCCCTTCGGCAATCGCACCTTGATCTTCGCATGCAATGCAATCTTGCCAACGCTGTATGCGTAGTCAGCTTCCATTGGATTCGCGAAAATCATCCCTTCGCCACGTTGGTCTGCAAGCATGATGGTGATGTAGTTACAACCCATCACGGTGTCCTGTGAGGGACTCATGATCGGCTTACCATTGCTCGGTGCGAAGATGTTGTGCGTGCTCATCATCAACGTGTGAGCTTCGACTTGTGCTTCGATCGAGAGTGGCAAGTGGACTGCCATCTGGTCACCGTCGAAGTCCGCGTTGAAGCCTTTGCAGACCAACGGGTGCAAGTGGATGGCATTACCTTCTACCAGTGTCGGCTCGAACGCTTGGATACCCATACGGTGCAACGTCGGTGCTCGGTTGAGCAAGACGGGGTGATTGCGGATGACTTGTTCGAGAATATCCCAAACTTCGTCGTCTTTGCGCTCGAGCATCTTCTTGGCCGACTTGATAGTGTCGGCATGTCCGAGGTCCTTGAGTTTGCGAATGATGAATGGTTGATAAAGCTCCAACGCAATTTTCTTGGGCAAACCGCATTGGTGCAGACGCAAGCGAGGACCGACCACGATAACCGAACGCGCGGAGTAGTCGACGCGCTTACCGAGCAAGTTTTCACGGAACCGTCCTTGCTTACCCTTGATCATGTCGGTCAAGGACTTGAGCGGTCGGTTCGAGCTTCCCAAAACGGGTCGCTTGCATCGTCCGTTGTCGAACAGAGCGTCTACTGATTGCTGAAGCATCCGCTTTTCGTTACGGATGATGACTTCCGGCGCGTTGAGGTCGACCAGTTTTCGAAGTCGGTTGTTTCGGTTGATAATCCGACGATACAAATCGTTCAAGTCGGAGGTTGCGAAGTTACCGCTGTCGAGCAGAACCAACGGACGGAGGTCCGGTGGAATAACGGGGATGACGTCGAGGATCATCCATTCAGGACGGTTCTCAGAGTCTCGGATCGATTCGACAAGCTTGAGTCGATTGATCAGTTCTTTCTTGCGTTGCTTGCTGCTCGTTTCCTGCAATTCCACTCGGAGTTCTTCCGAAAGCTTGATCAAGTCGAGATTCTGAAGCAATTTGCGGACAGCTTCTGCACCCATATCTGCTTCGAAGGCGTCGCCGTACTGTGCTCGTTTTGCACGGTACTCTTCTTCGGTAAGCAACTGGTATGCTTCCAAGTCCGTCGTGCCAGGATTGATGACTACGTAGTCTTGGAAATAGATAACCTTTTCCAAGCTCGTGGTTTTCATTTCGAGGAGATTCCCAAGACGACTTGGCATCGCTTTGAAGAACCAAATGTGCGCTACTGGAGCGGCCAATTCGATGTGGCCCATTCGCTTTCGACGCACGCGGGAGTGGGTGACCTTCACGCCGCAACGATCGCAGATCATCCCTTTGTACTTCATGCCCCGGTACTTACCGCAAGCACATTCCCAGTCCTTTTCAGGTCCAAAAATCCGCTCGCAGAACAACCCGTCTTTTTCAGGTCGGTACGTTCGGTAGTTAATCGTTTCTGGTTTCTTGACTTCGCCGAAAGACCAAGACCGAATGTCTTGAGGGCGTGCCAAGGAAATCTTGACGGAGGTGTAATCGTTTACTCGATCGTAAGTGGCTTCGGAAACAGTGGCCATGTACGAGTTACTCCTGAGGGTCGCTAAAAGGGTGATTCTTTGTTTTGGTACCGTACGGTTCGCGAGATGTGAAAGGTACGGCGGATTGTGGATGGAAAGGACTGGGCGAAGTTAAGGAACAGCTTGCAAACCAGCGGCCTATAAACGTCGCTTTTCAAGTCGCATGTTCAACGCCAGACCTCGAATTTCGTTGGTCAAAACGTCGAAGCTTGCAGGAGTACCAGACTCCAAGGTGTTCTCTCCCTTAACCATCGATTCGTAAATCTTCGTGCGTCCTTCGACGTCGTCGCTCTTGACCGTAAGTAGTTCTTGGAGAATGTATGCGGCACCGTAAGCTTCCAATGCCCACACTTCCATTTCCCCGAACCGTTGTCCACCGAACCGGGCCTTGCCACCGAGAGGTTGCTGGGTAATCAACGAGTAAGGCCCAGTGCTTCGAGCATGCACCTTGTCGTCGACCAAGTGGTGCAGTTTCAGCATGTACAGGTATCCGACGGTGGTCTCTTGTTCCATCTGTTCGCCAGTTCGCCCGTCGAACAAGCGTACCTTGCCGTGGCGAGGCAAGCCGGCTGCTTCAAGGGCATCATTGATGTCCTCTTCGGTCGCCCCGTCGAAAACTGGGGTAATCGCTTGGAAGCCCGAATTTGCACCGGCCCATCCCAAGTGTGTTTCGAGAATCTGACCAACGTTCATCCGGCTTGGAACCCCTAGTGGGTTCAACATGATTTGCAGCGGAGTACCATCTGGTAGGAAAGGCATGTCTTCGACTGGCAGGATCTTGGAGATAACCCCCTTGTTGCCGTGTCGACCTGCCATCTTATCGCCGATGCTGATCACTCGCTTGGTCGCGATGTAGACCTTGACCATCTGCAACACGCCGCTTCGGAGTTCGTCGCCGCGTTTCATACTGTTGAGACGACGATCGCGTTGATCGAGCGCTTCCTCAACGGCAGGCCAAAGGTTCTTGTAAACCTTCTTCACTTCGCCATGCAAACCAGCGTCAAGTCGGTTCAGCAAGCGAGACAGGTTGAAAGTTTGAGCCTTTTCTGCGATGTACTTCGGATCTTGGCCACCGGTCAACGGAGTACCATCTTCGTCGGTGAGTTTTCCGCCGATGCTCTTCTCAATTTCTTCCGCGAAAGTCGCAAAAGCGTTGGCAATCTCTTTATTGCCTTCCGTTTCAATCTGTTTGAGATCTCGCTCGAAGATCTTTCGCTCTTCTTCCGAGAGGCTCATTCGGCGAGAGAACTTCTGGGTATCGATCACGATACCTTCGACCCCGGAGCTAACCTCCAGCGAATCGTTCTTGACGTCTTCCCCTGCTCGACCGAAGATCGCATGAAGCAGCTTCTCTTCGGGAGTCAGTTCTGTCTTGCTCTTGGGCGATACTTTACCGACCAGAATATCTCCAGGTCGCACATAAGTTCCAACTTGAACAATCCCGGACTCGTCTAGGTTCCGCAGAGCCTTTTCGCTTACGTTGGGAATGTCGCGAGTGAATTCTTCTCGTCCCAGTTTAGTTTCGCGGATTTCGACGTCGAATTCTTCGATGTGGATCGAAGTATAAACGTCTTGCTTGACGAGTTCTTCGCTGATGATGATAGCATCTTCATAGTTGTATCCGTCGAAGGACATGAACCCGACGAGGACGTTTCGTCCGAGTGCTAGCTCACCGAGGTGAGTCGACGCACCGTCAGCGATGATTTGCCCTTTCTCGATTTTGTCACCAATCTGAATGATAGGGCGTTGGTTCAAGCAGGTTCGCTCGTTGAGGCCTTGGTATTTCTTCAGATGGTAGATGTCAGTGCCGATTTCGATTCGAGTTGCGTCGACGAAGGTAACTTTTCCTGCACGTCTGGCGCGGACCACCATGGAACTGTTCGCAGCGACTTCTTTTTCGAGGCCGGTGCCGACGATGGGTGGTTCTGCGACAAGCAATGGAACGGCTTGACGCTGCATGTTAGAGCCCATCAAAGCACGGTTCGCGTCGTCGTGTTCCAAGAACGGGATCAAACCTGCCGATACACCGACCATTTGGCAGGGCGAAATATCCATGTACTGGACGACTTCCGGCGAAACGATTTCGAAGTCACTTCGGTGTCGTGCAATTAAGCCAGGGCCAGCGACCAATGCGGAATCTTTAACGGCCAAGTCGGCGGGAGCGATGTATGCGTCCGATTCTTCGTCTGCACGCAACCAAACGACGTCATCGGTAACTTTGCCTTCGGAGACTTGGCGGTAGGGCGTGACCAAAAATCCGTATTCATCCACGCCGGCATAGATCGAAAGCGAACTGATCAACCCGATATTAGTACCTTCCGGCGTTTCGATTGGGCAAATCCGACCGTAGTGCGAAATGTGAACGTCGCGGACTTCAAAGCCTGCGCGTTTTCGGTTCAACCCGCCCGGTCCAAGTGCGGAGAGGCGCCGTTCGTGGGTCAATTGGGACAGCGGGTTTGTTTGGTCGACGACTTGTGAAAGTTCACCACGGCCGAAGAAGTACTCAATTGCCGCGCTGATGCTCTTTTGGTTCACCAACGAACGCGGTGTCATGTCTTCGACTTCTTTGAGGCTCATGCGTTCTTGGACTGTGCGGCGCAACTTCAAGAAGCCTTTGCGGAGTTCTTCGCAAGCGAGTTCATCAATCGTTCGCAACCGACGGTTACCCAAGTGGTCGATGTCATCAAATCGCGCGGTGCTATCCGGATCAAACAAATCGATGAGGTACTTGATGGACGCGATCAAGTCCTCTGGACGCAGCGCCATTTCATCCTCTGGCACTGCAAGATCAAGTTTGCGGTTAACGCGGAAACGTCCGACGCGACCGAGGCGGTAGCGATTGACGTCAAAGAACTTTTCATGGAACAACTGCTTGGCTTTCTCCAACGCTGGCGGGTTACCTGGGCGCAACCGTTGGTAGATTCTCAGCAACGCTTCCTCGTGGCTGCTGGTGTTGTCTTCAGCCATTGAGTTGAGCAAGTAAGGGAATTTTGGAACGTCCATCACTTGCACCGTTTTCACGCCGCTTGAGCAGATCAGATCCGCTACCGCCTTACCGATCCGATGGCCGGCTTCAACAATGATTTCCCCCGCCCGTTCGTGGGAAGCCGGGAAAACGATATCGTCGACAGCAATTCGGTTTTCCACCTTGGGCAACGATCGTCCATCGGAGATTTTCTCAGTGTGTACTTCGTAGAAAGCGCTCAAAAGGTCTTTGTCGGTGCTGAGTTTAGGCGACATCGCACGGAGCAATGTGATTACAGAAAACTTGCCCGATTGGTCGATCCGAACCGACAGCGAGTCCTTCTTCGTGACGTTGATTTCAATCCAACTACCACGTTCTGGGATTACACGTGCGGAAGGGAGTTTGCGATCCGAAGTACCTTCAGCCTCTTCAACGAAATCAACCCCTGGCGAACGGTGCAACTGACTGACAACGACGCGTTCTGCACCGTTGATGATGAATTCTCCGCCGCCGAGCATGACGGGAATATCACCTAGATAAACCTCTTCCTCGAGAGGCTCTTCACGGTTGAGTCGCAACCATACTTTCAAAGGCTTGCCGTAGGTCAGTCGCAATTGCCGACACTCTTCGGGTGTGTAACGCGGTTTTCCGAGTTCGAAACGCAAATACTCGAGCGTCACGGTGTTGTCATAGCTAGAAATCGGAAAAATTTCTCGAAGAACTGATTCGAGTCCCTGGTTCTTCCGTTTGTCCGAAGGCACATCTTCTTGCAAGAACGCTTCGTAGGAAGCAGTCTGCAAAACCGTCAAATTCGGGATAGGGAACTGACTGCGCCCCGATCCGAATATGCGAGTTTGGGTCGGTTGTAATCGTCGCTTCGAAGATGTTGCCATTGTCTATTTTACGATGAAAAAGGGACGCGATTTGTTGAACAAAACATGAATACACAACACAGTGGAGCAAGACGTCGAACCCGTTCGCCACTCTGCGCCGAGAACCCCTAGCCAACAAGATGGCTTGACGAATATTTGAACCGGTTGGTGGTCAAGCGAATCCATGACTTCATAAAGAATCCTCCTGTATTCGTGATCAACAACCTCACTGACCGGCTCACCATTGAGCAGTCAGAACCTGTCAAGCGAATCGACTTCATAGAATGAGATTCAAGGCATAGATCCGACAGATATGACGAGCAAGCCACACCTGGGGAGGGAGCTAAGTGAACGATGGTCTGGAATTCCAAAGCACTTCCCTCTACAAGCCGAAATGAAGTCGTATGCAATTGGCGAGCCGAGAACCTAGGTCCGGATTCCTATCCCATACCTTGGTGTTCTCTCGGAGCCATCTGCCCATTTGAGTCCGGATAGTGTAGCAACCTGGCTCTCTCTCAAAAGGGGACTTGCTATGAAAATGGACTATTTTAGAAAATTAATTTCAAAATGGCACTGGAATCGCAGTAATGGGCTCCTTGGATTTGTGTTTCTAATGGATCGTTGGGGTGGGGGGGGTAAGGTAAATTCTGCGGGCCGTTCGATTGGTGGTTTGGTAGGGCGAAAAACGAGGTAGCTGGCGGTAGCGCAAGAATCCATCCAATTCGTACTGCTAGTACGTGTTGGAGAGGTTGTTTCTATCCGATATGATTTGACCTACTAGAAAGAAGACCAAGCTAGGTCGGACGCTAATCAACTTCCCCGAATTGCATTCATTTAGAACCTATGACCCCCATTGTCGTACCCGCTGTCGGTGAGAGTATTTCCGAAGTTCAGATCAGCCAATGGTTGAAGAAGGAAGGAGAGTGGGTGGCTGCCGGAACCGACTTGGTCGATTTGGAAACCGAAAAGGCATCGGTTCAAGTTTCGGCACCGGTGGATGGGATTTTGGTTCGTATTCTCAAACCTAACGATCAATTTGCTGCGGTTGGCGAAACGATCGCAGAGTTTCAACCGGCAGCAAAGGGAGCTAGTGCTGGATCTGCTTCTACTTCCCCGGCCGCATCGCCGGCACCTGCAGCACCTGCCAGTGCGAACGTTGCACCACATGTGATGCCCGCCGCGCAGCGGCTTGCTGGCGACAACAATATTTCTCTCGCCGGCGTCAGTGGGACGGGACCTGGGGGTCGTGTATTGAAAGAAGACGTAGCAAAGATTGTTGAGAGCAAGCCTGTTGCTGTTGCTCCTGCCGCACCCAAGCCTTCGGCAACGCTCACTGCGGCTAACACTGGTTTGCAACAAGGTTCAGCAAATCGTGGTGAGGAGATCAAGCCAATGAGCATGATCAGGCGGACCATCGCGTCGCGTCTTGTGCAAGCTCAACACAACGCAGCTTTATTGACGACTTTCAATGAAGTCGACATGCAGCCGGTTATGCAATTGCGGACCAAGTATCGAGATGCATTCCAGGAAAAGCACGGTGTGAAACTCGGGTTCATGTCCTTTTATGCGAAGGCTGCTTGCGAAGCCCTCAAGCGTTTTCCTTCAGTAAACGCAGAAATTCGCGGAAACAACATCGTCTATCGTAACTATTACGACATCGGCATTGCCATCGGTGGTGGTAAGGGATTGGTAGTACCTGTTTTGCGAAATGTCGAAAAGATGAGCTTTGCTGACATCGAGAAAACGATCGCAGACTTTGCTTCGGCAGCGATGGCAAACAAGCTCATGCCGGAAGACCTCGAAGGTGGAACATTTACGATCAGCAACGGTGGCATTTATGGTTCGTTGCTTTCGACACCAATCGTCAATCCTCCTCAATCGGGTATCCTCGGTTTGCATTCCATCCAAGAACGACCGGTTGCAGTCAACGGCCAAGTGGTGATTCGCCCAATGATGTACTTGGCTTTGACTTACGATCACCGAATCATCGATGGACGCGAAGCGGTGACTTTTCTCAAGACCATCAAAGATGTGATCGAAGACCCGTCCCGTTTATTCTTGGAAATCTAGGCCTCACTAGACGCTCTCACCACTCCTACACAACGTCTTAATCACCATGATGCAACTCGGATTTGTCAGCGCAATTGTCCCCGAACTTAGCCTTGATCAAGTCCTCGAGTTGGCTCAGCAAATTGGTTATAAGACGGTTGAGGTAATGTGTTGGCCGCCATCGAAAGCCGATCGCAGATACGCTGGCGTTACCCATGTAAATGTGCTGGAACTCGATGACTCGACCGTGCAGCACATTGGAACCAAGTGTAAGCAAACTGGCGTATCCATCAGTGGATTGGGATACTATCCGAATTGCTTAGACCACAATTTGGAACAAGCGGAAAAGAGTTGCGAGCATCTCAAACGCGTGATTGTTGCTGCTCCTCGTTTGGGTATCCATCAAGTCAACACCTTTATTGGTCGCGACCATACCAAAAGTGTCGATGACAATTGGCCGAGAATGCTCTCGACATGGAAACCCATTGTTGACTTAGCCGAGAAGCACGGCGTTCGTATCGGAATCGAGAATTGCCCGATGATCTTCACGGCGGATGAATGGCCAGGTGGCAAGAACTTGGCATCCTCTCCTGCGATATGGCGACGCTTGTTTTCTGATATTGATAGCCCCAATTTAGGTTTGAACTACGATCCGTCTCATTTGGTTTTCCAGCACATGGATTACTTGACGCCGATGCGACAGTTCATCGATCGTATCTTCCACGTGCACGCTAAAGATGTTCGACTTGATCAGCATCTGGTCAACGAATATGGAATCTTTGCACATCCAAACTTGTATCATTTTCCTAAGTTGCCTGGATTGGGAGATGTGCAATGGGGCAAGTTTTTTTCGGTTCTGAGCGATGCGGGATATCGTGGTCCTGTTTGTGTCGAGGTAGAAGACCGGGCTTACGAGGGATCCCTCGAAGACCGGAAAGCTTCCCTGGTTCAAAGTTACCGCTACTTGTCTCAGTTCTTTGCCGGCTAGTTTTACGTTCTGATTCCCTGATCCCTTCCTCTCGCTGTTGTTAGCCCTCCTATGACCTCTCCCGCCGATCCCTCCTCTTCCGGTTCAACCTCCAAGCAGATCGCTAACGTGATGAATGAAACTCGGGTCTTCCCACCGAGCTCTCAGTTTCAAGAGCGTGCTGCGATCGGATCCATGCAAGCGTACGAAATGTTGTACCAGCGATCGATTGCTGACACGGAAGCATTTTGGGAAGTAGAAGCGAGAGAGCATTTGCATTGGTTCGAGCCATTCGATAAGACATTGGTTTGGAACGAACCATTCGCACAGTGGTTCGTCGGAGGAAAAACGAATGTCTCCACAAATTGTTTGGATGTCCATGTTCAAGCGGGACGAGGCGATCGGGTAGCTTTTCATTGGGAAGGCGAGCCCGGTGAGACTCGAACCATTTCCTATGCAGAACTCCTCAAAGATGTATGTCGGTTCGCTTCTGCCCTGACCAAACTTGGGATTCAGAAAGGTGACCGAGTCAGCATCTACATGCCGATGGTTCCCGAGTTGCCTATCGCAATGCTTGCTTGCGCCCGAATCGGTGCGATCCATTCGGTGATCTTCGGAGGCTTTAGCGCCGAGGCTATCGCGGATCGAAACAATGATGCAGAGGCCAAGTTAGTCATCACTGCCGATGGAGGCTACCGACGAGGCAAGCTACTGCAACTCAAGCAGACCGTTGATGAAGCGTTGACCAAGAGCCCGACCGTTGAGCACTGTGTTGTTCTCAAACGGGCCGATGGAAACGTTCCTATGCAATCGGGTCGTGATGTTTGGTGGCACAATATCACTGAACGAGAACCAGATCACTTCCCTGCTGTACCGCTTGATAGCGAAGATCCTTTATTCATCCTTTACACTTCGGGTTCCACAGGAAAGCCAAAGGGGATCAAGCACACCACGGCTGGCTATAACTTGTACGCGAAAAGAACCTTCCAATGGGTTTTTGATCATCGCGAGGAAGATGTTTTCTGGTGTACTGCAGACTGTGGTTGGATCACTGGTCACAGTTACATCGTGTATGGTCCGTTATCTGCTGGCGCGACTCAGGTTCTCTATGAAGGGGCTCCGAATTGGCCAGCAGAAGATCGATTTTGGGAACTGATCGCGAAGTACAAAGTCAGCATCCTCTACACCGCACCAACGGCCATTCGCGCGTTTATCAAGTGGGGGGATCACCACGTTGAGAAGCATGACCTCTCCAGCCTTCGGTTGCTCGGAAGCGTTGGTGAAGGAATCAATCCGGAAGCCTGGATGTGGTACTACAACAAAATCGGTGGGGGACGATGTCCAATTGTAGATACATGGTGGCAGACGGAGACCGGTGGCATCATGATGTCGCCACTCCCCGGAGCGATCGCTTGCAAGCCTGGATCATGCACCAAGCCACTACCTGGAATCATTCCTCGTATCTTGCACGCGGATTTGACCGATGTCGGAACCAACGAAGGGGGAATGTTGTGTATCGAGAAACCCTGGCCGGGAATGTTGCGTGGGGTCTGGGGGGACGATGAACGCTTTAAAGAAACCTACTGGAGTCGTGTACCGCACATGTACTTGACCGGTGATAACTCCCGCCGGGATGAAGATGGGTACTATTGGATCATGGGACGCATCGACGATGTGATCAATGTCTCTGGGCATAGGCTCAGTACGATCGAAATCGAAAGCGCGCTCGTTAGTCATCCCTCGGTGGCAGAAGCAGCGGCTGTTGGTCGTCCGGATGAAATCAAGGGGCAAGGAATCGCGGTGTTCGTCACGTTAAAGAACCATGCACCGGACGAAGAGATTCGCGATGCGTTGAAGAAGCACGTGCGTAAAGAAATCGGCGCTCTGGCTGTGCCCGACGAGATTCGATTTACCACCGCGTTGCCGAAGACACGAAGCGGGAAGATCATGCGACGCTTGCTTCGCGATATCGCTTCCGGTAAAGAGTCAACTCAAGACACGTCAACCCTTGAAGATTTTAGCGTGCTCGCGAAGCTCCGCGGTGATGAAGAGTCCTGAGTTCAGGAATGTCTCTGACTTCGATACGGTGGTTCGCGGTTTAGAGCGATCCACCTTCAAGCGGTTCTGACGACTCAGTGCAAAGAGGAATTACTTCTCTTCGGACTTCCGCGTTTCCTTAATCAGCTTCTTGATCATTTCCTTCAGCTCCGAAACTTCTTCTCGTAGCGAAGCGATTTCGCTCATCAGTTCCGAGTTATCTGCTGCTGGTAGTGCTAATCCACCTTGGAAACCGGGGATACCTGGCATGCCAGGTACCGGGATTGCTTGTCCAAAGGCGAAAGCACCTGATTTAAGTCCTTCAAGGTCTTCACCGGAAACGATGCTACCGGCTTGTGGTATTACGGAGAACGTGTAAGCCCCTGCTTCCTCGGATTTCGTCGGTTTGACTTCGACCGTGACTTCTTTGCCGTCGCGTTCCAAGACGATTTCTACCGCTTTTCCGGAAGCACCAGCGACCTGTACTGCGTCTTGCAGTTGAGTGAAAGCTTCCGCCTTCTTTCCATTTATCTTGATGATCACATCGCTTTCCGTGATGCCTGCTCGCGAGGCGGGCGAGTCTTCCATGACGCGTTCGACTGCCAATCCTTCGTTCGGTGCAGTTAAACCTGTTGGTTGTTCAACGGCGATACCGATTCGGTAGGAGGGGCCTGGCGTACCTGGGAGTGCCTGTCCTTGCACTACCTTGGGGATCATGTTCTTGAGCTCTGCAATATTGTTCAAATCGTTCAAGTTAAGTTCTTTGCCTTCGCCTTGGAGCAACAGCCCGTTAGGCCCTCCTTGCAAGATTTTGAACTCCTTGATTTTCTTTCCGTCCTTACCAGTTTTTTCTTCGCCGTCATCGATCATCGTAACGGTCAAAGTGGTTTGGTTGGATTCAGTGGCCCCGTTTTTTCCATCGGAAGACTTTGGAACGACTACAACACGTCGTTGCTCGTAAACCTTTGCTTTTCCATCTCCCTCAACCGTTGCTTTTCCGTCTGCATTGACGATCACGGTTTGCGTAGTGGTAACCGCTTTGCTTTCCGTGGTGCCGGAAGCACCTGCTTTGGGTACGGATTTCATCGCCTGTTCTAGGCTGGTTTCAACCTGCTTGAGGATCTTGTCTCGTTGTTCCTCAGGCAGGTCCTTTAGTTGCTCGCGTAGCTTCTTTAGGACTTCCGAGGAAGCATCATTACTGCCTGTAACTACAACCACTTGGGTTTTGGTTTGTGCTGGGTCTTGCGCGAGCAAGGAGCACGCGGGAGCGGCGGTAAAAGCTACCGCTAATCCACCAAGTACAAGCGATCTTAGAACGGAGTGTTTGTTACGAAGTGACTGGTGCATCAAAAGATTCTTTCTGTGCAAAGTGACGAAAAGGTAAATGTTTCCAGCGAATTTACAGGCCATAGGGCTTTAGCGAGACGTTGTGCACAGGGACCAGGACCTTTCGACCATCGTCGAGCTTCCCGGAAAAGTACTGTGGCTGAACATCAAGTTGATAGCCCTTGCGTTTAAGCTGCTGATTGAGCTTGGCGAATTCGAGTGCTTCGTTGGCCAACAGAAGTTTAGGGTCGACTTCTTTTGCGTCGAGAAGTGGAATCTCATGCGCGTAGTGATCATCAACAAGCACTTCCTTTCGCGAGTTATTTCTTCCCTTTGGAAGAGAGTCAGAGGTCCAACCCTGTGGGAGCATCGCTGGGTTTCTTAATTCTTGCCCCACAGGTGGTTTCGCTGCGGTGTATAGCCCCGGTTCTTGAGTGGTTTGCGAATTACTTAACGAGGCGAATCTACCGACGAACCAACCGAAAGCTAAAAACAGGACCGCCGCGGTGGCAAGAGCTCCGAATTCTCGAGCTCCCCACCGCCCAGTTATTATCTTGTCTTGCGGCAGTAAGTTATCGGATCGATCCACCGGGGAAATTTGTGTTTGAGCGAGGGGTGTATCCGTCTCTTGCTTGTCTTCCAAGGACTTGGGGAATTGCTGAATCCAAACAAGTTCTTCGAGCAATCCCATTGCCAACGCTTTCCACTGGTTGGGGTCTTTATCCAGTCCATTCAATAGTTCAGCTCGTTCGCTGTGCGACATTTCACCGTCGATCAGTCGCTGTCGGTGGAGCGGAGACATAAGTGGCCTTTGGGAATGATATGAACAGTAAGATCGCGTAACGATGTGAGGTCTTAATCGAAGGAAGATAAATGGGCTCGCAAGGCTCGCCTTGCTTTGAGCAGTCGATACTCCACCGTTTTCACAGTGATTCCCAAATGCTTAGCTAAAGCTTCGTAGCCCCATCCTTCGGTGTACTTCAATAGCAGGATTTGTCGGTCTTGAGGAGAGAGTTTTTCAAGCCCATGTGCGAGGGATGCGTTTGTCTCCGACTCGAGCAACCAAGCCCCCGGCGGCGGTTCGCGATCACAAGAACGTACTTCACCTTTTGCAAGCACATTCTCTAGTAATTGCCTACCTCGTCCTTTGGTACGATGATGGTTGATCACCTTTCTCAGGGCGATTTTGTAGAGCCAAGGAGCGATTTTTTCTGGGTCGGAAGGTGGGTTCGCTTGGCGTACCGCAGCTAACGCGACCTCCTGCATCACATCAGCTGCCGCTTCGCGGTCCGACAATCGAGACTGTATGACGGTAGAGAGCCAACGCCGATGGGATTCAAGCGTTTCTCCCCAATCAATTTTGGTCTGGTTCATCGTCCGCGTTGCCTAAACTCACTCATGTTGTGACCGTTCTGCAATCCACACCCAAGTGGTCTGAAGAACGCTGTATTAGTCGCTCGACCATCGAGGCTCCCTGAGAAAGAACGCTAGAAATTGGGAGTTTTTTCTGCAAAGCGATGAATGTCTGTCGGGATTCTCATTCGAACCTGGGCTGGGAATTAGAAAATATCTGGTTCTCGTCCAGGATCGCTGCCTTCGAGAAAATCGAAATCACACCCCAGATGGGCTTGGGTTACATGGTCGGCAAACAACTTGAGGTAGCCCCGCGTCGCGTGGGCTTTCGGGGGGAGCCAAGCTGCTTTGCGGGTTGCGAGTTCCTCCTCGCTGATAAGCAATTCAATACGACGGTTCGGAACATCGAGTTCGATCATGTCCCCGGAGCGCACCCAAGCCAACGGGCCACCCGCTCCTGACTCAGGCGATATATGCAGAACACACGTTCCGTAACTCGTTCCACTCATGCGTGCATCAGAGATTCTCACCATATCTCGAACACCCTGTTTCAACAGTTTTTCGGGGATGGGGAGCATTCCCCATTCCGGGAATCCGGGTGCTCCCAAGGGCCCACCTTGTTTGAGCACTAACACTGACTCTGCCGTGACCTCCAGGGATGGATCGTTGATCCTGCGTTTCAAGTCGGGATAGTTTTCGAACACAACCGCCGGGCCACGATGTTTGAGCAAGGCTTGGGAGCTCGCAGAGGACTTGATCACACAGCCGTCGGGAGCTAGGTTTCCGCGGAGTACACAAGTTCCTCCGTGTTCAACCAACGGATTGTTTCGCGGGCGTATGACATCGCGATCGATCACTTTCGCATCAGCGATGCAATCTCGGAGCGTTTTTCCCTCGATCTGATGTGCATCAAGATCGAGCAGGTCTTGCAATTCTTTCCACAATCCACGAAGGCCTCCTGCCAAGTGGAAGTCTTCCATAAGGTATTTGCCACTTGGGCGCAGATTGGCGAGAACTGGCACTCGCCGCGACCAGCGGTCATAGTCGTCCAAGTTGACATTGAAACCTGCTCTGCGTGCCATTGCGATCATGTGGACGATCGCGTTGGTCGACCCGGCGATTGCTAACTGCGTAACGATGGCATTCTCAAAAGAACCTTGGGAAAGGACCTTGGAGGGTTTGCGTTGCTCCCAAGCGATTTCCACGGCGGTTCGTCCAGAGGCGACCGCAAGTCGACTGTGTTCGGCAACGACGGCAGGGATGGAGCTTGCACCTGGCAGTGTCAGGCCGAGCGCCTCGGCGATACAGGCCATCGTGGATGCGGTTCCCATGGTCATGCAGGTTCCTGCGGAGCGTGCGATACAAGTCTCGATTTCTTTCCATTCTGAATCGCAAAGATTTCCAGCGCACCGCTCAGCCCAATACTTCCAAGCGTCGGTTCCAGAACCGAGTGTGACATCTCGCCAGTACGATTTGAGCATTGGACCGGCGGGGAAAAAGAGCGAGGGAATGTCGGCACTAATTGCACCCATCAACATCGCAGGAACCGTTTTGTCGCATCCGCCCATCAAAACAGCTGCATCGACTGGATGGCATCGGAGAGCTTCTTCGGTTTCCATTGCAAGGAGATTGCGATAAAGCATTGTTGTGGGTTTCATCAGCATTTCGCTGAGACTCATCACTGGTATCTCTACCGGAAATCCTCCTGCTTGATAAACGCCTCGTTTAACTTCTTCAACCCGTTCTTTAAAGTGGGAGTGGCACGTGTTCAAGTCGCTCCAGGTGTTGAGAATGCCGATGACCGGCCGATTTTGAAAATCGATATCATCGATCCCCATCCCTTTGAGCCTCGAGCGATGTCCGAAGCTTCGCAGGTCATCCGGACCAAACCAACGATGAGAACGGAGAGATTTCGGATCTCGCATAGCAGCAAAACGGTAGGCTAGAGAAGTCCCTTAGCGGGATGTGTTGAAGATACGGTCGCCGGCATCACCGAGACCGGGAACAATGAATTTATGTTCGTTGAGTTCTTGGTCAATCGCCCCGATGTAAATGCTGATGTCTGGATGTTCCAGCGTTAAGGCTTCGATTCCCTCGGGCGCCGCGATCACGCTGAGAATTCGGATGTCTTTGACTCCCCATTTTTTCAGGGCAGACACCGCAGTTCGGATTGATCCACCGGTAGCGAGCATAGGATCGAGTACCAAGCCGACATGAGCTGGATCGTTTGCGGGTAGCTTGCTGTAGTACTCGACCGGTAATGCCGTGGCTTCGTCGCGGTACATTCCTAAGTGCCAGACCTCCGCAGTGGGCAGAAGTTCCAAGACGGGGTCGACGAGTCCCAGTCCTGCGCGGAGGATAGGAACGATTGCAATCCTGTGTGCTAGGCGACTACCTCGGGTAATGGCTAGCGGAGTCTGCACTTCGATCGTACTCGTCGTAAGATCTTCGGTTGCGCGGACGGCTAGGAGCATCGATAACAATCGAACTTGGTTCCGAAAAAGAACAGGGGAGGTGTCCTTGCACCGCAGGATCGACAGATGATGTTTTGCGAGTGGATGATGTAATTCGATTACTTTGGTCATGAAGTTGAATTTCTATGCGTTTTATTTATTCCAAATTGGAAATATCCACGTATCGGTATGTTCCGCGGTTTCTTTCGGCGAGTTCACGAATCCAGCCACCGTCGTTAGGAGCTGGTCCTCGATTGAACTGAACCGTATGGATAGCGGTAAGGTTTCGTTCGGCTCGTGATTGTATTTCAAGAAGTTGCGACTCGTTCATTGCCGGTTCGGCAGCATCTGTTAGGAAGAACAAAACATCTGGTCCGAAGGACAACCCCATTTTCAAGCCGGGGATATGTTCAGTCCCTCCGAGGGGCTTTATCGCTTTGATAAACCGCCCTGCGCGATCTTTGTTGGTTTCGTTCGCGGGGAGCAATTTTCCACCTGAGGTCGCAGGACTTAGCGAACCGGGTGATTCGTTGTAGAAGACCACCTGAAACTGGTTCTTTTCCGATAGTGATGCAATGCTTTTCATCAGTTCGCTTTTTGCGAACCTCATCGGAGCACCGTCGAATTCTTCCATGCTGGCCGAGCGGTCTAGTACGTAGACAAAGTTTGCTCCCGTGCCGCGAAGTCCCATGAAACTAGCGGTTGTTGAACCGGTCCCGCCAACCCCATTCCCTTTTGCCGAATTCGAACCATTGCCACCGGTTGCGGTACCTGTACCTGAGAGTCTGTTCGTCGCTCCTGGATCTGTTCCCTGCCCTTTGTCAGCCGCGGTCAACGTCGTCTTGGTCTGGTACCCTTCAAGGTCCTTGGTTAGTTCCTTAAGGTCGATCGGGGCAGGCATGCTTGCCACCGCGCTTTTCGATGATGTGTCTTCTGAATTCGCATTTGTTGAGGTCTCCGTTGACTCTACCCCTGTTCCCCCACCGTCACTCAATTCGTACAAGTCTCCGGATGCCGATCGATGGAAAACCGCGATGCCGATTGGGCGATCTAGAAGATCTCCAGTACCTCGGATCGTTGGCTGCCAGAAAAGTGCCAAAAGCAGCAAAACGCACGTGTGCAGAATCGTGCTGAGCAACCAGGCTCGTCCATCCCTCCAGGAGTGCGGCGCAACTCGAATATCCACGGGGGTATCGCGAGTCATCAACCGCTTCGACGCAAGAAGCGAAGCGTCGGGCTCAGGCAAGGGGGCTTTTTGTCCCGCTTCATGCGTGGTCGATTTGGCTGGATCGGTAGTCCCATCACCTCCAATTTCCTGCATGACTTGTGTACACCTTGCTATCGATACTAGATGTTGCCGCTCTTGGATGTAGCCCCGGGACAATGTGATCGTCACGGTCCAGGATTGTCCTGCCGGCCAAACGCAGGAACTTCTCAGCGCTTACTCGGCAGGCAGATTTAAACCTTATATGGTATAGTATCGCATAACTCGACCACTTTATCACCATACCAACTTCAAGGATTTCGACACCATGCCATTAGCCAAGCCATTGACGATGCCATTGAAGCGCCGCGACGCAATTGCTTCCGTGTGGGGGCCTGAGAGATTCCTCGCGTGTCTTTGCTTGTGTTTTGGGTTACAAACCACTTTAGCTCAGGATGCGGCAAAGCCCTCGAAGGTTGACGGAACCCAAGAGTCCAGTCAGCAAGCTAAGGAGCCGCAGAAATCCCCAGAAGTTGAAGAGTCGATCGTGGGGGAAGTCACCAAGGTCATCGACGGTGATTCCTTCAAGGTGAAGTCGGCCGAGGCGAAGGAGTATGAAGTGCAGATCGAGGGGACGGATGCTCCGGAGCTCAAGCAACCGTACGGGAAGGAATCCACAGAAGCCCTTCGGAAAATTCTTGGGGATGCCAAAGTGCGGGTCACTTGGCTCAAAAAGGACAATTTCGAGCGACCGCTCGCGCAAGTCTACGTGGGGGACTTGCACGTTAACGCGGAAATGATCCGAACGGGAAACGCATGGCATTTCAAGCGATACAATCAGTCACAGAAGTTGGCGGAACTGGAAATCGAGGCAAAAAACAACAAACGTGGGCTTTGGTCGACCGACAATCCTCAAGCGCCCTGGGACTACCGTAAGGAAAACCGAGCACCTGACAAACCGGATCGTCCTAGCAATACTCCGGTTCCGGCCAGCGATAAATAGGCTGGAAATAGGCTGGTGAAATGGCCTGCCCTCCCCTTCTCGGCGCGAATAGCACTGCCCAAAGCCCATTCTCAAGGTTAAACTTGCACAGGGGAGGAATTCAGGTAGATGTTGGGAATCCCTCTGAGTTTTTCATTGTTACCAGATTGTAAGTAGATTTCGTTTCCGATGCCGCTTCGCCCTGACCATCTTTTCCGTACTAGCAAGGAACGAAGTTTTGCCTCAATTGGCAATGCTTTCAGTGGCCCATTCGGTACGATTCGAACTCACCGGAATTTGGCAGCTTTCCGCTTGGACTTGCCGGCGATGTCCGCCCTTCTGGGGCTTGGGAGAACCAAGCGATGAGACAAGCGTTGTTGAGTGACATTCACGGGAATTTAGAAGCCCTTCAGGCTGTTCTCGCAGATTTGTCCAAACAGAAAGTCGACGAGATTCTTTGTCTGGGAGATGTTGTTGGGTACGGACCGAATCCGATTGAATGTCTTGAGCTCATGATGAAGAAGGCCAAGCTCACGATATTGGGGAATCACGACCAAGCCTCGGTGATTGATCCGAGCGGGTTCAATCCAATTGCGTTTCAGGCTATTCAATGGACTCGCAAAGAACTTAATAAAGGGCCTTCGAGGGCCGTGAACAACCGCTGGGACTACATCAACGAACTTCCGAAATCCTACCAGTCGGATAAGTTTCTCTTCGTGCATGGGTCGCCTTGTGATCCGACCAACGAATACGTTTTTCATGAAGCGGTTTACGATCGACATAAGATGGAGCGGTTGTTTGCCAAAGTGCCTCAGTATTGTTTTCAGGGGCACACACATATCCCAGCCGTGTTCACTCCAGATTGCGAGTTTATCACCCCGGAAGATTGCGATCACACGTTCTCGCTCGGTCGTGAGAAATTAATGATCAATGTAGGGAGCGTTGGGCAGCCACGCGACGAAGATCCCAGAGCCTGTTACACCATTCTCGATTATGACGCAAAGAAGATCTTTTTCCGCCGCGTCGAATACGATTTGGAAACCACGATAGCAAAGATCTACGCGATTTCGGAGCTGGACAATAATCTCGGTGATCGATTGCGTTCGGGCCGATAGCTTTCAAGTTCTTTGCATCAACCAATGCGACAAATACCTTAGCCACCGGAGGCAGGGAGTACCACTTTGCGAACGGCGATCGTCAGCGACATCCACGGAAATTTAGAGGCTCTCACGGCAGTCATGGAAGACATCAAGTCGCAGAAATGCGACCGGATCTTCTGTCTGGGAGATGTTATTGGCTACGGGCCAAATCCGCGCGAGTGCTTGGACATTGTCATGACGATGCAGATGTGTGTCATAGGAAACCATGACTACGGTGCTTTGATAGATCCCGAAGGCTTTACGTTGGTTGCAGAGCAAGCGATCTTTTGGACAAGGCAGCAGGTCGAAGAAAGCATCAAGCCTGGGGACGCTAAGGCAAGGCTTAGTTTCCTGGCCAAATTACCACGCGTTTATACCGAAGAGGGTGTCGTATATGTCCACGGCTCGGTGTCCAACCCAATCAATGAGTACGTCTTTCCAGATGAAGTGTATAGTCCGAGAAAAATGGAACGACTATTTTCGCTTATACAGCGTTACTCGTTTCAAGGGCATACACATATGCCAGGAGTATTTACGGCGGATCATCAGTTCTTTGCTCCGCAGGATTTGCAGTTCCACTATGAATTGACGAATGCGAAAGCGATGATCAACGTCGGCAGTGTCGGACAACCTCGTGACGAGGATTGGCGAAGTTGCTATGTGATTTATGATCATCCGCATCTTGAGTTTCGACGTGTTGAGTACGACGTGGCTACAACACGTCAAAAAATTCTTCAGATCCCCGAACTAGATAGTTTCCTCGGTGAGCGTCTCCTTCGAGGAGGTTGACCCTCCGTTTTCCAACGAACTGAGCTTTATCGCTAACTTCGAGGAATCAAATGATTCTTGAAGGTATCTTAACAACTGAAACAAGCGACGGAGGGATGCACGTCTCGCCCATTGGTCCGCATGTCAATCGCGAGTTGACCCACTGGGAGCTTAAGCCTTTCAAAACATCGACGACGTTTGGAAATCTACGACGCAGCAATCGCGGCGTCTTCCATGTCGTTGATGATGGCTTGTTGATGATCCAAGCCGTCTTGGGGCTATGCAATCCGCCACACCCACAACCAATCGCTCAGTACCACGAATCGTTTGGTTGGATCTTGGAGGAAACCTGTCGCGCTATTCCGCTCACGGTATTAAGTTGGAATGTCGAACCCGAACGCGCGACGGCAGTTTGTGCCGCCGCCCCTTGCGTTTCCGAGAGATCTTTTTGGGGTTGGAACCGCGCGAATCATAGCCTCTTGGAGCTCGCAATTCTCTGGAGTCGAAAGCACATGCTTGAGGCAACGATCTTACAGTCCGAATTGGAGCGGCACCGAATAATCATCCTCAAAACAGCCGGAGACCGTGAACTCGAGGCGCTCCGATTGCTCGAAGAGTCGCTCGGTCACTAGCTCGGCAATTAAGCGGAATCGATTGAAATTGTCATGACGTCTTGAACCCTACGGCACAGGGCCAATACCGTCAAATCGTTGCCACGCTATTCCCGGGTTTCGAGCCCGCTTCGCGCAAGTCGCGGGGGGGCATCGGCTAGGCTGACCTCGTTGCACGTTCCCGTCAATCGAAAACCACAACGTTGTAGGGGCTGATTGGTTGGGTATGTTGATGAATAGAACCGAGTACGCCAAACCACCCGGTGCTCGCGCATTCCGGCTCAGAGAACCACCCGGTGCTCGCGCAT
>CAZACJ010000010.1:0-89600 GCA_964483385.1 uncultured Pirellula sp. | reverse complement strand
CGAAGCGGGCTCAAAAACACCCCGCGGCTTGCGCGAAGCGGGCTCAAAAAACCGGGAGTAGCGTGGATATCGATGTGAGGGTATCGGCCTCGCGCACTGCGGCTCAACGAACCATCCGCAGCTTTCGTTCCCTGCGTTTACTTTGCAAGTAATCTTGTAGTCGGTGCTGGAATCTCGGTTTCAAATGCATCACTTGCCAAGCTACGCGCTCCGCAGGGATTTCCGAGTCTATTGTCTCATGTGGGGCGATACTTACTGATTTCGCAAGCCAACGCAAGGATTCCTCGGTAAAAACGAGCATGTCTCGCTCCCCCGTCAGACGCGTTGAATCGACTTCGGACTGCCCGTTTTCTCGCCAGTCTTCCTCCAAGTCGACTTGATAGTGCTTTCGTAATTGGTCCAGCTGGAGGGCAAGGTTGTCCGCGTAAGACTCAAGGATGACGGGATTTAGCCGCAGAGGCTTGCCTGGATTTTCTTTCAGGCGTCGGAGGAGGAGCAAGACTTTGCGAAATGGGATCGCATGCTGTTCCCGCACATAGCGATTTACAGCAAAAAGAAAGCGACTTGTTTCTAAGCTCAAGCTTTCATTGATGCGTTGAATGCGGCTTTTGCGAAAGTCAATCCCAATCGTTTTGCAGAAGTCGGACACAACACATCCGTCGACCAAGTCTTGACGGCGGAAGATGCGTAAGAGCAAGTTCTGGTTGCCAAAGACAGATTCGAATTTTTCGATGTGATGAAGGTAGTCGCATCCCACGGTTGCGGTTACGGGAGGTGTTGCATCGGAACCGAGGATGAGTTGATCTGCGAACTGGTGATGGCCGCTCTTTAAAAGCTCTTGATACATGCTTGTCATCCACCCGAGCGGGGATCGCAAGTAAGCGACAACCTGTGGTTTGAATCCGAGTGTATGGATCTTATCGCGTAATCGCGCTAGCTCCTGTGAACTGAGGAACCAGCAATCCTCGGCGGATAGAATTGGTGTGGCTTTCTCCTGTTTTGCCTTTTGAATCTGTCGTTCGAAACAATCGGCGAAGAACTCTTTTCGGTTTTGCATCGCTTGGACGCTAACACCTTGTGCGCGGTGCGTATGCGCCGCGACGGGTTGATCCGCAAAGAGAACTTGTATAGGACGGCTGGCATTAACCGCGCCTAAAGCTAGGTAACGAAAACGAGGATCGCGAAGCCCATATAGCAGACTCTCTTGAATCGAAGAGGTGCCTGTCTTCGCCATTCCTACATGAAGAATGAGACGCGGTTGTGACATACAACACCTCTGTCTGCCGTGGCGTCGAGAATTTTGGTTGATTCCAATTGAGTCTTACAATCTGGACAGAGGTGGGTGGTTGTTGCGTTCTGGTCTTCGGTGGATGGGATGAAATCCACCTGGGTTTCGAATGAAGCTACTGTTATACAACTAGCAAGGTAACGCGTCTGCTTTAAAGTTTTTGCTCTGGGAAAAGAATGTCCGAGGATTTTCGAAGACGACTTTTCGGATCAATTCCCGCGAGTGACCGCGACGTTTCAGTTCCATGATCAAGTCGGGAATGGCGGTGGGTTTGCTCGGTCCCCAGTCTCCAGCTGAATTGGCCATCAATCGGTCGGATCCAAATCGTTCGATCATGTCAGCGGCACGTTGTGGAGTGCATTTGGTGATCGGGTAGAGAGTCATTCCCGCCCAGAATCCTTGATCGAGTACTTCGCCAATGGTGTGTTCTTCGACGTGATCGACTAGAACGCGTGAGCGATCGATGCGTGAGTCGTTGATCAACATATCAAGGATCATCTTGGTTCCCTGAAACTTGTCTTCCAAGTGAGGGGTGTGGATGAGGATTTGTTGGTTGTAGCGAGCCGCGAGGTCGACATGTTCCAAGAAAATGGTTGATTCGTTTTTGGTGTTTTTATTCAGCCCGATTTCGCCGATCCCCAGAACGTTGCTTGCGGAGAGAAACTCCGGGATCATCGCGATGACCTCGCGTGAGAGGCTTACGTTTTCCGCTTCTTTGGCGTTAATACAGAGCCAAGTGTAGTGCTGGATACCGAACTGTGCAGCCCGCTTGGGCTCGAACTCGGTAAGCTGACGAAAGTAATCGCGAAAGCTTTCAACGCTACCGCGATCGAAGCCAGCCCAGAAGGCCGGTTCGCTCATCGCAACACAACCCATCCTCGCTAACGTCTCATAGTCGTCCGTTGTGCGGGAGACCATGTGGATATGGGGGTCAATGTAGTCCATAGTTTTCTCGCCATTGAGGGTCGTATGCACGGCTCATAAGCAGTTGCACGCGTTTAGCTTTGTCTCCTTGATCATCAAGAAGGATTTCGAGCCCTTGCTGTAGCAACTGACGTTTGTCTAAATTTTCTACCGTACCTTCGGCTCTATGCAAACGATCGATGGTTGCGGCAAGATCGAGAATCTTGGATCTCGCCACTAAGAACTCTTCGGCGAGAACTTGTTCCGCACGGCGCTGGACAGGTGTTGGCTGTGTAGGTTTCGTTGTCTCGCTCATGATCGTCATGCTCTCGAAGGGATTGGCGAAAGTGATAACACCTTCACTTGCGCAGTCCAAGGATTAGTATTCGTGTCCGGTAGTTTCAATGGTTGGTTGAGGCTCCGCGGCAGGCCGCTGAGCAACTTGGCGAATGCGTCGCGAGTTGACCTCCTCGGTCAATAACCGCATGACTTCATCAACCGGTTTGGTTCCAAGTTCGCCATCGATGCGATCACGCAACGCAATCGATTGTGCTTCGGCTTCTTTCGGACCAATGACCGCCATGTAAGGGATCAGATCCAATTGAGCATCGCGAATCTTGGCTTGGACCTTCGCACCGCGCAAGTCGGTGGTCACTCGGAAACCAGCTTCGGTAAACCGTTTTTCAAGTTCCATTGCGTAGTCGTTGGTCTTTTCGCTTAGTGGACAGATTCGGATCTGCTCTGGAGCTAACCACATCGGGAATGCTCCAGCGAAATGTTCGGTGAGCATACCGACGAAGCGTTCCATAGAGCCGAACGGAGCGCGGTGAATCATCACCGGGCGATGGGCTTTGTTGTCTGCGCCGGTGTATTCGAGTTGGAATCGTTCAGGCAAGTTATAGTCGAGCTGAACTGTTCCGAGTTGCCACTGGCGTCCGATACAATCGCGAACCATAAAGTCTGCTTTTGGACCGTAGAAGGCTGCTTCTCCTTCGGCGGCTGTAAAGTTCAGTCCTGATTCTTCTAGTACTTTTCGCAGTGCCGCTTCGGCTTTTTGCCAGTTCTCTTCGCTTCCGACGTACTTGTCGCTCTTCGGATCGCGTAGTGAAAGTTGCACTCGATAGTCGTTTAACCCGACGGATTCAAGAACAAAGCGGGTGAGTTCGATGGTGTTGCGAAACTCTTGTTCGACTTGGTCTGCGGTACAGAAGATATGCGCGTCGTCTTGGGTCAATCCGCGAACACGCAACATTCCATTGAGCTCTCCGGTTTGTTCGTAACGGTAAACAGTACCGAATTCGAAGAGACGCAGAGGTAGACTTCGGTACGATCTCGGTTGAGCCTTATAGATCTGCGCATGGTGTGGGCAGTTCATCGGTTTGACGAGATAGCGTTCGTGCAGGTGCTGCCAGTCATTGAGTGCAGCAAGCTTGCCTTCTTTATCGGTGGCCTTGGAATACTCGCTCGGATCGAACCCAAGCACCTCGGCGGCTTGGAGGAACATGGTTTCCTGGGCTGCTCCAAACTGGTCATCTTCTTTTAGACGACGCACCCAAGCATCGACGAGAGCCCCGGCGTCGTGAACGAACAACGGGGGAAATTGGCTGTCGCGGTAGTACGGAAAGTGTCCGCTGGTTTCATAGAGTTCAACGCGACCAAGGTGTGGACTATAGACCGGTTCATAGCCTCGCTTGAGCATCTCACGCCGCAGGAAGTCTTCGAGAAGACTTCGGATTCGAGCACCTTTGGGCATCCAAAGGCACATTCCTTGGCCGACTTCCGGAGTGATTTGAAACAATCCAAGTTTCTTGCCGATCACGCGGTGGTCCCGTTTCTTCGCTTCCTCCATCTGATCGAGGTACGCTTGCATGTCTTTGGGTTGGAACCAAGCGGTACCGTAAAGGCGTTGCAAGTTTGGCCCGGAGGTATTTCCCTTCCAGTGTGCTCCGGCAACACTCATGACCTTGAAGGCTTTGATTCGCCCTGCATCAGGAATGTGGGGGCCGCGGCACAAATCAACGAACTCACCTTGGCGGTAGAAGCCTAGGGAATCGTGACTTGAAAGCCCGGTTTCAATATGTTCGACCTTCAAATCCTGCTTCATGTCGCGGCACAAAGCGACCGCTTCAGTCCGGTTCAAAGAGAATTGCTCAAAAGGCTCGGCCTTCTCGATGATCGCTGCCATCTCTTGCTCGATTTTGGCGAAGTCATCCTCGTTGAGCTTGTGGGGGAGCAAGAAGTCGTAGTAGAAACCATTGGTGATGGTAGGCCCAAACGCCAAGGAAACACCGGGGAAAACCCGCATGACGGCTCTCGCCATGATGTGTGCACAGGAGTGCCTCAAGACATCAAGTGCTTCGGGGTCGCGATCGGTAAGAAGCTTTAATGGGATCGGCCCAGAGCCCGCAAAGGACTTCAGGGGGCGGTTCGCATCAACGATCTGATCTGCAACTTTGGCCGCGATGACAGCCTTGGCAAGCCTAGCTCCGATAGCATTAGCAACAGAAAGAGGAGTAGCATCCTCAGGATGGGAGACAACAGTCCCATCCGGCAGTTGGATTTCCAGCATGATTTTTTCTCAAAGGTGAGGGAGCCGTCACGACAAACGACCGCTCCGAAGTAATGAATTATAGTCGCTCGGGAAGCTAAATTTTGCAAGTAGGGGCAAGGAGTTGGCGGAAGAGTCTCTGCCCTGAACGGAAAATAGCGGGAGGAATTCCGGCGTTGATACGCTACTTCCTGCGTCAATTTTGTCCCTGCATTGGAATCAGTAGATCTGCTACACTCTGCGGAGGTTCGCGGAGACCTGCAAATTCCGCAATAAATTTATTACGAATGTTCGATTCGCGTGCGTGGCAAGTATTCGATAGAAGTATGACAACTTTCGTTTTTGGGCATCGAAATCCGGACACCGACGCGATCTGTTCTGCTATCGCTTACGCAGATTTGCTGCAGCGCACCACTCGCCCAGATGCGATCGCTGCATGCTGTGGAACCCCAAATCAGAGGACCGCGTACGTGCTCAAACGGGCAGGGGTCCCGACGCCGCGTATCGTCATGGATGTTCGCCCCGAAGTTTTTGATTTATGTGGTCGGGAGCCCGTTACCGCCAAACGCGGCGAAGTCTTCTACGAAGTCTACCAGCGGATGAAGGATCACGATGTTCGTGCGGTCCCCATTGTCGATGAAAACCGAAGGGTTGTCGGACTGCTTTCCTTGCTTCAATTGATGGACCTGATTTTTCGCGATGATGCGGATCCCCTTAAGACGCGGACGGTAAAAACAAGCCTAGGGAAGATACGCGAGATACTAGGAGGCTCGTTCCAACACGAACTTCATCCCAACCAGTTGGATGAACTGTTGGTGATGGTCGGTGCGATGAGTGCTGGAGGATTTACCGAACGAATGCAGCGTTTTCCTGCTGAGCGGTTAATTGTGGTCTGCGGAGATCGCCCAACGATACAATTGCCTGCCATTGAACACGGTGTAAGAGCCTTGGTCGTCACAGGTGGATACGATCTCTCAGATGGACTCGTAGAACTCGCCAAGTCTCGAGGTGTGGCGGTGATACAAAGTCCCTATGACACAGCTACCACCACCATGCGGATCAAGTCCTCCCAGTTCATCGATTCCGCGATCGATACCGACTTCGTCGTTTTGCCCGCCAAGCTCACGATCGAGGAAGCTCGCTTGAAGACCGAACGAGTCAATGAACCGATTTTCCCCGTGGTCAACGATGCGGGGCTACTCGTCGGTGTTGTCACTAAGTCGGACTTGGTCCATCCTCCCAAGCCGAAACTCGTTCTCGTGGACCATAATGAGCTCAGCCAAGCGGTCACAGGTGCTGAAGATGCAGAGATCTTGGAAGTTCTCGATCATCATCGTATCGGCGGTTCGCTGAAGTCTACCCAGCCAATTCGCTTTATCAACGAACCGCTCGGTTCGACTTGCACACTTGTCGCTCGTCAATTCCGAGCTGCCGGCTTAACACCATCCTCTGGGATCGCTCTGTGTATGGCCTCGGGAATTATCTCCGACACACTTTTCCTGCGTTCTCCGACGACCACCGCGATCGATAAAGAAATTCTTGTTTGGCTCGAAGAGTTATCTCAAGTCAATTTACAGCAGTATGCGAAAGAGTTCTTTGAAATCGGTTCAGCTCTACGCAATTGCGCTCCTGCGGAGGTTGTTCGCGAGGACTGTAAAGAATTCACAGAGCACGGGATCAAGTTCTCTATTTCTCAAATCGAAGAAACCGGTTTCGATCTGTTCTGGGATCGTAAAGATCAATTGCGAGAAGCCTTGGAAGAATTGTCCCAGCACCAACGACTCGACTTCTGTGCGCTACTGGTTACCGACGTCGTTAGCAACGGATCGCTACTGCTGCTCTCCAAAGAGTCGGAAGCTTGGGACGAGATCAACTATCCGTGCCTCGATCGCGGACTCTACGAACTGCCAGATGTGGTCAGTCGCAAAAAACAGTTGCTTCCGCTGTTAGCACAAGTCCTTCGCGGAGCAAATTCCTCAAACGCACCAGCGCGTTAACGATAAGCCTGCTTGCGATAGACCTCAATCTCGTAAGGGCCTAGAAACATCAGCAAAATCGCTTGGTCTGCCGCGTAGTGCAAAAAGACGTCTTTGAGGAAGTAGTCCTCGCCGGGCCATGGGTAAGCAAAGATGATCGAAAAGTCGTCGACCTCAAGCGACTTTTCCTCGTAGACACTAGGAACTCGATGGAACAGCGACGCATGGTTCGCTTGTCGCTTGGCCAATCGTTCGGCTCCTTGAGGAAGGAAATTTCCTTGCCAGATTTCGGCTGAAATCCCACGTTTTCGGAGGAAAGATTTTGCGCGTTGAACCAAAAACGATTCCGCTTCAATTCCGATCGCGTCCCATCCAAGACCGGCTGCTAACGCCGTGACGATTCCAAACCCACATCCCCACTCGCAGAATAGTTTTCCAGGAGCTAGTTGTTGCTGGTCAATCGCGTGCATCGCACGATACACATCGCGGAAATCACAAGCGACATACTGCTCGATCGGCCTGCGATGCCATTGGTCCCAATAAGCTTGTAGCAAGGCTTCGGCGTCGGATAGCAACCCTTCAACGTCTTTAGGTAACGGAAGGTCGCTGTCCCAGTCCAAAGGTACAAACTGCAGTTCTGCACTGGTACACTCACTGGTACGCTCATTGGCACCTTTACCGGTTTTTCGTTTCCCCTGCGTTGAATCATCCAACTTATTCGTTACCTTTTCTCTAAAACGCCCACCCAATCCTCGTCCCACTCAATCTTAGGGCAATTCATTCTTGAGCCTTTTCGGGATTCCACCCGTCTGTTGCTTGCCCGTAGACTCCGGCCAAAATAAAATCAATCAGCCCCGGTCGTCACGGGTTAATCCGATCGTCACGGTTTAGCCCTATTATCTTAGCCCTATTATCACAGTCGAACCCCACCTACCACCTTTTATACTACTTCAGTCCTATGCGAATCAACAATCGTCGTCAATTCCTCTCTCTCGCCGCTGCTTCCACCGCAATCGCGGCTTCGTCGCAATGGATTAATTCACATCAAGCGGTTGCGACTCCCGTCCCCCTTGCCGAACCGTTTAAAATTTCGCTGGCACAATGGTCTCTCCACAAGCCCCTGTTCGCAAAAGAAATTGACAATCTTGACTTCGCCAAAGTTGCCAAAGAACGCTTTGGTATCGAAGCCGTCGAATATGTAAACCAATTCTTCAAGGATAAAGCGAAGGACGCGTCGTACTTGGAAGAAATGAAGAAGCGAACGAGCGACCTGGGGGTGACGAACGTATTGATCATGGTCGATGGTGAAGGGGGCTTGGGAAATAGCGATCCAGCCAAGCGAACCACCGCAGTTGAGAATCATTACAAGTGGGTTGATGCTGCAAAGTTTCTCGGTTGCCACTCCATCCGCGTTAATGCTGAAACAGACAAACCCTATGAAGAGGGCTCGAAACTTGCAGCAGATGGTCTTCGCCGCTTGTCGGAATATGCCAAACCTCTCGGGATCAATGTGATCGTCGAAAATCACGGTGGCTTGAGCTCCAACGGAAAGTGGCTTGCCGAAACCATCCGTGCTACAGGAATGGAAAACTGCGGAACCTTGCCAGACTTCGGGAACTTCTACGAATATGACCGCTATCAAGGGGTCACCGATCTAATGCCTTTGGCAAAAGCCGTCTCAGCAAAGAGCTATGACTTTGACGAAGCCGGAAATGAAACCAAAATCGACTTCGCCAAAATGATGAAGATCGTCTTGGATGCCGGCTATCACGGTTGGGTTGGAATCGAATATGAAGGTTCGAAACTAAGCCCAGATGATGGGATTAAGGCGACCAAGAAATTGCTCGAGAGCATTCGCGCCCAAGTCGCTGCGAAGTAACTCAAGCTGCGATGCAATGACTGCTGCGATGCATTGACTGTTGCGATGCGATGACTGCTGCGATGCAATGACTGCTGCGATGCAATAGCTACAAAGTGTTCGAAGAGATTGCAAAGGTCTCTCGGACGCTTTTGAGGATTCGCGTCGCAAGTGTCTCGCTCGGTAACTCAAAACGAACCGAGCACCTTCCCCCCCTTACCAGCTCGCCAATACTAGCATCGATTCTAACCCGCACCCTGTATACAGGCGGGAAGGATCGCAGACGTCCCTCTTCATCTCTCTCCAAAATGAAGTTCGGGTCATCGATCAATTCATCAGGGAATGTTTCCACTGGATCTCGCGCGATCGATACGACGGTTCCTGGTAGTGCGCTGTTCGGGTAAGCGTCCGAAAGGAAACGGACGCAACTGCCAGTCTGAAGGTGTCGCAAGGTCGACATCGGAACCAAAATCACAGCTTGCGCTTCCCCAGGACCTTCAAACCATCCCAATAATTGCCCGCGCTGTAGTCGCAAGCCGATGTTGCGTTCCGAAACGATAGGTTCAAATTCTTTCGAAGCACCACCCTGTCGGAACCCCGTGGTGACCCAAGCATCTTTTGGAACGAATATCCCGTCGCTCGGTGCGACGAGATCCAATCGACTCCGTTCCTCCTCTAGCATGTCGCGCGTCGCTGCTGATTCTTTAAGCAATTGTTCGACGGTGGGGATTTCACTAATCACGGATTCATCGACCGATTTCGCCTGCTCTAAAATCTTCAATCGCTCCACGAGCAACCGATGCTTGTGCTCCGCTTCGAGGACTTCCAGATCAAGTTCGCTATTGCGTATCCGTAGCACGGTTTGTCCTGCACGGATTGGTTCCTGCCAGTTTGCAACTTGAGTTAGTACTCCTTGCGTTGATGCATACATCGGAACACTATTCGTCCTCTCGACGTAACCTCGATGCACTAAACGCTGTGGAAGCGGCCAAAACAGCGCCGCGGACAGTAGGAAGCCGATCATGAGGAGAAAAGCAAACAACCTTTTCCAAGATATCGGCTCACGAGCAAAAAACTCCGCGAGCACAGAATGCGATTGGTTGGCACCACTGCGGAGTAAACCAAATAGCATGACACAAGACAGAAGCAGAAACGGGACGCCTAGACCAAGGGGAAGCAGGAAACGCCAAAGGAACAAGAAGATCCCAGCCAAGACAACGGCGCGATAGGCTACAGAAGCGATCGCAAAAGGGATCAACCACCGTAGCGGAACATCATATTCATCCTGATGCAACGCACGCCCACCAAGCAAAGCGATGAAACCTTGCCATATCGCCTGATTGGCTTGTGCTGCCAAGTTGGGGGCGCGGAGGATGTCTGATAAGACAAAATAGCCGTCGTACCGAAAGAGCGGATTTGCATTCAGGATGAATGTTCCGATGGTGCACATCAACCACATGCCCCCTCCGAGCACGTGCCAGAGTCCAGAGGTGTAGTTCAAAAACATCCAACCTCCGAGGATTGCCAAGATCAGTTCAAAATAAACACCAGCTGCTGCGATTCCCGCACGTTGCCAGCGTGACTGCAATTTCCAGCTGTCTGTTGTATCGCAATAAAGACAAGGGGTGAAGCAAAGAAAGAGCAGCCCGATTTCCGCACACCGAACTCGCAAGCGAACGCAGGCAAGGTAGTGACCAAATTCGTGAAGTGATTTGGTAATCAAGAGTACCGCAGCAAGCACCAGCCAGCGATCTCCCTGAATTTTGGATATGTCGTACAACAGTTCATCAGGGCGGCTTAAAACTTGCATCAACACGAAAAAACTGATCCAAACAAGAAGGGCGAGCACGGAAGCGACGATGGCTGGTGCAAAAAAAAATGCCGCCAATATTTTGGCCCAAAGACCGTCGATCCCAGGTTGTAACAAAGGGACGCGGATGGAGAGTGGATTGGACAATATGGACTTCCAAAACGCTCCACGGGGAAAGGTTTCATGCCCCGTCGCCATTCGCCCCGTCGCCATTCTCATGGTGGGGGGCGTTTCTAAGAGCTCGGCGCGGAGTAATTTGGCCAGGAACAACTCAAGCCATTCCGGGCTTGGTGGATTACTGGCGGTCTGTTGTTGATTTCGTCGAAGGATTTCACCGGAAGTTCTCGAACCATCGAGTTGCAATGCAAGTTGATGCTCCAGTGCGTTGAAGTAGAAATAGGTGTTTGAAATAGGGTCTAACAACACCCATCGTTGCGAATCCCGAAAAGGAATCCATCTCAAGTCCTTCCGAAGCCGCAAGCATAGGGACTGCAGAGGGACGGGGGGCGATGCTACTCGAGGAGCGAGGGTACTCATTCGGACGAAGCTGCCTCAATCGTTGTCTTATTCGAAAACCAAACAGTAGGCCTCAGTCCCGGCCGAAGCTTGCCATCGGAATTATCGATGTCCAAAAAGACGCGAACCTGAGAATTGATAGGGTTGACTTCTGGACTGATAAACACCAATTTCGCTGTCGTTCTCATTGTTTTACCTGCGACCACAAGCTCAACGTTTGCATCGCGATCGAGAAGCTCCAGATCTGCTTGTTCCGCCTTGAGAAAACCTTCGATCCGCAAACGATCGATTTCGACGATGCGCACCGTTACGGCACCCGGTTCAACCCATTCTCCCGTGCGCTTTTCCACAGCGACAACCATGCCGGAGACAGGGGAACTGATGGTGTGTTTGCCGATCAAGTCGACCAATTGTTTATGTTCGATCTGACTCTTTAAGACTTCGAGTCTTGCAATCTCTTTCGCAAATCGAGCGCGTGATACTTCTAACTCGGCACGGTCGCGTACAAGCTTCAAACGCTCGACTTCGACCATAGGATAAACGTCACTAACCACTTTGTTCGATTCGATGGCTCGGTCGTATTCATTCTCCGCAACTGCGAAATTTTTTTGTGCCAATTCGATATCGATTGTGTTTTCAAGATTCTTTTGGGCAACGTCCAAAGCCACCTTGGAACGTTCGAGTTGTAGATCGGAACTTTTCGAATCGATGGTTCCTAACGAGGCTCCGACATGAACGCGATCTCCCTCTCGGACGTGGACCATTTTTAGGACACCAGCGACTTGCGCGGCTACAGAAGTTACCTCCACCGTTTTTAGGACCGCTCCGTCGATCACGAGCTTCGAATCGCTTGGTGACTCGCCAATTTGCTGTTCGACTTCGTTCGAATCGATTTCTTTCGAACTAGTTTCTCTACTAGAAAGGTCTTTTGAAGTTGAGCGATTTGCGGCTGAGGGAGTGGCGGAAGCGTTGTTCTGTGCATTGCAATTCGGAGATGCCAAGCCACCTACCATCAGTGCAAAAAAAATGGGAAGAAATGTCTTCATGGAATGGACTCTTTTGCAGGGGACGAAGACGTAGTCGGGAGGGATGTGTCCGGATTTGTATTCCGGTAAGAGAAAGACGGAAGCCAAAATCGTTTTTGAAGGAACTCGATAAGGGGACGACTCCAAACATACCAAACAGGACGTGTGCCACATGGGATTCTCGCAAAGGTAACCGCATTGAGGGCTGGCTGCGATATCGAGCCCTCTGGGATTGTAGCAATGGCATTGCGATGGGAACCACGATTCGGATGCCAAACCACGTCGCTACGCATGGAGTTCAGAGTCGCTGACTGCTGATGGGAGGTGCCACTCTCGAGTCCCCATTGAATCGAGATCGGTCCATTGCGAAGTGCTTGTTCAACAATGCCGCTGTCTTGATCGGGAATCGCAAGTTGCATTTGCCAAGCCCCTTCCGTTGCGGCGACGCGAAACAAAGTGTCACCGCGTTGTAAGGGTCGATTACGCAACTCGCGTTCTAAATCATTTGCGATTACGACACCTTGTAAAGGTGACCGCAGTAATAGTTCGTTTCGCTCGTTTTCCAAAAACTGTAACTTCTCGTTCGCTTGAGATTTCTGCGCATCGATGAGTTTGAGCTCCGAGGAGATCCGTATCTGATTTGCAAGGTCCGTGGAATTATTGGTCAGTTGGTTCACAGCAATCCGCAGACCGTCGCGCTTTTCCTCAAGTGCTCGAATTTGTCCAAGTACCTCTTCGATTTGCAAATCCAATGTTGGTGAGCGAAGTTGAATCAGAGGCTGGCCGACGCCGACGGTTTCGCCATCTTTGACAAAAATAGTGTCGATAAGGGATTCCAAAGGTGCGTGAATGTATCGCTGTTTTGAAGGTTCTAAGACCCCTTCGGCCTGAATTGCAAATGGGTAAGGGAGCAAGCCAAGTCCTAAAAGAGAAGCTAACAGAATGCACGTGACGAGAACGCTCGACTTCAACCCGCCGGTAGTGGAACCCGATGCACTGCGCATCGCTTTGGCTTGCGCACCCGGGGGGACTTGAAGCCACCTCCTTTGTTGTTGCCAAGCCTGCTGGAGAATAGGTAACGCTATCGCGACGCCCTGAGCCCGATCCACAATGCCTACTTTATTCTCCCATTCCACTAAAATTCCAAAGGGAGATGGTCCAGTCGAGGGATTTGCTCCATTCGATGGAGTAACTTCGCAAGGCAGATACAGACTCAATCCCTGGGCGCTGACGTGTGGGGATTCAGTATCGACTTGTAACCACTGTGGCTGTGATGTCCTAATCACCGACTCGATTCGCTTTTCGAGATAGATTACGCTCTCCGAGCGTGGGTCGATTCGCGTGGTACCGCTACAAGCAATCATACTGGCTAGCTCGTACAGAGATACACGATCAGCCTGCACCGCTTCTCGCATCGCTTCGACGAACCCGCGATCGACCGTCGAGATATCGGTCGCTTCGGATACTTCAGATGCTCGTCGTAACGTCGTTCGAACCATGCCGTCTGTACGGCCAGATGAGACCGCCAATTCTCGTACTTCAGCGATTTCTCCCAACGCATGCAGTAGGTTCCGCGTCCGGTTCGATGGACCAGCGGTTGGGGTACTACAAATCTCAACAGCCAAGAGCAACGTTGGGCGAGTACTCGGGAATCGCGTAATGAACCATTGCCCGTCCTTTGAATTCGACGGTCCAGAGCTTGGTCCCGCTCCGGCAAAATCCGCCGCGACTTGGGAATCGAGTTTGGACAATTCACTAGCCAATGATTGTGCACTTATCTCTGCACCGCGCTGCATCAGAATCCAAGGGGGGGATTCTGCCGTGGCAACCAGTACTGTGTTCGGATCGAGCAGTGCCTGAGTCGCTTCGAGAAGCTTCAAATAGAACTGGTGCTCCGGATCGCCTCGTCGAGCAACACTCTCGAGCTCGTCGAGAATAGCGTCCGTTTTTTCCAGTGAGTAAGCGTTCATCGAAGAAAGATAGCAAAACAGAAGTACAAGAAAAGAAACGAGATAAAAGTGCGGTCTAAAGGACTGATCGGACGCAAGGGATGGGTGCGGCGTTGAATTTCAAAGGAATCTTCTACGGAACCTTGCACTATGGATGAAGCTTAACGAGTTTTTCGGTCGAAACAATCAACGGTGTTATATCGGATGTAGGGATACTGTAAAAATGAACATGAGCGATCCGAAACTCGAACCACGCCGGTGGAGAAAGGTGTTCCTTGGCTCCCGAAGCAGTGCAACATCGGATCGCGAATCGCTGATCCTGTTGCGGCTATGGTCGAAGACCGATGAGGAACTCCGTCGATTAGTAGGTCTTCGAAGTCTGCGACGAAGAGTCTTGCTGTCGGCTTTAATGAGCGGCTTGCTGTTTCCGATGTTGTCCGTCGGTTGTTCGAAGACGAAGCCGTTCAAAGCCGGAGCGGGTGCTTCGGCAGGAAACGCAGCGGGTTATTTGTCGCAACTGGATCGCTCGGATGCAGTGTCTAGCGACTGTATGCCTGAGTATCGCGAATCGATTGGACCAATGGAGTTAGATGTCACGGCGTTGACTCCGGAGCGACTACATGCGATGTCGTTGCAGGATTGTATCGCGTACGCAGTGTCGAACTCGAAACTGATGCGCGATCTCGGTGTAACCGTTTTGCGGTCTCCCGAGGCTATGACGACGACGCTCGATCCAGCGGTGGTATATACGGATCCCCGAATCGGGGAAGAAGCTGCGTTGAGTGCGTTCGATGCAAATGCTTTTGCTTCCACAACGTTTGATTATAACGACCGAGGTTACAACAATAACTTCTTCGGCCGTAACGGTTTATTTCGGCAGGATCTGAGTACTACCCAAATCGGACTCAGTAAGCGGACTGCGACAGGGGCGCAGTACACATTGCGGGATGTGACGATTTTCGATCGCAACAACCAGCAGTCGAACCGATTGGGTCCGTATACTTGGGATACTTTCTTAGAGGCCCAAGTGCGCCAGCCGTTAATGCTCGGAGCTGGTACAGACTTCAACCGCATCGCAGGTCCAGGTGCTCTCCCTGGTCAGCTCAACGGTGTTCTTTTAGCACGCGTGCGAACCGATATCTCGCTGGTCGATTTTGAACGATCGGTTCGCGATTTCGTCGCTGATGTCGAGAATGCATATTGGGATCTGTACTTTGCGTATCGAGATCTCGAAGCAAAAACAGAAGCTCGCAATAAAGCCTACGTTACCTATGAATCGATCAAGGCGAGAGATCAGCAAGGCGTAGTTGGTAACAGCCAAGCTTTGGAGCAGTTTTGGAGATTTGAAGCCGACGTTGTGGATTCGTTGAATGGGCGAACGATCGATGGTACCCGTACCAATAATGGCTCGACGGGTGGTTCGTTTCGCGGGACTGGTGGCCTTAGAGTTTGCGAAAGACGCTTGCGACTCCTCATGGGTATGCCCATCAATGATGCACAGCTCATTCATCCAACCGATCAGCCTAGCTTGGCACTCGTCGATTTCGACTGGGAGACATCGATCAGCGATGCGATGACGCGACGCGAAGAATTGCGAAGGCAGCGATGGGTGATAAAACAACGCGAACTCGAACTCATCGCGAATCGCAACTTCCTCAAGCCGCAATTCGATGCGATTGCTGCATACCGCATTCGAGGTTTTGATAGTCAGTTCAACACCCCGCTGGATAATGACTTCCAAGAATGGTCGTTAGGACTCGATTACCTCAAACCAATCGGCTATCGGCGGGGCAACGCCGCGGTACGAAACACGCAGTTGTCGCTGGCAAGGGAATCGCAGATCTTGCTCGAGCAAGAGCGCGCTGTACACTTCGGACTCAGCAACGCCATTAACGAAAGCTATCGCGCTTACCGTAACTTGGAAATTCAAAAGCAGCGATTGGAAGCGGTTGTCGAGCAAATCAACGCGCTCAAGGAACGCATGAAAGAAGCTCGCGTCGAACAAGTGTTTGTTCTGCTCGAAGCGCAACGGCGCGGCCTCGATGCGCTAATTCGATACCACCAGTCTGCGGTTGAATATCAGTTGGCAGTTCGTAATGTGCATCTCGAACGAGGTACGCTATTACCCTACTGCAAGGTCTTCTTAAATGAGTCTGCCAGTTCGGACTTTATCGTCAATGATGGCGTTTCAAAACTTCGTTTGCATGACAGCCAAGTCAATCCGCCTGCACGCGACCCCGTGATTGGAAGAACATCTCCAACCTATTTGTTGCCTGAACCCAACGGCGCTTCCTCCCGTACGCATGAAGTGCCACCGGGAGAATCGGGTGGCAAGGGACCTGCGGATTTCGCAGTTCCAATGGATATCCCCATTCCTCCCAGCGGACCACTACCAGAGGCCAGCGGACCACTACCAGGGAATGCTCTGAAAACCGGATTCGAGTAGCAATCCGGCATACCGGGGCCGAACGATAGCGTAAGTCGTATGGCTCATTCCATGTGGGATCAAAATCCCGGAAATGTCGCTCGGTATCCATTGCCGTAGACAACGCTCTGGTTTGCTTCCGATGAGCATCATCAATTTGCTCGGTTCATACCAAGGGAAAATGCCGTGCGGGTCATGCGAACTGAGCCCCGTTGCCAACGGGTCGTCAGGCGATGCGTTCATCGCAAGTGGCTTCGCGCCGAGATGCATCTGCTGCAGAAGTGCTTCTGGACTTGCAGACGTTTCTGAAAGCAGGACGATCAAACTATCAAGGGAAGCAAGTCGCTTGGCCCACCGCGATTGGCATGATTCAATCCAAGGTTTCCTTGCAATCGCAACCGGAGTGCAACGAGCTTGGGAATCCAAATTCGGGAACAGCGGATAGCAAGGAAGGGTCGAGGGATTCTCGACACCGATCTTGGAAAAATTCGCAATCGCAAAGAAGCTCAAGTTGCCTAACAGCCGCTCGTGAAAGAATGAAGAAGCAGCATCGGTAGCATTAGGGCGATAGTAGAGGCGTTGAAAGTCATCGATACCGGCGGGGTGGCGGCCCGGCGGATGAAATAATCGCAGGCATTGATCTGCAAAAAGTGACTCCAGCACCAAGTCCTGAGAACGCTCGGCCTTGGAGAATTCATGTTCACTAGAGATGTAAGATGAGATCTGAGAATTCTCTCCAGGTGCAGTACTGAAGACGGAAGATGAGTTTCGAATTGGCATGGCTGCGATACCACTACCAATCGAATTACTTCGCTTCAACGATACCGATGAACCAACCTGGGTCCCCCATTCCTCCGGTGTGCTCTCCCAAGCGACTTCAAAGGTGCTTGTGCCCGCCTTGACAGTGCTTGGATTGGTTAATGCAAGTTCCGAAATGGTCTCGTCTTTGATTTTTGTTCCGTTACGGCTGTTTAAGTCTCGAATCGAAAAGTCTTCGATTCGATTGACGACTTCAAAGTGCTTGGACGACATGTACTGATCTTCGCAAGCGAGATTCGCTGCGGATGTTCTACCCACGACGCATACCTCGCCCGGACGCAATACGACTCTCTCCCCCTTCTTAGGGCCATCAACGATGACAAGGATGAGATTGCGTGGAGCTTGATTCAAGATGCTACCGCCGATCTTGGAAACGAACATGAGACTCCTTCAGTATGGTCCAAACTACTGGCCAAGTCCAGTTTTTCAACTGGGAGCTGCATTCGGTTAAACATCGGATCCTACAACGAATTGAACTTTACATCCCTTTTGAATGCCTGTGTGCGGCTATTCCATTTAATCGTTTCATTTTTCCAATTCTGTACCGTCAGCCAGCTCGCGCGTTCATTATCCTTCGAAAAACCCTTAAAAAACGCAAATCGAGGGCAATCCATTCTACCGATAATCCAACGGAGTGGAGTGTTACAACCTGTCGGTGACGTCGCCGAATTGTATCGGTTCCACCAAAAGTACTTCGTCGCGGATGGTCGAATCATGAAGGTGTCTATTCAAGTCAATCTTCGGAATGCCGTTGCTAGCTCAGGGATTCTTCTCGCCTCTGCTACCCTAGGGGTTGGGCAGGATTCTATCGCCCCACCCTCGACTGCTCTTGCTACTGCCGGATTTGTTCGGCTCCCCGCCGTTCCAAAACCAGGGACGGGACAAGCTACCAACCAAATCGTTCGACCCGCAAGCTCCTTTACCTTAATCCCACTACCGAGTTTGATGCTTCCCGCTGAGTTGCTTCCCACTGAGTTGCTTCCTACTGGGTCGGGGGGAACCATCGCGCCCGCAAGCGGAGTTTTTCCGCAGGAAGTGCCTGAGATTTCTCCGCAATCGACCGGGCCAAAATCGCCCAATTCCACCTCTGCAAACAGTTCCGCCCCCGCAAAGAAAACATCTGATGACAAGGCGGTTGGCAGAAAAACGGTTGGTAGTGACACCCCTTTGGAGCTACTCTCGCTCGACGGTATCAAAAACCTCAATCATCCTGTTAATCCCACCGAAATCTTTCAACGTTTTGACATGAGCCGCATCGTGAAGAACCCTGAATCTGTCGCTCTGCTTCTTCAAGAGCCCAGCGGGCAGGAAATACCATCAAGCCAGGACGCACGCGATTACGGATTGTGGTCAGACTCATCCGTTCTTTGGGATTCGCCCGCCTTCTGCCATAACCCCCTGTACTTTGAACAAGTTAACTTGGAACGCTACGGCATCGGCTACAACCGTCCCGTCAATGCGATCGTATCCGGCTCCCGATTCTTTATCGATGCGTCCCTATTGCCAATTCGAATCGTTCAAAACCCCCACAATAGCTGCACCTGCACCCTGGGATATCTTCGTCCCGGGAATTGTAATCCGTCTTACAAATCTCATCCTTAAAGTCGTTACAACCAATTTTCTCTACGTAGGGCAACTTTTTTCGCCCTTCGATATCAAACGAATATCCAGTCCAATATCAATTGAACGGCCAGAATATCGTTGATCCATTCTAGTTACATCTAAAATGGAATCAGTCGTTCCGGGCTGGCAGCCTATGCGCTCCTGCCAAAGTCTATTTCTGGTTTTTCGTTGACTGGATGCATGCAATGTTGAAGGCCTTTTCCAAACTGGCTTCAAAATCCCTCATCTCGGTTGTCGAAAAACAGCTTCGAAAACTGCGCCGTAAAGCCTTCGAGGCTGAGTTTTCAAGAGGATTTCAAAAGCTCGAGGCCCGCCGAGTCTTAACCGTCCAGGCTGTCTTCGACCCCGGTCTAGGTTCGCTGCAGGTCGATATCGCCGCCGGCGGGAACACCCAAGCGACCTTGTCCGCCCTCGACGCCAATCAGTTTTTTCTCGACACCGATGGCAATGCACAGTTTGATCTTGGGTCCGATATTATTGGTGACAAGTCCGCCCTTAAGTCTTTAGATGTCCGCGGCGCAAATCTCGGTGAGTTCCTCTGGAAAGATCATTGGAACTCCAATTGGGCCTTGGACCGCATTACGGCGAATCAACTCGCCTCCATAACTCTCGATGTTGTCGGGAAAGTCCAAGTCGCCCAAGAGTCGGTTTTGTCCGCTACAGACTCCGTTCAATTGGTCTACTCCGGTGCTACCCCTGCTCCTATCGATGCTTACCTGCAGTTCGGAGCAGACCTGCAAATAGAGTCTCTCGGAAATCCACTAGGCGCAGTTCTCAACACAGGCGTCGTACTGAACACAGGATATGAGTTTTCTGTCTCCGGTGCCCTCGACGTTGCGGCGATCGGTGGCACAGTCTCGATTGGGAATCTGCAAGCTACATCCCTGAATGTCTTCGCCACAAAAGACATTCTCCAAACAGATGCAGATCCAAACGACTTCGATATTCAAGCCCAGTTCACGTTACTCCAATCGGAGTCGGGTTCGATCCATGCTTCGATTCGTGGAGAATCGCTAGAAGCCTCCGCAATGGACTCAATTGTCCTGAAAACACAAATCAATTCACTGATCGCTTCGGCTTCCAACGACATCGCTGTTTCCGAGCTCGATGGTCTGCGTTTGGAACGCATGTTCACAACCGCCAACGGGGCAATCAAAGTTCAAACCCTCGATGGAGATATCGAAGTAGCTCCCAGCCCAGCACCATTTGTGACTATTTTTGCTGGTGGTCGGGGGGACATCCTTCTTGAAACGGTCAATAGCGGTGAAGTGATCGTTAACGGTATTGTCAAAAGCGAATCAGGGCATATCACTCTTAACTCTGATTCATCGATGACTCTTGAAGATCGATTGCGTACCTCCCCATCGGGCTCGATCCTCCTGCGATCCGACGAATCGATAACCATCGGTAACTTGTCCACGCAAGGTGCACGCTTCTCGGCCCTAGCTGCCGGCGACATTTTTATCGGTAGCGTGAATGCAGGTGCAGGTTGGGTCTACCTCGAAGCCGGAAACAATATTTCACGTTCAATCTCAGGTAGCGATCAGATCAATATCTCCGCCCTAGGCGCCAGTCTAATAGCAGAGGGGAAAATAGGAGATTCCGATCCGACCAACGTGATTGATGATCTGAATCGCAATGCTATTACCACCGAAATAGGAACCCTTGCAGCACGTAGTGCTACGGGCGTCTATGTCTTTGAGCAAACTGGCTTGACCGTCGATCGCATCGAACTTGATATCTCCCAAGTCCATTTCAATTCGACGACTTCGACGCAAATGGTTTCTTTGGAAGACGTGACAACGACGAACAATGGACCGATCAAGTTGCTGACGCTCAACGGAGACTTGGTCGTGAACGCAGGCACCACCGGAACTTCGGGTATCCTCGCCTCTGGCAGTGGAGATATTCTTCTGCGCACGGGACTCAACGGCACGGTGATAGCGAATGCAGACATTGTGTCGGGCTCTGGGCATATCAGCATCGTAACACAAGATGACTTAGTACTCGGAGACCGCCTCAAGACAACGGCACCGGGTACGATCTACCTCAGTTCCCAAGGTAAAGTGCAGGTGACGTCGCTGGTCACCTCCGGTGTTGATATAGGTATCGTTGCAGATGACGATGTGATTCTCGGTACGCTCAACGCTGGTAGTGGCAAGGTTTGGATCAATACGACCGATGAAATTCTCGATGCAGACAGTTCGAATGCGACGATCAATATCACGGCTTCCCAAGCGGCATTATTGGCGGGAGGTGGTATTGGAAGATCAGGCACAGGCGGTTCTGCGAACCTTCGTGCGATCACGACGCAAGTCGACGTGTTGTCAGCTAGTTCTGACGCGAGCATTTATATCCAAGAGCAAGATGGATTGACGATTGATCGTGTCAGCAGCACGGTACAGCGAGTGCACTTCAATTCGACGTTACAAGAACGCTCACTGACACAAGAAGATCTCAGTACGACAGCGAACGGTTCAATTCTGCTACAGTCGGTTCATGGAGACATAGTTGTTCGACCAGGGGTAAATGGCGGTCCTGGAGTATCAGCGAACGGTAGCGGCAACGTATTGTTGCAAACGCTTCAATCTGGAACGATCGTGACGGGAGCAGAAATAGTTTCCGGTACAGGTCACATCACGCTCAATAGCTTTGGCGATTTGTTGATCAATGAGAATCTTCAGACTTCAGGTCCTGGGACATTGTATTTTGAATCTCAGGGTGATATTCAGATCGCTGCGTTGACTACGAACAACGTGCACCTTGGGGTTGTTGCATCTGGGGATATTGTTTTGGGGACGATCGATGCGGGTACAGCGAACGTCTCGTTGACATCGTCTGATCGCATTCTGGATAACGGCAATTTGTCAGGTCGCAACGTGATTGCTAACGGCTTGACGATGTTGGGTACGGATGGGATCGGTGCATCGGATAAGGACAGTGCAGTCGATGATAACAGTAATGCTATTACGACATCGGTAAATACGCTTTCGGCCCGCAGCAATAGGGGGATTTACGTCCAGGAGAGTAACTCGGTGACGGTCGATCGTGTCACGGTGGTGGCACGAGAAGTGAATTTCAACGGTAGCACTTCTCTCCGATCGGTAACGCGCGAGGATTTGGTCAGTGCGTCGAGTACTCCGATCAAACTGCAAAGCATTGAAGGGGACATCACGGTCAACGCAGGGACAGCGGGGACGAACGGTATCACGGCGAACGGAAGTGGTGATATTCTTCTGCAGACCCTCAACAGTGGGACGATCCAGCTCAATAGCACCATTCAGAGCGGTAGTGGTGATATTACCCTGATCGCTTATGATGCATTGATCGTGACCGATCGGATTCGTACGACATCACCCGGGACAATTGTCTTGCGATCAGATGATTCGCTGACTATCAGCAACCTATCTACCGGTGGTGCGAGTCTATCGGCCATAGCATCGGGAGATATTCTCGTTGGCAGTATCCAAGCTGGCACGGGACTGGTTCATTTAGAAACTGGCAGCAATATTGCACGGTTGACCTCGGGAAGTAGCGAGATAAACATCACGGCATCGGGTGCCAGTCTAATAGCAGAGGGGAAAATAGGAGATTCCGATCCGACCAACGTGATTGATGATCTGAATCGCAATGCTATTACCACCGAAATAGGAACCCTTGCAGCACGTAGTGCTACGGGCGTCTATGTCTTTGAGCAAACTGGCTTGACCGTCGATCGCATCGAACTTGATATCTCCCAAGTCCATTTCAATTCGACGACTTCGACGCAAATGGTTTCTTTGGAAGACGTGACAACGACGAACAATGGACCGATCAAGTTGCTGACGCTCAACGGAGACTTGGTCGTGAACGCAGGCACCACCGGAACTTCGGGTATCCTCGCCTCTGGCAGTGGAGATATTCTTCTGCGCACGGGACTCAACGGCACGGTGATAGCGAATGCAGACATTGTGTCGGGCTCTGGGCATATCAGCATCGTAACACAAGATGACTTAGTACTCGGAGACCGCCTCAAGACAACGGCACCGGGTACGATCTACCTCAGTTCCCAAGGTAAAGTGCAGGTGACGTCGCTGGTCACCTCCGGTGTTGATATAGGTATCGTTGCAGATGACGATGTGATTCTCGGTACGCTCAACGCTGGTAGTGGCAAGGTTTGGATCAATACGACCGATGAAATTCTCGATGCAGACAGTTCGAATGCGACGATCAATATCACGGCTTCCCAAGCGGCATTATTGGCGGGAGGTGGTATTGGAAGATCAGGCACAGGCGGTTCTGCGAACCTTCGTGCGATCACGACGCAAGTCGACGTGTTGTCAGCTAGTTCTGACGCGAGCATTTATATCCAAGAGCAAGATGGATTGACGATTGATCGTGTCAGCAGCACGGTACAGCGAGTGCACTTCAATTCGACGTTACAAGAACGCTCACTGACACAAGAAGATCTCAGTACGACAGCGAACGGTTCAATTCTGCTACAGTCGGTTCATGGAGACATAGTTGTTCGACCAGGGGTAAATGGCGGTCCTGGAGTATCAGCGAACGGTAGCGGCAACGTATTGTTGCAAACGCTTCAATCTGGAACGATCGTGACGGGAGCAGAAATAGTTTCCGGTACAGGTCACATCACGCTCAATAGCTTTGGCGATTTGTTGATCAATGAGAATCTTCAGACTTCAGGTCCTGGGACATTGTATTTTGAATCTCAGGGTGATATTCAGATCGCTGCGTTGACTACGAACAACGTGCACCTTGGGGTTGTTGCATCTGGGGATATTGTTTTGGGGACGATCGATGCGGGTACAGCGAACGTCTCGTTGACATCGTCTGATCGCATTCTGGATAACGGCAATTTGTCAGGTCGCAACGTGATTGCTAACGGCTTGACGATGTTGGGTACGGATGGGATCGGTGCATCGGATAAGGACAGTGCAGTCGATGATAACAGTAATGCTATTACGACATCGGTAAATACGCTTTCGGCCCGCAGCAATAGGGGGATTTACGTCCAGGAGAGTAACTCGGTGACGGTCGATCGTGTCACGGTGGTGGCACGAGAAGTGAATTTCAACGGTAGCACTTCTCTCCGATCGGTAACGCGCGAGGATTTGGTCAGTGCGTCGAGTACTCCGATCAAACTGCAAAGCATTGAAGGGGACATCACGGTCAACGCAGGGACAGCGGGGACGAACGGTATCACGGCGAACGGAAGTGGTGATATTCTTCTGCAGACCCTCAACAGTGGGACGATCCAGCTCAATAGCACCATTCAGAGCGGTAGTGGTGATATTACCCTGATCGCTTATGATGCATTGATCGTGACCGATCGGATTCGTACAACCTCTCCTGGTAGTATCGTCTTGCGTTCGGATGATTCGATTACGATTGGCAGCGGTGGTTTGAGCACAAGCAATGTAAGCCTTGGCGTATACGCCGCGAATGACATTCTGGTCGGTTCAATCAATGCGGGCAGTGGTCGTGTGCTTCTAAGTGCAGGTGGGGACATTGGAAGATTGAACGTCGGAAGTGCAGAGACGAATATCACTGCAGCTGGTGCGACGTTGCTTGCTGGTGGCAAGGTTGGTGATGTTGAATTTCTCAACGGAAGTTTGGATACGAATCGCAATGCGATCACTACGAATGTAACGACACTCGCATCGCGTAGTGGGGATGGGATTTTTATTGCAGAGCAAACTGGAGTGATCATTGATCGGGTCACGACAACGCTGTCGCAAGTGAACTTCAACTCGACGAATTCGAATATTAGCTCGAGCACCGAAGATCTGACGACTACAAATAACGGATCGATTTTGGTGCAGTCGCTCAGCGGAGACATTGTTGTTCGACCGGGAGTTGGGGGCGATCCTGGAGTCAGCGCAAACGGTACAGGAAACGTGCTGTTGCAGACATTGCAGGCGGGAACGATTCGCACGGAAGGCGATGTGGTTTCTGGAACGGGTCATATTACGCTAAATAGTTTCGGTGATTTGGTGATCAACGAGAACTTGCGTACGTCAGGGCCCGGAACCATGTACTTGAGTTCCCAAGGTGCGATTTCGGTTGAATCACTTGGGACGAACAATACCAATTTGGCTGTAGTGGCCGGTAGTAATATCATCCTTGGTTCGATCCAAGCTGGAGCGGGTAATGTAACGCTTAGTGCAGTGGGAGACATCCTTGATAATGCTTCCTTGAACACGGGTCGGAACGTGAGTGCCAATGCACTTTCGATGGTAGCAGGCGGAATCATTGGTGGATCGGATACTTCGAGTCCATCGGACATTAATAACCGAGCGATCACGACATCGGTATCGATCTTGGCGGCACAGAGTGCAACGGGTGTCTATGTCCAAGAGTTAAACGGTGTGACAATATCAACGGTTGTTACCCCTGTCACGCAGGTTCGATTCAACGCATTGACGACGGATCGTACGAGTACCCAGGAAGATTTACTGACGACCAACAATGGTCCCGTTAAACTGCAGAGTATCGATGGCGACATCACTGTCGACGCAGGAACAGCGGGAACGAATGGTATCACAGCGAACGGAAGTGGGGACATTCTTCTGCAGACGCTCAATAGTGGTACAATTCAACTCAACAGCACCATTGAAAGTGGGACCGGTGACATTACTCTGATTGCAGATGATACGTTGGTGGTGACCGATCGGATTCGCACGACATCACCGGGGACGATTGCGTTGCGATCGGACAGTTCTCTGACGATTAGCAATCTATCGACTGGTGGTGCGAGTCTATCGGCCATAGCATCTGGAGATATTCTCGTTGGTAGAATCCATGCCGACACGGGACTCATTTACTTAGAAGCTGGCAACAACATTGCACGGTTAACCTCTGGGAGTAGCGAGACCAACATCACCGCAGCGGCAGCAAGTATTCATGCTGGTGGGAGGATTGGTGACAGCGATTTAGCAAACTTGAATCCAGATTCGAACCGTAACGCGATTACGACCGAACTCGCAACCTTGGCAGCAAGCAGCAGTGCTGGGATTTATATCTTCGAACAAACGGGAGTGACTGTTGACCGTATCGAACAAGAAATCTCCCAGGTCCATTTTAATTCGAGGACGACGTCAAACACGCTTGCAATGGAAGACGTGTCAACGACGAACAATGGGCCGATCAAGTTGCTTACGCTCAATGGAGATCTAGTAGTAAACGCAGGAACAGCAGGTACTTCTGGGATTCAAGCTTCTGGCAGTGGATATATTCTTTTGGGGACGATTGCCAGCGGGACGGTTGTGGCAAATGCTGATGTTGTATCAGGATCTGGGCATATCAGCATCGTGACTCAAGATGACTTGGTGCTCGGAGACCGTCTCAAGACGACGGCACCGGGGACTATCTATTTGAGTTCTCAAGGTGAGATTCGAGTTGTAGCTCTGACCAACTCAGGAGTCGAGTTAGGTATAGAGGCAAAAGAAAATGTAACACTCGGTGTAGTGGATGTAGGTAGTAGCAAGGTCTGGATCAACACGACGGGTAGCATTCTCGACTTAGACAGTAGCAATACGACAATCAATATTACAGCGTCGCAAGCTGCTTTATTTGCAGGTGATCGCATCGGAGGGGCAGATGTATCAGATGCGGTGAACAAGAACGCTATTACGACACAGGTTGATGTCTTGTCTGCGAAGTCAGCGACCGGGGTATTCATTCAGGAGCAAAATGGAGTAACCATTGATCGGGTGAGCAGTACGGTTCAGCGAGTGAACTTCAATTCGACTCTCCAAGACCGATCGTTTATGCAAGAAGATCTGAGCACAACCGTCAATGGGTCGGTGATCTTGCAAAGCGTTGAGGGAGACATCGTCGTAAAGTCAGGCACAAACGGAGATCCAGGTGTCAGTGCGAACGGGACGGGGAACGTACTGTTGCAGACGTTGCAGTCGGGGACGATTCGTACCGAAGCGTACGTAGTATCCGGTTCAGGACATATAACGCTCCGCAGTTTTGGCGATTTGGTGATCAATGAGTACTTGCGCACCTCCGGTCCCGGGACTTTGTATTTGGAGTCTCAAGGGGAGATTCAGGTCGATTCCTTGACGACAGACAACGTTCATTTAGGTTTAGTAGCGGCGAAAGATATCGTATTAGGTACCATCGATGCAGGATCAGCCAGCGTGTCGCTGGCAACTGCGGAACGCATTCTGGATAACGACAGACTTTCTGGTCGCAACGTGATTGCGAATCGATTGACGATGTCGGGGGGGAATGGGATTGGCGGTGCGGATACAAGCAATGTTGCTGACAACAATCGCAATGCAATTTCAACTTCGGTGAACACGCTCTCAGCGCAGAGCGGAGGCGGCATCTACATTCAAGAGAGCAATGGGGTAACGGTCGACAGTGTTACCGTGGTAGTCCAAGAGGTGAACTTCAGCGGAACCACTTCGACCCGTTCGGTAGTGCGAGAGGATTTGGTAAGCACATCGAGTACACCGATCAAGCTCCAGAGTGTTGAAGGAGACATTATTGTCAATGCAGGAACGGCAGGGACAAATGGTATTACGGCAGAGGGTGCAGGTGATATCCTTCTGCAAACCCTCGATAGTGGCCGTGTGACGCTTGCGGCAGTTGTGGGTTCAGGGACTGGAAACATTACGGTTTCGAGCGTTGGCTCTGTCATCATTAACGACACATTGAAGAACGATGGTGCTGGCGTATTGTGGATTGAATCCCACGGAGATGTGTCGCTTGCAACGCTTCGAAATACCGGAGGGAATCTAGGAGTATCATCGCGGGGGGATATTCTTCTTGGGGCAGTGGATGTTGGAAGATCGCAGGTTTCCTTAGCAGCTTTAGGAGATATTTATCGAGGGATTTCGTTGAGCGGAGTTCCGAATTTAGTTGCTTCGGAGGTGGCATTGGTAGCTGGCGGTTCGATAGGTTTTGCAGGTTTGGGGAGCTTTGGCGATTTTAATTCAAACGCTTTGGAGACCAATGTTGACGTATTAGCTGCTCAGGCAAAGGACGGAGTTTTTATCCGGGAAATCGATGGAGTAACTGTTGGGCGCGTCGAGACTGAACTTGCTCGCGTTCATTTCAACTCGAGTCGCGTCGATCGTAGCACCGCAATGGAGGATGTAGTGACGACACGAAATGGAACGATACAAATCCATTCTGTGGCTGGAGATCTTGTCATTACCTCTGGAAGTCTAGACGGATTCGGATTGCGAGCCGACGGGGTTGGAGATGTGGATTTGCGAACGATCGATCAAGGGGCCGTGATCCTGAATTCGAACGTGGAGTCTACCGATGGGAGGATTTCGGTTGATGCCAAGGGTTACTTGTTGATAGATCGAACGATTGCTACGCAAGGGGACGTGTTTTTGCGAGCCGTGGATGGATCCATTGATGAGTCGTCGGGATCCGCCAAGATTCTTGGAGATGAATTGTCGGTAGCTTCAGGAACCTTTACGCATTTACACGACACAACGGTAAGGGTATTGAATGGAATCACGGGAACCAATGGAAGTCTACGTACATGGCAAGAACTGAATATTGCAGCGAGCAATCAAGGGGACGACTTTTTAGATTCCTTGAGCACGTTAGACGAGAGTACGCGAGAATCTTTACGAGCTCACTACCGATTTGCAGATAGGTATGAGTCGGTCGGTTACTCTTTGTATGTGGTAAATAGCAAGGCTTTGACGGTAGGGACGGTTCTTGCTGGAGCCAGTGTTTCAAGTAATGGTGCAGAGCAACCAACGGTTTATATTCAGACGCAGGAAGGTGACTTAGTCATCAAGAATCGGCTAGAGTCGTTAAGTCGGACAGATCAGACCGGCGGAATTGTATTGGTTGCCGATGGGAAGTTAGGGATCATCAGCGGTGGGGTAATACAAACCCGACATATTGATGCTGGGCAATCGCATGTGCAGGTGATCAATAGCGTTGAGTTAAGAGCGCGCGTCTTCGATGCGTTGGAGAAACCCAATCCAGTTGGTGGGCTCTTTACGACGAGGATCATTGCACAAAACAATCTTGCTGAGTCACCGTTACCTGAAGTCCCCACACAATTTTCTCCGACCAAGCGACAATTGCAGGGTGTAGCCACTCATTTTGGCTCAGCAGCGGAATCCGGTTTCAATTTGTTTGTTGGATATGCCGACGGTAACTTGGAACAATTCACCGAGCAAGGAGATGTGTATGCGAAAGATAATGCAAATCGATTCCCGATTGAGGCCAGGCCACAAGCCTTAAGCAGTGTCGGTTATCTGGAGCGATCAACACCGTTCACCATTGAGTTCTTGAACAGTGTGCAGGAGTTGCCGACCGACGTGGTGGTCCGCAGGGCAGACGATTTCTTTTTATTCCAGCGAGATGTACCCAACGGACTCAATACGTTTAGTCCGCCAAACCCCGCTGCAGAGACTTCAACCGGCTTCTACGATTTGACGGTTCAATCGCATCGAGTACCCGATGTTATTTCGGAAGGATCCGATAGTGGGTTACCCATGCCACCCCCTCCAGACGTGGACATTCCAACCGCACGTCAACCGGATCCTTACACAGCTGAAGATGCGCAGAGCGTTCCCGTGCAATCATCGGAGTTTGAAGACGAGCCGTTGCAAGAACGCAAGGTGCGAATTGTGGTAGCACGGATTCGTGTAGCGGTGGAGGAATCGCTAGATCCTGATGAAAATCCTGAGAATCGCAAGAAGCGACTTGAGAAACAATACATAGAACTAGATTTGCCAGAGGACATACTCGGGGATGAAAACCAGATTTCTCAGTCACAAATCAATCGGATCGAAGATTACTTGAAGAAACAACCTGGAACACGTGCAGGTCGGTATGTAATCTTAGAAGAGACCAGTGATGGAGAAAAACGAGAAATTGCGTACATCCAGATCGGTCCAGAGGTCACCGAGCAACCTGCCGAGCAACCTCGACCGGAGTCGCAGATGCCTGCCCCTGGTGGGAACGGTTCATTGCCAGAGCAACCGGTCGATGGGAAACCACCGATTGGCCCCGCTCCAGAGGATCAATCGCGATTCGAGTTTCGACGAAATCCCTCGTTCGATGGCATCGATGCAGAAAGCGAAAATCCTAACACGGAAAAGGCTTGGGGCATTCTGTTAGGTGCTTATTGGTTGAGTCAGCCGAAACGTCGGAAGGAAAATGAAGATAGGGAGATAGAGAGTGCAGCGATCGAGTCTGAGTTCGATGGGGAGTATTCATTGCGAGCTCGCAGGTCTCGGCGCCTGCTAGCTTCGTACCAGCCTCCTAGCGATCCCAACGAATAAACTTGCACAATCCTACGATACATCATGAGTAACCAAAGCGAATTTTCACCTTCCGATCCTTCAAAGAAGTCCGAGGAGTTCAATGAGCTCAATGCAGCTGAACTCAGTGGATCTGAGGAGCCCGATCAGACTTTTGCAGGGGGCTTGATTCCAGACGAAGACAAGTCTTCTGCGAGTCCATTAGAGCAGACAATCGATCTTAGTGAATCCGCGCCATCTATCCATGATCAAACGATGGACATCAGCGAAGCTGTGCCGTCTAAGATGGATCAAACGATGGACATTCAATCGTTGTCGGACCAGACGATTGAGTTCTCGGTAGACCCGTCTGAGATTTCGATCTCCGACATGGGGACAATGATCTTGCCGAGAGAGCAAGCTCCTTTTGGAGGAACTGTGCTTTTAACCAACCCTAAGGGAGGGGTGGATGAAGGAACAAGCATACTTCCAAGTGGTATGGCTGATGACCAGACGATGGACATTTCTTCATTAAGTTCAGAGATGAGAAAGTCATCGGAATCAGGCCGATCGGATCGACTGGATTCCGGCACGATTCCGCTCGATAGCCAATTGGGATCCTCGTCGATGGATGGGCGAAGTTCCCAGGATCAAACGCTAGATTTGACGGACTCAAAAAGCGGTTTGAGCGGTGGTAGTCCGTCGCAGGTAAGCAGTGCTCAGGTCAGTCACTCTGGTCGGATACCTGGATCTGTGCCAATTCATTCCAATTCGATGGGGGAGTCGCGGCAGTACATCAAGACGCCGCGAGCAGAAGCATCTGACGCAATATTTAGTCGAATCACCAGGCGTCACGTTTCGGAATTGATTGAGAGCGACGATGAGCGTGCGGATTACCAGATCCGCAAACGCATTGATCCAAAGACTGGGCGACTCGGTCTGCACGTGTTGGGTGAAGGGGGCATGGGATTGGTCTACTTTGCCACTCAAAATGCGGTCAAGCGACCTGTTGCCTTAAAGATGATCCGCAAGGAAAAGCGGAGTGACAACTTTTCCAAGCAGTTCTTTTTCGAAGCGGAAATCACAGCCCAGCTAGAGCACCCCAACATCACTCCGATTTACGAATTAGGGAAAACCGACGAGGGCGTGTATTTCTATTCGATGAAATACATTCAAGGTACGCCTTGGGAAAAGAAGATACGAACGAATTCAATCGAAGAGAATTTAGAGATATTCGATAAACTTTGCGATGCGATCGCTTTCGCACATAGCAAAGAGATCATCCACATGGACATCAAGCCGGACAATGTGGTGCTCGGGGAATTTGGTGAAGTCTATGCGGTGGACTGGGGGGTGGCTAGCGATTTGAAACGCCCTGATCCAGTTCGAGTCGCGGGTACATTTCAGTGGATTAGTCCAGAAGTTGCCAAAGGTGACAAAGCGTTGATCGGCAAGGGGAGTGATATCTACTTGCTCGGAGGAATCCTATTCTTGATCGTTACCGGACACCATCCTCGTCTGCCAAAAGACGAAAGTGCTAAGCTAGGACGTTCTGCATTGGTTGCCGCTGCGCAAAACAATATCATTCAGCCGACGGAGTGCACTGATCCGATGCTAAAAGTGGCGCTGAAAGCATTGGCTACACAGCCAGCCGACAGATATGCCAAGGTTGAAGATCTCCAGGAAGCGATTCGTGAGCTACAGATCGAGCGGGCGAAAATCAAAAGTAGTGTTGATTTAACCGATCGAAGCAAAGAGTTAGCTGAACAGGCGGGCACTACCAACGATTACGATCAGTACTACAGAGCGTTGTACGGATTTCGCGACGCGATGGAGCTTTGGGAAAACAACACCGAAGCGAATTCTAGCTTGAAAAAAGTTCGGTTGGATTTCGGGCGCTGTGCATATGACAAAGGCGATTACGACCTTGCTCTGCAAATCCTCGATCCAGCGGAAAATCACGAGAACCAGCTAAGAGCAAAAGTAGAACAGGCGAAGCGGGAACTGATTCTCCGGAAAGAACGATTCAGGAAGCTTGTTTTGGCATTCGTTTCGATGCTTTCGATTGGTTCTATTGTTGTTGGAGTTCTCGCATTTCAGACGCATATCGCGAAGCTCAATGCAGAAAAAGCCAGAGAAGAAGCTGTATCTGCGAGAGATTCTGCGGAGTTAGCTCGCGCGGCTGCGGAAAAGGCAAGAGCGAGTGAAGAGTCAGCAAAACTTGCGGAGGTAAAAGCGAAAGATTCTGCGGTGAAATCTAGAGATGAAGCACGGGAAGCAAGAAATGTTGCGGTCGCGGCAAAAGAGGAAGCGGAGAAGGCCAGAAACGATGCGGTCATAGCTAGAGATGACGCGGTGAAAGCGAAGGAAAAAGAAGAGGCACAGAAGAAAATCGCAGTTCGACTCCAGGAGCAGGCCGAGAAAGATCTTGCGAGTTCCCAACTCGATTACATCACTCGACAGTTAGGTTTAGCTCGTGCACGGATCAATGAGCAAGCTCCATCCGGTGGCGCAGTGATCAATGACTCAATCAACACCTATGTAAAAGAATTGGTAAAAGATGCGGATCAGACCGCAAGCAGCGCAAGGCAACAAGTTTCTGGCACAGTCCCAGGAAAGGGAGAAGGAGAAACAACCCAGCGCGAATTGAACGTCGCATCCAACCTCTTGATTCAACGTATGCCGAATCTTGACCATTGGGCCAGTGATCGTATCAAGTACTTGACCAATGTTGATCTCAAGCCGTTAAGTTTGGTCACAGAGACATCATTCGATCCCGATCGCTCAGCAATTGCCTATGGGCAGAATGCTGATTCTTTAATTGTCGCAAATGCGGATGGAAGTGTCTTTCAAGCGAATGTAGGAAACGGCAAAGAGTCGACGGAGAAAGCGATTCAACAAGTAATCGGTAAGGCGTCGAGCCAGATTGGACGCGTGAAGAAAATTATTTCAACCGGTTCCTCAGGTGAATTTATTCAAATAGCAGAGCGACCCGAGTCAGCATTGCTTAAAGTCGACTCGATGGGTAATAGGCGACTCTTGTCGGCGGCATTGGCCGATGGACGTGTGAGCCTGGATAAACAAATCCCAGGAGACGCCGTACTCAGCCCAAACGGCAAGTACCTCGCGGTTAGCTACCCAAATCACCTATGCATTTTGGAATCAAACCCCAAAAATTGGTATTTGTCGCATCCGGTGAATTCAGATGTCATACAAATGCTATGGTTGAACGATCATTTTGTGTTGACATTGTTCCATAACGAGGACGAATGCTATCTGGATTTGTTCCGACCGAACTTCAGTTCAACAGTGCCTGATGAAGCTGGGGATCGCGTTATCGTACAACTTCCCTCCAACGTCTCGAGAATTCAAGTTCTCAATAGCAATGCAGAAGATCTTGCCGCGTTCTTAAAAGCGATCATTTTGTTGCCGAGTGACAGCCCAGAGATTCTTAAAAATCTAAAGGGTGTCTTGGAACGTCTGAACTTCGTCGTAGGTACCACCGATGGGGAATTGTTGCAGACGACGCTAAAGTTAAAGGCTTTGGCTACCAAAAATGTATTTGTCTCACAGTTTGTGAACAAAAATAAACTAGGTCGCAAGCATCTTCATGCGATCGAAGAAATTGTCCTTTCCCCATATCTTTCCGAGGGAGGATCCCAGCCAGCTAGACTCCGTCGCATGTTTACTCGTACGAAAGCTGAGGAGTCTGTTCAGATTTGGTCCGTACTTCAGGAAGACAATACCAGTGATGTTGCAGTCTCTAATCCTGATCCTTTGTCGGAACCCTCGATTGCAAATAACACTTACACGATCGAACATCTCGTCGAGTTGAATGGTTATCCAGTCAAAAGCTCGGGGGTGATTCCCGAAAACCGCTTCGCAGCTTGGACGAACTCCAACAAAATGCTCTTGTCCAACGCGCTATTTGAGACAGTACAAGTTGACGTCGATGAGCAAATCAGACGCGAAAAGCACTTTTGGGAAGTTGCGACCAATTCGGATGGAGACCGCTTCTCTGAAGCAAAATGGTTGTTCGAAAACTCGAATTCCACCGAAGTTACCGCGGTTGATGGCAACGGCGTAGTTACGGTCTCCGATTCCAGAAGCGGACAACTACAACAAACTGCAAATGCGAAGTCCTTGCTGAAAATCACTCAGTCGCTGCCAGCTGATCCGGTAATGGAAGTTGACCGGATTGTTCCATTGACCCATGCAACCAAGTATCACTACTACGGCCACTCTCCGTATGCGAGAATCGTCCACGCGGTCACCAATCCTGATAAGACGCGGTTGCTGAGTATCGCAACACTGCCTCGCGATCGCGTTGGGTATATCGGTGATCATAGTGGTAACGTCAATTCAAAAGCAGCTGCAGGGGACTTCCAAGAACTTTGCTTCTGGGACCTGACAAACAATCAGTTCCTCGAACGCCAAGTCATTCAAAGCAACTCAACCAATCTTCGGCTGTTTCCTATGGATTCAGGCCGCTTCTTGATGGGCAATAGCTTGAGTACGACGCTTGTGGATGTCCAAGAGGGAAAGGCGACTGGATCGCGATTTCTTGCGTCCATGGAAAGTACGCCCGTATTCTTAGCGGCACTAAATCCTGTTTACAATGAATCTAGCGCGTTCTTCCGCGTCGATGGAGATGGCGGTACTCTCTGGGTAGGGAGCATTCCGACGCAAGCGACAACGCAAGCAACCCAGTGGTTGGACTTGGCCACCAATCGCTTTCGGTTCCGTGGCGAAGTCCCTGTAGCGGCTTGCTGGAGCCCCGATGGTCAAAGGCTTTACGTTCTGCAATCCAAAGGGAAAATCGAACGATTTGATCTCGATCCCGATTCCGATACCCTTGCGATCGATCGATCCGAGTCCAGTCGCGATCAATTTCTAATCCCGCCGCAGTCTATCTCCGAAGTGCTCCCATTACTCGCTCGCCCTACCAACTTGCGATTTGGAATCCTGAAATCTTCAGTTCAAGAGGATGGTAGATGGACCGACTCGCTCTACATCGCCGAAGGGATGCGAGATCGAACGAGGAGTCGTTCTGATTCGGTTTTTGTTCCCAAGATCGGTGTGCAATTCTCCAGAGACGCAGCCCCCACGGTTTCGAATGTGGATCCGACCGATCTCGTTGTTCAAGAAGAGAAGCGATTGGCTGATCAAATCCAAAACTTGATCACATCGAATGTGAGATTGATCGATGGAATTGAAGGTAATAAAGTCGCAGAGGATAATTGCTTCGCCAATAGCGATACGATCCATACGCCTCTGGCGGTGACTGCTGATGCTACCGGGAGATTACTGGTGATGCATTGGGGTAATTCAACACTCATCTGCAATCGAATCGAAGAGCGAGACCCAGCGTGGTTCCGATTGTCGGAAATCTGGGCTGCTGATGACCAACTTCACCTCTCTCCAGATGGAAAGCAACTTGCAGTTCTAGGAAAAAAAGGATTGCGACTTTTCTCCGTTGAAAGTATCCCAACTGGGGATGGTGCTTCGACGACTAAGTTCAACTTGGCCGAAGTCCAGAGCGGTTTGCAATCAGCGACAGCGGTGCGCCATTTCGCATGGGCTCCCGCTGGATATGCTCAAGCAGCGGACGGAAAATCGTGGCCGTTTGCTGTGGTGGTTTCCAATCAGGTGGGGCTCGGTGGAGCAATCGAATACTTCGATGGTATCAAGTCACACTCATTAGGCTCCAAAATACGCGTGGCTTCCGATGCGGAAGATAAGGATGTCGAACTGACAACGCTGGTCATTTCCAAGATCGGGTTCTTTAAAGAGTCACTCTCCGATATTCGCCATCGATTTGCGGAAACCGCAGAGAAGACCGAGATCGCTGATCAAGACAATCCGAAAGATATTCTAGAAAAGCATTACATCGCTGTGTGTGTCGAAAACCAAGATGCGAGAACCAAATCCATGTTGTTCGTCGACTTAGCAAAGGTGAACGCAAACGAAAAAGAAGATGTCATTCGAAACGCGTATTTTCAAACCAACGCAAACTTTCAGAATTTCAAACCAAACCCCAACGGAGGGCTAATCGCTACCTCGAGTTGCTCTGGAGAAGTCAGTATCTACTTGGTGTCACCCTATTGGAATACAATGAACGACCTCTTCGTAGCAAATACCGACATCGATTCTGGAATCCTTCAGATCACCTTTGCCGACGATGGCAAGACGTTGGTGGTTAGTAACACCAATCGTCATGTCTTCGGTCTTCGTACGGAAGCAAGTCAATAACTTGCTCGCTTCTACTACTTGGCAAGTGCGTTCTTGATCTGCAGAACAATTTGTTCTGCTGTGATCTTGAAGTGCTTGTACAACTGATCCGCAGGTCCAGAAGCTCCGAAACCGGTCATGCCGACAAACAGACCATCCATACCGATGTACTTGTCCCAGCCCAAGCGAAGCCCTGCTTCGCAAGCGAGACGCACGGTAACGTGCGAAGGCAATACGGCATCGCGATACGCTTTCGGTTGCTCATCAAAAAGCTCCATGCATGGCATGCTGACCACCCGGGTTGCGATTCCTTCGCTCGCTAGCTGCTCTTGTGCCTTCATGCACAAACCGAGCTCAGTACCCGTTCCAATCAAGATCGCTTGCGGTACTCCTTGGCAATCGCTGAGAACATAGCCACCCTTCTCTGCACCAGTCGCACTGGAGACTTTCGTTTGGTCCATCGTTGGGACGTTTTGGCGAGACAAGACCATTGCGGTCGGGTGATGCAAAATCTGCATCGCAGCTTTGTAGCTGTACAAGACCTCGTTCGCATCGCCGGGGCGGAAGACGTAGAGCCCTGGAATCGCGCGGCAAGCAGCCAAGTGCTCTACCGGTTGGTGCGTTGGCCCGTCTTCTCCCAAACCAATCGAGTCGTGCGTCAGGACGTATAGGACCGGTTGATGCATGATGCTGCTCAATCGCATCGACGGACGCAAGTAGTCCGTGAATACGAAGAAGGTCGCGCCATAAGGACGCAGACCACACAGACTCATCCCATTGAGAACCGCTGCCATCCCGTGTTCGCGAATCCCGAATCGCATGTTGCGTCCCGAATAGTCCGAGGGCGAGAAATCTCCCTCGCCATCAATCAACGTCATGGTCGATGGAGCCAAGTCCGCTGAGCCCCCGATCAGTTGTGGGATATGCGGAGAAAGCATATTCAGAACTTTTCCGCTCGAAACCCGCGTAGCCATTCCCTTGGGATCCGCCGCAAAGGGCTTCAATCCCGAGTCCCAACCCTCTGGCAGTTTGCCGTCTAACATGCCGCGAATTGCAGCCGCCTCTTTGGGATACTCTTTGCTGTACTTCGAAAATAGCCCATCCCAAGCAACACTTGCAGATTTGCCTCGCACGCCGACTTTCTCAGCAAAATGCTCGCGTACTCCCTCTGGCACCAAAAATTTCTCGTTCTCAGGCCATCCGTAATTCCGCTTTGTTAGCTTGATCTCTTCATCGCCTAACGGCGCACCGTGCGCTCCGTGCGTGTTCGCTTTGTTCGGCGAACCATAACCGATCACGGAATTGACAATGATCAATGTCGGACGATCCGTAGTCGCTTTGAACTCGTCAAAAGCACGCTGCAGGCTCTCCAAATCGTTGGCATCCTTCACTCGAATCGTATGCCAGCCTAACCCCTGGAACTTCTTTGCCATGTCCTCGCTGAAAGCCAAATCGGTGTGGCCTTCAATCGTGATGCCGTTATCATCGTAGATCCAACACAAATTCGAGAGCTTCAGATGCCCAGCAATCGATGCGGCTTCGCAAGCTACCCCTTCCATCATGTCGCCATCACCACACAAAGCGTACACGTCGAAGTCAAACAACTCGAAACCCGGCTTGTTGTATCGACCCGCAAGATGCTTCGAGGCAATCGCCATACCGACCGAGTTTCCAACCCCTTGGCCCAAAGGTCCCGTGGTCGTTTCGATTCCCGCTGCGTAACCATACTCAGGGTGACCAGCGCAAGGGCTATTGAGCTGTCGGAACTTTTTCAAATCATCCAGCGTAAGCGATTCGCGATCCAAAACCTTGCCATGCTTGTCCACTCCACGAATCCCCGTCAGGTGGATGATGGAGTACAAGAGCATCGAAGCATGCCCGCAAGAAAGGACGAAACGATCCCTGTTGATCCAGTTCGGATTCGATGGATCGTAAACCATATTTTCCGTCCAGATTTGGTAAGTCACCGGTGCCAATGCCATCGGAGTTCCAGGGTGACCGCTATTGGCCGCTTGAACCCCATCCATGCTCAATGTACGAATGGTGTTGATCGCCAAATCCCGGATCGAGGAGGTCGGTGCATTCATCAGAGTGGATTCCTTTCAGGAAGTTGCTTGCGAAAGAGTAGCTTTGAAGAGGATTTTCTGACGGGGAAGATAACGATTTCCCGCATTCTGTGCAATTGCACTCGTAAAGCGGGAAATCGCTAAGTCTCTGTTAAGAAACGACTTAAGGCTGCTTGCCTGCCGCCCAGACAATGCCCCGAACTACCGTTGCAAGAAAAACCGGGTCGGCAAACGTGTCGTTGGAGTGTCCGTACGTGGTCCCAAAGACTCGCCCCTTACCAAACGTGTTCGTCCAGAAAACAGGTTGGACCTCACCTGTCTTCTCACTCTTGCTCGTCGCTAAGACTTTGGTGTTCGGCCATACTTTTTCGACAATGTAAAGTTCATCCATCGGGGTCTTATACCCTTTTGGAATACCTTTCGTAATTGGATGATCCTTGTCGCTGACTTCCACGCCATAGCGACTTTGATGTTCATGGTGTTTACTGGTCACGCCGAGAAACTCTCGCCAATCATCGATCTTGGCTGATCGATAAGTATGCATCGCGCAGTGGATCACTACCGCTGCAACGCCATTGCGATGCACTTCGGTAATCTTGCGAATGTACTCTGCGTCGTCGGTATCGGCGAAACACTCGTTGTGCACGACAACATCAAATCCTTCGGCCCAGTTGGGGCGATCGTAAAGATCAATCTTGGCTCGCGTACCCTTACCCCCTTCGAAAACGATCGTCCACTCAATCTCTACACCCTCCTCCTTGGCGGCTAACTGCATGGCCTTGGTCTGGTAGTCGTAATCGTGGCAACAACCACCCGTGACTACAAGTACTTTGATTGGGTCCGCTGCGAAGGCTTGAGCATTCTCAGTTACGATACCCATTACAAGACTGACGAAGCTCGATACAAGCCAGAGCAGGAAGGAGAAAGAGGAAGCGGACACAGGTGAGAAACAACGATGCATCGAAAGGTGCCTTTCCAACGGTTACACAAGCGAGAGGGGGCGAAGAATACGGGAACAATACAGTTAGTCTTAATGGGCTTGGCTGGAGTATGTCGGATCAAGGGGCAAAGTTCAATTCCCCTAGCTCGACTTCCAATGCAATCGACATGGCGTCCCGTTCGCATACGATCGTAATTCGTTGCCCAGCAGGTGTGTCTCGTATCGTATCGATCGCTTGTTCTACTGTTACGATTTCTTCGCCACCGATAGAGAGAACACGGTCTCCGGGGGCCAGGCCAGCTCTGGCCGCGGGGGAGTCGGGAAGCACCGCGCGAATGACGACTCCAGAGGTAGTCAAGCCATCAGTCCCTCCCTCCGTCGATAGCATCGATCCGGAAACGACTTGTGGAACCATCTCAACCCCCATCCAGCCTCGGCGCACACGCCCATGTTCCAAGAACTGCTGGTAGACTTCCTTTGCAAGTCTCGATGGAATTGCGAAACTAACCCCGCGATAGGATTCGCCAATGATGGCGGTCGTAATACCGATGACCTCACCTCGACCATTGACCAATGGTCCACCCGAGTTCCCAGGGTTTACCGCTACATCGGTTTGCATCAAATCGGAATATCGAGAAGAGATCCTTTCTCGGGATCGTCGGTACTGCGGATTCGCATTCAAGTCCACTCGATGTTTACCACTTAAAATTCCAAAGGAGATAGAGCCGGTAAGTCCAAATGGACTCCCCACAGCCCACACCGGTGAGCCAACTTGCGCCTCATCGCTGTCACCCCAGGAAATCGGAATTAAATCCGTCGCATCCACTTGCAGCAATGCCAAGTCTGTCGTCCGATCAACCCCAATAATCTCTGCAGAAAGCACGCGTTGATCGGCCAAGTAGACGGTGACTTCAACACCTCCCTCAAGCACGTGGTGGTTGGTCAAGATGTGCCCTCGCTCACTGACGATGATCCCACTTCCCTGCCCGCTTGTCATTCGCATTCCCAAATCATCTTCAGAGCTCCTGCGCGTTTCGCGATTAGGCCCAGACTTGGGCATCATGTCAATCGGTTTACGCATTAACTCAGACGATAGTGGTTGCTTGTTCGAAATAGTGATGTGAACCACACTCGGATTGACACGTTTGTTGACCAATTCAGAGACTTGGGCTAGTCCATCCCACGAAACCCTCGCAAGTTTCTCCGTGGATTCATCGTACTCGGCTCGCAAGAAACCTCGTTGCCACGAGTACCTGGAGGATTCAAGCATCGGTGGCAGAAGATATCGCAGGCAAACCAAAAGAACTAACACGACTCCCAAACTCAAGAGCGTCGAAATAAACAGGTGTTTCAGAGAAGGTTGCGAAGTGGGTTGGTTGTCGGATGCAAACATGTTCCAGCGAACTCGCAAGGGATCGAATCAGTTACAGTTCGAAACAGTACCACTTTGAATTGGAACCTCCGGACGATCGCACGACAAGCAAATTTTTTGAAAGAGCAGGCAATGCCCTGTACTTTCCCTCCGGAAGCTGTGCCGTCCAAGTCGGTGCGAATCCCTGTTTCGTCGCCGGCAAAGTCCACATTTTTCCATTGATCCCGACCAATAGTAAGTCGGTGGAATCCTGCGAGCCTTTGACTCCGATCACATGGCAGATCGGCATTCCTGCTTCTGACCAAATCGTCTCGCCCGTCTTGGCATCGACACAGCGGAAGCTTGGCCATCCTCCATCTTCGCGACCATCGGTCCCAAAAAGCATGTTTGAAACAGCAATCGGCGTCGCGTACTGGCTAGAAATAGAATCCCCTTTTGCGATGACATCGACTTCGGATGCCACTTTCGCCCCCACTTTCGGACCAACTAGCAAAAAACCAATCCCATAACTCGAGGTCAAAAACACATTGCCTTCGTCCGTAACCACGGGAGTCGCTGCGTTCACCGTAGGACCTCGTTGGCCAAATGGTAATTGCCAAAGCACCTTCCCGGTTTTCGGTTCCAGTCCATAGGTGGTCAAACGTGTGGGTACCACCAGGGTCTCGGTCTGCGTACCCTTGCCTGTCCATAGGATAGGGGATGCATAGCTGGCATCCGCATCCGTAGCGCTCCATTGCGTTTTTCCATCGAGAATCGATACCGATACAACTCCGCCCTTCTTGCGTCCACCAACGTTGACAATGATGGAAGCCCCCACAATCAACGGAGTACTCCCAGCCCCAAAATATCCATCCTCTGCGCCAAACTCTTTTCGCAATTCACGCGACCATCGCACGGTACCTTCTTTGCGTTCCACGCAAGCCAACAGGCCACCGGCACTGTAGATAACGATGCAATCGTCAGTCATTACCGGGACACATCGTGGCCCAGTATCGCTATCAACCCCTTGGCGATACGTTGCCGGAAATTCTCTCTGCCATTGTACCTTGCCATCTTCCATCGAGACGTATCGCAAAACGTCTTGGTTTCCATCCCGTTGAAACAATACGGCCTTACCTCCCGAGATTGCAGCACCCGCGTAACCTTGACCCGCATCGATCTCCCATCGCAGCTTCGGACCACTCTTCGAACCAGATACCCGCAGTTGTGTTTCATCGCTGGCGTACCCATCCCGCTTCGGTCCTAGCAAACCTGGCCATTCCGCTTGAGTGACTGACCCAGCAACACAAGGTATGGCAACGCTCAAAGCCAAGAATGACGTTAGTACCCGACGAAGCGAATTCTGATGACGCATCGATCCAATCCCCTACACACTAAGTTTCATCAACAAGTTTCTGGCAATTTGTTTAAAGCAACTGTCGAACTGGGTACTCGGTGCGGGGAGCAAGTCAGCATCTACCAGCGAAGCAACGCTGTTCCCCAAGTCAATCCGGCTCCAAATCCACACAGCATCACCAAACTACCACGCTTGAGCTTGCCTTGCTTGACTGCTTCGTCAAGCGCCAAAGGTACGCTCGCTGCCGAAGTGTTTCCGTATCGATCCAAGTTGACCACGACTTTTTCCGGTGCGATCCCGAAGTCGCTCAAAGCTGCATCGATAATCCGCACGTTGGCTTGATGCAAAACGACCAAGTCCACTTCATCAATAGAGTATCCGGCGGCGGCAAGTACATCACGGCAGCTCTCAGCCACACATCGCACCGCCCACTTGAATACGTTGCGACCATCCATCTGCATGAACTGCCGACCCGCTAGTAGATTCTCCGCATTGAGCGGCTCTCGGGACCCGCCTCCAGGAATACATAATACTTCTGCATTTCCCTCGGCACCAAGGGTCGACGCAAGTATGCCTTGGCCAGGTTCGTCAGCAGGTTGCAGTAATACAGCTCCCGCGCCATCGCCAAACAACGGATAGGTCTTAATATCCGCTGGATTGACGGTTCGACTCATTACTTCGCTACCGACCAACAACGCGTTCCTAGCTGCACCAGTAGCGACAAACTGTGAAGCTACAATAAGCCCATAGAGAAATCCCGAACAAGCCGCGTTCAGATCCATCGCCGGAGCAATGCAACCCAATCTTTGTTGCAGCACACAAGCCGTTGACGGAGTCATAAAGTCTTGGGTGATCGTGGCGACCAAAACTAAATCGACTTCGCTCGCTGGAACACCCGCCCGTTGTAAACAATCGACCGCGGCTGCGTACGCAAGGTCGCTACAAGCTTCGTCCTCCCTCGCAAAACGCCGTTCGCGAATCCCCGTTCTTTGTACAATCCACTCGCTGTCACATCCAAGTGATGCCAAGTCGTCATTGGTGACGATACGCTGCGGCACGTACATGCCCGTTGCCGAAATTCGAATCGGCAAAGCACCACCCGGTCGACTTCGACCACTGGCTACCAGAAAAGAATCCTTCATGTCCTACCGCATTGCGAGTTGGTATTCAAAGCCTTACGTTTCAGCGGGCCCTTGAGTTCCAGCGGGCCTTTGCATTCCAGCGGGCAGAGTATATCGACCTCAGAGCAGTTGAGTATGTCAAGTTAGGTAGTTTCGCCAACCGCCAACCGATTAGGCTCCCTTATGATTTTGACAAGATTTCAACAATTTTGACGATTCCTCCTTTTTGGGGGGTGACTACGACTAGGAGGGGAAGTTAGATTCTACCGATGTTGCGGGCCGCAATATCCCACCCCGTATGTGCGATTATTGGCCGTTGCGCCGTGGCTCGTTCCCGTCTCCCCAGCCATAGAAAGTGCTGCTGTTGCGATGTGCTTACTCGCCATTCAGTATCGCGTGGTACCAGAAAGTCCAATTCTCGTGGCGGCAAATCGAGAGGAGTTCTACGATCGACGTAGCCTCTCGCCAAGCATCCAATCGGGTAAACCTCGAGTGCTTTGCCCAACCGACCAACGAAGCGGTGGAACCTGGCTAGGTGTCAATCAACACGGTGTATTCGTCGGGATTTGCAACCGCCGAGTACTTGAGTCGCTCGGCTCGAACCGCTCCCGAGGCCTTCTTGTGAAAGAAGTTCTCAAAGCTCCAAGCAGCCGTTCCGCTGTCGAACGGGCCCTGGAAGAATTCCAAAAGCACCGGTTCGAAGCTTGTAATCTGATCATCGCCGATCGGGATTTCGGCTTCGCGATCCATCACGATCAAGAAGACGAAGTGATCGATCTGCAACCAGGTCTTAGCATCATCGGCGGTCGAAACCTCAATGACCCAAGAGACGAGCGAGTTCAGCTTGCGGGCCGCTTGCTGACCCTGCAAAACTTGGATTCCCCTGTCAAATTCTTGGCCGTAGCTAGCCGGGTTTTTGCTCGGGCTCCAAACCCTCTGGCTCGCGCCAGCATGGTGATTCGCGGAGCGGACTATGGTACGGTCTCGAGCACCTTGCTCGCCCTCGGCCCGAAACCACGCGACGCGATCTACCAACATGCCGACGGCCCGGCCGACGAAGCTCGCTACGAAGATTATTCGCCAATGCTACGCGATATCCTTAGCCGAGGATTGCGAGAATCACGTAACAAAGCCGCTGCAAACGAACCAGTCGACGCAGATTTGGCAGAAACCGCAGATGTCGATTAAGTCGCTATTTTGAATAGCCTACACCGGCCTCGCGACAATCGAATCGGTTCAAGAATAACTGAGTGATTCTTGAGCCGTGATTGCCCGCATCTCTTAGTCCGTAGGGTGTGTGTAGCGGTCCACATCCAGCCATCATCCGCCACAATTGATCCACCAAGCGCCGTCCATTCCATACATTCGGTTCAACCAACAGACCGCGGAACACACCATCGTGCCGCAGTTCATGATGCGATTACAAGCCCCAATTTCGCGGCAAAATATCAATTGATTGGTTACGGCGATTTTGGGTTCTACCCCTTCAGAATAGGGCGGATATTTTGTTGCAACTGTCCCAGAGCGTCGCTCCGCTTTGCCCTGGGCTATCACCTTTTGCCCCCTTGGGGCATAGGGATACGCCGAGACGCAGAGAATACCGCAGAGCGCGTCGAACCACGATTGCGTTTAGCAGTCAGCCGGAGGCGTACTCGGCCGCTACCAACCACTGCGGCCAAACCCGGAGTTGTTGTCGGATACTCCGCCACCACCTCCTCCTCCAAACGAACCGCCTCCACCAAACGAACCGCCACCACCGCCGAAGGGGCCTCCCCCTCCAAACGGCCCTCTCGATCCTGATCCAAAGATCGAACCTCCTCCACCGATTACGATCGTGCCCCGTCTGGCCGCGTCTGCCGCCATCCGTTCACGCCGAATTCGCTCCGCACGCTGTTGCTCTTCAATCCTACGTTTTTGAACTTCGCGTTCCATCCGCTGCACCGCTACCAACGCCATTTGATGTGCTTGTCGCGATAAATCTAACACGGCTGGGTAATTCCCTGCTTGAAGTTGCGACCGCGCAGACTCCAATTGCCGAACCCCCGGCGAATCTTTGATTCGCAAGCCCCAAGGTCCCGTCCAGTGCTCGGCGTTGTACACCGATTCACTTGCCAACTGAAACGACTGCAACGCCTCGTTCGCTTGCGATAATTCCGAACTCAATTGACGCGATACCGTCGCGAGATCCGATTGCACCTCCGCAGCCTTGCGTCCAACAGCATGCCAGTCCCCGTGAATGCCTTCGATCTCTTGTTGCACGGACAGTACTCCACGCTCCAAAACATCCACGCGGCGTATCCCCTCTTTGGTCGCTGGAGAATCGGGAATATTGTCGGTCCGCGATTGTTGCACATATTGCCGCGCAACACCCCACTGACGAACCGCTCCATCCACAGCCCGAGCCGCTTCGGCATGCCCGTGATGATCGGATACGACCATGCCTTCCAACTCCGCAATCCGCTTTTGGAAGTACATGAGCAACTCGGACAATTCAAAAGGATTGGTGCGTTGATTGTTGTGCGCAACTTGTTGTTGCACCTGCGATACATGCTGCACCAATTCATGGATCTGTCGAAGCGTCGGCATCATGACCAAACGATCTTGTTCGTATCCAAGCAGGCGGTTCGCTGACTCGACACACTGTGCAAAGATCTGCTCATTTTCAACGACACATTTCTCTAGCTGATGCAGATGCTCTTCGACTCGGCTCAATCGCTGATCCGTTTGCGATATCAGCTCGCTCGCCTGACGGACCATGCTTATGGCACCAAGAACAGCGCCACGCTGGTATTCATTGCGTCCATCCTGCTGCATTTTGGAAACCTTCTCCAAAATGCCTTTGGCACGTTCAAGCAACTGATTTGCCAACGATACACCTAAGTCGGCAGCAAGGTCCTTTTGGGAACTTGCTATCCAATTCGGATCGGCTTGTCCCAAGCTATGCAATTCTCCGGTCGCTTGATCGTCGCTTTCTCGGATTTCATTGCCATTGGCACTGCCCACTGCACCTTCACCACCCGTTACGGAATCGACAAGTGGCTGGAGTCGCTCCGCACCTGGGTTCGCCCAGCTCTTCGGTGGCTTTTCCGACGACGAATAAGCTAGTTTCAGGGCGGCGGAAGTGTAACTGCGCTCCGCATCCGCAACGGAACGTGCGATCCGATTGCTTCGTTCGACCATTCCCTCAAGTCGCGTTAGTTCTTTTCGCAACGTGTCGTCGAACTCTTTTACGGTTCGCTTCGAAGCGTCCATCCAAGCCTCCGCGCGATCGATTTCCGCTTCGCAACCAGCGATGGCCGCACGACAAGCTTCGACCTTTCCTTGCGTCAAAAGAGTTACGGCTGCTTCCACATTTTTCTTGGCGAGTACCGCAGCATCGTCCGGGTTGAATCGCGATTCGACCAAGACTTGGCTTTCGGGTAAACGCAACTGACCGGCCAACTCTCTGCGAGTATCTGCAATCTGAGATGGTAAGGCATCGAGTCGAGGAGCGGTTTGGGACTTCAACAGCTCTGCCAATTGCACGGCTTTCTTACCCTTGTCCAACACTCCGTCCAACGTTTGTTGGAATACTTCGATGTCGGGCGCGATCGAACGGGTAGCAGCAAGTTCAAACATAGAATCTGCTTTCGCGGAGAGTTCATGCAAGTCCGCATCGATCCATCCAGTCTCGTATCCGTAAGATCGCAGTGTATCGGAAACCTTTCTCAGCTCCGTAAACAACTTGCCACGACTCTCGACCAAGAGGGAGCCAAGCTGTATTCCCTCGGCAAGTTTCCGCGTGGCTGATTGCACAGGACCTTGCATCGCTGCGACAGCATCAGAGGTTGATAACTGGTCAGCTTCTGCAATGTCTTTTTGAATCGATGGAATCAGTACATCAAAGTACTTGGGGACTGGAAAGAACGAGTCGGCGGATTGTTCCGAGAGCACTTTCTCTTGATTGACCATCTTTTGCAGGTCGGACTGACAGCGATCTAGTTCGTCATTGACGCGGGTCAATGAATCTTCGATCAGCTTTAAATTGTCGAATGCGCGTTGCCGCTTTCCTTGTATAGCTTGGAAAATTTCGTCGAAGGTCATCACGACTTCGTCAGGTATCTCGGTCGGTGGGGCCTCGCCGTTTTCAATCGCTCGGTCTCGCAAGATCTGCATAGCGATCGTTGGCATCCCGGTCGATTTAGAGAACTTCAGCGGCTTACCGGATAGTTGTCGGATGCTTTCGTCATAGCGTGAAGCGCTGAAAGTATTGAGGACTTGATCCCAGACTCCTGGTGGATTGATCAGTTCTTTGGCTTCTGCAATCACGCGCCTGACTTCTTTAGACATAATAAATAGGTCGTCGATATCAGCCAAAGTACCCTCGCTGAGGGTTTTTGTTTTGCCGATGTATCCGCGTTCTTTGATCCGATCTAGCGAACCGAGCAAGTCACTGCTTTGGGTAAAAAGTTGATCGAGGCCATCGGTTTCTTTGGAGACCATCCCTTCACGTTCCTTGAGGTTTTCCAAGGCGCGATCCATCGCAGGTTTCTTTTTCCGATGGAACAACCAAAGGATACCGGCCAGCAGTGCGCTAAAAACGCCGGCGACCGTAAGAACGACTTGTCGAACCATCCTCTGAAATTTTTGGCTGGCTTCAATACGTTCCTTTTCTGCATCGATCACGCGATAGGCTTCGCGGAAGTTCGGTTCCATCCCACGCAGATGTTCGACGAGGTCCAAGTCCCCATTGCGAAACTTCGTGTCTGCGGTATCCAGTGCGCGTCTAGAATGCACCACCATCGATTGGGCTACACCATTGGGGGCTGCTGCGAGTTCACCGATTTGCCGTTCGATTTCGCGTCGGTTTTCTTGGTAGCCCCGCACGGCTGCGTAACCGTTCAAGTAGCGATCCATTTCGATACCAAGTTGCCGCAACGGCTGGAGTGTGTTTTTTGCGTTACCAATATTGGTTTCAGCGGCGAGGGCTTCGAGCCGACTGCGCCATTCCTCAAGGGGTGGGCGTGTCAATTCACCCGTTGCCGCGTTGTTGTTGAGCTGGAACTCCTTGGATTCTCTCTCGACGTCTTCGAGGACTTCTCGCAAGTGAACGATGGATTCAGTTCCCGATTGCAAATCGCGCTGTTGCTCTAGTTCGAGTGTTTTTGCAGCTTCGGTCTCCGATTGAACCATTCGTTCCAAGCGTTGGTTCACGATTTTGACAGTGTCTTTCACGGCATCCATAACCCGGCCACCGGAACGCATAGCGCGCAGAGCGGGTTGATCGAGCGATCCGAACCAATTCGCTTCGCCTAACCCCCTGCGATCTTGGGCTTCGGAACCGTAATAACTGAACTTGCGCTCTTTGAGCATCAAAACAAAGATCGCTCCATCGCTTTCGTGGGTCGTGGGATGTTCCAATTGCCCAAAGGTGGTTTGGTTATTTAGCCCCATCCCTAAAGCGACTTCCACCGCGTCGATACCGAATAAGGACCTGCCGTCGGCAGCGACGTAGAATTCTCCTGCGGCACTATCGAGCAGGACAATTGTCCAATGTGGAGCGTTCTCTTTGAGCCATTCTTCCAGTTCACGCAACTGCCGTTCGCTTGGTCCTAGATCACCCTTGACGTACAAATGCCGTTCGGGAGACCAGTTCTCGATAACATCTTGGACTCGCTCGATTTGGGTGTAACCCAGTCGATCATAGGTAGCACCGACCATCGCGCGGTCTTGCGCGAGTAGTCCTTTAGCTCCGAAGTTCAGTGGTGCGTCCAACAGGGTTAAGCTGAACGCGTTCAGAGCTAGCCAAAGACAACCAAAGGCGATCGCGTGAAGCGATTTCGTCGAGATAACGGCGAGATTTTTGCGCACCACAAGCCGGTCCAATCGTGACTTCATGAGATTCAGATACAAAGATCAGTGGTTTAATCTGGTTTGGGAATCATGGTAGCGGGGAAGCTCTCCCCGCTAGGGAGCAACCGCGAAGCGTTGGATTGCTGCGCGGAGTTCCTCTGCCCATCCCTGCAGTGTGTCTTGGGACACGCATTCGGAGGGTGCATATAGGATACACACGATCCGAGAAACCGTCTCATGAATCTTGCCGGCCATCGAGTCTTTCACGGGGCTCCCTAGGGGTTTTTCCCCATCTTCTCCTCCGCACACTACGACCAAATTCTCGAGTTCAAGTATTTGGCCAGAAGCGTTAAAAACATAGGATTCTTGGGGGTGTCCAAGGCGAATGTTCAGTCGATTTGCGAACGCATCCCGGTCGAGCATGGAGATTGGGATCCCGATGCGAACGGAGATGGCGTTCAGACAGTCGACGGCGGGGTTAATCCGGGGAAATTTTCCTTCGTCGAGACACCTAGCGAGATACTCTTGAGCGGGTTTGTTCCGCCCGGATGGTTTGTATCCACCGCGCCGCAACATGCTTCGTACACCTTCGCGGCGAATTTCGTAACTTGGATCCGTTTTCAAGCTCTCGGCGGCACGCTCGCATTCTTGGGTGACCCAAGCGTCAAACTCGCTTGTGGGATTCCAGATACTCAGTCCATCGACTTGGAAGACCACAGCGCGAACTGCATCGACGTGTTGGGTGACTTCAAGTTGCATCGTGTTAGACTTCCCAGCCTTTGCGATATTCTTTGCTGAGCAATCGGTTTGCAACGGTGAGCAAAGCCGATTGCGAAAGGCTGCTTGTGGGGTTGCTTGAATGAATTTGCGTGATCTCCATTTTGGCCGGATCGTAGGTGATTTCCGATTCAGCACGATAAGCGACGTTGCCGAGCAAGACGACTTCGGTGAAGGGCCCGGAGTAATCGAAAGAGCTGCTAGCCTTTCCGTTCCCCTTGGCCGCTTCGATCCATTGTTTGTGATGACCTGGTGAAGCGGGCAAGAAGGGTTCAGGTGGGGTGAATTTGGCGAATTGATCGGCGGGCAGTAGTTTTGGCATTCCGTCGTGAGCGATTGCGATTTTACCAAGGTCACCTACGAACAGAGAGCCGTTCATCGGGAGGTCCTGAGCGATCGATTGTTCGGGGGTTGTTTCCCCTTCGTACCAATGGACATCCACAGGTGGTAGTTCACCGCGTTGGCCGAAGGAGAACACGGTGTGCATCCATTTGGGAGCAGAGTAAGGGTTTGGAGCGGGGCCTTCCGAGCGTACTTTTACTGGTCCACCGAGTTGCAGGCCCCAGAAGGCTGGATCCATCAAGTGGATAGCCATGTCGCCGACGGCACCGCAACCGTAGTCCCACCAGCCTCGCCAGCGGAAGGGAGCGAACGCGTTGTGGTAGGAGCGTTGAGGTGCGGGTCCGAGCCACAAGTCCCAGTTGAGGTTTTCAGGCACTGCGGGTGTGTCGGTCGGCATCGCAACGCCTTGCGGCCACCATTTTCCGGGTCGATCGGTGATGACATGGACGGAGCGAACGGGGCCGATGGCATTGGTGCGGAGTAGTTCGACAAGGCGCAAGTACCCGGGGTGCTCGTGGTTTTGGGTTCCCATTTGGGTAGCGACCCCTTTTTCTTTTGCCAACTTGGTAACTAAGCGGGCTTCTGCGACGGTATGGGTAAGAGGCTTTTCGCAGTAAACGTGCAGGCCGCGGCGCAAAGCGCGAACGGTGGCGGGCGCATGGTGATGATCGGGGGTTCCGATCACGACGGCGTCCAAGTCAGTTTGTTCGAGGAGGAGTCGATAGTCAGCGTATTTCTTGGCGTTGGCGAAGCGATTCCCAGCACCCTCGAGAGCATTGCGATCGACATCGCAGATCGCGACGATATTTTCGGAAGCGACGGCATCGAGATCACCAGCACCTCGACCGCCAACACCGATTGCACCGATGTTCAAACGGTTGTTAGCACCGAGGATACGGCGATAGGCCCAAGCAGTAGAGTTTACGGCACAGAGGCTACCAGCGGCGGCAGTTTGAAGGAAATGACGGCGTGATACCATTGGTATTAGATTCCTAATTGGTACGAGAGGTGGGTTGTTGTCCGGTAGGTGGGAACATCTTCCGAAAGTACTTCGGAAGTTAACGTCCTGTTGTGGTTCATTACTATACCACGAGAGGACGCTAGAGGTGAAATAGTCAGGAGATGTTGGACTCGACCCTGCAAGCTCTAGGTTTCATCAACCGCAAACCCTTCGATCATCCCTGCCCCAATGGGGCGTTACCCCTTACGATCTAGTACCTAGTACCTAGTACCAGTGATTCTCCCTACTGCGAATCGAGCTGGGAAAAAGCCGTGAACATCTCCTCGGGGATGCGGCGAGGTAGGCGTTTGGTGAAATCGATAAATGCCCACTGCGTATGCGCGACCGCTAAGAGTATCTCCTTCTCTCCTTCGTATCGAACCATCCGATAACGACGCGTCGATGTTACCCGCTTCATGTCCGCAACCCAAGTGTGTATCACTACACAATCCCCAGGCATCGCCGGTTGCAAATACTCAATCCGATGCTCTCTCGCTACCCATCCCGCCCCTAACTCTTGGTACCTGCGGAAGCTCCAACCCAACGCGGCAGAATGCGCAACCGCTGCATCCTGCATCCATTGCACATACACCACATTGTTGACATGCCCAACAATGTCGATGTCCTCCGGCTTGACCAAAATCTCATACCGGTAAATTTTTCCAATACGATCTTCTTGGTCCATCCTTCAGTCTCCCTATCCCCGGTCCTACTGGTTCATGAACCAATCTGCTCGATCAAAGCCTTGACCTGGCGCTCAATTAAATCGCGAACTCCTAAAAACTCTTCGGGACTCATGTCGCGCGGATCAGGAATCTTCCAATCCACTCGCTGCTTGGCTACCACCAGCGGACACTCATCACCACAACCCATCGTCACCGCGACTTCTACCTCTGTTCCGTTGAATTCATCTAAACCCTTCGAAGTGTGAGTGCTCAGATCATAACCCAACAATCGCATCGCTTCGATCGCTTTCGGATTCACCCGTCCCGATGGCTTTGATCCAGCACTATGCGCTTCGATCTTCCCGCCTCCATGAATCCTCGCAAAAGCCTCCGCCATTTGACTGCGGTTCGAATTCTCGACACAAACAAACAAAACTTTTTTCATGCTAGTTCTCATTCTTCGTAATACGACGACTCAATAATCACTTGGATGATCTGAACCGATCAATCGCTATCTCCATCTCAAAATTCGTGCGATCAGCAACACCCGGGACCACATCCCGACGATAAGACTTGCAACCCAACCCCAGTGGGTACTCCACAACGGTCCGGTGCTAAACATTCGGTGTGCTTCCTTCCCAACACCAGGCGAGCGATCCCATTCGTGTCCTTTGTCGCGGAAGTGACATCTTGCAAAGCAAGGATTGAAACTGTTCCAAGATCGACCTCAAAATCGACTGGAACATCTTTCTTTGGAAACAACGTCTCCCCAATCTTCAAAATCTTCAGCAGCTTGCTCGCTGTCAATCGATGATCAACATCTGTTGCAACCCACACCTGCAATACACATGCTTCCGTCTCACGCGGCGTCCCACCACAATCGACAAAATTCTTACGAACTCGACCAACTTCGGTAACGTGAAAATGAGCCGGCATGGCTTGCCCACTGGGCAAAATCAATTCCAAACCATTATCCCCGCACTTTTCCAATTGATCCATCAGTTCTTGCATTGTAGTCATCGCGATTTCCGTTTCTCGTTACGAGCCAAACTGTGTAGTTCGAGCCAAACTGTGTAGTTTAAGAGTTCGAATCCTGTTCATCGGGCGGTGTTAATTTCACGAATCGATGCGTGAACACCGCTACCAATACGCCCAGGTAAGGCGCAGTCCAATAAATCCATAAATCACCGGTCGCCCCACTGGCAATCGCTGGCCCCAAGGAACGGGCTGGGTTCATCGAAGCTCCCGAAATTGGTCCACCAAACATGGCTTCTAATCCAACAACGGCCCCAATGACAAATCCGGCGTAAGCCCTTTGAGGATGATTTCGATCCGAACTATTCAAAATCACCAACATCAACATCCAAGTAAGAAATACTTCGAAAACAAAGGCCCGCCAAACTCCTCCCGACGGCAAGGTTGCTCCTAACGTAGCATGATCAAAAAACATCGACTTCAATATCAAACTCGCGGCGATAGCCCCGAGACATTGCGCGACAATGTAAGGAACCACATCCCTACCTTCCATGCGCTTGGAAACCCAAAGCCCAATTGTCACAGCTGGATTTAGATGACTTCCTGAAATTGGGCCAAATGTATAGATCATCGCAAATACAATCAGCCCAAAAGTCGCCGAAATACCCCCGTGTGTAATCGCTCCCTGACTGAAGTCGTTGACAATGATCGCCCCGGTCCCAGCAAACACCAAACAGAAAGTCCCAAGCACTTCAGCAGTCCATTTTCTCAGTTCTGCTGGATTCATCGTGCACCTCCGGCAGACCTGCTGCGCTCATTGACCTCTTCCATCAAACACATCGCTTGATCCAACAACGACCGAACACATAAATCGACCAGTCGATAGTAGATGCTGTTACCTTCCCTACGCGAAGCCAGGATGCCGAGATCAGATAGTCGTTGCAATTGATTCGACACCGCTTGCGGCTTCATCCCAAGCGTGTTCGCTAACTCCGAAACGCAGAGTTCATCGGCTCGCACTAGAGCGTGCAAAAGCCTCAGTCGTGTGTCGTTGGCAAGAACTTTGAAGACGGCAGCGAGCCCCCCAGCTTGGATCGGCGAGAGCAAGGGCCGGGCGTGCAGCCCTTGTCGCTCGCAACACACATCAGTCGTTTTTTTCCCTTTGGCCTTCGCTTGCGGTAGGACTTCCAATGACTTGTTTCGAACCATCAAAATCCCCAATCTTCGCCATCTTTGCGATGGAATCCGATCTGCTATTACACCTTGTAGTGTAACAGTGTAATTTTTACGGTGCGTTGCGTCAACCGTACAGAGCGATACACTCGCAGCATGATACAAAAAGCAATTTCTACCCTCGCATCGGTAGCGAGGAATGCAACCATTACCTTGACCCTCTCCTGCTGTGCTTTCGCGCAGTCACCTCTCCCTTCGTTCCCAGGTGCCGAAGGGTTCGGTGCACTAGCCTCCGGAGGAAGGCATGGCAAAGTGGTCTTCGTCACTAATCTCAACGACTCTGGTCCGGGGTCACTACGCGAAGCCATCAACATGCACGAGCCACGCACAATCCTCTTTCGCGTAGCCGGAAACATAGAACTCAAATCGCCACTGAAAATAAGTCATGGAAACCTCACACTCGCAGGCCAATCCGCACCCGGAGATGGGATCTGCTTGCAAGGCTACGGGCTTACGATTTCCCAAGCTGAAAACGTGATCATTCGCTATCTTCGAATTCGGCCAGGGGATACATCCGGCGTGGAATTAGATGCACTGAATGCACGTGAAGCACGCAACGTAATCATCGATCATTGCTCGATGAGCTGGGCGATCGATGAATGTGTATCTCTCTACGGTAATACACAAGACATCACCGTCCAATGGTGTTTGATAAGCGAAAGCCTCTATCAATCGATACATAAAAAAGGAGCTCACGGTTACGGAGGAATTTGGGGCGGCAAAAATGCTTCCTGGCATCACAATCTCCTGGCGCATCACTCGAGTCGCAATCCAAGGATTGTTGGTCAGTCCGAACCAGATCAATTGGTCGACGTGCGGAACAACGTCTTTTACAACTGGGGATTCAACAGCACCTATGGTGGCGACGGTGATGTACGTGTGAACCTTGTTGGGAATTACTATAAACCAGGCCCAGCCACAAAAGCCTCCGTCCGCAATCGTATCGCAAACCCCTCTGCCGGTTTCCTACCAAACAACTGGTGGATCGATTCAAATCACGCGACAGAGTCGAAAGAAATCACACAAAACAATTGGCTTGGTGTCACTCCTGCAAAAACGAATTCTGAGAAGTCGATACCAATCCAACTGAGTGATCTTCGAGCAAATGCTCCTTTTAAAGTCGCACAAGTAAGTACGCAGAACGCCGTCGAAGCTTACTCGCTCGTGGTGCAATCTGCGGGAGCAACACTCCCCGTGCGAGATGCACTCGACACTCGTATCGCGATGGAAACGCGTTCAGGTACCGCTCGCTTTGGGAAAAGTTTCGAAGGCGGGAGCAACGGGATCATCGATTCTCAGCGCGATGTAGGAGGATGGCCTATCCTAAATTCGTCTTCTGCACCACAAGACACCGATGCAGATGGATTGCCGGACACATGGGAGAAAGCCCACCGATTCAATCCCGAAGATCCATCGGATGGCGTTACCGATCAAGACGGGGATGGCTACACTCAATTGGAAGAATGGCTCAACGGAACTGACCCTAGGAAAAGTCAATAGACCTCCGTCCAACGACGCCATCGCCAGGCGACTTATGCTTCCCTGCAATTATTGAAGCAACTGCCGCGACTCCTCACCGCAGCACTGGTTGAAACAAACTAAAACTTGTGCCCCGGTTTGGGGCCATGAACTGTACCCGTGAGAATCTCCGGTCCTTGCTCGGTCATCAATACCGTATGCTCAAATTGCGCCGATAAACTTCCATCGCGCGTACGGACCGTCCAGTTGTCTTTCGTATCAAGCTTCGTGAATCGTGTCCCTGCGTTGATCATCGGCTCAACCGTAAAGCACATTCCCGGCAACAATGGATCTTGACGACTCTTGCGATCCGGCACATGCGGTACGTTCGGGTACTGGTGGAATCGGCGGCCCAATCCGTGCCCGACATATTCCCTGACAACAGAGAAACCGAATTTCTCAGCCTCCGCAACAACATTCTCACCAATCACGCTCACCGGACATCCCGGCGTTAAAGCCGCTATCGCTCGGTGCATCGCATCGAAAGCGCATTGCGTAACGGCCCTCGCCTGATCGGAAACCTGACCAACTAAAAACGTCTCGCTCTGATCACCGTGCCACCCATCGACAATGCTCGTAATGTCAACGTTGATAATGTCTCCATCTTTCAACACGTATTCGTTCGGAATGCCGTGACAGATCACTTCGTTGACGCTCGTGCAACAACTTTTCGTGTACCCTAGGTACCCGAGCGTTGCTGGGGTGTGCTTGTGCTGAATCGTATACTCATGGACCAGCCGATCAATTTCAGCCGTGGTAATCCCAGCCCGGACAAAACCTCGAATGTAGTCCATGAGCTGTGCATTGAATTTTCCGGCTGCACGCATGCCTTGGCGCTGCTGCTCGGTCAGTTGTAACTTACGTAGATTTTGAAGCATTTTTAGGGAGGGTCGGGAGTTGCGGGATCCACTGGGTTATTATCGCCTCGGTTTCCCGTCGATTTGGGTAAAATCTTAACAAAATACGCTGGAAAAGAAAGTTCCGCCCGCAGGAGGTCCGCGAACCGCCGAGGGGCAAAGTAAAGGGTTTTGATGCAAAGTAGCCAAGATTTTATTGTAGAAGCCCTCGAACGGCCCATTGAAGTCATCTACCAGGATAAAGATCTCGTTGCCGTCTTTAAACCAGCCGGACTTATGGTCCACAAAGGTGCAAACACACTCGCCGATGAACCCGTGCTCCTACAAGCTCTCCGCGATCAACTCGGGCAATTCCTCTACCCGATCCATCGCCTGGATCGTCCCACGGCTGGAATCATCCTTATGGCCACCACTTCCCAAGTCGCTTCGCGACTCGGTGAACAGTTCATGGCACACCGAGTGATCAAACACTACCAAGCTTTAGTGCGCGGGTTCATGCCTAAAGAACTTCGGGTCGATCGCCCCTTGCTCCACCCCAAGTACTTCGAGGAACGCGATAGCGGTTTGCATGAAGCCCAAGATGCCATTACGCACTTTCATTGTCTTGAGCACTTCGAAGTTCCCTGGCCCGCCTCCGGTTTTGAAACTTCTCGATTTTCACTTCTAGAAATTCGCCCAGAAACGGGGCGCTGGCATCAAATCCGAAGACACTTAAACCACATCGGACACCCGATCATCGGAGATCATCGGCACGGGGATCATCGTTGGAACCAAATGTTCTACGAACGAACAGGCATCTACCGTATGCTGCTTACCGCCATGAGACTCGACTTCCGTCACCCAATCACCGATGAACCAATCTCGCTCCTAGTCCGACGCGGCGAAGCTTTCGACGAAGCCATTGAAATTTTGCAACCATTTCGAACAGCTTAGCAGTTTCTCACAGACCCTTCATAGACTCTTCATCTGAGCTTAACCAGAAGCATCGAGAAATCGATAGTCTTTTCTTAACACTAGCTCGGAGCATCGGTGCACCGAGTTCACGCTCCATTGCTCGTAGTAGGAATAGGTTCTGGATGTTCAGGAATTTGAAAACGACAAGGCAACGTAGTGACCTTCGAAAGTCTCGCTGGGCTTTCACACTCGTTGAATTACTCGTGGTCATCGCGATTATTGGAATACTGGTTGGCTTATTACTGCCGGCCGTTCAAGCTGCGCGAGAAGCAGCACGACGCATGAGCTGCTCGAGCAATACCCGTCAGCTTGCCCTCGCCATGATGAACTACGAATCGGCCTTCAAACGTCTTCCCTCTGGATGGACCAATCACGGCGCACTTTGGAGCGCGGCGATCTTGCCCCAAATCGAACAACAATCTCTCTATAGTACACTTCTCTTCCAAGAAACAGGTATCGGCAATTGGGACAACCCCGCGAGCCCCAACTACCGTGCTTGCCAAACAGTCGTCTCCACCTTCCAGTGCCCCAGTTGCCCGAACCTGGCTCCACGGAATTATAACAACATCCAAAACCGAGTTCCGATTAGTTATCGCGTGAATGGTGGAAGCCGCGTCAGTTCTGATGATGCTTCAACACGCACCATATCCGGTACCCAGTCCTTTGAAGAAACTAACCTCGACGGAATCGGCTTCGGCTGTAGCAAAGTCCGCTTCGCAGATATCTACGACGGACTATCTGGCACTGTTCTGCTAGGTGAATCCCGCACCGACCCAGAATTTACGAAAGACGGCCAAGGGATGGATTGGTGGGCTTTTGGTAGCCCTCAAATTGACCCGTGCGACTGCCGAGGCGGTACAGGAGGTACGGAATTCACAGAGGCGGCAGGAAGCTTTCTGGTTTCCCCAAATGTTGCAGTTACCCGTCCTGCTACCAATGGCTATCTCATGGAAGTCGCTTTTGGTAGCTTCCACATGGGCGGAACGAATCTGAGCAAATGCGATGGGTCGGTCTTCTTCCTCAGCGATAACACGGACATCAATGTTGTTCGCGCAATCGGTTCTCGAAATGGTGGAGAAGCCATGGATTACCAAGAGTAACCCAATCTCCCTTGGTCCTGTTCCATGACGCATTTTACTTGAGAAACAATGAAGAAAACACAATCGTCCAAAGCGCGTGACGGTCTCGGTAGTATCACCGCTGTACTAGCAACTCTTGTCGCGTTCATATCGGTAGGGTGTTCGGCAACAAGCCAACCCGATTATTCCAAACTCGGTCTGGTCGATATTGCCGGAACCCTAACTCTCGACAGTGCTCCGTTGGAGGGCGTAGAAGTGCGACTCGAAACTCCTGAAGACCTAATTTACTCCTACGGGGTTACGGATGCACAAGGTAAGTTTCGGCTGATGTTCGATAGCCGAACACCCGGAATCATCCCTGGAAAAAAGCGTGTCATCGTTGTGGCGAAATCCCTCAGCGAAGCGGATGAAGGCAGCCCCGGCGAAGGAGATGGGGGAGAAGCACAGGGCGACCGTGCAGATCCTGCATCGAATCGACCTACCGCATCACCCGTTCCCAAATGTTACGGTCGCGAGTCCAAAAAATTTATCGATATAGATTCAAACACAAGATCGATCTCCATCGAACTCAAATCGGATTGCTCCTGAATTCTCATTCAACAGCGCTGATTCTTCATGATATCCGATGTGAAATCCGAACGGGATCTTCACGATTTCATTCGGATCATTTGTTGTAATCCTTACCAAAGGTCTCTGCGGACCTCCTCAGTGCGCTCGCGTTCGCAAGCGTTCCATGGCTATCCCTCATTGCATCATCACACAAATCGGCAGATGGTTTAGCCTGCCGACGACTTATTCATTTCAACTACGAAGGTCATCTATGTTTCGCAAGCTATTCGCCCCGTCGTTCGGTAGTCCAAACAGAAGCTCTGCATCTCCCAAACAACGCAGAAAACTCCTCCAAAACCGTCGCTTGCATGTCGAGTCTCTCGAAGCAAGACGCGTTTTCGCCGGTCTGTTGCTCAACGAAATTCTCGCCGACACGCCGGGTACCGATACGCCCTTTGAGTATGTTGAAATCAAGGGGATTCCAGGGCAAGTCCTTACAGATATTTACTTCGTCTCGGTAGAAGGTGATTCTGCAAGCCAAGGACTTGCAGATGTCGTCGTCAATCTGAGTGGCAGTCAAATTGGCTCCAACGGCTTGCTTATCATCAAAGCTGATGGGTTAGGCCACAGCGTACCACCCGAAACGACCATTGTCATCGGCCCGGAAACGTTTAACTCCGGTGGTGGAGCACTTGAGAATGGCTCGAATTCGTTCGTCCTAATCAAGAGCCCTACTCCAATCAACGTTGCATCCGACCTCGATCCGGAGAATGACGGAGTGCTCAATCTGCCAGAAGGCGCAACGATACTAGATGCGGTTGGGTGGCTAGACGGTGGCGCAGGGGATATTGCATACGGTGCAGTCCTTACCCAAGCGGCAACCTTCCCACCCGGGGCAGCAACCCGATTTCCCCACGATAACCGTGTGTCGAATGTCAACGCTTGGTACAGCGGGGACCTTGTCGGTACCAACTCTTCAGTCACCTACACGAGCGTCGCCGCAAGCCGCAGTGCGAACTTCCCTGAAGGTGGACTATTGACACCAGGTGCATTTAATGTTCCCGGTGATGCGAACCAAGCCCCTTCGACGGTAGCAGATGAATACACACTAGAACCGGGTGGAACAATCAATATCAATGCAGCAGCAGGTGTCCTGGGCAACGATACAGATCCCAATGGGGCAAATTCCATTCTCTGGGCGATCCTCGATTCTGCCGATCCTGCAAACGCATCCTCTTTCGTTTTTAACAGTGACGGTTCCTTCCTTTACGTCAATAACGGAACCGCCGGCGACGTGACGTTCAGCTACAAAGCCACTGACCTCAATCTTGTTAGTACAACAACGCTGGTCACCCTAAAAGTTGCTGCAAGTAATAACAATGCACCTACTATTTCCGTTCCTGAAGGCCCCTCCCAATACTCCGAAGGTGACTCACCTATTGTCATCGCTTCTAGTGCCACTTTAAGCGATTCCGATTCTACGAACTTTGCGTCAGGATTTCTTTCTGTCGTCATCACAGAAAATGCGGAAAGCAGCGATTCTCTCAGCGTGCGCAATCAAGGAGCGGCTGCTGGAGAAATTGGTCTTACTGGAAACGTCGTCACCTTCGGTGGTATCTCGATAGGAACTTTATCTGGAGGATCCGGAGCAACGCCGTTGACGATCGATCTCAACGTCAACGCAACGCCAACCGCAGTCGAAGCGCTGATGCGAAACATCACCTTCTCAAACAGTTCAGATAACCCCGGTACATCGAATCGCCGTATTCAATTCCAAGTCAATGACGGTGATGGCGGACCCACTGGTGGATTGAGCAATGTAGCATTCACACTCGTACAGGTCGTTGCCGTCAATGATGCGCCTACCCTTACCGCAAGTCGCTCTGCATTGTTCTATTCGGTTTCCACAGGTCCCGCAACTCCAGTGACCATCGACGGTCAACTGAATGTCGCTGATCCAGATTCCCTGAACCTGGATGGTGGTGTTCTGAGTGTCACGCTCACTCAAGGATCCTCGGAAGACCTCCTTTCAATACGATCCGTTGGCAACGCCGCTGGACAAGTCTCGATTAATGGCAACGAAGTCCTCTTCGGTGGATCCGTTATCGGTACTTGGGTAGAAGGTAACGCGATTCGTCCTCTGACCGTTACTTTTAACAATGCCGCTACGGTAGAAGTAGCAAACGCCGTAGCACGATCTGTCGTCTTCGCAACCACGAGCCAACGTGTCCGACCAGAAACACGGTCGGTAGCTTTCCAACTGACCGATGGTGACGGAGGGACCAGCTCGTCGTCGATCTACTCAATCGATCAATCTCTTACGCGTCGTTTTGCGTTCCAGCAAGGTGTCGACTATGGACAAGGCATCTACTCGGGTGCTGGAGATATCCAACTCGCGGAAAACCAACCCGATAATCCTCTACCCGTCGGCGCAAATCCAGTGACCGAAGGTCTCTTGGTAGACTGGGATGGTGGCACCGCAAATTCTCAAGTACTCCTGCGATTTGATAACCTCTTTGGGGATGCTGTTGGACAGATTCCTTTGGGTGCAACCATCGTTTCAGCGCGCCTGGTCCTCCATACGAAAAACGGTGGTGATGGCGCAACGCTCCATCGAATGCTTACCGACTGGAACCCAGATACCGAAACTTGGAATACCTTCGGTAACGGTGTCGCTCCTCGAAACGGTATTCCAGCGGTTCAAGCTGATGACGCAGAAGCCCGCATCGCATGGGACTCCCAAATTGGAGTCGCAGCCGCAAACAGCGACCCCGCAGCGAATCCTACTCTCATCGGGGTGACCACCGACATCCAAGCATGGGCTAACGGTGCCGCGAATTTCGGATGGGTTTTCCGCGGTTGGGATACCCGAGCCGACGGGTGGGCGTTTGCCGCGTCTGAAAATGCAGACCCAAGCCAGCGACCGAAACTCGAAGTTGAGTGGATCCCATCTAGCGTCACAGCGCAATCCTACCGACAAGACGTTAATGGATACACCGGCGTCATCGATACCGCTCTTACAGAAGCCACTCCAGACGCAACGAATAATGCCGCTACAAGCCTTCTGGTCGACTTCCGGGATGCCGGTGGAACCAACACCTCTCAAGTCCTCCTTCAGTTCCAAAATATTGTCGGCGGCGACACCATCCAGATTCCTGCGGGTTCTTTGATCCACTCCGCTGCGTTGGATCTCGCAAGCACCACTTCGAACGCACAAGGTGATGGCGGGTCTTTCCATCGTATGCTCCAAGCTTGGGACAACACCGCAACTTGGAATTCTTTCAATGCAGGTATCTCGGCGGATGACTCTGAGGCACGTGTCGCCTTCAACACTTCCGCCGGCAGTCCTGCTTTGAATCCAAACGCAGAAGCTGGTTTCAATACGTTTGATGTTTCAAAAGACGTCGAGGCGTGGATCTCCGACAGCGAAACGAATAACGGATGGGCGATCCTTCCATGGAATCTCGGTACCGATGGATGGGGGATTCAGACCTCGGAAGCTGCCGAGGCTTTCCGACCACGGTTGCGTGTCTACTACACTCCAGTCGGCATCAACATCGCACCGCTGGGAGCTTTGGAAACCTCAGAAGATGGTGCAAGCGTCCAGATCGCAATTTCGCTCGCCACACCTCCTAAAGCAGATGTAACGATCTCTCTAAGTTCTAGTGATACCACCGAAGGCACCGTAGATGTCGAATCGGTCGTTTTCACTCCGAGCAACTGGGAAATTCCACAGATTATTACCGTCTCCGGTGTGAACGATTCTCTTACTGATGGAGATGTAACCTACAGTGTGATCATCGGTCCTGCTACGAGCAGTGATGCAAACTATCAAGGCCTCGATCCAGCTGACCTGACTTTAGTCAACAGGGATACCACTCCATCAAACAACCCACCGACAATCACGGTATCGAACGCTGCTGTCTCGGGTAACGAAGGAACATCGATCACCAACAGCGGAACATGGGCCGATGCCGATGCCTCCGATGTGGTTACCCTCACGGCTTCTCTCGGTACCGTCACCAAAAATGACGATGGTACCTGGAACTGGGCAATCGATGGTCTCGATGACACCTCCGCAACCACGGTGACGATTACCGCCACGGACAGCAAAGGTGCAACCGCTTCGGTGAACTTCACCTATGCGGTTACCAACCGGGCTCCCGATTTGACCGTTACTGCCGCAAACGTCTCCGGTGCAATCCTCTCGACGTTGACCAACTCGGGAACTTGGGCCGACGTCGCCGCCGATACGGTCACCCTTGCTGCTTCGATCGGAACGATAACCAAGAACGATAACGGAACCTGGAATTGGTCGTTACCTACTACTTCCGCGATCGATAACCAAACGGTGACCATCACCGCAACGGATGAAGACGGAGGATCCTCGAATGTCACTTTCACCATCAATGCAGTGGTGACGGTGGTGAACTCGAAGGTCTATCACCTGCGATCTTCGTTTGCCGGTTCGGGAGTTGATGCTGCTCTTGATACCGGAAAGGTACTAGCGAAGAGTGGGCCCGCGGCGCGTACACTCTCCTACGAGAATTTGATCAACTCCAGCCGAGGTATCAATGGTTTGGTCTTTGATGTTGCGGGTCTCCCTTCTGCAACGCTCTCTGCTTCGGACTTCGTGTTCCGCATGAGCCCCACTGGTTCGTTCAACGAAGCGGCGAATCCACCGAGCAGCTGGGCTCTTGCTCCCTCTCCTTCGGCGATTGTTGTGATCCCGGCTTCGGATACCACACCGGCCCGCGTGCGAGTTGAGTGGCCTGATAATGCGATTGCGAACCGTTGGTTGCAAATCAAGCTCCTAGACAACGCCAACACCGGTCTGCGGACCCCAGATGTTTACTACATCGGTCACCTCTTCGGAGAGACTACCGGAACGCTGACGGGTGGTGCGTACTTGGTACAGACGGCGGACGTAGTGCGTATCCGACCTCAAGTTGGAAATAGTGCAACGGTTTCCAACGTGCTGGATATCAACAAGAACGGCCTGATTCAGATCAGTGACATCACTGGCTTTAGAACTCAGGTTGGCGTACTCTCGTTGAGAAACATCACGATTCCCGAAGCTGGTAGTGGCAGCGAAGGCGAGGGTCCTAGTCGCCAATCGCTGCGAGGGTTCTCCGCACCGCTCTCCGGTAGTGGATCGACCGCCAGCGGCAGTGGAATGGGATTGTTTTCTCGTTCTATTGCACCTCGAATGACGGATCGACTTTACAACGAGCCGAGCGTAGTGGGGTTGCTACCGGTAACGGGCGACATGTCCAACGTTTCTGGTAGAAACACGGCCGTTGCCTCACCGATGCCAGCGGACCGCAACGGCAGCGATCGTCGAGAGGTGAGCAATGCCCAAGCCACCGACATCGAGAGCATCGACCGAGCTTTCAGCGGGCTCGGGGATCAGCTCGGGGATCAGCTCAGCGGAAACTGGTAGGTGACGATTCGTCGGTTGTAAGCAACCGGTGCTGGATCAAAGCAAAAGAAAAGCCATCGTGTTTCACACGGTGGCTTTTTGTTTTCTACGGCGATTTCTTAACGCTACGCACGTCGAATTGTCATCGAATCCACATCGTTTATTCACTAGAGGCTAGCAGGATTCTTAAAGAAGGTTGGTAACTTCTCCCCCGAACGAGTGGGAGTTGACGGGACTTCGTACGACGGATTGGAGATTTGAGATGCTAAGCCGCTTAGCAGTTTTCGTAGTGTTTATTCTAAGCATATCGGGTTGCAGCAAGCCACCGATGTTAGAAGTTGGTGGGGTTGTTCTTCTCGACGGAGAACCGGTCTCTAACTGCAAGGTCGGATTTTTTCCTGATGTGGAAGTCTTCAATCCTGATCGACATGGTTATGGTTTTGGCATGACCCACGGGGACGGAAAATTCACAATCGTCCATCCGCAAGGCGACCCCGGTATATGGGCAGGAAAGTACAAGGTCACGCTTGTCGCATGGGTAACGAAGGACGGCAAGATGGTCGAGCCTGAAGCCAAGCCGAGCGAAGTTGAAGGTGGAGTTTTTAATCGCTTCCCTGAAGAGTATGAATCCCCGGGCACAACACCATATTCAGCAACAGTTGTTCAGGGGAAGAAGAATTATTTTGAATACAACGTCAAGTCTGTCCCACGCAAGGAGTCCGAGACCAATGAAACGAAATAAGCCAAAAACACCATTTACGTACCGGCAAGGCTTTACTCTAGTTGAGTTACTAGTAGTGATCGCAATTATCGGTGTATTGGTCGGACTTCTGCTCCCCGCTGTGCAGGCGGCCCGGGAAGCGGCACGCCGCATGAGTTGTCAAAACAATGTCAAACAGCTCAATCTTTCGATTCAAAACTTTCACGACGCCCTCAAGGGCTTTCCGATGGCAGCGGAGTTCGAAGTTGGCACCTCCTGGCACAGCTTAATTCTCCCTTACATGGAACAAAAGGCCCTCTACGATATTCTTACATTTCAGGAGGATGGGCAAGGAAACTTTCAATGGGCTTTTAGTGTTCCTGGGATCAGTGGGGACGCCGCACTGAACAATCGCGCCTACAATCGCTTCTTCCGTAATGTGTATGTGTGCGAACAGAAGATTGCAACATTCCGTTGTCCTTCTTCCAGTTTTCCGGATTCCGTCGCTGACATTTCAGGTGACAACTGGATTGTTCAAAAGCGAGCACCTACGAATTACCTCGGGTGTGTTTCAGGGTATATGACCACAGACCGGCGGCGACAGACGGCAGCGGCACCTTGGGGGGGATCTGGGGCTACCGAGGTTATTCATGATATGGACGGTGTGTTCGTAAATAAGATGGCCCATCAACGTATCAAATTCAACGGTCGCTCCTGGGGAATCACCGGAATAAAGATCGCAACGATTACCGATGGTACTTCCAACACGATTGCGATTGGCGAAGCTGAAGCGGATGCTCGCGACGTGCCAGAAATGGGATTGGTTCGGGAGAACAATCGCGATAACTTCGGTCGAAAAGACCACTGGGCATTTGGAGGTGACGACATCGACACCAATAATCAGGGTGACATGTCCGAGGTCCTTGGCTCTACTGGCGTTCCTATGAATGCGCCGCGTGTAGCTCCTGGTCAGACCGGATTTGCAGCCTATGAGTTCTCCTTTGGCTCACGCCACACGGGTGGAGCAAATTTCGGTTTTGCAGATGGATCCGTTCGGTTCCTCTCTCAACAAGTCGATAGGGTAATCTATAGTGCTTATGGTTCGAGAAACCAAGCTGAAACGATTCGTTCAGAAGAGTAGTTTTTTCGGTATTCATAAGCGCACAAAACGGATACTTCCACACCAAGAACACTCTGTGAAAAGACCGGCAAGAATGACAATATTTCGGGCGTTTGTATTCCTTCTCGGATGCCTGCCAACAGCGATACTCGCACACGATGGTCCAGATCCGCGTTGCAGTTGGCTATTCGAAGATTCTCGCGTATCGGAACAGAAGCTCCATTCGATTGCGGGTCCGAACTTGGTGTGCGATGGCCAGCCAATTATCGAGAAAGTCGGCAAGGGTACTTGTTTGAGACTCGATGGGTTGAGCAACGCTTGGAAGGCAACCGAAGAGTGGGATGCGATTCGCAAGATCCTACCCGAGGAAGCGTTGACGGTATGCGCCTGGGTGAGTCTCGACGATACGCTTCCCGAAGGGGGATTTATCTCCGTTTTTCAAGATAATGGTGACGCAGAAACGGGTTGGGTTCTTGGATACAACAAGAACCACTTTACCTTCGGGCTATCGACAACGGGGGCCGACGATGGTGATGGTCGAATGACATATCTTGCGGGTACCACCTTGATTGAAAAAGGCAAATGGTACCACGTCTGTGGAGTATTTGACGGTCAATCGATGCAGCTGTGGGTCGATGGGAAACTAGAGGGTGAGTCGCATGACCAAAAGGGAAAGATATTGTATCCTCAAAAAGCGAAGCTCGTTCTTGGTGCGTACTCCGATTCCAACGAACATTTTGTAATGGCTGGCCGACTCTCTCAGGTCGTCGTGTACGACCTTGCAGCGAAACCAGCATGGATCGTTCACGACTTTGAACATCAAAAAGATTGGACGACGCTCCCTCCAGTTCTTGACCCCTCCCGCAGTTTTGAGTTCCTGGTCAAACCCTACTTGCAATTCGCAACGACCGATTCGGTCCGCGTGGTTTGTGAATTGAACAAACCGGGACAGGTAAAAGTGAGGTATGGAGAAACAGCCGCATTTGGCCAAGAAGTCTCAAGCACTTCCGTCGACAACTTGTTGCACACTGCAGCGCTGACAGGATTGACTCCGGAAACCGGGTACTACTACCAAGTGGTCGTTTCGGAAGATGGGATGGATCGCGAAATCGCGACTAACTATGCATCGTTCCAAACCGCATCTCTTCCTGGAACGCCATTTGCCTTTGCGGTCATCGCAGATACTCAAGGTAACCCAAAAGTCAATGGTAAACTCGCACAACACGCTTGGGCTCTGAGACCGAACTTTACTATCATCCCTGGCGATCTTGTAGATGACGGTCTTAAAAAGAATCAATGGGTTCAAGAATTCTTCGCCAGCATGAACCCACTCTTTTCACGAGTTCCTTTTTACCCTGTTTTGGGTAACCACGAGCGGAATGCAGATCACTACTACCGATATATGGAACTTCCTCCGCCGGAGTATTACTACACGTTTGAATACGGGAACGCAAAGTTTTTTATGATCGACTCTAACAAAAAAGTCGATCCTCAAAGCGAGCAATACCAGTGGCTTGAAAAAGAACTGATCGAATTGGATCGCAAACGTCGATCTGGCGAATCCAAAATAGAATGGACCTTCGTTAGCTATCATCACCCTTCCTATTCCTCTGACGAAGACGACTACGGAAATCTTTGGAAAGGGAAAAGCACTTGGGGAGATTTACGCATTCGTCCCCTGTGTGATTTGTTTGATCGTTATGGAGTCGACATCGTGTGGAACGGTCACATTCATTCCTATGAGCGGACTTGGCCTATTCGCGATGGAAAAGTGGTTCAGGATAGTGCTCCGGTCTATATGATTACCGGTGGAGGTGGTGGGGGGTTGGAGCAAGCTGGTCCTATCCGTCCTGGTTTCCAGAACAATGTGAAACGAGGACACCATTTCGTCTACGTTAGTATCAACGGCAAAACGCTTGAACTCAAAGCTTACGATCTAGAAGGAATGCTTTTCGACCAGATCGTATTTAAGAAACCTTAAGTGATAATCGTACAGCGATCATTCTAAGGGCAGTTGAGAAACTCTAGGATCCGGAATGGACTCGATCCAGTTCATCCCTTCAGCAATTTCAGTCTGATATGTTCGCTCTGCTTGCTCGAGAAGCACCGAACGCATGTCGCGGTTATAAAAGACTCCCGGCCGTTTCGCATACTCCTGCCATGTAGGTAGCTCGCTCCAGCGTGGGAACGGAGGATCTAGCTCCAAGAATTGTCCAATGGAATCCAGCACCTCGTCAGGTGATTCTAAGATTGCATCAAACCGAACGGTTTGACAGCGCGTTTCAAACTCTTTGGCTAAAGCCTCTAGTGTTAACATCTCACATAGCCAACTCATCGCGGCAGTCTGTCCGACACTCAGCGCTTCGAGAGGTTGGTCGCTATTGACTAGCATTCTTTGCAACCGCAACCATCTGGATCTCTTTTGGGACTCTATATCTACAAAGGAACCATCCAGAACCGATGCGAGAAATGACCTTAGCGGTATCGTCAGCAACACTGCTTTGGAATCCCTTAAGTTCGCCAGCCACCGTGATGCGAAGGCACTACAGAAGCTTGTCGCTTTGATCAATGCATTTTGATCGGATCGAAACGTACGGGATAGCAGCATAAAAAGCCACTGGATTTCAGAAGTTTCTTGACTATCAAATTCCCTTAAAACTTTGGGCTCTCTTAGCGGAAAGCAACCCGGGTGCACTCCCAATAACCTCGATAGCAAGGTAGAGCCGCAGTGCGAAACGTGAAAAATAAAGTGACATGGTTTCGTGGATGTGCAAGTGAAATCACGAATGATCTCGTAGGGGACAAAGCCCCTGGTCGTATTCGATCTTATAACCCGCTCGTCTAAGAAACTCGCGTTCTTGTACTCCCCTTCGCGGATCCCTACAAACTCAACCCTCTGAGCCTTACGGTCCCATTCGAATGGAAAAAGCATCGGGTCGGCATCAAGCATCTTCAAAAGTTTCGTAACATTTGAATCGCTTTGTTTCATGTTCTCTTCCAGATTGCATTAAATGCGATAGAGATCCTCGGCTCGTCAGTGACCACCGGATGGACAAAGTGATACAGCCAACCTGGAAAGAGGACCATTAAACCAGCCTCCGGGCGAATCACCAGACGTTGGCCATAAGGAGTTCCTGGTACATCCGTCATTTCCGCGAAAGGTCTCGGATCATACAATTCCAATGTTCCTCCCAAACTCGCCATGTCAGGTTTGCCTGTCACATAGTAACAGCCTGACCATGCGCTTCCAGGATGATTATGCATGCGATGGTAGTTTCCACGTGTGGATACGTTTGCCCAAGCGACTACGCTGAAAGCTCCTGAAGGAAGTCCCTGACGCGCTTTCACCTCCGGCAGTTGCAGCGTGGAGTGCACCATACCATTGAGCCCTTCTGCGATTGCATTCCGCAACCACCGGATTTCTTCCCAGGGCATTTCGAGAAGATCTGCAGGTGAATGCCATCCTCCCGAATTTGCATAATCCTCGCTCGGTGTCGATGCTTGCCGCTCCAAGATTCGTTGCTTGAGTCGCTCATTCCATTGCTCTGCATCGCGGACATATAACTTCCCGAATAATGTTGGAAATAGCTGCATCACCTGAATTCCTTGCGATCCAGCAGACTCGTCACCTGTTTTCATAGAGATTCACCATTCATTCACACTGCTCAGTACATATCCTTCAAATCTATGCGCAACAACCGAAGACCATTCGTATCCGCTATTCGAAACTCATTGACCTCAACCGGAGCAAACAATGCAGTACAGCAACGAACTTCAAGGTATTCAGTTATGGCCATCGATGATCTTCTTCCGAGTTTGGTCAGAATTCGAACAGAATCGTGGTCCTTTACGCAGTGCCATCGATCAGTTGAAGAATTCCCAAACCGTTCCCGTCGAAAGCCAAATCGCTTTAACTGCGAAGCCATCCGCAGGATTGTACGAAAGCCATTTTGATTTGTTCTCACTCCCTATACCGTCGGTCCAGAACTTAGCACGATTCATTGAATCTTCACTCAAACAAGTCATTCAGGTCGCGCATTCGGATGCCAATCTTGTCCATCGATTGAAAATTCGGTTTACAGACAGTTGGTACCACGTAACCACACAAGGCGGATTCCACGATGCACATTGGCATCATAGCTGCAGTTGGTGCGGTATTTTCTATGTCGATTTAGGCGAGTACGTTGTCGAACCCAATGCAGCTCCTAACGGCGGAAGCAGATTTTATTGCCCGATCGGGCAGGGAGGAAGCTACAAAGATATCGGAAATCGATACATGCATCCCTACTATGACCCTCCTCTCCAAGAAGGACTTCTGCTCATCTTCCCTTCACATCTTCTTCATAGTGGACTCCCCTACCGCGGCAAATCCGAACGACTTGTGATCGCATTTAATGCACAAGCACTTCCGATGCATTAAATCGAATACACCAACCTTAATACCCCCTTCACCGAAAACTATCGGAATCCGAGCAAGTACTTAACACGATGTCGAGATACTACGAACGCTTTAAGTATCCGCATCGATTATCTACCAGGAGCCAATCCCATGAGCCGTTACCAAAGTCCCACCTGGAACCGATGGGCCAATCGTGTGTCAAAATTGTTTCAACGAAGCCCAAGCCGCATCACGCGTAGCCGTCGCAAGTTTCGCAAACAAATTGTTGAACAACTTGAGTCGCGAGAGCTCATGGCACTGAACATCCTCAGTGTCAGTCCCCTTGATGGGTCCACCAACGTTCCACTAGACAGTAACCTTGAATTCACTTTCAATGAAGCCGTTATTAAAGGCCAGGGAAACATCTACGTCGTACGCCAAGGAACAGGCACCACTGGTGTTACAGTGGATGTTAACTCGTCGAGCGTTACCATAGATGGAACTAAGGTTACTGTAGATCTTCCATTTGACCTAGAACTCGATAACTCGTACTTCGTGCATATCGACAACGGCGCGTTTATCGACACGTCCAGCACCCCGACACCCAACGCAACTCTCTTAACTCAATCCTTCGACTTCATGCCTTTGACTCCGAAGGTTTTCGAAGCTAACGGTACTGGCAATGACTGGACCCCAACACCTCCTCTCGGTTTCGAGTCCCGACTCGATAATCCTAATATGGCGGATGTCGGCGCACCGGAATGGCGAGGCTGGACATTCGCTCGCAAGGAATTCTGGATCGGAGCGGATAACCAAGGCCGCGATCAGTTTGCTCTTGGAGACGGAACTCTAGCGATCGCCGATTCGGATGAATACGATGACGGGCCAGGGGCCGTGCGGCCATTCCAAAGCACCCTTATCACTAAAGCGGTCAACCTCAATGGAGTTGCTGCCAATTCTGTCAAATTGGAATTCGATTCCAGTTTCCGCCCAGAAGATAGTCAAATTGGACGACTTGCTGTTAGTTACGATAACGGAGCGAATTGGACCCAGTTACTCGAACTCAATCCAACCAATACCGATAACGATGCTCCGTTCGGGAAGAAAAACGTGAGCGAGCGGCTTGTCACCGGCGGATCCACCGGTGGCGGAACATCCATCGGTGCGGTCAACAATCCATCGACAGGTTCTCTCCTGTTCAGCTTCTATGCCGAAGGTGGGAACGACTGGTGGTGGGCACTCGACGATTTGCTAGTCACGGGTGAAATCACAGGTGTTCCGTTCGCAGGCCTCTCCGATCGTGAGTTTTGGAATTTCTCCACTCCCGAATCCCCCAAGCTGACGCTTACCATCGATAAACAATTCATGAGCGAAAATGGGGGCGTAGCAACGGGCACCGTGAGCCGCAACAATCTCCCCACCGGGGACGTCATTGTAACACTCACCAGCAGCGATACCACCGAAGCCGTAGTCCCTGCAACAGTTACTATTCCCGACGGTCAGGCTTCCGTCACTTTCCCAATCACCGCCGTCGATGACACCCTGAGCGATCGTACACAAACGGTCATCATTACAGCAACTTCCGCTGTATATGCCGAGTCGTCCGCAACGATTCGCGTTACGGATGACGAAGGTCCGAAAATTGTTTCGCTGACCCCACCGGACGATGCAACCGGAGTTGATTACAAGAGCAACTTCTCCATCACCTTCGATACCAACGTGAAGAAGGGCACTGGTTCGATCTACATCATCGACGCTACAACGAACTTCGCCGCCGAGCAGATCGATGTGACCAGCCCCGCAGTCACCGTCGCCGATGCGACAGTTACCTTCGACCCTTCGATCAACCTCTTCGGCCTCTCGGATTACTACATCTTGATCGATGACGGTGCCTTCTTGGACACGTCTGCAGACCTTACTCAGAATGTTGTACTCCACAAACAAACCTTCGATTTTCTTAAGCTCAATCCGTTCACTACCGAGCCGAATGGCGATGGAACGGACTTTACCAAGACCGCACCACTTGGCTACGAGGTCGATAATACACTTATGCCAACAAGTGTTTCTGACTTCCATGGCTGGGTGTTCATGGATAAGAACTCTTGGATCGCCACCGAAGGGGATCAGTCGAGAAGCCGATTCACGTTCGGTTCAGGAACCGTTGCGGTTGCCGACTCGGACGCTTGGGATGATACGCCTCACGATCCAGGGCGGATGAACACGTTCCTTGAGACTCCAGCTATCGATCTAGCGGGAATCACTCCAGGTTCCGTTGTCCTCGAATTCGACTCAAGTTATTACCCAGAGCTTCCCCAGTTTGGAACCGTGGAAGTCTCCTACAACGATGGTGGCACATGGAGTCCTCTTTTATTCTTCGGTGATGCAAGCAACACGAACGAGGCTAGAAATAATCGCATCGTCGTTTCGAGTACAAACACCATTGGAGAGTATATTGGCGGGGCCACCGTTGACGCTCCTCTTCAAAGTCCAGCAAGCGGGTTAATGAAGTTCCGCTTCGGATACCTTGAAGGAGAAAATAATTGGTGGTGGGCTGTCGATAATTTGGTTATCCGTGGCGAAAAGGCAGGTATCCCTTTCGCTGGTATCGATAACCCGTCAACATGGAACATCCGCACCGCGGAAGCTCCCACGCTGACGGTTACGATCGATCGCACATCGATGAACGAAAATGGCGGCACCGCAATCGGGACCGTAACACGCAACCTAGGTACTTCCGGAGACCTCGTCGTTACACTCTCGAGCAGTGATACGACCGAAGCAACCGTGCCAGCAACAGTGACCATTCTCGATGGACAATCTTCCGCGACCTTTGTAATAACCGGGGTTGATGACACGACTCCAGACGGTCCGCAAACGGCGATTATCTCTGCCTCGGCTGTCGATTACTTCAATGTTCCAGCGTCTATCACCGTCGAAGATGATGACTTCCCAAAAATCATCGCAATCACTCCTACAGATGGAGCGACAGACGCCGCTGTTTCCACAAATATCGTTGTTCAATTTGATCAAGGAATCCGCAAGGGGAACGGAACCATTTACGTCCTCGATTCTGCAACCGGCAAAGCGGCACTCAGCCTTAACGTAAATTCTCCAGAAGTTACCATCGTTGGCGATACGATGACCATCAATCCTTCCGTTAACTTGGAAAGACTTAAAGAGTATTCAATTCGCATCGATCGTGGCGCGGTGCTCAGCACGCTGCAAACACTTGCAACCGGGACAACATTGCTGACCCAAGACTTTGAATTACTGCCTCTAAAGCCCGCAGTACTTGAAATCAATGGTGTCAATGCGAACGGTCAAGACTTCACAGCAACTCCCCCTCAAGGCTGGAATGTCGATAACGTAAATATGCCCAAAGGGGGCGCGCCGGAATGGACCGGATGGACCTTTGCTGACAAGAGTTTTTGGCAAACACAAGGCGGACAAAGCCGAGCAAACTTTACTCGAGGCACTGGAACCATCGCGATCGCCGATACGGACGAATGGCAAGACTATGCACGTCAGAGCGATAACTTCAATTCGGGTCTAACGACCGTTGCAGTCGATCTTGATTCTGTAGAACCAAACTCTGTGGTCCTTGAATTCGACTCTAGCTTCCGACCTGAAAGTGGCGCTTCGTTCGTACCACACGTTCCAACAAATATGCAAGGTTTCCTTGATGTCAGCTATGATAACGGTTCGACCTGGGAAAACCTGCTAACTTTGGACTCAAGCAATACACTCGGTACAGCATCAGCAGCAAACGTCAACGAACGTCGCATCGTCAATGTTCCGAACCCTGATTCAGGCTCGATGAAATTCCGGTTTATCAACACCGGGACGAACGATTGGTGGTGGGCAATCGACAATATCGTTGTCACCGGAAACACCATCGGATTGCCTTTCCCAGGATTGCTAGATCCTACCGCTGCTAACTTCACCACCGGTGATACGGCAACATTGAGTGTTTCGATTCCCACCACTGCGGTTGAAAATGGTGGCACAATCACCGGAACGGTTGCTCGAAACCTTGGCACTACCGGAGATGTCGTCGTCGCACTTGCTAGCTCCAACGCGAATGTAGCAACCGTCCCAGCAACAGTGACCATTCCTGACGGACAAGTTTCCGCAGAATTCGTAATTACCCTGATCGATAACGCTGTTTTTAATAGCAATCGTCCTCTGGAAATTACTGCTTCCGCGACCAACTTCGTTCCAGGCAAGGCTCTGAGCACAATCTCCGACGACGAAACGGGCGATGTGATCATCTCGGAAATCATGTACGATCCTGCAGGCGCAGAACAGAGCACGGAATGGGTCGAGATTGTCAACCGGGGATCGACTACGGTCGATCTCAGTGGATGGAAATTGGATGATGAAGACAAGCAAAATTGGGGTGTGATCGCTGATGGATCCGTGTTGGCTCCCGGTGAAATCGCTGTTCTATACAATCGGTTCTTTGGATTGATCTCCGAAGAAACCTTCCGTGCCGATTGGGCGGTTCCGCAATCTGCCAAAGTCTTCGGTGTCGATTGGTCTATGGAAGACGACGGTTCCAATAAAGCACGCGGTGGTCTGTTCAACGCTCCTACCGACACCAATGAAATCCTAACTTTGGTAGACAGTACATTAACTGTTCTCAACACGGTGAACTTCGCCGAGGATGGAACGGTTTGGCCTGCCTACAGCAACGGATCCAGCCTTTACCTTTACGATCCATCAACGGATAACTCTTTAGGTGCAAACTGGAGATCAGCTCGTGTCGGACTCGACGGTGCTGTTCGCCCAACAGGCATTACCTTTAGTACATCGGATATAGGATCTCCAGGACGAATCGTCCAAAACGCAACACCGACAATCACGGTATCGAACGCTGCTGTCTCGGGTAACGAAGGAACATCGATCACCAACAGCGGAACATGGGCCGATGCCGATGCCTCCGATGTGGTTACCCTCACGGCTTCTCTCGGTACCGTCACCAAAAATGACGATGGTACCTGGAACTGGGCAATCGATGGTCTCGATGACACCTCCGCAACCACGGTGACGATTACCGCCACGGACAGCAAAGGTGCAACCGCTTCGGTGAACTTCACCTATGCGGTTACCAACCGGGCTCCCGATTTGACCGTTACTGCCGCAAACGTCTCCGGTGCAATCCTCTCGACGTTGACCAACTCGGGAACTTGGGCCGACGTCGCCGCCGATACGGTCACCCTTGCTGCTTCGATCGGAACGATAACCAAGAACGATAACGGAACCTGGAATTGGTCGTTACCTACTACTTCCGCGATCGATAACCAAACGGTGACCATCACCGCAACGGATGAAGACGGAGGATCCTCGAATGTCACTTTCACCATCAATGCAGTGGTGACGGTGGTGAACTCGAAGGTCTATCACCTGCGATCTTCGTTTGCCGGTTCGGGAGTTGATGCTGCTCTTGATACCGGAAAGGTACTAGCGAAGAGTGGGCCCGCGGCGCGTACACTCTCCTACGAGAATTTGATCAACTCCAGCCGAGGTATCAATGGTTTGGTCTTTGATGTTGCGGGTCTCCCTTCTGCAACGCTCTCTGCTTCGGACTTCGTGTTCCGCATGAGCCCCACTGGTTCGTTCAACGAAGCGGCGAATCCACCGAGCAGCTGGGCTCTTGCTCCCTCTCCTTCGGCGATTGTTGTGATCCCGGCTTCGGATACCACACCGGCCCGCGTGCGAGTTGAGTGGCCTGATAATGCGATTGCGAACCGTTGGTTGCAAATCAAGCTCCTAGACAACGCCAACACCGGTCTGCGGACCCCAGATGTTTACTACATCGGTCACCTCTTCGGAGAGACTACCGGAACGCTGACGGGTGGTGCGTACTTGGTACAGACGGCGGACGTAGTGCGTATCCGACCTCAAGTTGGAAATAGTGCAACGGTTTCCAACGTGCTGGATATCAACAAGAACGGCCTGATTCAGATCAGTGACATCACTGGCTTTAGAACTCAGGTTGGCGTACTCTCGTTGAGAAACATCACGATTCCCGAAGCTGGTAGTGGCAGCGAAGGCGAGGGTCCTAGTCGCCAATCGCTGCGAGGGTTCTCCGCACCGCTCTCCGGTAGTGGATCGACCGCCAGCGGCAGTGGAATGGGATTGTTTTCTCGTTCTATTGCACCTCGAATGACGGATCGACTTTACAACGAGCCGAGCGTAGTGGGGTTGCTACCGGTAACGGGCGACATGTCCAACGTTTCTGGTAGAAACACGGCCGTTGCCTCACCGATGCCAGCGGACCGCAACGGCAGCGATCGTCGAGAGGTGAGCAATGCCCAAGCCACCGACATCGAGAGCATCGACCGAGCTTTCAGCGGGCTCGGGGATCAGCTCGGTGATCAGCTGAGCGGAAACTGGTAGCAAAAATGCAAATAACCGGGCGTTGCGCTAAGACAACGTTTGGATTTGATGAAGTTTGATTCCGCTTGCGGGCGGAATCATTGACGGTTGGTTTTAAGAAGTAAGATAGACAATCTACAGTGATTTACCCGTGAAAGGAAAGGTGCATCCGTGAGGAATTTGTTCTCGACGATGATCGTGTTTCTAGTCGTCTTGGCAGGCGCAGTGTGCGACGCCAAAGCCGACTTGGTTTTTAGCCTAGCCCAAAGCACTCCTGCTGGAGGTGCCGCGTTGCAGCAAGGAAACTCCAGTGCCGGGGTTTTCGATATTTTCATTCGCTCCACCGTTGCCAATCAAACGTTTTTGGGTTGCGATTTTACTTTGACACTCAGCCGAGCTGACGGAAAGGGTGGTTTGTTCGCTTCCGGTATCAATATTCTGATGCCTGACTCGAGCAATCCAGACGGATTCATCAAAGGTACGTTTGACCAAGGTCCCGTATCCCAAGTGACCTTCTCGTCGATCCCCAACTCTACGCTAACTCTCGGTACTTCCGATACTCTTCTTGCTCGTCTAACGATGACCACGGTGAATGCGGATATTGGAAGCTACTCGATGAGTTTGTCAGGGCTTGATGCAATCGATGGTGGTTTTAATCAAATTCCAACGTCGTTTGCGGGGGATGGAACACTCTCCTACTCCATCACAGCAGTTCCAGAACCGAGCTCCATGTTGCTCGCTGCAATCGGTGCAGGCGGATTTGTTTGGCGGGGACGCAAGCGACTGCTGAAGGCTAAAGCTTAAATCGCACGAGTGCGATGACTTTTTCTTAGAAAAGTGTTGGGAGAAGGGTGGTGTCGCAAGGCACTGCCCTTTTTTCATCGAAGCTCCCGACCCACTCCCGATCGTATAAATATACACCCAAAGACTATGACTCTGCGTTCAAGAATATGTTGGATTGAGATCCTTGAATCGCGGTACGTGGCAGCGGCGGATCCTTTTACGATCGCGGTTCTTCCTGATACGCAGTTTTATTCCGAGTCCTTTCCCAGCATTTTTAATGCGCAAACCGATTGGATTGTCGCGCAACGCCAAACACGCAACATTGTGTTTGCGACCCAGCTTGGTGACTTAGTGCAAAATGGAGAACGCGGTGCTGATCGAAATCTGACGGAATGGCAACGCGCTGATGCCGCAATGGATCGTCTAGATGGTAATCTCGCTTCTACCCCCGACGGAGTCCTGCCGTATACGGCTTTAATAGGCAACCACGATTACGTCACTGTTTCCGACAAAACGAGCGGTAACGCTCGCTACCAAGAGTTCTTTGGCCCCACTCGTTACGCAAGTCGCAGTTGGTACTTGGAAGGATCTGCGAACGTGGGCGGGCATGCCGTGTTATTTCAAGGGGGCGGTTACACTTTTCTCAGCCTTAGTCTGCAATATGAAGCTCTCGACAGCGATTTGAAATGGGCTCAGGAGATCATCGACGCCTATCCTGGTGTTCCGACCATCTTGCTTACGCATTCCTACCTAAACCCATCTTCACTCCAACGCCAAAGAACGATCCAAGGCAATAATGCTGGGACACCGAATGCGGGTAACTCGGGCGAATCTCTGTTCCAGAATTTTGTATTTCATCATCCACAGATCTTTCTGGTGATGAATGGCCACTTCAGCGGCGAATACCACCAAGTTTCTACCAATATCGCTGGTCAAAGCGTCGTAGAAATGGTGATGGATTATCAAAGTCGCACAAACGGTGGTGACGGTTGGATGCGCCTTTTAGAATTCGATTTGCAAGCCGGAAAGATCCAGGCTCGAACTTATTCCCCGACCCTGAATGCCTTTGAAACCGATGCCAATAGCGAATTTGAAATCCAAATCGACTTCCAAGAGCGTTTCGGTCATCCGTCGCCATCCGGGATCCGCGAATGGCAGTTTCAACAAGGTCGCGTTGTTTCAGGAAGCATTTACCAAGGAGTGGTCGATACTCAGTTGCGGCAAGCTTCTCCCACGACGAATTACGGTTCTAGCACGACAGATCTTCTTGTGGATGCCGCAAATGCCGGACAAAGCAATGCTAGTCAAGTACTTCTGCGATTCGACAATTTGTTCGGCTCGCAGCCAAACCAAATTCCAAACGGCGCTCAAATTCTCGAAGCAACCTTAGTGCTGGAGTCTACCAATCCCGGAGCAGGCGGACGCTTGCATCGAATGCTTGTGCCCTGGTCTGCCACCTCAACTTGGTCGTCCCTCGGGAATGGAATTCAAACCAACAATATTGAAGCTCGTTCGGCTTATGATGCCTTTGTGGGATCGGAAGCGCTGACACCATTGGTCCCAATTGCAAACAGACTTTCTATTGATGTTACCGCAGATCTCCAAGCTTGGTCTGGCGGTGAAATCAATCGTGGCTGGGCTTTTGTTCCGTGGGCGAATGGTACCGATGGATGGGCATTTGCTCCATCGGAATCAGCCTCACGCGATACAAGGCCCAATTTGGTGATTCGCTGGATGCCGCCGCGAGGAGCAAATCAACAACCTCAACTCACCCGAAATGGCGAACCAGTCACCTACATAGAAAACGCTCCGCCCGTTCTTCCCTTCGATGGCATCACGTTACTCGACATTGACTCGCAGAACTTCCAAGACGGTTTTGTAAGAGTGGAAGTCAAAGAAGGTGGGGAAGCGATGGATGAATTGTTGATTGTTCCTACGCAAGGACAAGAACCTGTCGTTGCAGTGGTTTCGAAAACCATTCTTTTCAACGGGACACCTATCGGTCAGCTCGGAGGTGGCTTAGGGCGTTCCCCATTGACGATGACTTGGAATGCGTCTGCAACACTCGATGGTGTTTCTCAAGTTTTAAGACGGATTGGGTTTCGAAATCACTCGGACGCTCCATCGCCCTCTCCCCGGAAAATTTCAATTACGGCATGGGATCCACTTGGTGCAGCCAGCGAACCACTACAGGCTGTCGTCAATATCCAAGCCGTAGATGATCCCCCGAGCTTTCTCGAATCCGCTAATAGCTTGACAATACCCACGCTTAGCCCAAGCAAATCGATCTCACTATCCAACAGAATCCAAGACGTAGACTCCAGTATATTATCCGCTTCGTCGCTCGTAGTTCAGTGGCTTACGCCCGCTCTTCAGGGAGACACCATTTCAGTGCGAACCATCGGCACTGAACCCAACCAAATCCGCACCGATGGATCCGTGGTTTTTTGGGGCACCCAAGCCATTGCTGATTGGGAAACCATCGATTCGAGTGGACTGCGATTCAATTGGCGTCCAAATGTCAGCGTGCAAGCAGCAACGGCATTGTTGCAAGCAATCGGGTTGCAAACCAGCTTCGAACGATTATCCCCACCTGAACGCCAATTGCATTGGAAGCTCCTCGATGCGGAAGGAGAGCTATTAGCGAGTAGTATCACTACGGTTCGCACCACACTACTGCGTGAATCAAGTTTCCAACAAGCAACGGACAACGGATTTACATATTATTCAGGTGTTTCGGATACGCAGCTTTCTCAGGCAAATCCTAATGCTACTGGAGCTTTAAGTGAAAGTGTCTTCATCGACTTCGATGCAGGCACAAGTAACACTATCGGCTTATTGCGATTTGATGCATTCATCGGTGATGGTCCCGGTCAAATTCCTTCGAGTGCTCGTGTCCTCGATGCTTACCTGACTTTGACCACAACCAACGGAGGCGACGGTGCGGGACTTTATCGTCTGCTGCTTCCTTGGGACGAGTCAAACGCGACTTGGAATTCTCTGCCAGCGACACTTTCCAACGGAAAACCCATTCGCAACAACGGAATCACTGCACGTACAATCGCAGATTCTCAAGTTGGTACGTCCGCTGGTACAGGTGACCCTGATACCGGTCTAACTAAAATTGGTGTCCTCGATGACGTTCAAGCATGGGTTAACGGCGAGTCCAATTTCGGTTGGCTGATTCAGGGTTGGGATTTACGAACCGACGGTTGGGCATTCGCAAGCTCGAATGCGACGACGGTTTCTCAACGTCCCAAACTTCATGTCGTTTGGCTTCCCACTGAGCTTAATCATCAAAGCTTCAGGCAGGGTGTAGGGGGATATACAAGCACGCGAGATACGCAAGTACGCCAGGATTCTCCGACAACCAGCTACGAGTCCTCATCCAGTACGTTATTCGTCGATGCAGCGGATTCTGGGCTAGCCAATACCAGCCAAGTCGTGCTTCAGTTCGGTAACTTGTTCGGGACTGGTGCAGGTCAGATCCCTTTCGGTTCGAAAATCCACGCGGCTACTCTGAGTCTTGCTAGCCGCGCGAGCAACACACCAGGTGATGGCGGGACCATCCATCGAATTCTCTCGCCTCTTCCGGACGTAATTACTTGGAATACGCTTGTCGATGGCTTCAATGCGGACGACATAGAAGCGTCTAGCGTGGCGACCGCTCAAGTCGGCGATTTCGATCTTCCCCTCGGAGTCCAGTCGGGGAAAAACCAAGTATTTGTAACCGAAGATTTACAACAATGGAGTTACCAGGAGTCGTTGAACCATGGCTGGGTATTAATACCTTTTCCAAGGGGAACTGATGGCTGGGGAATCGCACCCTCGGAGACTGCGAGTATCAGCGACCGTCCCGAAATTTCGGTGAGTTATACCGCTCCCAATCTTAGCGCAATTTCGAACGAAGAAATCGTACGCGAATCGGGCGGTTTCGCAGCAGTGACGCTACGGATGAGTACGCCACCTCGTGCGACAGTACGAATTCCGGTTCGATCCTCAGATCCCTCCGAAGCGAACACGGTCAATTCCGAGTTGGTGTTCACGACAAGTGATTGGGACTTACCGAAAACGGTACTGATCCAGGGGGTTGAAGATTGGATCCGTGACGGTGATCAGTCCATTTCCATTTTATTCGATAAGAGTGAAAGCCTCGACCCCATCTACAATGGACTAGTAATTCCGTCCATCGACTTCACCGTCGTTGACGACGGTCAGCTCAACACTCCTCCAACACTATCGGTCAGGGACTCAGAAGTCCAAGGGTTCGAGGACGAGATGCTCTCGAACCAAGGAACTTGGTCCGATCCAGACCCAAACGATCCTGTCACGCTGACCGTCAATATCGGCAATGTGGTTCAATACTCGGATGGAAGATGGGAATGGAGTTATGCTCCAGAGGATAATCATCCCGCTCGAGTTGTCGTGGTAACTGCAACGGATAGTCGCGGATTTTCAGAGCAAGTACGATTTCAGGTGACAGTGACGAACCGCGCGCCTTGGTTGAGCGTCGTCCAATCGTCTCTCCAAGGTTCCGTGCTCTCCCATTTCTCTAATTCAGGAACTTGGGATGACATCGCCGCCGATACTGTAGTGTTGAGTGCATCGCTAGGGGCTATTACGAAGCAGTCTGACGGTACTTGGTTCTGGACGTATCAGCCAACCTCCCCGGTACAACAACAGACGGTGATCATTCGAGCTATGGACGAGGACGGTGGCGAGACCGAAGCGGCTTTTAAAATTACCGCAGTCGTGACAATCCTATCTGCAAATGTTTTCTACGCGAATTCTAGCTTTGCCGCCGATGATGTTGCCAACGCAATCGATCCAAACAAACGTGTTGCGACCTCCGAATCCGAGGCTCGTTCTCTTTCCTATGAGAATCTGATCAATGCTCAGCGAGGGATCAACGGATTACTTTTTGAAATCGCGGGCTTGCCATCCCTGAATATCACTTCAGAGGATTTTCTATTTCGCGTAAGCCCCCTCGGTACGTTTGACTCCAGCACATGGACACCCAATCGTTGGGAATCAGCGCCTGTGCCATCCCGTCTGCTTGCGCAATCCGACAGTACAAATCTGCCAACAAAGCTCCAGGTCGAATGGAACGATGCGACGATCACCAATCGTTGGCTTCAGATCCAAGTTCTGCCGACTGCCCGAACCGGGTTGCTTGAGAAGCAAACGTACTACATTGGGCATTTACTTGGTGAAACCACCGGCCTATCCCAACAGAATACTTATGTAGTCCAAGTTGCCGATGTAGTAAAGATTCGTCCCGAGGTTGGGAAGGCGACCACGGTTGGCAGTCCTCTCGATATCAATAAGAATGGAATCATACAAATCAGTGATATAACTGCATTCCGAACCTCGGTAGGAAGTTTGGCACTATCCAATCTGACAATTCCACCAAAAGGTTCAGTCGCAGAAGGGGAGGGGCGCATACAAACGCAAAAGTTCGTTTCGCAACAATCCAACCATTCGAAACGTACCTTGTACAAATCGTATCCTAACTTCGAGGAACTTTCAAAACTCAGGATACTCAGAAGTTTATCCGGCACTCTGGTGGATACCGCTTTAAGCGATTCACAATTAGATAACTGGCTATTGACTCAGACCCAAGAGTAACGATCGCAAATGCAACGAAAACTACGGATTGAATCCCTGGAATCTCGACGCGTCTTCGCTTCGCTCCCATTCGGCGCTACTCCGGATGACACTGGGGAATTCATGTTAGGTCGCGTGGGAGTAACCGTCGTTTTTCTCGAAAGCAATGGGCAGATTGATCCTAGTACCGAGGACTGGACCGTCTCGCATCGCGCCGAGGTTATGAATAAGATCGAAGAAGGACTTAACTGGTGGCCACAAGTTCTAGCAAAACAAACCTCCAAACATCATTTGGAATTCGTTATCGATCGAAAATTTGTAGACGCTGCATTTTCCACCGCCTATGAACCGATTGCGAGGCGCTCCGATGACTATAGTCTTTGGGTAAACGAGTTTCTCAACGCACAAGGATACGGAGGCCAAAGCTTGCTCGATGCAAACATGCGAGCATTCAATCAATCACAAAGACTCAAGCTCAACACTGACTGGGCATTTACCATCTTTGTCGCAAACTCAAAAAATGACCAAGATGGTCAGTTTGCTGATGGGGGAACTTTTGACCTAGCATTTTCGTTTGCTGGTGGGCTCTTCCAAGTCGTTCCTTCGACTCGCCCTGCCTCGACTTTTGCGCATGAGACAGGACACATGTTCTGGGCGCTCGACGAGTATCAGGGAAGCGCTAGTTATTACCGCCAACGCGGATACTACAACACCCAAAACACGAATTCTCTCGTCGCAAATCCAAACCCCAATTTCGTTCAGCAAGATAGCATCATGTCGGATGGAGTTTCGCTCCAACGCGCTTATGAAAATAAAACCAGCCCCGCTTCTACGTTAGCGATGATCGGTTGGAAAGACAGCGATGGTGACGGTATCTTTGACTTATTAGATGTACCGATACAGCTTGATGTTCTGGGCGTTTATGATCCGTTCACCAACTTGTACCGTTGGAATGGAAAAGCGACTGTTGGTACCCTACCCAACGTCAATTCGTCCGGGAACCAGTCAAGTATTACTCTCAACAAAATCGATCGTGTCGAAGCTCGTATTGGGCAGGGTGATTGGCAAACTCTTGCTACGCCAGTCTCACCAACATTTATTGTCGACTTGAGTCTTCCGATCAACCCTTCCGACCTCGGGAAGCCGATTGAGTTGCGTGCGGTAAACATCCAAACGGGCATTACTAGTAATGGTTATTCCGCGACTATTAGTACAATTCCAAACCAATCAAAAACAACCGGTATTTACGGATTTATCTGGAACGATCTCAACAAAGATGGGCTATGGGGAGAATTGGAAAGTGATCTCAGTGGCCAGCAAGTCAGACTCGAATCGCTACAGGGAACTCCTCCAGTGGGTCAAGTCGAAACCAGTGCAAACAACTTCCCGAACGGCACCATCACTAGCTTAGTCAATGGAATGAGTATCAGCTCGGTGGGTAGCGAAGCAGATGGGCGTGTTGGTATCCAAGTCGATCCCGATTCCGATCTCAAGATTTTTCACCCCTACCGACTGGTCACCCCGCTTGCACCGACCACCTTTGATGGTCGTAGCACCATGCTGAGATTAGGGTTTCCAAATTCAACGCGTAGAATCGACGTTTCTGTTTTATCGGCATCCGAAAACGCAGTCGCACGCATCGATGCTTTTGCAACCGACGGAACAGTCCTAGCACGCTATGAATCCCCTTCCTTGCAAATTGGTGAAAATACCACATTGACCATCGAATCATCAGCCCCAATTGCTTACGCAGTGGTCTATGGTCACCTTGATAGTCGTATCCAAGTGACTCAAGTGCTTCACGGAATTCCGAATACTGCTTTAACCAATACTGCAGGGGTATTTCATTTCCCAAATCTCCCCGCTGGAAATTATCGCGTCACTGCCATACCAAACTCGCAGCAATACGAAGTCCTTGGGAGTCCCAATCGCGTTCTCAGTGTGCCATCGACAAGCGGTCAATCAGTCCGGGCAGATTATGGCTTTTACCGAAATATCTCCCCTTGGACCAATACTACGAACCCTTTCGACGTCAATGAGGATGGTCGTATCAACGGAATAGACATCGTCACTGTGATCGATATCATCAATCAGCGTGGTAGCGGAAGGCTCAGCGATAAGGGGATCGGACCAAAACCTTATGTTGATATCAATAACGATGGCCTATTAAGCCCGCTCGATGCTCTCGGCGCTATCGATTATTTCAATGAGTTGCTCTCTACCAACCAACCTAACAACGGGTCAAACCAAACCAGCGGTGGAAACGGTGAAGGCGAGTCTACTTCCAAGCAACCCAGTTACGCTTCCCCACTCGACACCGATCCATTGGTGAATAAATCGAATCGTTGGAAATCGCAGATCTGACATCTGTGCCTCTAAGGTCTGTCGATCCTTAAATCATCTGTATACGAGCGATGATTCCACAAAGTCTTCACTAGATTCGGCGAAAACACCAGAAGGTAAAAAGACACTAAGAGCATCGAGTCCTCGTAGATATGCCTTGTGTTATTCCCAACCCAAACATCTTTTAGCATGACGCCGATTGGCCACAACAGTCCGCCTATCGCGGCGATTACAAATACCCGCATGAACCACTGAGGAACCCCTCGTCCTCGTAGAATGGACCAAGCAAGTCCAGCAAGCAACAAAGTGATTAACAAGCTAGCGGCTACTCCGAACAGTTGCCTCCACTCGAACGCTTTCGACTGAATCAACTCAAGAATCGTAACTAGGGTCAACAAAGAGAAGAATGCAACGCCGACAAAAATCGGCAAACTCAACCAACGTGGCAATGCTGCAAATCGATTGGATACTTGAATTGAGTCCTCCACGGAAACTTGCATGATTTTGAAATTGCTCCTAGGGAATACAGGACTATAACGAAGTACTATCTAATTTTACACAAAGTAGGCACTGGAATTCTCTTGCGAAATCCATTGAAACTCTGGCATGCACAGCACCCTGCTTGTCAAAGAACCGCTGTTCGCCTTTCAAAGTAAACACACCGTCGTGCCAGATGTTTGGATGGATATACAGTCCGCAAGATCCATCAAACCAGAAACCAACAAACTCTCTTGGTTTGCGATCGTCGCCAGGAAGTGCCAAAGGTACCAAAAATGGCTTGTGGTCTAACGGAAAGAACAACTGACCTCCATCGGGATGGTAATTGCAATGCCACAACAAAATCTGCTTCGCTTCTTGCTGATGACCCCGACGAGCATCCTCTGGGGCACAAGCGTAACCTAGTACATAGTTCCCGCCGACGGCTTCATTTACTCCATAGAGCACATCTCCATCCCAACGACTGACAAATATCCCCTGCTTGGTTCCTCCCTCATCCCCCGAATCTAAATCTACTGGTCGCCAGCCACTTGCCGGCCAACGCACGATCTCAATGGGGTAAGTCTCGGGGGATTCGTACACCAAATGTCCAAAACCTAGCAGATTCTCTGCGGTAGCTCGCACGAGCGGTATCACTTCCAACGATAGTCCCGAAGGAATCTCTGGATTCATATAGTCCATCGTCTGAATGGCACCTTCATTGACACAATAGGTTCGAGAACAATCTCCACGACCAATTCAGTCTCGTTGTTTGTTTGTGACAGATTAGGGACTGAAAGCAAGCCTTTTTGCATCCCTTTCACCAAACCTTCATCAGGAATGAGGCTTTTCAGGAATCACTGTGGGTAAGAGGTCAAACTTTTGGCTCTATTCCTATCGTTATCGTGCTCGGATCACGCTTAATTCGTTTGCGACAAGAGTTTTTCGATTACGTGCACGAGTGGGATCTGTGCACGAGTGGGAATTCACTTCACTAGTCCAAGCCCGCTATGTCACACCCACGATAGTTCCTGAATAACCAAGCGACGAAGCCCGAATGTGCTGCCTACAATGGTCTAGTAACTGCAGGTTAGTAAAAGATCAATCGACTTTTTTTACACCGCTCGCAATTTCCCATCCTCGTTCCCCAAGTTGCCGTCCTCGTTGCGTGCGGACAATGTACTCGCTGCGCAATAAGAATGGCTCCACTTCATCCTCAAGCGTATCCGCGGATACACTCATCGTGTGCGCCATCGCCTCCAATCCAGCAGGACCACCGTTAAATACTCTCGCTAGGACTTCCAAATACCTGCGGTCCTGACGATCTAAGCCTTGTGCGTCGATCCCAAACATCGCTAAGGCACGATTGGTGATATCCAAAGTTATTCGCCCATCCGACTTGCTCATCGCATAATCTCGCACCCATAACAACCGACCATTCGCCACGCGAGGAGTACCTCGAGATCGCGACGCAATCGCTTGGGCCGCGTCCTCATCCAAGTCCACTCGAAGCTTTGCGGCATTGCGTTGAAGAATCGCCACCAAGTCTGCATCACTGTAGTAATTCAAGTGCTGCCGAATATGAAAACGATCCCGAAGCGGCGCACTGAGCATCCCCGCTCGCGTCGTCGCTCCAATCAAAGTGAACGGTTGTAACTTTAAATTCAAAGTCCTCGCATTCACACCTTCACCCAATACTATGTCGATGCGAAAATCTTCCATCGCCGTATACAAGAACTCTTCGACCGGCTTGGGCAACCGATGGATCTCGTCGATGAACAACACAGCACCTCGCTGGATATTCGTCAAATATGGCAATAGTTCCTTCGGGGCTTTCAAGCTAGGACCACTCGCCATCTCTACCGGCACCCCCATCGCTGCCGGTATGCAGACAGCAAATGTGGTCTTTCCTAAACCCGGCGGACCATCGAGAAGTATGTGACCAAGTGGTTCCTCACGCTTCTTCGCAGCATGAATCGCGATCTCCAAGACGTCCATCACTTCACGCTGGCCAATCATCTCCGACATTTGCTTGGGCCGCAGTACCGCATCGCTCTCTGACTTAATCCCGACAGGCCCACTCCCCACATCCGAAACTACCTGACCAGTTCCACTCACCCTATCAACAGATGTCTCATCGTTCTCCACACCATACCCATCACCGGAATCAAAATCCCCCCCGAACTGAGATCCTTCCAACCTTTCGTCCAAGTCCGCCTCCGAATCCGAGGTGCGTTCCGGTTCCTTAGACTTCTTTGGCCCAATTTTCTTTTCACGTGCCATGCAATTCCCTCTGGCTCTCCATTTGCCCGTCCCTACGCTCGACCACCCCAATCAGCAGCCAAACCAATCGCAAATTCTAACCTCTATTGCTGAAAACTACCTAGACTTCCTAAAGCGACCTCAATAATCTCCCTACCAAGCCGTAAATCTTTGAAACTTATTGGCTTTTCGCGTATCTTTCATTCAAGCAAATCTCCAAATCCGCCGTAGAATACGTGGAAGTTCTTCGGTTGAAGTAGAAAAACCGATCCGAAACCCCTGACTTAAAGAAATAGCATGCGCAAGAAACTAAGCCTCGAAAAACTTTGCGACCGCCAACTCTTTGCAGCCGACATCGCTCCCTCGTTCACTCCCGAAATCGCCGTCTGCGAATTAGCAATCCGCCAAACCACACTTCACAACGAAGCAAAACCGGCCGACGTAGACCGCAACGGCTCTGTCAGCCCCGTCGATGCCCTACAAATCATCGACACGCTCAATCGCTTCGGATCCATGTCCGTACAACAATACTCCCTTCAATCCGCCTCTCGCACTGCGTCTACCAATGCCGAAGGGGAAGGCAGCGACGAATCGGTCTCACCATTGGCCGGATTAGACACCAACAATGACGGCTCCATCGATCCCATTGATGTCCTCGTCGTCATCGACGCTCTGAACGCAGTACCAACCCCCTTTATGATCGAAGAACAATCGGAGATGTTCCAAACCGCTTTCTCCGAAGTCACCACAGACGGCACGATGGAAGGTATCGTAGAAGGCACTTCCGAAGAAGATCCTTGGAAGTCAACCGGGATCCCTGATGGAGCTTGGGTCCGCTACGGTAACACTTCCGATTCCGAACTACCTTTCTTCTACTCGGAACTTGATGCCGTTCCGTTATTGGAATCAACAAACGAAGAAGAGCTCATGTTCACCACCATGAACACACCTACAGATTCTGTCCCTGTCTTCTCACAAGATGGACCACTGTACCGCGTCATCGAAGCTCAATCGCAACAGGGAAATGAGCTTTCGAGCAACGTTATCAGCGCGGTAAGCTACTTCTCAAGTAACTTCCTCAAACTGCGTCGCTAACACCTTCAACGTGGCGGAACATCAATGAGTCGGTTACGGCGATCTTGGGTTCTACCCCTTCAGGGTAGGGCGGATGTTTTGTGGTAACTGTCCCAGGGCGTCGCTCCGCTTTGCCCTGGGCTATCACCTTTTCCCCCCTTGGGGCACAAGTATTACACCAAGACGCAAAGACCAGCGATTTCGTTTAGCAGTCAGCCGAAGGCGTACTCGC
>CAZACJ010000009.1:90662-100785 GCA_964483385.1 uncultured Pirellula sp. | reverse complement strand
GGAGCTCGCGCTTTCCGGCTCAGAGAACCACCCGGAGCTCGCGCTTTCCGGCTCAAAAAGCACTCCTGAAACCGCTCGGATTACCAATTTGACGGTATTGGATTATAGACCAAGGGTTCATGGAGCTGCGGGGAGTTCAGGGCCGCCGAGTGTGTTGTCCTCCTGTGCTGGCTCTAAATTTGCTGGCTCCAAATTTGCTGGCTCCTTCTTGGGTTGCGCAGGCTTCGCAGACGCAGCGGGCGGAACCAATCCTCCACCACCTTCGCTACCAAACCCTCCAGGAAAACCAGCGCCCGGTGTCTGACCACCGGGTTGCGCAAGACCTGGTGCTGGTGCTAAGCCACTGCGATACAACTGCGTCTGAAGCGGTGCGGCAGGCCCTCCCATCCCCATCCCCCCCATCCCCGGAGAATTGGCAGGTACTGACGTTCGGGGCGACTTCTGCAAGGACATTGCTTCAAGCTTCCCTAACAACACCTCGACTTCCTCATGCACCATCTCCGTCGTGGATACCACTAGGACACTTCCAATTCCCATCAGAATTCCTTGACCACCACCCTCTTGCCATGCATTGGGCTTAACCATCCGCTCCACCATTTTCGTCACGGTCTCCATGTCACCACTATTGTTTACAACATACGCCAAGTTGTATGTTCGAACCGATCCATGACTTTCGCCAACTTGTACGATCTCCAAACCGTCCGGACGTACGACATAATCCAATCCCAAAGGGCGAAGCACTCGAATTAAGCCATCGCGCACAAGCCCTCGACTTTCAATCGTCACGGGCTGATTCTCCGATTCGGAATCAACCGTATAAGCGATGTCGGCAGGACGAAGCATTTTCTCTAGTGCTGTGCCCAACTGGGCTTCAGCCAATGTAATGTCCAATTCTTGACGCAAGCTCTTCCTCACTTGATCCTCGGCTTGGATCGCCTGCTTGCCGCGCGTCAACCACTCCGGCTCCTCCCCCTTGGGCTTTTCCCAGTTCACACCACTACCGCCCACCCACGGACCAGAAGTACCAGGAGGAATCGTCCACATCCCACCCAATGGACTTGGTACAAACGCTTGTTGCGGCGCCGGCGACATACCATAAGGCATTCCATTCGGCGGAATGATTTGGGCCGTATTCGCGGGATAGTTTGGATAGTTTTGCACTTGGTTTACGGGAACCTGAATCTGTGGATTACCAGACACGTACGACCTAGCGTTCATTTGTTTTTGAACAACTGTCTGCGACCAAACGTACCCGCCCAGCCCACCGATACCACAAAGCCCCGCCATCACAGCCAACACACCCAACCTTTTTATCCAATTTCGAGCGGCCATCTTCTATTTCCTCATTTCCTTGTTTGTATTGCCATCGTTACTTGAATCGTCTATGAAATCCAACTCAACGCCAAAATCATTCCTCGGTCTTTAATCCTTCAGTCAGCCTTCCCATAGCAGCAAGCAACTCGACCAAACGATCCTGCTGCTGCTCGGTACCTTCAAAGATCAAAACGTCACCCTGAAGCGTCAACTCGGGCACCCATCCTCCCTGTTTTCCAAACATTGTTCTAAGTGCCCCTATCAACTTTTCCGCCTGTTCTGCGTTTTCTGTCACATACGATAACCCGTATGCACGCACCACCGGACGCTCTTCACCAGCTTCCCTGCTCGCAATCTCAATCCTTGTCGCATGCACGATATACCCAAGATCCTGTTCGCCAAGAATGCGTTGCAAGATCTGCCGCCGAGTCCCAGAACCATAAAAACTCACTTGAACCTGATCCAGCGACGCCAACCCACGCTCTCGACGTTCACCGAGTTCCTGGGCGGTGAGAACCAAATCAACGGGGATATCCCCGAACAAGATCTTCAATGCGTCGGTCAACGTCGCCCCACGTAAGTCCACTTCGATCGGTTCCGAAAGCAATCGCAGGATACGCTCCTCCGGTTGCTGTGGAAGATCATTAAGGTCCTTCCACTGTGACGATCGCTTCGTTAACGTCGAAGATTCACTTTCCCCCGCGCGCCTTGCTAATTCTGCAATGCTCGCAGTACCAAGTTCACTTGAGATATCCCCCGTCGAACGACTCGCTGGAACAACTGCGGGAATAGGAATCGTTGAACTTGGCCCCCCAGGGAAAGTCGTGAGACTGGAACTACTCCCTTTAATTTGATTGCGGCTCCACCATTGATTCATGGCGATGAATCCAGTAGCAAGACACAGTATCCCCACAGCAATCGTCGCCAGTGCTTGCTTCGTCGAGAACCTCTTCTTCGTAGAATCCACGCGAGTTAACTCAGTGAGTTCTGATGGTAAATCCACGCTGAGCGGGTGTTGCACATGAGCCAAGCACTGTTCGAGGAGTCGAGACACCTCTGCTGCGGATTTGTAACGCTGCGATGGATCCTTGGCCATCATCTTGGAAACGATATTTGCTAACCACTCTGGAGTATCAGGTTGCAACTCTCGAATTGGCTTGGGGTCAGCCTCTTCAATCAGCTTAAGCACCTTCCACGAAGTCTCACCGCGAAACGGCGCTCGGCCAGTACACATCGCATACAGTACACTGCCTGCACTAAAAAGATCGCTCTGCTCGCTCAAGCGTTCGCCTCGCGCCTGCTCTGGTGACATATACGGTGGAGTCCCCGGCATCATCCCAGAAGCTGTCATGCGTGCGTCGTCAATGGTCTGCGCAAGTCCAAAATCAGTCAGCAACGCGCGATCGATACCTTCTTCTAAAAGTACATTGGCTGGCTTGATGTCTCGGTGAATCAACCCTTGTGCGTGCGCCGCCGCTAATCCAGCCATCAACTGCTTGCCTATCCTCAAAATCTGTTTGAGCTCCAAAGCTCCCTCACGATCGATCTTGGACTGAAGCGATTCACCTGGAATAAAACGCATGACTAAGAACGGGATTTCGCGCTGAGTCTCCACGTCATAGATCGGCACCACATCTTCATGAACCACTGCCGCTGCTGCTCTAGCCTCTTTCGAAAAGCGTTGTCTCGCTGCTCCATGGAACGCCAATGTCGGCGAGAGAACCTTGATCGCCACCACCCGATGCAACTCTGTATCAAACCCCCGAAACACGATCCCCATACCACCCGTCCCAAGCAACCGCTCAACGTCATAGCGGCCAATACGCCCCAACATCTCGGGATGAGTCGAAGGTGAGAGCAAACGTTTCGATAAAGACGCTGTCCAGTCCTCCTTCGTTTCGCTAACGTTTGTTCGCGAAATCGATGGATCAAGCGACGTCGCTTGTCGATAGACGCCCGATGAGAGAACTTCGCTCACCTCCTGCCATTCGTGCGGCTCTGCCGATAGATCCTCGAGTGAGGTACGACAACTTACACACTGCTCTATATGGCTAAGCGCATCCGCGGAATCAGCGGGACTTAATTCACCTTCAAGCAGGCCAAGAAGTTGCTTCTGCTCCCAACAACCGTTCCTCAAACGATTGCGATTCTCATCATCGACGTTGCGGTCATCCCCTGAGGAGTTCCGATTCATTCTTCGACCTCCCATTGCTTGACTAACTTGCGAATGCGATCGGTGACTCGACAACGACTCAAGTAGACCATTCCCTCACGTACCTTTAGCTCTTTTGCCACCTGCGCTATCGGCAAGTTTTCAATTGTAGACAACCAAAACGCTTGCCATGTCGCTTCCGCGACCGACTCTCGAACCTGTATAGACGCACGAGCAAACAATTCTCGGCGATATTCCAAATCCCAGTAAGACGAAACATCCGCCCCGTCAGCTGCAAGAACTTCCCATTGTTGCCCGGGGCTGTCCTCCAATCGTGTCCCACGACGCGTCAGAAGATCCAACGTTTTGTTTTTTGCTATCCGTCGAAGCCAGCTTCGAAAAGAACCACGATCCGAACGATCCAACCAAGGCTGAATCGACTGGGAAACCGTAAGTAAAACTTCTTGGACGACGTTTTCTACGTCCGCTGCCTGCAAACCCATTCTCGCCGCTGTTCGACGAATCACAGGTGTATAAATCAGAGTGAAGTCACTCCAAGCCACCACATTATCACGATCTTGTAGCTTGATCAGCAAGCTCGCTCGCGTATCAGGAGGAATTTCACTCATGGTAATCAATGGCATCCAGTACTTTCCGGGCGATCTATCGTACCACAGACCTAGGCAAAGCCCCACCTTAACCTGCCGGTCTCAACTTGTTCGATCGCCAGCGTTTCCTGAAACGAACGAATAGACCACTAATTACAAGACGCAGCCGAAAGCGGAATCTTGCAGCTTGCGTTCGAAAAAATCGAAATTCCTAAACCCGAATCCCTAACTCTCGATGCGTAAAGGAATTAAGCAAATGTGAAAATCTCGCCCCCCTTCAGCACCTGACAGATCATCTCGCAGATCACTTTGCGCTGAATGCCCTTTTTCACTTGGACTTGGCGATAACTGAAGCTAAATACTACTGCCGCGCTGCCGAGATTATCTAAGAAATGGCTCCCAGTGAGTACCGTGTTTCGATGAAACAAGCTCCTTCAGTGGGGCTTGCCGCTTTTCGATGACCACGACGAACGGGTAGAGGTGAACGGAATGAAGGAAAGCTTGAACACTATTCGTCGGAACGGTTGTTCGACGCATTGGATTGAAATGATCCTGACACGCGCCCTCCATCCCATTAAGGCTCTCGACTAGTCCAGAGACAAATGCCGCAAAATCATTGTATCTTCCATGAATGTCTTCACATAGATAAACACCTCCCGGACGCATGCGAGGAAGCAATTCTTCCATCGTAACCCGCTGTTGTTCAGGTGTATGCCCCCCGTCGTCGATCACGATATCGGGAGGCGGAAGTGTTCCGTCTGCCAGCACTCGCCGCCAAAACGATGGATCGGCTTGATCACCAATCAGGATATGAGTGCCTGGGGATTCGTACGTGCGACAGGCAGCTTCGATGTCGACACCATAGATGGTTGCCTCAGATCCAAAATAATCGCGCCACATCTCAAGCGAACCACCTGAGTAGACTCCGATCTCGAGCACCACCAAGTTTTTGCATTTCCGAAGCGGATCGAAATGGCGATGATAGATATCAAAGTAGTGACGCCACTTCCAGATTCCACCACCTTCGACTCGCGCATCAAAGAATACTTCGAGTTCCGAAGGGCTCGACGAGACATTTGTGCGAGAAGGTGCGACAAGCGAATTGGGCCACCTTGTAGCAAACGCTGCCCCCTTCTTTCGCCAAAGAAGTGAAAACCTCTTGAAACGTCGATGTATCCCTCTGGCTAGTGTCGCGAACATCAAGGACCTTGGGCCTTTGGATCTAGAATGCAGCGAGTTGTCGTCCTGGAACGGAACTGGCTTTACGAAGAAGGTGGAAAAGGAGAAATCTCGGTAAGCTTAACTGCCTACTGCCTAGCAGACAACCACGTTCCTATCAGCTCTACAAGCCATCTGCGATGACAGCTTTACCCTGTAAACAGCGTTTCGCAGAGATACCCCTGGCACCTATTTGCTACTTTCCACTTTCTTCTTTCAACTCTCCGAGAGCCAATGACTCTTCGCGTCTTGGCGTGAGACATGGGAGTTGAATTGTGGTATGCCTCCGACTGACCATTAAACGCAGGCGCTGGTCGACATCCATTGGAGAGCCACTCGTTTCTTCTGTTACTTCGTTGCGTTCCGTTGTTTCACAGGATGTAGCTCTTGAGAAACCATCACAAACCGCCCAAAAATACTATTTACCAAAACTAACCGCCAATTTGGTAAACCTCAATTCGACCGAAGTCCGGGAACTTTCCGTCCGCCTCTTTGCCGGGCTGTCCCTGACCTCCAAACACCAGCAACTCTCCCTTTGAATTGAACAACATCTCGGTAATTCGATAACCCGACTTGATCGTCCCGAGTCGCTCACCACTCTGGAAGTCAAACATCGCTGCGTTCCACTCCCCACCCCGCAATCGTCCTCCCATCAAGAAACTATCTCCCTGAGGACTAAACACCAAAGCTTCCATCAGCCCCTCCCCGGACTGATTCTCCTTGGTCTTGGATACCAGTTTCCCCTCACGCCAATTCCAGCGCTGCCACAACTGTCGACCATTGCCCGCCATCGGATCTCGCATATCCCCCATTCCGCAAACAAGGATCTCGTTTCCATCCGGGGAAAATCGGATTCCAAAGATACCTCCTAAATAACAATGACTCTTGATAATCCCCCAGCTTGTAAAATCCTTGCTCTGAAACACTCCGACTTGCTCGCCTGTCGCTACGTTCCAGACTCGAACCTCTCCCATCAAATTCCCAGCAGCTACCCACTGACCGTCCGCACTGAAAGCTACCGCTTGTACCGAAGGGACGTGCGATAAGCTATGTACGGTCGCACCATCCTCAGCCCGTAGAATCTTCACCGATGGCTCGGTCTCCGCTGCAGGGGTGTATTTATAATCCCCAGCGATGTACTGCCCGGTTACGCTCGCTATCCATTTCTGATCGGGACTAAGCGCCATATCCCACGACCAAAACCGATGCACCTGCGTCTCGCGAATAAGCACATTGCTTTCTGCTGAAAACCACTTCAATGTTCCATCGTACCCCGCGGTGACAAACGCCTTGCTCGCGTCATGATACGCCACTGAGCTCACGTAACTCGCATGCTCACCTATCCGTTGATGGGACTTTGCCGCCACATCGACGCGGTACACTCCATCCATACAAGCCACTGCAAGTTGATTGTCATCCCCCAACAAACACGCCCCCAAGATGGCAGTTGGTAGTTTGAAATCATGCACTCGAGTTATCGTTTTCTGTACCATGGCTCAACTCTATCCAATTAGCAATTCATCGATCGGCAAAACATTCCCCTCCACACGATGGAAGGTGGGCAACTCGGGCAAGTCATATTGCTCATGTGGGTTAATCCCTAAAGCTTTAAATATCGTTGCGAACAATCTTCGATTATCGATTGCGTCTCGGGTTACTTCGAAGCCTAACGGATCGGTCGCCCCATAAATCACTCCACCACGAATCCCTCCCCCAGCCATCGCCAAACTCCAAGCCTTGGAATAGTGATCTCTCCCCCTTGCCTCATTGAGCCACGGAGTACGTCCAAACTCACCCATCGCAATGACCAGCGTATCGTTAAGCATCCCACGCTGTTCTAAATCCATCACCAGATGAAATAGGACATGATCCAACTCGGGGACTAACATCTGATGCATTTCGTGCTGAAACACATGATTATCCCAAGGCATACCGTTAGCCACCATCACAAAGGTTGATCCGTTTTCAATCAAGTGACGGGCTTGCAACGCATGCTGCGCGAACGCACCGTGCCCATAACGTTTGCGATCTGCTTCCGGCAACGTCTCTAAATCAAATAAGGGAGCACAACTCATCAATCCTTTGACTCGCTCGAACGCTGCGTTGTATCCAGATGCTGCCTTGCTCCGTGTTTCGTTCTGAAACTTCCTACTTAGAAACTTTCGCAATGCTTCCCTGTCCTCATGATCCACTTCACTCAACGTTTCAGGCTTGAGAATGTCTGGAATGGCAAACTCACCCCCCGACCGCACAGGCCCATACTCCGCGCCCAGCCAACCAGCCCAATTACCCGCCTTGAAAGACCTGAACTCATTTCCCTCCGGACAAGGATCCAAGAGCACAAACTGAGGCACGGGACTATCGAGTTGCCCAAGCTGCTGAGCGACAACAGAACCCAAAATAGGGCGAGTAAAAGGAGGACGGGGTTGCTCCCCACGTGTCAACACATCAATCCCCTGAAAATGCTCGTTCGGTTCTGTACTCATCGACCGAATCACCGCAAGCTTCTCCATGATCTTCGCACATTGCGGCATCAAGGAACTGATCTGCACTCCCGGTATCGATGTAGGTATCGCACCGAACGGCCCACCAGTGGCCGTCCCCGGTTTCGGGTCCCATGTTTCAAACTGACTCGGTGCACCGCACAGCCACAACAGGATGCACTTTTTACCGACCTTCTTCGTCTGCTCCGCCAACGCAGGTATGGAAAACAGCCCGTTAAAACTCCCCACCGAAGCGACACCTGCTGCCATCGCTCCTTGCAAGAACAATCGTCGGTGCGCGTGATGCTCCGGACTGCCACAATCCTTTCTTCCACCTATCGCTTTGTTTTGAGCTTTCACGCAATCACCCCTTTGCCTACTTCCATTTCCATTGCCCTCTCCGCTGTCATGCACTTCAAATTTTCATCCATCCGTGGAACATGCGTTCCAACTTCTCTTTGCTGAATTGGGTCTCAATCATTAAACGTCCAAGCAACTTCGGACGCTCATCAATGATTGAAACGAAACTCGGCAGAAGTCAATAAAGCCCAAACAGCGTTGCGCCAGACATCTTCCGACCGGGCAGCATCCGCTCCCGCTAACCCGCGATGTAAAAAACCACGAACCATTTCTAGTTCTTGAGCATCTGGCTGCCGAACAAGCGTCCGTAAGAACATCTCTTGGATCGCCACGTCCAAGTCCGTTTCTTTGGCTAGACGATTCGCAAGCCCCTCGGCATTGCTCTTGTCAAAAACCATGGCATGCATCGCCGGATTGTTCGTCAAGAACATCGCATCTCCAACATCAGTCACAATGGTCTCCGGCATCACTTCAGGAATGCGATCTCGCAACTCAGCCAACAGCGGATGGTCGTTCTTGAAGCTCTGATTCAAAGCCACTTGAATCGACCTTGCCAACTGTTCAGCCGTAAGAGACTTTTCCAAAGCCCAAGCAAACGTCGCTGGATCCTCAACCCCTTCCGGGCGCACAGAACTTAGCTGATAAGCACGGCTCGCTACGATGCCCTTTACCAATTTGCGAATATCATATCCCGATGCGATGAAATCCTCAGATAATCCGTCGAGCAGAGCAGGGTGAGACGGATCATGCGCAGAGTCCATTTGATCGAAGGGATGAACGATTCCGCGTCCCATAAGCATGGCCCACAAACGATTGACAAAGGCTCGGGGAACCATGCGATGCCCCTTGAATACCTCTTCGACAAATCGCTCACGCCGCGAAAACTTAGGCACCTTTGGATCATCCGGATTTGCCGCAGCAACATAGAACTCTTCGAGATCCTCTTGCTTCGCGTCCTTCTCGGGACGCGACTCATCGATCGTCTTTGACTCGTAGAAGGTCAACAGATTTGGATAGCTGGAACCATGAATGTTTGCGAAATCCGAAAAGCCCCCGACAGCGGACTCGCTGAGCCTTGGGCCTGCATTCGTCTTTTGATTTTTACTGCGATTAAAGAAAGCGACCAACCCCCAGTAATGGGCTTGATGAATATCGGAAGCCACCATGTGGTCATGGCACTGCGCGCAATCGATGCGAATGCCAAAGAACGCTGGTGCTACGGCCTCCGCGATCGCTTGTGCATTGTCATTGCGCTCATAAAGAAACCACACAGCTCCGGTCTGCTCTGCATTCTCCGGCCTCGCCAACAGGATCTCGCGTGCGACTTGATCCCAAGCCCTATTCTCACGAAATACACGTTCCAAATATGGTCGCCAGTGAGCACGACGCTCGGCCATCTTGCCTCGATGAGCCCTTCCCATCAACAGGGAATCCATCACATCAGCAAAGTGCTGAACGTAATCCTCACTTGCCAATAACTCATCGATTAACCGTAACCTTTTATCCGGCGAAGCGTCTTGCAAGAAGGTCGTACGCTCAGCGAGCGTTGGAACGCGTCCAACCAAATCAAGCATTACGCGTCTCAAATAGACTTCGTCGGCGCAAAGGCCCGTCGATGCAACTTGCGCTTTCTCGTATCCTGCTTGTATCTCACGATCGATTCGCGATGTTATGGAATCACTGGCGACGACTTCACTCTGCCTATCCAAAGAGGGTAGGGCAGGGGAGTCTTGTGCAGCCGAGAGTCCAATCCACAAAGCGAGAACCAAAATACAAACAACGACGCGTCCCACGAGACACATCCAAGTCACCGTCGAAACTGTCAGGAATGATCGCATAGGCGCAAGGGCTTACTGAAGGAAGCGAGCTGATGAAGGAGGGGATCGAGGAGGGTCTAGGAGGGCGGGAGGGACGAACGACCGAGCGGATCGATCTTATATCCTAATCGTTCGCGTGCGTGGTGTCACGGATCAAGGCGGATCACACCA
>CAZACJ010000009.1:65168-90562 GCA_964483385.1 uncultured Pirellula sp. | reverse complement strand
ACGTAGGGTATGTGCAGCGGTCCCCCGAAAAATCATCTGCCACATAAAACCCGCTCAGCAAATCGATTCCATACGAGCGGTTCAAACAACGGACCGCGGAACATACCATCGCATCTCCACCGTTTGGCGGACGGTGGCTAAGAGGAGGCCGCAAAAAAAGACGACAAGCCGAAAGAGAAATGCTTGCCCAATAGAGTCTCAAAATACACCACGGAATGGAGAATAGGGGACTTGAACCCCTGACCTCTTGCATGCCATGCAAGCGCTCTCCCAACTGAGCTAATTCCCCGTGTTTTGAGCGAAGCTGTCCGCCTCGTCGATCAAACGAATTCTGATGTACAAAATCGTCGTTACGCTCCAAAAAGGTATCGAGCGACCCGAGCACTGTCAAGCCAGATCGAGCGGTGCCGCGTTCCAATTCTTGAAACCACCCGTCTATCGATTCACGGCAAACCCAAAAAAAGTCAGCCACCGTGTTTCCACGGCGGCTGAATCGAAATTCCATCGTTCGACCACGAAACCAGAATTAGGAAATCGTGTAGGCGGTTTCAGCGTGGTCGCTCAAATCGAGCCCCATCTTTTCGCCATCCTCTGTCGTTCGTAATCCGATCACCAAATCGATGATCTTCAGCAGGACGAAACTCATCACTGCGGAATAAATTGCTGTTACCAATACGGCTTTACCTTGAAGCATCAGCTGTGCCATGCTTCCCCCTTGGCGGTCAATTCCAACCCCAGGGAGAGCGAGCAAACCGGTGGCCAAAGCTCCAAATACGCCAGCCATCCCGTGAACGCCAAAGACGTCCAGCGAATCGTCGTACTTGAGTGCTGGCTTGACGAATGCCACGAAAATGTAACTGACAACCGTTGCGCCAACGCCGATGATCAACGCACCCTTAACATCCACAAAGCCGGCAGCAGGGGTGATTCCAACCAAGCCTGCGACAACGCCAGTGATCATCCCCAACGCAGTCGGCTTACCATTGCGGATCATTTCGATGATCGACCAAGTCAATCCGGCAGTGGCTGCTGCAACTTGAGTTGTGACAAACGCTTGAACCGCTTGAGGAGTCGCACCGAACGCACTACCACCATTGAAACCGAACCAACCGAACCAAAGAATGCCTGCACCGAGAACAGCGAACGGCAAGTTGTGTGGTGGGTTGACTTGTTTTGGATATCCACGACGTGGTCCGATCATCAAGCATGCAACAAGTGCTGCGATACCAGCGTTAATGTGAACTACAGTACCACCAGCAAAGTCCAATGCCCCCTCGGGTACGGCATCTTTTGCGTTAAAGCTACCCAAACCGAACAACCAGTGCGAAGGACCGAACCAAACCCAGTGCGCCACAGGGCTGTAAACCAAGACGGTCCACAAAGCGATGAATACAGTAAACGCAACAAACTTCATCCGCTCAGCGAAAGCCCCAATAATCAAACCCGGGGTAATGATGGCGAACATCATTTGGAAAACCATAAATGTCTGTTGGCTAATTCCCAGCTTCACACCCGTGACAGGCTCGAAAGACGCATCTGTAGCAACGCCATTGAGCAGAAAGTGGGTCATCGGATTCCCACAGAAACCACCTCCGACCTCCTCACCGGAAAACGCGATGCTGTAACCGACCAAAACCCACAAAACAGTCACCACACCCATGCACATAAAACATTGCATGAGGATGCTCAGCACGTTTTTTCTGCCGACTAAGCCACCATAGAAAAAGGCGAGTCCCGGTGTCATAAACAACACCAATGCGGAACTAGCCAACAACCAAGCTTGGTCTCCGGAATTGAGAGTCGATGCCGGTGGAGGTGCAGCTTCTGCACTCGCAGCCACAGGTGCAGAAGCTTCTGCCACCGGCGGATCGGCCGTTGCCGCAGCCTCCTGCCCTAAACTTACACCCACTCCCATCCCACAACACAACATTATTCCTAACAACCATTTCAACATGTTCTTCCACCGCCTTTTTCCAACTCTCTCCCATCATGGATCGAACGTGGACAATTGCTGAGAGATTGCGCAACCGCCCGACGCTCGTATTCTGATAGCAAATCAAGGGCCAATCGGCTAAAGCGGATCTAATAAAGCTGTTAGACCAAGGTTTTCGTTAGATAATTCGATGGCAATTTCTCACCAGTCGATTGGACATGCCAGCTGACTCGAAGAGTTGCACACGAAAGGTGCAGAGTCTCAAAATTAGCATACTTTTAATGCAAAGATAAAGCTGTGCCGTCCAGAGAGTCCTTAGAAACCAAACAAGGTGGCGATTCTTAGCATTAAGCTCTGTTCGATGCGAAACGCCATTTTCTCGCGCAAGAACTCCTCGAAGACCGCAGAGCCGCAGAGCCGCAGAGCTGCAGAGCCGCAGAGTCTCCGAGCCGGGAGACGACTATTCCGCAGGGCGCGGAGAACCGATAGCATCCTGACCGTCAATTTAACGGTACGCCCTAAAGCTTGCGACCTAAAAGCATGGCCAGCAGCGCCATCCGAATGTAAACTCCGTTTTTCGCCTGCCTGAAATATCCCGCGATCGGCAGCGAATCGACTTCCAACGCTATCTCATCGACCCGGGGAAGAGGATCGAGAATCAACCGGGCCGACGATGGAATCTGCTCCGGCGTTAACCGATATTCGTAACGGTATTTTTCAAACAACGAACGCTCCGGAAATCGCTCTTCCTGCAGCCGATTCAAATAAATCACATCAGGAGAATGCAGATCCGACAATCGATCCGCTTGCTGTACTTGAACTCCACGCCCTCGACATTGTTCGACTAACCAAGAAGGAGCACGCAATTCCGGAGGCGAGATAAACTCAAATCCCAAACCCTCGAACTGCGAGAGAACCAGACACAGCGAGTGAATGCTTCGCGATTGCAACGGATCGAACCCAAAAGCGTACTTCAAGTTGGACAGGGTACCGAGCTCTTCTCGAATCGTAAATGTATCGACCAGCGATTGCGTGGGATGCTCGTTTCCGCCATCTCCGGCGTTGATAAAAGGGACATCTGATGCATCCGCAGCAATCTGGGCATCCCCAGATTTCGGGAGCCTTGCTACGATCAAATCGCAATAGCCACTTACAACGCGTATCGCATCCGACAAGGATTCCCCTTTTTCGAAAGAAGTCGAACCAACTCCTTGAATGAATACAATGCCTGCCCCCAGCCTCTGTGCGGCGGACTGAAAACTCAGCAGCGTCCGAGAGCTTGGCTCTAGAAATACCAAGCCAATCATTTTGTCCGATAATAACGAGATCCGTCCGTTCTTCTTACAGACCTCACGCATTTGCTCGGCCACGCGAAAAATCTCTTCGAGGACCGGTAATGTTAACTGGCGAGCTGAAATGAGTTTTTCAAAGTCCATCGAATTGCTTTTCAGAAGAAATAGGTACAGATAACCGACAAAGAACTTCTCAAGCCTTTGTACCCCAATCGCAAAACTCCATTACGATACTACGAACATCGAGTATTGGGTAGCTGTTTTGCAATCCGCCCCCCTTTCGCGTCTCGCAACCACCAACTGGTTTTCCAATGGATCCACAAACCCCTGCAACTTGGATATCACAACACCAGCAACGCATGACCGAGGACCTGATCGCCTTGTGCAATATAAACTCGGGATCCGAAAATGTCGCTGGACTCAACGAAGCTGCTGATTGGCTCGATCGCGCTTTTGCAGTCCTTGAAACTCCCGTGCGACGCATCGCCCTGCCAGATTATCAATTGGTCGACGATCAAGGCGTCGAATCCACCTTCAAAACCGGCCCCGCTCTGCGATGGGATCTCGGCCCAGACCGATCGACCCAATCGACGCAGCTTCCAAACTGCTTGTGGACGATTCATTACGACACCGTCTACGAACCCAGCGACTCGTTTCAGAAGTGCCTGACCATGCCCGGTAACAAACTCTGTGGCCCAGGGGTCATCGATGCAAAAGGAGGAATTATTGTCATGCTCTACGCTGCCAGACTTGCTCAGCAATTCCTTGACCTCTCCAAGATCCAACTGAGCTTGGTATTAACCCCCGACGAAGAAATTGGCTCGCCATCCTCGATGTCCTTCTGGAAAGAAATTGCTCCCCAATTCTCAACCGGCTTTCTCTTCGAACCGACCATGGCTGACGGCAGTTTGGTCCAATCCCGAAAGGGCACCGGTACCTTCATCTTCGTTGTGCGAGGCAAAGCCGCACACGCCGGCAGGAATTTCCAAGATGGACGCAATGCGATTCTCCAAGCCTGCCGAATTGCCCAAGAACTCGATGGCTACAACGGCAAACGTCCAAATGTCACCATCAATATCGGACGGCTGCGAGGCGGTAATGCAGTGAACGTCGTTCCCGATGTCGCCGTTCTTCGTGTTAACGTCCGGATCTCCTCTCCTGAAGATCAATCGTGGTTGGAAACGATATGCCAACAAACCGTCGAAAAATTCAACACCCCTGAACACGGCTTTCGCATCGAACTTCACGGTGGTATCCATGCTCCACCGAAAACGCTTGATCATCCCACAAAACATCTACAACAATGCGTCGAACAAGCCGGCCAAAGTCTCGGACTAAGTATTCGATGGAAAGACTCGGGTGGCGCAAGCGATGGGAATAAACTGCAAGCTCTCGGCATTCCCAATATCGATACCTTCGGACCACGCGGAGATGGACTGCACAGCTACAACGAATGGATCGAACTCGATAGCTTGCCCGAAAAAGCACTCCTGACGTTCGAAACCTTGCGAACTCTCTACTATCGATAGTCGTTGCTAAGAAGACTCACTCGGAAACAATGACTTCAGCAGCTTTGTCGACGGGTCGTATTCTTTTGTGAACGCAAGCTCAACACTGGCAGTTAAACTCTGCTTCGCAGTGAGCTCCTCTACAATCCCCAACGGTTGCCCATCGATAAACGCTCGCAACGGACGTTTCCCCAACCGATCAAGACTTGTCAACGTGATCTGACTTGAACTCGGTAAATTCATAGGTCGCCAAAATCTCGGCTGAAAAATATTTGAACCAGCTAGAATCAACGAAGGAGAATCCAACGGAACCGGAACAGCTCCCATCGCCCTCGCGTAAGCGCTTGAGCCCGCCGCGGTAGCAATCAGCATCCCATCCCCGACCACTTTCTCCAATTGCACCTCTCCGTTGACTCGCACCTCCAACCAAGCCGCTTGGCCCTCTGCACGCTCAATCCAAGCGTCCCCGTATGCAAGATTCATTGAGTGCGTACCATCCGGATAACGCACATCCACACGCAAGAGTGGCAGCGACTGCGAAATCAACTCGATTCCCTCAAGCGAACATGGCAGCGAAGCATTCATCAAAAAACCCAAATGCCCCGCATTCAATCCAACAAATGGCAAACGACGACGCCAATGCTCACGTATCGCCTTGAGCATCGTTCCGTCTCCACCGATCACCAAGATCATATTGGGGTGGCTCGATTCATACTTGCTGTAACGCTGTGCTAACTCAACGGCCCTTGGGTTGCGTTCATCACAAACGACGAAAATCTCCGGTGTTCGAATCTCAAACCTTGCATCTCGTCCAGGTGTACCAGGCAAAAACAACCGATGCCGCTCAATGTAATCCGCCACGTCGCGATGCAAATGCGATCGAATGTCCTTACCTTGATACAAGTCCACCCGCAACTCAGAAGACTCAACCCCTTTCGAAACTCGAACCCACTGATGATGCGGCGGAAGTTTCAACTCATCACCACCCCCACGACCGCCTCGAGTTCCTCTGCCAGCTTGGCTTCCCAAGCCATCAACAACTCGCGAACCATCTTGCAATATGGCAAACTTACCTTCACTCCAAAGCCTCTGCGCGTGCTCCTGATAGCCGAGAATCGGTGCATTCCCCCCTCCTTGGCACACCAAGTCCGCTTGACGTACCACCAACCACACGTCCCCCTGCGATTGGTAACGATAAATCAAATCGAGCAATGGCGATGATGTTCCATTGCTGATGTCATCATAATTCACCTCGACGTTGTCCATGTCTTGAAAAGCCAGCGAAGCCAACGCAGCTCGGTGCCTGGGCAATGCTACTTCGTGCTCACCGCGATCAAAACGGACACCTCGCGGATGAATGATCACACGGTCAAAACCCTGCGCTAAGAGTTGCTTGACTTCCTCTCGCTGCATTCGTGTCGGCGGTGAGAACGAATCCGAATAAACTGCTATACGCTCCCGAGGGATCACTACGTTCCCCTCGCTATACAAACGATGCTCTCGAATATATGCGCTGACAACAGCCGGCAAAAACTTGCCGGACTGAATGTCCCCTCGCTCCAGCAATCCGCGAATTTCTACACTGCTCGAAACCGTCGCTTCGTCAACCTTCATCGACAACAAACGATGGGGCTGCTTGCGATACCAAGCCCCCTCAGGAACAGGAACGGCCGGCTTAGAATCCAACACGAGCATAGGAATGATTTCTTCGAGTCGCTCCGAAGTTACTGCACGAGAAAGCTCGTCTGCATCACCGCGTTCGATGATCCAATAAAAGTCGATCCTGTCCCGATGACTACTCTCCGATTGACTCTGCTCGCCAAGGATCCTCTTGATCAAGTGGTAATCATCTCCCCGGTAATCCGCCTCTTGTTCATAAGTCCAAACTCTTACGCTTGTCATGTCATGCGTTGCCATACGGCACATCGCAATCCGATCACGGCTAGAACGCACCGCCACTTGATTTGTTGGTATCAACCATACTGAATCGACCAACCCAGAAGCCAGAACCGTTTGAATCATCGCCAAATGATGATTGCCAACAGGATCGAAATCATCCCGCAACAAAGCAACTCGCTGCTTGCGGTTGAGTCTCTGATAAACCTCCTGCCGATGCTCGATCCGATCCAGCGAGTCGCTGAGCAACTCCCACGGATCCCATCCACATTCATTACATAGCTGGAGGGAACTAGCCAACAGATCCCCAACCCCATGTCGCAACCCAGCCATGTCCTGACGCTTCGCTACCGCATTCGCTTGACGCTGAATGTCTTTCAGTCGGTCCTCTAACGGAGTGCGCCCAAAAGCTTGCTGAAAGACTGTCCGAATGCGTTGAATGATGGATTGCATGAATGCGAAAAACTGCTCGACTCGATTGTGGCCAATGTCGCCCAACGCAACAACAAGTTGATGACGAACATCCAAGTTAGACGGAACGCAACCTCGACTTCGATCACCAAGCTTGCTCCAACTTCTTCCATTCGCCCCTGAAGTATAGTCTAGCTAAAATCCCTCCCACCGGATCGCTTGCCAGGAAAATCTCAGTTTCCCAATCAATCAACGAATTCTGCCCCCATTCGACGTGCCCCATACTAGCAATCTTCCAAGACTCAAGAGATACTGAAACTCTAGAGACCATGACCTACGTCCCCCCAATAACCCAATAGAACGATGAACGGGAACCGCACGCAGATCGGGAACCCAAAGGGGATTTCATCCACATCTTTATTTCACTACTTGTGTAGGGACACAATGACCAACAGAAAAAACCTCAAGCCAAACCTAGCTAAATCCGGCTTTCAACTCGCGATGCTCTTGAGTTCAACCACCTGCTTCGCTGCCGAACCCTCCATGCTCGACGTTCTGAAGTCCTGCCCAAAAACCGCTAACGCCACTGTCCAAGGTGACTTGGTCGCACTTCGTAAATTAACACTCGGTAGCCCACTACAAAGTGACCTACCCAATAATGTCACCCGCGTTCGCATCGCTGCGGAACTCGATCTCGAAGCCCTACAGCCCGATTGGGAAATCGGATACGCAGCGTTGGAAAAAATGCCTACCGCAGAAGCCATCGCACAGCGAGAAGCTGGCTACGTGGATACCATGGGCTCGCGCTCTATCATTTGGACACCCAACGAACGCTATCTAATTCCACTTGCAGATAACGTACTTTCAATTGTCCGACCAGCCGATCGTAAGTTCGTCGGGCAATGGCTCAAAAAAGATCGCAGCAATGTCATCAGCCCCTATCTTCAGCGATGGGCCGCTACCGAATTGAATAACGTCTCGACCATCATCGCCGTAGACCTCGAAGATGTCATCTCTGCAGAAGTCCTCAAAGACAAACTACCAAATGCAAAATCGCTGGCCGGTCGCAACTTGCAAGCCGTCGCCCGATCGATCGCTGATTTGAAAGGGATTACTATCCAAGTTGCCAAAGACTCTTTGAACGCAACGGTCTCGATTGAATTCAATTCTCCAGCAACCGAACTGCAGCCCATCGCCAAGGAGTTCTTTGCGGAAGTTCTCGCAGCACGCGGAATCGCTTTGGCCGAATACGCAAACTGGAAAGTCAGTGCAAATGACGGTGCGAAGTCCTTCGTATTCAACGGTCCTATATCGGCCCAAACCCTCGACGACCTGTTAGGGATGTTCACCGTGCATCGCGGCTCTTCCTCCGTCGAAGCCTCCAACACGGCCAACGCACCCGCAGCTACACCGTCCGCTCCAACCAGCGAAAGCGTAATCGCGGAAAACACGAAAAACTATTTCAAGAAAGTCGTCAACACCGTACACCGTGTACGTGACTACTCCGCCAACAACACCGGAGAACGCGCCCAATGGAACGGTAACATGGCAAACAGAATCGACGAACTACCCACCCTCGATGTCGATCCACAAATGGTTATGTTCGGTGCCGAAATCGCCAAAGCACTTCGTAACAACATGATGTCCATGCAACTTGTCAATATCGCCCAAGGTGCCGCGGCCGTCGCCAATGATGCCGGCACAAGCGGTTTCTCAACGGCCACCGCCGGTGGCACCTTCGCAGGCTCCGGTGGCTACGGATACGGTTACGGCTATGGGAACTACGGAAGCTATGGCGGAAATTTCGTCGACCCAAATTCACCCGTGAAGTACTATCAGTTGGGCCAAGCACGCGGGAACTCCTCTTTCAAGGAATTGATGGCTCAGCTAGAACAGTCCATCGCAGATATGCGCCGCGTTATGACCGAAAAATACAAGATCCAATTCTAGACATGCTTGCGAATTCTAAATCCATCCTGGATGAGCTCCACTGGAGAGGGCTCATCCATCAGTCGACCGACGAAACAGCACTCCGAGAACAACTCAGTAAACCCACCGTCGTTTATGCAGGGTTCGACCCAACGGCAGACTCACTGCACGTCGGATCACTCTTGCCCCTAATGATGCTGCGCCGCTTTCAACAAGCCGGCCATCAGCCAATCGCTCTCGTCGGCGGCGCTACAGGCATGATCGGTGACCCAAGCGGCAAATCCGACGAAAGACAACTGCTTTCAAAAGAAGCTCTGGCAGAAAATGTTCGTGGAATCCAATCCCAGATGGAGCAGTTCCTCGATTTCTCCGGTTCTAATCCAGCAATCGTTGTCAACAACTTCGATTGGATGCAGAACTTCTCTTTCCTCGACTTCCTGCGCGATGTCGGTAAGAACTTTCCAATCAACGTAATGCTCACAAAAGACTCCGTCAAAAGCCGACTTGAACGGACCGATAGCGGCTTGAGCTATACCGAATTTAGCTACATGCTCTTGCAAGCCTACGACTTTGTCGTACTCGCCAAAAACAAAAACTGCTTGCTGCAAATCGGCGGTAGCGACCAATGGGGGAACATCACCGCCGGTATTGATCTCGGCCGAAGAATGCTTTCTAAGCACCTCTTCGGATTGACCTGCCCACTCCTTACTACCAGCGATGGAAAGAAAATGGGCAAAACCGAAAAGGGAGCCGTTTGGCTTTCCGCAGACCGAACGAGCCCATTCGAGTTCTACCAGTACTTCATCAATGTCGCCGATGCCGACGTGCTGATGACGCTACGCTTCCTTTCCGATGTCACGGAAGAACAATACCGAGAACTCGAAGTTTCCCTTCGCGAAAAACCTCACGAACGGGCCGCCCAAAACTTTCTCGCTCAATCCCTTACTCGTTTGGTCCACGGCGAAGAAAAACTGCAAGCCGTTCAGCACGCCACGAAACTCCTTTTCGGTGCTGAATTGAGTTCGCTGACGCAAAATCAACTCAACGCGATCTTCCAAAACGTTCCAAGCCAAGAAGTCCCTCGGCAACGACTGGTAGAAGGGCTCGGAATCATCGATGCCCTTTGTCTAGCAAGTCTTGCGAACAGCAAAAGCGAAGCTCGCCGGTCGGTGACAGAAGGAGCTGCAAACGTGAATAACGTAAAAATCACCACGCCCGACCACGTTCTTACGGAATCGGATCTCGCCGGAGATTATCTGATCCTTCGGATCGGAAAGAAACGTTACGGCTTGCTCCGTTTCGCCTAGTTTCCGTTTCGCCTAACTAAATCGTCCCGAATGCAGACCATCGAACTCTGCGTTCCTGTCCATCTAATTCTCGAGCGATCATGCGTATCGTCCATATCATTACTCGCATGATCGTCGGTGGCGCCCAAGAAAACACTCGCTACAACTGCCTGGACCTGTCTCGTCTCTATGGTGACGATGTCACACTAATTACTGGACCTAGCCTTGGGGCAGAAGGTTCCTTACTAGAAAAATTCTCCGATCCCGATCTTAAACTCGTTTTAGTTCCGGAACTCATCCGGTCCATTCGCCCATGGACCGACTTCGCTGCCTACCGCAAACTCCGAACCCTTCTCAAACAGTTGCGCCCCGATGTCGTACACACCCATAGCGCAAAAGCCGGTGTGCTTGGGCGTGCTGCCGCCTGGTCCTTAAACATCCCATGTGTTGTACATACCGTTCACGGAGCACCCTTTCACCCATTCCAATCTTGGATCGCTCGCTCCACTTTTCAGAAATGTGAACGCTGGGCTGCCAAGCGATGCCACAAATTGATCAGCGTCGCCGATGCCATGACCGATCTGATGGTCCAAGCCAACGTTGCCCCGAGAGAGAAATTCGTCACTATCTATAGTGGCATGGATGTCGAGCCCTTCCTCCAAGCAGACCAGATGCGAATCCAAACTCGCCAAGAACTCGGTTTGCAACCATCCGATATTGTCGTTGGCAAAATCGCAAGACTATTCAACCTCAAAGGGCATGAGTATTTGTTGCAAGCCGCACCGGCCATCGTAGCCGCAAATCCCAACATTAAATTCCTGCTAGTTGGAGACGGCTCCCTTCGATCTTCAATCGAAAGAACCATTGCCGCAAATGGACTCGAGCGCAACTTCCTATTCACAGGGTTAGTCCCCCCAACAGAGATTCCCAAGTGGATCTCTGCCATGGATATGCTAGTGCACGTCTCTCTGCGCGAGGGACTCGCACGAGCACTACCCCAAGCACTGCTCGCAGGAAAACCAGTCATTAGCTACGACATCGATGGCGCGAAAGAAGTCGTACTCCATGAAAAGACCGGATTGCTTCTGCCACCCAAGTCGATCGAAGAACTTCAATCGGCTGTACTCCGATTGGCACTCGATCCTAGCTTGCGTCAGGAGTTAGGGCGGTTCGGCCAGTCACGGTGTTCAAAGATGTTCGATCACGGCCACATGACACACGAGATCCGCGAACTCTACCAGAGGATACTGGAACATACTGGAACAAAGTAAAACCAACAACGAATCGCGAGTTGCTTCTGAACTACCCTTGGCACCCCGTCTTCCACTCTGCGGGAGCGACGGGAGTTACGAATAAATACTAGTTAGCAACTCCCTTCATGTGTCGCCGGTGGTGACTCACTCGAAGTTTCCAGAGCTCTGCTGACAAACTCCTTCCTTCTCCCGCAGGGCAAGAGAAGAGAACAAGAGAAGAGAACGGGCGGGGGGGATGAGGGTGAGAAGAGCATGTCGACCGCTCTATGTCCATTCTCATCTTAAAAAGCAAGAGACCCGAGTTTTCACCCGGGTCTCTTGCTTTGATAAATTCAACTTGACCAGTAAGCAGCTTAAATCACCGCATCATGCACGTTTAGTACATGTCGTGGTCGTGGCTATGGCCACCCTTCTTTCCGTCATCCTTCGGCTTCTCAGCGATCAACGCATCGCTGGTGAGCAACAACGTCGAAACGGATGCTGCGTTTGCCAAAGCGGTTCGGGTTACCTTGGTCGGATCGATCACACCCGCCTTGACCAAGTCTTCATAGACGCCGGTCAAAGCGTTGTAACCAACGTTGCCCTTCGATTCCGCAACCTTCGAGCAGACGATTCCGCCGTCTTGGCCTGCATTGTTGGAAATCATGGTCAACGGAGCGCGGCAAGCACGCAACACGATGTTGTAACCGGTGACTTCGTCTTGCGACAAATCTTCACCAGGGGTGACTTGAGTCGAAGCGCGAAGAAGAGCGACACCACCGCCAGGAAGAATACCTTCTTCGATAGCAGCGCGCGTTGCATGCAACGCGTCTTCAACGCGAGCCTTCTTTTCCTTCATTTCGCTTTCGGTTGCAGCACCGACATTCACCTTTGCAACACCACCAGCGAGCTTAGCAAGTCGCTCTTCGAGCTTTTCGCGATCGTAGTCGCTCGATGTGTTCTCGATCTCGCGGCGGATCTGGTCGATACGAGCTTTGATTTCGCTCGCTTTGCCAGCACCTTCGATGATCGTGGTGTTGTCTTTGTCGATGATTACCTTCTTTGCACGCCCTAAGTCGGAAAGGGTCAGGGCATCGAGTTTCTTGCCGAGAGCTTCGAAGACAGGAATAGCACCGGTCAAGATACCGATGTCTTCCATCATGGCCTTGCGGCGATCGCCGTAGCCAGGAGCTTTGACCGCTGCAACGTTGAGGGTACCGCGTAGACGGTTGATCACGAGGGTTGCCAAAGCTTCCCCTTCAACATCTTCAGCGATGATCAACAAAGGCTTGTTCTGTTGAACAACTTGCTCTAGGACAGGAACAAGTTCCTTGATGTTGGAAACCTTCTTTTCGAAGACCAAAATGTATGCGTCTTCGAGAACACATTCCATCGCACCCGAATCGGTTACGAAGTAAGGGGAGAGGTAACCACGATCGAATTGCATACCTTCAACGAACTCGAGTTCATCGTGCAAGCTCTTGCCTTCGTCGACGGTAACAACGCCGTCCTTACCAACGCGTTCCATTGCGTCTGCGAGCAAGTTACCGATGGCTCGGTCGTTGTTCGCTGCGATGGTTGCAACGTTGGCCATTTCGGCCTTGTCTTTGATCTTGATCGACATCTTGCGAAGCTTATCGGTAATATCCGAAACCGCTCGCTCAATCCCCGACTTCATTTGGATTGGATTTACGCCGGCAACAACAGCCTTGAGGCCTTCATTGAAAATCGCTTCTGCCATGACGGTTGCAGTCGTGGTACCGTCACCCGCGACGTCGCTCGTCTTCGAAGCGACCTCGCGAACCATTCGAGCCCCCATGTTTTCGTAGACATCTTCCAAGTCGATTTCCTTGGCGACTGTCACACCGTCCTTGGTAACTGTTGGGCTACCGAACGACTTCTGAAGAATGACGTTACGACCTCGAGGGCCGAGGGTCACTTTGACTGCACGAGCCAACTTGCTCACCCCGCGACGAATCGCTTCTCGGGCTTCCTGATCGAATGCAATGATCTTTGCCATAGTATGATTTGCTCCTGTAGAGGGTTCTTTTTCTTTGAAAGGACGGCAATTAGCCGAGGACAGCCAAGACTTCGGTCTCGTTCATCAGCAGGTACTCTTCGCCGTCGATTTCGATCGACTCGCCAGCATAACTCGTGAAGAGGACATGATCCCCAACCTTCACTTGCAATGCATTGCGACTGCCGTTCTCCAAGACGCGACCATCGCCGACAGCGATGATCTTGCCACGCGTGGGACGGTCCTTGGCACTGTCGGGCAGATAAATCCCACCAACCGTCTTCTCTTGAGAAACCTCACGCTGAACCACGATGCGATCCCCCAAGGGCACCAGCTTGACCTTGCTCTTCTCTTTAGCAGCAGCCATCTACACAACTCCGTAGTCAAAACGAACGATTCATGGGATACGCCAAAAAGGCATACGAAAGTTTCAAGCCTACCTGTTGAGCAATTCGCGTGCCAGGGAACCGCCCACCCTGGCGTTCCGATGCAAAATCCCCCCCTAGCCCCAGCTTGGGCATTGTGAACCATCCTGCGTCAAGTCAGAATACTAGCGACGAGGCGCAATCAAAAAATCTCGCTCGCCAATTCCTTTCATGGATTTAGTAAGGGGCCGGAAAATGCCATTAAAAGTAACCTGCCAGTGCGGCGCTAACCTCAGCGTCCCAGACGCCGCAGCCGGGAAAAAGGTCAAATGCACCAAGTGCCAACAGCCCGTGTCCGTCCCTGTGGTAGCACCCAAAAAACCTGCAACCACTCCGAAATCATCCCAATCTTCCGCCCCCAACGCACCGGATGCCCTGAGCAACCTTTTCGAGTCCGCAGGCCTAAAGAAACGCGAAGGTAACTTCTGCCCATCCTGCGACCGCGCTCTTCCACCCGGGACTGCCATTTGTGTCGGATGTGGCTTCAACCTCGAAACCGGTACGAAAATCGAAGGCTTCCAAGTCGAAATAAAGGAATTCGGAGATAAACGACTTGTCGAAGCCGCAGAAACCATGAAACGCGAATCCGAAACGGAAAAACGGCTACTTTCCGCAGGGATGCCCTGGTGGATGATGCTCGCAATCATCCTAGGTGTTCTCTTCATGATGACCGCCATTCTTCTGAAAATGGACGTAAACACCTCCGGGCAAACCTCTTCAATCGCCCCAATCGCGAAACTCCAACGCGCCGCTTACGGACCTGTCATCGCCTTTTCGGTCGGTGGTGGTGCCGCACTCGTGGCTATCTTTTCGTGGCTTGCCGTCGCGTTCGGAGCCGTCAAGGAATCGTGGAAACAACTCCTGCTGTGCCTGCTCCCTCCCTACGCAATCTACTACATGTTCTCTCGAATGAAAGAACGCAGATTAACCAACACCGTCATCATCTTTTGGGTTGCTGCCATCTTGGCCGGTATCTGCCTAGGATACTCCCTACCCAAAATTTAAATCGCTAGCCACCACCCGGCGCAAAACCACAACCGCTAGAAAACGTGGGAAAACGTCATCCACATCCCCGGGAATCGATTGCCAGTTACCCCCGCTTGGTTTACGCTATCAAGCGACGTTTTTACAATTCTTTTGGTACTTTTTAGAAGGCTGTTCGATGGCAACCTATCGACGCATCACTGTAATGGAAGACGGCGGAGTCTCCATCGTTCGTTTCGTGGACAAGAAGATTGTTGACTCAGGAACCATCGAGCAACTAGGCGAAGAACTCACCGCATTGGTTACCGTCGATAAGAAGAACATGTTGCTCCTGAACTTCGACACCGTCGAATTCATGTCCAGCGCCGCATTGAACAAACTCATCTCGCTAAACAAGAAAGTCAAAGACGCTGCTGGGCGATTGAAACTCTGTTGCCTGCGTTCCGAAATTGAAGAAGTATTTCGTATTACGCGTCTAGACCGGGTCTTCGATCTTCGGAAAACACAACAAGACGCACTCGAAGCCTTCAAACTCTAGTACGTACCCGTACTCCAAGGGGTGCTTGGAATGAGCAGTCGGCAACCGATTTGGTCTTACAACCAGCATCTGCCTAGTGACCTCGATGCAGGCCATGCGTCCATCGAAGCTCTCATGGCAGCCATTGAACAATCAGGCTGGGAAGGCAGAGACGTTTTCCATATACAAATGGCGATTGAAGAAGCCGTGGTCAATGCGATCGAACATGGCAACAAAAAAGATCCCAACAAAAAAGTTCACGTTCACTACGCGATCTACGATGACTCCGTGGAACTCTCGGTAACAGACCAAGGTGATGGGTTCGACCACGAAAACGTCGCTGACCCGACGGTAGAAGAACATCTCGACCAACCGCGTGGACGCGGCGTCATGCTCATTCGTGAGCTGATGACCGAAGCAAAGTACAACGAGAAAGGGAACAGCGTCTGGATGCGAAAATCAAAGTCCCCACCAGAATAAATCTCTACTGCTGAGGCTTTAGGCTCATTCTGAAACCAAGCCTTGCTTCCTACGCCTCAGTTTCCAATGCGCCCGTTGACCAACACCAGCGCTATCCAAAAGCTCACCAAGAGCATCACCCAGACTATATCGAGGAAGTGCCAATACAGCGTGCAGAACCATAAACCAACCGTACGCTCATGATCGTATCTATCCGCTAGTGCATTGCGCGCCGTCCACCATAGTCCTACCACACCACCCACCACGTGCGCGGCATGCAAAAATGCCAATATGAACGTGTAACCATACGCACTCTCATTTCGCGTCGGCGCATCGGCTAATCCAATCAATAGTCGATTCATCCCGTCAGACTGCACAAACAAAAATCCAATCCCCATCGCACAAGCTGCAACCACAAGCTTTTTCACCAAACGATGCCGATCCCGCCTCGCTGCCCGCAATCCTAACTCTAAACAGACCGACACCCCTACCAATAGCAACGTCGAAGGGATAAAGCTCCAAGGCAAGACCAGTCGCTGCGTTATCGCCCGCTCCGACTGTAATCGCAATGCAATGTACACCACATAAAGGATAATACTCGAGAAAAAGAATACCCCAAGCGACCCCAACAAAAGCCAAACACCCTGCATCGCTCGAACATCGATCGGCAAATCTGCCCGCCTTGCTCGCAATACCTCACTACCTCCCCCCAGATTCTCGCCACTTGCGCTGAATTCACCACCTTTTTCGATCGATTCAGACAACGCTAGATCCCCCAATATATCGCCCAATCGGACATTGCCTTAACCCATCGCAGCAACCGAAAACGTCTCGACCACTGCCACTCTTTGGCTAGCTCAGCTAAGACTTTCTATTCTTCACAAAGTTGCCGCACTTGATAGACAAACTGTACAAGCAACGGCAAGCCAACGCTCAAATCCCTGAAAAAACAGGCTTTTCGCCCCTATTACCCCACCAATACTAGCATTCCGACTTTACGGATGGTACGGATTTTTCGATACGGTTTACCTAAACCGACTCAATTTCACCGAGTGACAGTTCCGATACTAGCAGCACAAACCGATCTGGTGCGTCTTGGATACATGGATTCCAGGGCCAGGAACTTAGAGGAACGGTGGGAAATTGACTATGTCCATTTTGCAACGAACTTTGCGAACGTTTGTGCTCGCAGCGGCAGCCATGGCTGGCCAGCTGGGCTTCGCCGATAGCGGTTACCATCCGTTCTCCGAACCCATAGATTTTGATCCCGACTGGCAGCTGTTCGCTCCCATGCAGCTGCAAGACGTCGAAGACTTAACCGCTCGGCAACGAGCTCCACACGGGTTGTATTTGACGTACGACCGCGTGTACACCGGGGTCAGCCGTCCCGAAAATCGTGGTGATACCTACGTGATGGACGCTACCTGGGGTAACCGCTGGGATTTCGGTTGGATGAACCGCCGCGAAAGCGGTTGGTCCTTCTCCTACCAAAACGTTAACGGTCCAAACGTTTACAACGGCTACGAACAACTCCGGCTCAACGGGTTTACGGACTCAGAAGTCGATGACGATGCAGATCCACCGTTCTTCCGACCAACCGTGTTCGACAACAACCCGTACACTCTTGAACGAACCTACGATGTTCTCCAAAGCGTAAACGTGGGTAACTACGCGAGCTTTGAAGCAAACAAGACTTGGCGCATGGAGCCTTACCGCTACGGCGGGATGCTCGAACCCTTGATCGGTCTGCGTTACGTCAAGTTCGTCGATACGGCACGGAGTGACGATTACCGTACATTCCTCGCTGTCGATCCCCTTGACCCGACCACGATCATCGGCGAATCCGAAGTCTACACCAACGACCTCGTATGGTCCCGAAACGATATGATCCTCGGGCAGTTGGGCTTCCGCTACTTCCGCAAAATCCGACGCTGGAACCTCTCGAGTGACTTCAAAGTCTTTGCAGGTCATACCTTCCAAAGCCAAGAGACAACTCGTCTGGTTACAACAACCCTTTACGAAGAAGATCCTGGAATCGGTGACGAACCACTGTTCGACGGTGATCACACCGGAACCTCCTTCTCTGCACGCAAAAACAACGAAACTCCTGTCGGTTTCGACCTGCGTACAGAAGGTGCTTTCAACGCCACCAAACACATCGACCTTAGAGTCGGCTTCCAACTGATCTACTTCGGACAAGGTGTCTGGCGGGGTGCAACCCTCGGGCAAGGCAATAACTTTGACACGAACCAACACCTCGTGATGCCAGGTTTGACCTTCGGCTTCGCTGTGAACCGCTAGACCTAAATCCATCAAAGCAAAAGTAGACTACTTTTGAAATTCTCACAAGCGAGCCCGCAACGGCTCGCTTGTTTCATTAATGCATGCAAATCCCCAAGCTGATGTTGTCTCCCACAATGCAAACCTGCTACAAGCCCACGTTGCGATGGGGACCGTTCAAGTTCGACGAAACCCCTTCGAAGAACATAGCCTCGAAGATGCACAAGACCGACCTTTGCTGCAAAGCTCACCCCACGAGAATCAATCACTAGGCCAAGGGAACGCTGGTATGCTGAACAACGCCGTTAAACGAGTCGAACCGAGTTTCCGCGTCTCGCTCCTGCCAGCGGTCGTGCTCGGTACCGCCGTGTGCTGCCTGTTCTATTTCCTAATCCTCTTGCCGCCACTGCGGCAACCTCTGGTGATCCGATACGCCCTTTGCCACTGGGTTGCCGTCGCCTCCGCTTGGCTATTCTGCACAGCATCCATCATCCTTCTTCAAAAACTCCTATCCGTTCGTAAACAACTGCAACTCGCTACTCTGACCGAATCCAGCTTGGATTCCCTCGTCCAGCAGCGAGAAGCTTGGGAAGCCTCTCCGACCATGGATGCTTTTCGTCGAGCAATTGCCCTCCAAGACCTTTGGAAGTTACAACCGGCAAAGGTTCGTAAATCGTGGTACGGTCAACGAATCGCTAATGTTATCGAACGCCAAGTCGAACGTCGGTCAATTCAGCGACTCGACGAAGACCTGCAAGCCAATGCGGATAGAGATGCCGACGCACAACATGCCAGCTTGGCGATGGTCCGTATCAATTGCTGGGCCATGCCGATGCTCGGATTCCTCGGTACCGTCATCGGGATCTCCGATACGCTTGGAAAAATGGATGCCCAAGCCCTTGCGAGCGGTTCACAAGACGCCATGAACAATCTTACAAGTGGCTTATACGTCGCTTTTGATACCACCGCTGTAGGTCTCGTATTGACGATGATCGCGATGTTTTTGCAGTTCATCGTCCAACGTGCCGAAGACTCATTGCTCAGTACCATCGACCAAGGTACCGCCTCGTACCTGCATCGATGCCTCTCCGAACAAGACCACTCCGACACCAGTGACGTCGAAGCCTCCTTAAAGCTGATCGCTCATCGCTTAATGGACTCCATGCAAGTGATCGTTGAACGCCAAGCCGATCTGTGGAAGTCCAAGCTAGACGAAGCCCACATACAGTGGAATGCTCTCGCTGCAAACTCGCAAAACATAGCGATCGAAACCATTACCCAAGCGTTGACAAACGCCATGGCCGAACACCGCGCAGCGATGCAAGAAGACTTGAACAATCTCGTATTGCTCCAAAGCGAAGGAGCCATGCAGATCGACCAACGGCTACAACAATGGCAAACTACGATCTCCGAACAAGCCCGCGTGACGCTGCGACAACAACAAGAGTTGAATCGCAATGCAGAACTTCTCGAGAAACTCCTCGAATCCAGCCAGCTAGTTCAAACCATGCAACAACCTTTTCAAGCTACCTTGGAACGCCTTACTGATGTCGATCGCTTCGAAGAAGCTGCCATCAGCTTGAGCGAAGCCGTTATGGTGCTTACCTCCCAGTTGCAACGCTCCGGACAACTCGGACGACAAACAGTTCGCCGACGAACCGCAACTACGGATCCGAATGCATTCTCCGCAGAAGTCACTGAACAAGAAACACTGCAGCCAACTACTGATAGCTCGCTGGAAATAGCTGCGTCTCCCACAGCAGATCCGCAAATCCTGCCCTTCCAACCCCTCACCTCTGCGCTGCAAACTCCATCGGATTCGCATGACGAGAGACGTGCCGGATGAGCAAGCGATCCAGGAAAGCGAACGATTTCAGTCCGTCGACCTTTCCGTTCCTGGCCGTGCTCTTATGCACGATCGGAGCCCTGGTGCTGATTCTCGTGATCACTGTGGTACACTCCCACGCATCTGCAAACAGAGTTGCAGATGCCGAATACGGCGAAACGCTCGAAAACGCTAAAGAGCAATCGGATTACCTCGTCTCGATCTCCGAGGAACTACAAGCCCGACGCGAACGAGTCAAAAAAGAACTGGAACGGCGTCGACGCGAACTCGGCCATATCGAAGATCATATCGAACGCTTAAAAGTCGAACTCTCAAAGCTAAAATTACAAGCGGAACAAACATCCTCGCAAACCGCAGTCGACGAACTCGAAAACAAAGAGCGGCAAATCGCATCGCTGGAAGAACAACTGGCGCAGAAAAAATCCGACCTAACGAAAACAATCGAACAACGAAAAAATAAACCACCAGCCTTCTCAATCATCCCCTACGAAGGCCCTAACGGCACTGCTCGTCGTCCTGTCTATCTCGAATGCCAATCCGATGGACTCGTCATTCAACCCGAAGGAATCAAACTCACAATCCAAGAACTAGCCCCACCACATGGACCCGGGAATCCTCTCGATGCCGCACTTCGTGTCCTGCGAACTGCTTATCAAGCCAAAGATGCAACGTACGGAATTACAACTCCACCGTATCCGCTTCTCATCGTTCGCCCAGACGGCATCCACACCTACGCACTCGCTCGCGCTGCGATGTCCGGCTGGGACGATCAGTATGGCTACGAACTCGTTGAAGCAGATCGAGACCTAGTCTTTCCTCCCGGAGTACAAGGACTCGAAATTGAACTACAAAAATCCCTTGCTATCGCCCGCGAACGCCAAGCTGCGCTCGTAGCAAGCCTACCTACACGCTTCCGTAAAGATCCATTTGAACTGGAAAACAATTCCAACTCTTGGGACGACGAGTCAGATGCGTTAACCGTCGGGGCAGGGCAGGGGACATCGATAAACTCCAACCCTGCCAGCTCCTCTCAAGCCGCCGCGCAAGGTTCTTGGGGAGATGAAACCGAGTCCGAAAACGGACGATGGAAACTGGTACGTGAAGTCGCAATTCCAGGTGGTAGTCCAACGAGTATCCGCAGTGCTTCAAGTCGTGACTTCGTAACTGCACAAACTCCCAATGCTAACCTATCACCACTGAACGCCTCACCTGTGATCGCCGGTCAGAACGCACAACAAAACGCAGAAACATCGCTCGCTACCAGCGAAACTCTCGCTGGTACTCCCGGAAGTAACCCAGGTCTTGGCGATACGAACGGCAATGCAGAGGGGGTAGAAGGCGAGCCCATGTCCGACTCTGGATCGATCACCCCCAATGGCACCCAATCAACAAATCCCGCTTCCAACGCCAATCGCTTTTCTTCTGGTGCCGCCGCAGGGTCCGCAATGGGAGCTTCAAACCTCGTCCCCGATGACGCAGAAGCCCAACAGAGCGCCGCCCTTCGAGAATACGGAATGAAACAAGACGCAAAAGACGTACAACCATGGAACAAGCGTCCAGGCGATCCTCAATCGAACGACACCAATAATGGATCCTCGAACCGAACCGCTTCCAATCGGATGCCCGATGGTGACCTGAAACCAATCAGCGTAACCGCCGGAAAAGACTGGGCGACCACTCGAATGGATAACCGTTCGACTCCCGTCTCCCGCCCCATTCGAATCATCGTCCTCGATGATCGCTGGATCCTTCGCAACGAACAAAATCCATCGAAGTACGATGCGGAAATCTTGCTCGAGGAAGGGCCACAAGTCGCCGGAGCCAAGCTGAAAGAAGCGATAAGAGACCGCGTAGAATCCTGGGGGCCATCCCTACCCGGTGGCTATTGGACTCCCGCACTGACCGCTGAAACCGCTTCCGATGCTCAAAAAAGCCTATCGCGTCTCCAGCGATTACTCGACTCAAGTGGCGCAATCTTACAGATACAACCACTGACCGCACAGCAACCCACCAGTCCACAAAACCCTAAACGCTAACTCCTCCTATGACGCGACGAAATAGTGAAGAAGCCGGGATTGGCGAAGACGCATTCATGGATACCATCGCAAACCTCGTCGGTATCATGATCATCCTCGTTGTTATCGTCGGTGCACGTGGATACGCCTCAGCGAAATCCCTCGCGAAGGAAACGCAACAGGAAAAAATAGACGACCTAAAGGCACCGCTCGAAGTCGCAAAAAATCTCGAACGAGATCTCGAAATCCTCTCCAACGAACTCCGAAGGTACGACGTCGAAGTCGCTTACCGAAACGCTGAACGCCTGACGCTCGTCGACAAAAAAACAGTGGTCGAACACCAACTAAACGAAACGGTCGGACAGCTGGATACCAAATCCCAACAATCCCTCGCCCTCGATAACAAACTCTCAGAACTCTCCGCCGAACTGGAGAAAATCACCAAACAACAAGGTGAGTTGCCCGATTCTCAGCGACCGATCCTTGCTCTGCAACATTTGCCAACTCCGATGGCCAAAACGGTCTTCGGCAAAGAAATCCATGTGATGCTGCGTGACTCCCGTGTGACCGTAATCCCCTGGGATACACTCATCGAACAACTCAAATCCCAAGTTCGAACCAGCGTCGCCAGACAAGCCAACCGGCCAAAAATCGAAGACACACTCGGCCCTATCGACGGCTTCATGATGCGATACCGACTTCTCTCAAAAGCAGGATTGATGAGCGATGGACGCGTCGCAGCTATGGGTAGGATGGTCGAACTCGAACGCTTCGAACTGGAACCCACCACAGAAATTTTCCACGAGTCCGTTGCACAAAGCCTTGGACCCGGCGGACGCCTTCGCACCGAACTCGATGCAAGCCGCTCAGGACACACTACCGTGACCGTCTGGGTCTACCCCGAAAGCTTCTCCGAATACCGCACCCTCCGCGATCAATTGTTCCAAGAAGGCTTCCTATCGGCCGCACGCCCACTCCCGAGAAATATGCGAATCGGTGCCAGCCCCAATGGCTCGAGCAGTGCCGCCCAATAAATCACACATCCACACCCCCAATCGCCAAAGCATTCAGTCGCCCAAGCATTCAGTCGCGACCCAACGAGGCAATCCTCTAACCTGCGATTGCTTTTCCACACCCACTGGAGCATAATTCGAAAGACATCGGGTTCGAACTCTGGCCCGGGGACTTACTCGTTTAGCCCCCGCTCGACCCCTCGATGTCAACCCCTTGCCAATGCGACGTTTGTACGTCCGTGGAGCCCCAGTGGCTGCGTTCATAGACTTTCCACCCCGCAGAGCCCTATTGCCACCCTCCGACAGTGCCTCACCTTGGTGCCGCCTGACGGGCCAAAGCCTTGCGCTGGTGGCAAAACTAGTGAGTGGATTTACGGTTCGCTGGATCGGTGCAGAACCCGATACACGACAACGCGTCTACTTCGCCAATCACACCAGCCACCTCGACGCAGTCGTGCTATGGGCTTGCCTACCCGGCCAATTGCGTCAACTCACTCGCCCCGTCGCCGCTCAAGACTACTGGGGCCAAAGCCCCTTTCGCAGGTTCCTCGCGCGCTCCTTCAACGCAATCCTGATCGATCGAAAAGAAATCAAAGTCCATCAAAGCCCCGTGGAACTGATGCTTCGTGAAATCGGCACCACCTACTCTCTGATCGTCTTCCCAGAAGGAAGTCGCGCAATCGATGGAGAAATGGGGGAATTCAAAAGCGGATTGTACTACCTTGCGAAAAAACGTCCGGACCTCGAACTCGTCCCCGTCTACATGGACAACATGAACCGGATCCTGCCTCGCGGTGAGTTCATGCCCGTCCCCCTCCTGAGCTCAATCTCCATCGGAACACCGATCTATTTAGAGCCCAAGGAAAGCAAACAAGATTTCCTCGGACGTGCCATGCGCAGCGTCAAAGCACTCAAGGAACGCTAACGGCTTGCCGTTGTTGGTTCATTCTTTCTCCCATCGGAACCATGAAAAAAAACAGTACTGGCAAAACAGCCAATCCAAGCTCCAATTCCAGTTGGCTCCCCTGGGTACTAATCGGTGCCGGAGTCGGATCCGCAGCCGGCCTACTCGCCTTGCTCGGTCCCAACAACAAACCAAACTCGACCACCTCACCTCTGAATACCTCTGCCTCCTCGACAGATCCAGGACTCGCCTCCGGTCGTTTCCAACCCACGCGACTAGCTATCGATAAACCGCCCACACCAGCCCCAGAAGGTATGGTCTGGATTCCCGGCGGAGAATTCTCCATGGGAAGCGACTATCGCAGCGAATCCCTATGCGGTCTACCCGGAATCACCAATGACGCCGTACCCGTTCACCGCGTCTATGTCGATCCCTTCTGGATGGATGCCACCGAAGTAACCAACGCTCAATACAAAGCGTTTGTCGAAGCCACCGGATACGTCACCGTCGCCGAAATCACCCCAACCATCGAAGAATTTCCCGGCGCCAACCCAGAAAACCTCGTTGCCGGCTCAACCGTTTTTCGCCCCACTAACGGACCCGTTGAACTCGATAACTACCTCCAGTGGTGGACCTATGTTCACGGTGCCAACTGGCGACACCCCACCGGTCCAGATAGCTCCATCGAAGGCAAAGACAACTACCCCGTAGTTCAAATCGCCTACGAAGATGCCGAAGCCTACGCGAAATGGGCCGGTAAGCGACTACCGACCGAAGCCGAATGGGAATTCGCCGCCCGCGGTGGCCGCGCCGGAGACCTCTACGCTTGGGGCAACGAAATCCAACCCGACGGGAAATTCCAAGCAAACATATACCAAGGGCGATTCCCCGTCGATAAAGGGGACTCCGGACTCGATGGCTTCGTCGGAATCGCTCCCACAAAACAATACGCCCCGAACCCATTCGGTCTCTACGACATGGGTGGCAACGTCTGGGAATGGGTCAGCGATTGGTACCGCCATGACTATTACTCGAAACTACATAGCACCGGCAAAGTCACACGCAACCCCCAGGGCCCAGAAGACAGCTTGGACCCCATGGAACCCGACCAAAAGAAACGAGTCCATCGCGGCGGATCATTCCTCTGTAGCGACCTGTACTGCACCCGCTATATGGTCGGAACCCGCGGAAAAGGTGAAGTTCGCACAGCAAGCAACCACTGCGGCTTCCGCTGCGTACGAGACCCCAAAACAACCGATCCAACACCTTAAACATCTTCGAAATCAGCAGGCTCTAAAGGCGAACACACGCAATCGCTTATCCCTCGGTGGTCGCGTACCCGCAATTGCATTTCAACTACTGCCGTCGAATACCCTGGAGTCTAGCCGTCGAAAACTGGAGTCTAGCCGTCGAAAACTGGAGTCTAGCCGTCGAAAACCGGAGTCTA